>NZ_JAIZQG010000010.1:0-198760 GCF_020419965.1 Burkholderia sp. AU39826
TCAGTTCCGGGTCCAGGTTCAAGCCCTTGCCCGGTTCTACGGTCGCTTCTTCCTTACGTTTGCGTGGCATAACGTGGCTCCTTGGCCATCAGTTTATGCCTCACACACAAAGGTTCGGATAGGCTCGTAGCCTGGGATGTTCTTGTGCCGCTGCGTCGCGACTGAAGCGTTTCCCCGATCGACAGATTGAATTCAAACGTGGGTTCGACTTCATCGCTCGATCCAACGGCCGGGCAAGGGGCCTTACGGAGCCCCGGAACAAATCCCTTAGAAAATTCCCTCGATAAAGCGCCCTAAAGAAATCCCCCCCACCGCCGTTACCTTCTTCGGTAGCTCAAAAAAAGTATTACCAAAGCCATACAACCAAACCACACGACCAGATAACCGAGGGGGCGCCCGGCCGTCGAAGCCGTGCGCAGTATCAGAAGATGGGATGCACCGATTCGATGGTGCGCGCAGGCACCGGGGGCTGGCGCGCGCTGTGCCTTTGCCTTGCCGCGACATGCCTGCTGCTGCATGCGGTTCTCACCGCTGCGTGCGCGTTCCCGCACGACCACACCTCCACGCTCGTATCCGTCGTGCCGAATATCCGGCAACCGACGCCCCCCGCATCGTCCTTCCCCATCACATCACACCACGCACCCAACATCGCTCGAGGAGGCCCACACACCACACCCGAAAAGTAACCCGATTCGAATCTGAACCATTAAAAAAAACGCATCAAAAAAATCGAGGATTGAATTGAACAAGCATTCCCTTTGTCTGCTGACCGCAGCCGCGATCTCGGTATTCGTCGTCGCTGGTTGCGGCGGCGGTGACGGCTCGTCGAACGCAAGCAGCGGCACGCCCGCCAACACCGGCGGCGCCAACAACGCAGCCAGCGCACCGTCCGTCGCGTCCACGCCGCTCGCGGCGCCCCCCGCAAGCGCGCCCGTCGCATCGTCGCAGCCGGTGACGGTTGGCGAGGCACTGCCCAGCCTGACGACCCCGCAAGACGGTTCGACGGCCGCAACGGCAACCGGCCCGGTCGGGATCTGGTCGGCATCCGGCAACCTCGGCTACTCGACCATCGCCCTGGTCGACCCGCACAACAACCTGAGCACGCTCAATCTGCTCGGATCGTTCGTGATGTCCGACGATTTCACGAATCTGACCGTCAACGGTTCGACGTGGTCGCTTGCACCGGGTATCAACTTCGCGGGAACGAGCGGCATCGTCACGAAGATCGATTCGGGCTCGGGCGCATACAGCCCGAAGCAGACGTTGTCCGGCACGATCACCCGCAACGGTACGGCCTCGAATTTCACGTGGACCTACAACGCCGCGAACGCACTTGCCGTCACGCAGGACAGCGTGGTGGGCACGTGGGCGACGACCAACGCATCGTTCGCGATTGCATCGGGCGGTACGCTGACCGGCACGCTGAGCGGTTGCAACCTGAGCGGCACGTTGCTGCTTTCCACGCCCGGCTCGAGCCAGAACATGTACGACATGACGGTGACGGCCTCCGCATCGACGGGCTGCAAGCTGCCGGCCGGCGTTCCGCTGTCGGGCAATGCCGCGATCATGTTCGTGCCGATCACGGGAACCAACGGTTTCAAGCGTTCGATCCTCTACGTGCTGCGCGCGGCTGATTACAGCTTCATCGCGTACGGTCAGGTGATCAAACAATAAACGCACGGTCGCACCGCACACGGCGCGTCGACGCGCCGCGTGCGGCGGCCCGATGAACACGTTCCGTCAACAACGAAAGCCACCCATCCAATGAAGAACTCTTCCAAAGCTACCCTGGTCGGTTGCGGCCTGCTCGTGACGCTGCTGTCCGGCTGCACCACGGTGCCGAACACGGACATGAAGCCCGAGGCGCGTCAGAAGCTGCATTCGATCGCGATGCTCGACGTCACCGAGCCGAAGCGTGTCTCGGTCGTCAATTTCGGCGGCGCGGCGGCCGGGTTCGGGTTGATCGGCGCGCTCGCACAAGGCGCCGTCAACGCAAGCCATACGAGCACCTACACGGACCACGTGGCCGCCGGCAAGATCCTCTTCGCACCGGACATCGCGGACGGCGTGGCGGGCCGCCTCACCGGCAACGGCTATCAGGTCGTGAAGCTGGACGGGCAGAAGGTGAAGCTTGCCGATGACGGCAAGTCGGACGACTACTCGGCGATCCAGACCGACGCGGATGCGATCATGAACGTGTGGTTCACGTCGTTCGGCTATATCTCGCCGCCTCAGCAGCTCGACTACATCCCGTGGGTCGTCATCCGCGCGCGCATTCTCGACGCGAAGACGAAGCAGGACCTCTATTACAAGACGTTCGCGTGCGGCTACGACATCAAGGCGAACAGCGTCCACATCGACAGCGATTTCGCGTACACGTACGGCAGCTTCAGCGATCTCGAGAAGAATTTCGACAAGTCGGTGGAAGGGATCAAGTCGTGCGAGAAGTCGGTCGCGGACATGATCGGTCAGGATCTGGCGCGCACGCCCGCGTCGGCGCCGGCCAATGCCACCGCTTCCACGACGATGACGAGGCCTGCAGCCACTGCGACGGCCACGGTGTCGAAAAAACTCTGACGCGCCTGCAGGATCGTCGCGATACGCGTTCCGAATCCGGCAGTGCTTGAAGAAAAAGCGGGAAGGGAAGTACTGCACGCAGCCGGGCGGTTGTCACGCCGCCCGGCCGCTGGCGAAAGCGACTGGCTTACTTGTCGCCGTCGCCCTTGATCTGCGGCAGCGCCGACGCTTCACCCGGCGTCAGCAGCCCGACTTGCGAATACACGCGCAGTTTGTCGCGCGTATCGGTGATGTCGAGGTTGCGCATCGTCAGTTGGCCGATCCGGTCGCGCGGCGAGAACGTCGACGCCACCTTCTCCATCGACAGGCGTTCCGGCTGATACGTGAGGTTCGGCGACTTCGTGCTCAGGATCGAGTAGTCGTTGCCGCGGCGCAGTTCGATCTTCACTTCGCCGGTGATCGCGCGCGCGACCCAGCGCTGGGCGGTTTCGCGCAGCATGATCGCCTGCGGGTCGAACCAGCGGCCCTGGTACAGCAGGCGGCCGAGGCGGCGGCCGTTCTCGCGGTACTGCTCGATCGTGTCTTCGTTGTGGATGCCGGTGACGAGACGCTCGTACGCGATGTACAGCAGCGCGAGGCCCGGGGCTTCGTAGATGCCGCGGCTCTTCGCCTCGATGATGCGGTTCTCGATCTGGTCGCTCATACCGAGGCCGTGGCGGCCGCCGATGCGGTTCGCTTCCAGCAGCAGCTCGACCTGATCCTTGAACTCGACGCCGTTCAGCGCGACCGGCTGGCCGGCTTCGAAGCGCACCGTCACTTCCTCGGCGGCGATCTTCACGTCGTCGCGCCAGAACGCGACGCCCATGATCGGGTTCACGATCTTGATGCCGCTTTCGAGGCTTTCCAGATCCTTCGCTTCGTGCGTCGCGCCGAGCAGGTTCGAGTCGGTCGAATACGCCTTCTCGGCCGACATCTTGTACGCGAAGCCGGCCTGGTTCATGAATTCGGACATTTCGGCGCGGCCGCCGAGCTCGTCGATGAACGTCTGGTCGAGCCACGGCTTGTAGATCTTCAGATCCGGGTTCACGAGCAGGCCGTAGCGGTAGAAGCGCTCGATGTCGTTGCCCTTGTACGTGCTGCCGTCGCCCCAGATGTTGACGCCGTCTTCCTTCATCGCGGCGACGAGCATCGTGCCCGTCACGGCGCGGCCGATCGGCGTCGTGTTGAAGTACGTGACGCCGGCGGTCGTGATGTGGAACGCGCCGCTTTGCAGCGCCGCGATGCCTTCGGCGACGAGCTGCGCGCGGCAGTCGATCAGGCGGGCGCCGGCTGCGCCGTATTCGATCGCGCGTTTCGGGATCGCGTCGTAATCGTCTTCGTCGGGCTGGCCGAGGTTTGCCGTGTATGCGTACGGGACGGCGCCCTTCAGTTTCATCCAGTGCAGCGCGGCGCTGGTGTCCAGGCCGCCGGAGAAGGCGATGCCGACCTTCTGGCCGGTCGGGAGGCTTTCGAGAATCGTGCTCATAGGAATTACCGTGGATTGAAGCCGGTGGGATCGTATTTCGCGGAATATGCGAGTATCGGCTGTCCGGGAAGTTGGGGCAAGGGCTGATTTTGGTGCGGAACCGGCGTCGGGCCTGTCGCGGCGGGCCTGACGGGCAGTTAACCGGGTGGAGAACGCCGTGCTGGATGGCGTTGCATCGCCGCCGAAACACGCACGCCCGCGCCGGGGCGGCAGCGGGATTTCCGGGGCCGGATCGGACGAAGGCCCCGATCGTCGCCGCCGGCGTGTCGTCGCGCCGCACAGAAAGGTATATGAAAGATTGACGCGTGAAGCCCGGATTCCCGGAACGTCAGATATTCCACGACCGCGCGGTATCGAGCAGCCGCTCGCGCAGCTGGTCCACTTCGCCGGCCAGCTTGGCGGTGATCGACACGTAGCCGGACAACTGCGGCGGCGGCGCGTCGTGCAGCGGGTCGACCGGCCGGCGGCGCGGGGCGAGCCGGCTCGGCGTGCCGAACTTGAGCGCGCGGCTCGCGCCGACCAGCGTGTCGCGGATGCGCCGGTTCAACGGCTTCATCTCGACGCGCATGTATTCGCGGGCCGCCGCGTCGTCGCGGGCCGGCAGCGCGCTCGACAGGATCTCCAGATAACCGATGCACAGGCGCAGGCTGCGCTGGATCGCCTCGAGCTGCGTCATCGACGTCTCGCATTCCTTCGACACCGACGGCATCAGCGAGCGCAACTGCACGAGCAGCGCGCTCAGCGCGGCCATTTCCTTCAGGTGCGCGTCGTCGCCGACCGGGCGGTCGCCCGCGAGCCGCGCATGCACGGCCGCGCACGCGCGCAGCGCGTCGGCGAGCTTGTAGCGCCACGAGTAGGTCGCATAGAGCGGCAGCGCGAACGAGAACGCCAGCGCGATCGCGATGCCGACCAGCACGTTCACCGCGCGCCACAGGCCGTCGACGATCTCGTTGTCGCCGTGCCCGGCGACGATCACCATCGTGATCGCCGACAGCAGCGCGATGTAGCCGGCCTTGCCGATCGCGTGATACGCGCAGACGCCGCATCCGACGGCCATCAGCAGGTAGATGACGAACGGCGCATGCAAAGCGGAATAGAGAAGGATCAGCGCGAGGCCCGCGAGCGCGCCGATCGACGTGCCGAGCGCGCGCTCGGCCGCCTTCTTGCGGATGTTGCCGTGGTGCTGCAGCCCGCCGACGACGATCAGCACGGTGATCGTCGACCATTCGCCGTGCGGTACGTTCAGCCCCGTGGATAGCGCGATCGACACCAGAATCGCGAGCGCGACGCGCGCCGCATGGATCAGCTTCGCGTGGCGGTAGCGGCGGTACGGATCGAGCAGCGGGCGAAGCGCGTGGCGCACGAGCGGCGGCAATCGGGTCGGGAGCGGGGCGGTCATGACGGAGCAGGAGTGGCCGGAACGAGCACGGCGGCCCGCGCGGGCCGGCGCCGCGCCGCATGCGCAGCAGACGTAACGCTAGCCGAACGCGCGCGGGCTGTCCACGGCGGGGCCGGGCGGCAGCCGGCCGCCGGCCGCATCAGATCACGCGCCACGTTCCATCATCGCGCGTCAAGCGTCGGCCGCGCTCGACTGCGCATCCAGCACGCGGTTGCGGCCGCCGGACTTCGCGCGGTACAGCGCTTCGTCGGCGCGCCGCAGCAGCGTCGCGGCGTTCATCCGGCCGTCGGCGGCGGTGGCCGTGCCGATGCTGGCCGTGACGCGCCCGTACGGGCTCTTCACGTGCTCGATCTCGAGCCCCGCGATCGTACGCCGGATGCTTTCGGCGACGGTCGCCGCGCCTTGCGCGTCGGTGTCGGGGAGCGTGACGACGAATTCCTCGCCGCCGTAGCGCGCGACGTGATCGCTGTCGCGGCGCAGGCAGCGCGACAGCGATTGCGCGACCTGGCGCAGCACGTCGTCGCCGGCCGGGTGGCCGTAGTAGTCGTTGAACGCCTTGAAGTGATCGACGTCGACGAACAGCACGGACAACGGGCGCCCGCTGCGCGACGCGCGCTGGGCCTCCTTCGCGAGCACCGCATCGAACGTGCCGCGGTTGTCGAGGCCCGTCAGCGAATCGGTGTGCGCGAGCCGGTACAGCTTGGATTCGGCGACCTGCCGGCGCTTCAGCTCGCGCGACAGCGCGAGCGAGCCCCACGCGATGAACGCCGTGAACAGGCTCATCAGCACGACGGTCCAGACCGCGCGGTGGCGCCATGACGCGTAGATGTCGATTTCGGCGGGCGCGACGTCGACGATCAGCGGCAGCCCGGCGAGATGCTTGTAAACATAGACGCGCCGCACGCCGTCGATGGCGCCGACGCCCGTCAGCTCGCCGGCGCGTCCGCGCTGCGCGTCGATGAACAGCGGCGAGTCGTGCAGGTCGAGGCCGACCACCCGCGTGTCGTACGGCAGGCGCGACACGAGCGTGCCGTTGTCCTCGACGATCGCCGCGCTGCCGTGCCGGCCGACCGCGATGCCGTCGAGCAGCGCGCGGAAGTAGTCGATGCTGAGCGTGCCGACGACGATCCCGCCGAACGTGCCGTCGGGCCGGTTGATCCGGCGGCTCAGCGCGATCGTCAGCGCGCCGCCGCGCAGCCGCGACGCGTACGGCCGGCTGATGTAGAGGCCGGGGGCAAGCCGGTCGCGGTGCACGGCGAAATAGTCGCGGTCGGCGAAATTGCCTTGCCGCGCCGGCGACGCGCTGGAGTCGATCGCGATATTGCCGTGCGCATCCATCACGAAAATCGAGCCGAGATAGGCGCCGGTCGCCGCGCGGTCGAACAGCAGCCGGTGGCGCTGGCGCGGCGGCAATGTCATCAGTTCCGGATCGGCCACGCCGTCGACGACGTTTTGCAGCGACAAATCGTAGAGTTCGATATTGCGCGCGATGTCACGTTCGATCAGCAGCATCAGGTTGCGCGCATTTTCGACCGCATGGTCATGCGCGTCGCGTCGCGCCTCGATTAATAGCGACGTGGAAAGTCCCCAACTGAACATCAGCAGGACGATGCCCGCCACGAGTACGCCGCGGGGCGACAGAATGCGTGCCACGATCGACGCGGTTTGGCGGCGCAGCGTGGCGGGCAGCGGGAATGACTTCATCCTCGGGGGCTGGGGCGGCGGCGGCTCGCATCGTTGGCGGTTCCGCGCGCGGATTATTTCGAATTAAACGTCATTATCCCGCGAATTCCCGAATTTCGCGCGTACATGCAAAACATGCATGTAGACAGCGTGACGCGCGACGGTTACGCATCATTACCGCATGGCGTACGGGCAACTTGATTTGAATCAATTAACAGTGTCGGTCTTTTTGTCTGATTAATCGCATAATCATCAGTCGATTTTGCCTATTGCCGCGGTATTTGGCGGATAGAGACAGGATTACCTGCCGACCGTGACAAACGAAAATCGAATGACCCGGTCGCAATCGTGGTTTTTGCAACGTATGAGGAAATCGCGGCGGCCGACGCGGCCAACCCGTTGATTCCGCGAAATCTCCGGCGCGGCAGCGGGCGCGCCGACCTCGGCTGTCCCCCTGTCGAATCAGGTAGAATCCGCGCTTCGCCGCAGGCGCCCGCCGCGCAACGCGTATCGGGGCCGCATCGAATGCATCGCAGGACGCGCGCCGCGCTCCGATTCCGCATGCGCCGGCTACGGATGCCGGCTCGCTCAACGTTCGTCTCGTTTATGTCCGCAATTCCGAATTCCGACCCACCCGGTTCGCCCGCGAACCCACCCAAGCTTCATCGCGCGCTGAAGGCGCGCCACCTGACGATGATCGCCATCGGCGGCTCGATCGGCACGGGCCTGTTCGTCGCGTCCGGCGCGTCGATCTCGCAGGCCGGCCCCGGCGGCGCGATGGTCGCGTACATGCTGATCGGCCTGATGGTCTACTTCCTGATGACGAGCCTCGGCGAGATGGCCGCGTTCATGCCGGTGTCGGGCTCGTTCGCGACCTACGGCGCGAAATACGTCGACGAAGGCTTCGGCTTCGCGCTCGGCTGGAACTACTGGTACAACTGGGCGGTGACGATCGCGGTGGAGCTCGTCGCCGCGCAGCTCGTGATGCACTACTGGTTTCCGGACGTGCCGGGCGTGTGGTGGAGCGCGGCGTTCCTCGCCGTGATGTTCCTGCTCAACGCGCTCACCGTGCGCGGTTTCGGCGAGGCCGAATACTGGTTCGCGCTGATCAAGGTCGTCACCGTGGTCGCGTTCATCGGCGTCGGCCTGTTGATGATCTTCGGCATTCTGAAGGGCGCACCGGCCAACGGCTGGGGCAACCTGACGATCGGCGACGCACCGTTCGCGGGCGGCCTGCCGGCGCTGATGGGCGTCGCGATGATCGCGGGCTTCTCGTTCCAGGGCACCGAGCTGATCGGCGTCGCGGCCGGCGAATCGGAGCACCCGCGCACGACGATTCCGCGTGCGGTGCGCCAGGTGTTCTGGCGCATCCTGCTGTTCTACGTGTTCGCGATCTTCGTGATCGGCGTGCTGATTCCATACACCGACCCGAACCTGCTGAAGACGGACGTGACCGACATCGGCGTGAGCCCGTTCACGCTCGTGTTCCGCCACGCGGGCCTGGCCTTCGCGGCCGGCGTGATGAACGCGGTGATCCTGACGGCCGTGCTGTCGGCCGGCAATTCGGGCATGTATGCATCCACGCGGATGCTGTACAACCTCGCCACCGAAGGCCGCGCGCCGAAGGTATTCGCGAAGCTGTCGCCGGGCGGCGTGCCGCGCAACGCGCTGTACGCGACCACCGCCGTCGGCGCGCTGTGCTTCTTCACGTCGCTGTACGGCGACAAGACCGTGTACCTGTGGCTGCTGAACACGTCGGGGATGACGGGCTTCATCGCGTGGCTCGGCATCGCCATCAGCCATTACCGGTTCCGCAAGGGTTACGTGAAGCAGGGTTACGCGCTCGATCAACTGCCGTACCAGTCGAAGTGGTTCCCGTTCGGCCCGCTGTTCGCGTTCGTGCTGTGCCTCGTGATCGCGCTCGGCCAGGACTATCAGGCGTTCCTCGCGAACCGGATCGACTGGGCCGGCGTGGCCGCCACCTATGTCGGCATTCCGCTGTTCATCGTCGTGTGGCTCGGCTTCCGGTTCCTGAAGAAGAGCCGGTTCGTGCGCTACGAGGACATGGAGATCGCGCCGTGGGTCGCCGCCAATCGCGGCGCGCAGCGGCCGCCGGTGGCGAACCGCGAAACCGCGGGCTGACGCCGGCACGGCAGGCGGCCGCGCGACGGGACGAAACGGGAAGCCGCGCGCTTCCCGTTTTTTTTGCCCGGCTTTTGCCTGCACGGGGTCAAAGCCGGTTATATTGCCCGACCCTACCGGGCCACGGCCCGGCCGGCGCGACAGGCGCGGCGCGGATCGGCATCCGGCGCGCGCCGCGTGCGGCGGCCGGCGAGTGGCCCGGCGTTTTCATCGTTCCATCCGGGCCGGCACGGCCCGCGGAGCGCGCAACTTAGAGGAATCCATGAGCGCATCACCCGCCGAGCGGAAGGCCGGACCCGTTTCCATCGTGCGAATCGAAGCCGCGATCAACGCGTGGCGCGAAGTCTACCCGCCGGCGCCGAACGGCGAGGACGGCTACGCGCTCGACGCGGGCAGCAACTGCCTCGCCGAGCTGTACGGCAAGATGATCTGCTACCAGTTGCCGGACGTGCCGCTCGACTCGTTGAGCCACGAGCAGCGCGACGCGCTGTACGCGACCGAGGTGTGATGCGCGGTCGCGCCGCCGCGGCCGCCGCGGCGATGAAACGACGGGAAGCTTGCGGGCTTCCCGTTTTGCTTGGGGCGGCCCCCGGACGTCGCCGCGGGCACGACGCTGCTTGCGCCGGGATCGGCGCCGGCTGAGGTATCGTGACGGGATCGGGAAGCAGGCGATCGAGGAAGCCGGTACGGATGGCCGGCGACGGTGACCGGTGCGGGCGCTGTCCGTGCGGTGCCGAAGGAGCGTCCGGCGCCTGTCCCGGGAGGATTCGAACATGGAGTTGAGACACCTCCGCTACTTCGTCGCGGTGGCCGAAGAGCGGAATTTCACGCGGGCGGCGGAACGGCTGCATATCGCGCAGCCGCCGCTGAGCCGGCAGATCCAGCAGCTCGAGGAAGCGCTCGGCGTGCCGCTGTTCGAGCGCAACGCGCGGCCGCTGAAGCTGACCGACGCGGGGCGCTTCTTCTATTCGCACGCGGTGCAGTTGCTCGCGCAGACGACCGAGCTCGAATCGATGACGAAGCGGGTCGGCAAGATCGAGCGCAGCATGTCGGTCGGTTTCGTCGGCTCGACGCTGTACGGGATGCTGCCGAAGATCATCCGGCGCTTTCGCAGCGAATATCCGGCCGTCGAGCTGAGCCTGCACGAGATGTCGACGATGGATCAGATCAAGGCGCTGAAGGAAGGGCGTATCGACGTCGGGTTCGGCCGCATCCGCCACGAGGACCCGAGCGTGCGGCGCGTCGTGCTGCGCGAGGAGCGGATGATCGTCGCGCTGCCGGTCGGTCACGTGCTCGACAGCGCGAAGCCCGTGCTGTCGCTGCACGATCTCGTGAACGACACGCTGATCATCTTTCCGAAGGCGCCGCGTCCGAGCTACGCGGACCAGGTGCTCGCGGCCTTCCACGATCGCGCGCTGCAACCGCGCCGGATCTACGAGACGCGCGAATTGCAGATCGCGCTCGGCCTCGTCGCGATGGGCGAGGGCGTGTCGGTCGTGCCGCATAGCGTGTACGGGCTGAAGCGCGACGACATCAGCTACAAGCCGCTCGACGATCCGAACCTCGTATCGCCGATCATCATGAGCATGCGCATGCTCGACGAATCGGAGGACATCCGCGCGATGCAGGCGCTGATCTACCGGCTGTACGACGAAGCCCAGATGGAGTATCTGCCGCCGCAGCCCGAATGAGCACGTAGGCAAAAGAGGCTTGGGCTTGCTTGACGCCGCGCGCGCCGGCAGGCCACCATGTTCCGATTCGATGCGGCCGCCGACGCGCGGCCGCTTTCATGCAGACGACCGACACATGACCGATATCGTGACCAAGGAGATGACCGTCGAGACGCCGCAAGGGCGTCTCTTTGCGAAACGCTGGCGTGCGGAGCCGGCGCACCACGCGGCCGCGCCTGGGCCGGCCGCGCCTAAGCCGGCCGCGCCGATCGTGCTGCTGCACGATTCACTCGGCTGCGTCGACCTGTGGCGCGACTTCCCCGCGCAGCTTGCACGCGCCACGCAACGCGACGTGATCGCATACGACCGCCTCGGTTTCGGCCGTTCGGATCGTCATCCGGGCCAGCTCGGCACGACATTCGTGCGCGACGAGGCCGATCATGCGTTCGTCGCGGTACTGGAACAGCTCGGCGTCGATGCGTTCGTCGCGTTCGGGCACAGCGTCGGCGGCGGGATGGCGGTCGGCTGTGCGGCCGCGCATCCGGCGCGTTGCCGCGCCCTCGTGACGGTCGCCGCGCAGGCGTTCGTCGAGGATCGCACGCTGGCCGGCATTCGCGACGCGGGGCGGCAGTTCGACGAGCCGGGGCAGCTCGACCGGCTCGCGCGCTATCACGGCGACAAGGCCGAATGGGTGCTGCGCGCGTGGGTCGACACGTGGCTGTCGCCGGCGTTCCGCGACTGGAATCTCGACGGCGACTTGCCGCACGTGCAGTGCGCGACGCTCGCGATTCACGGCGAGGACGACGAATACGGCTCCGACGCGCATCCGAAGCGGATCGCCGCGCGCGTCGCGGGGCCGTCGTCGTTTCTGTTGCTCGCCCGCTGCGGGCACATGCCGCACCGCGAGCGAACGGACGACGTGCTGACCGCCGTCGCGACGTTGCTGCGCGACGCGAGCGCCTGAGCGCGCTCGCCATCGTCGGCGGGCGTCCGCCCGCCGGCCGTCAGAACGAAAGCTGGATCGCGAGATCGATCGCGAGCAACGCGATCGACAGGCCGATGCCGAGAACCACGTTCGGCAACCGGTGCTCGAAATCGCGATGATCCTTGCGCATCGCGGCGCCGAGCAGGAAGATCGCCTCGACGACGATCTGCAGTCCGACGAACAGCAGCATCAGCAGATACTCGTAGCCCATCTGCTTGAACGCGACGAATTGCATCCCGTGATCGCGGATCCACTGGCCGACGCGCAGCAGTTCGTAGACGAACAGCAACGCGGGGAACAGGTAACTGATGAAGTAGGTCGGCGCGGTGGCGTGCCGTAGTTCGAGGTGGAAGTGCTGATGCGTGGTAGCCATCACAACCCTCCTTGCAACGCATGATTGCGGTCGCGACGGCGGCGCGATTGCGTGCGAACCAGGGGATTGCCCGATGCACAGTGCGCAGCCGTACGTCATCAGCATACTGCTGCGCGCGGAATTTGGCATGCAATGCGTGTGTTCGTTGTAACAGTGTGTATGCGCCGCGCGACGCGTTGGCTGCGTCCCGCTGCCGGTCGCGCTGCGTCACCGTTTCGCTTCCGCGCCTTCGATGAACAGCTTCGCGACCGCCTGAAACTCCCGTTTCAGCGATAGCCCCGGCACGGTCAGCCAGCGCAGCATCGCCGCGAGATACAGATGATGGAACCAGGTCGCGAGCTGATCGGCCCGCAGCGTGCGATTCAGTTCGCCGGCCTGCTGGCCGGCTGCGATCAGTTGCTGCCACACCAGCGCGATATCGCTGCCGTTCTCTCGCGTACGCTCCGGTTCGGCTGCGCCGATGCTCAGGAAACGGTGCCGCAGGTACGCGAGCAGGTACACCGGATGGTGTTCGCACCAGGCGGCCGACGCGTCGAGCACGCAGCCGATGCGCGACGCAAAGGTCTTGCGCCGCGCGACGTCGTGCTGCAGGTGCGCGAGATCGCGCGCGAGTTCGCCTTCGAGCCAGTGCGCGAGCACGGCTTCCTTCGTCGGAAAGTGGTTGTACAGCGTGCGCTTCGCGACGTCGGCCTCGGCGGCGATCTGCTCCATCGTGACGGCTTCGTAGCCGTGCGCGTCGAACAGGCGCGCGGCGGTGGCGGCAAGATGCGCGAGCATCTGAATGCGTTTGCGCGCGCGGCGGCCCGGATCGTCGGTCGGAATCGTCATGGCAGGGGTTGACTGAAAGTGTACGGATTGCATTAGTATACGACGTGCACTTTTTGTGAATCCAACCTTTTCGGCTTTTCCGCCGTGTACGAGGCGCCCCCATGAAACTCGTCATCGCCACCTACGGCACTGAAGGCGACACGCGTCCGCTCGCGGCGCTCGGCCGCGCGCTGATGGACGCCGGCCACGACGTCCGCCTGCTGGCCGATGCCGCGACGCTCGGGTCCGCCGCCGCGCTCGGCGTGCCGTCGGCGCCGCTGTCCGGCGACATCCGTCGCGCGATTGCGCCGGAAGGCGTGTTGGCCGATGCGGTGCGCGGGCGCGGCGGTTTCCACGATACGTCGAAGGCGCTTGCCGCGATCGCGAATGCGAACACGGCCGCGTGGATGCGCGAAGTCGCGGACGCGTCGGCCGGGTGCGACGCGCTTCTCGTGTCGGGGCTTGCATCGTTCGTCGGGTTGTCGGTCGCAGAATATCGCGGCATACCTGCGATCGGCACGGGCATGATCCCGATCACGCCGACCGCCGAATTCGCGTCTCCGTTCCTGCCGCCGGGGAAGTTGCCGCGCGGGCTGAATCGCGCGAGCCATCGGCTCGTGAACGCGTTGCTGTGGCAGGCGTTCAGGAAGTCGACGAATGCGGCGCGCGCCAGCGTGTGCGGATTGCCGCCGCGCAAGCACGTGTGGGCCGACCATCCGATGCTGTACGGCGTGTCGCCGGCGCTGTTGTCCGGCCCGGCCGACTGGCCGGCGAACGTGCACGCATGCGGCCAGTGGCGAATCGATGCGCATGCATGGGCGCCGCCGCCCGACCTGTCGGCGTTTCTCGACGCGGGCGAGCCGCCCGTGTACGTCGGTTTCGGCAGCATGGCCGGCTTCGATCGTGCGGCGCTGGCCGCCGCGCTGACGCATGCACTGGCCGGCCGGCGCGCGCTGTTTTATCCGGGCTGGAGCGGCATCGATGCGTCGCTGCTGCCCGCGCACATCCGCGTGATCGACGACACGCCGCACGACTGGCTGTTCCCGCGCGTCGCGATGGCGGTGCATCACGGCGGGTCGGGCACCACGCATTCGGCCGCGCGGGCCGGCATTCCGTCGGTGGTCGTGCCGTTCGCGGGCGATCAGTTCTTCTGGGCGAACCGGCTGCAGCGGCTCGGTGTCGCCGATGCGCCGATCGCCGGCAGGCACATGGACGCTGCCGCGCTGGCGCGGGCGATCGCGTTTGCCGAACGCAGCGACACGAAGGCGCGTGCGACGGAGCTCGGTGCGCGCCTCGCGCGGGAGGATGGCTTGAAGCTGGCCGTCAGCGCGATCGGACGATGCGCGCAACCGCGCGCGAGGTGAGCGCGCGCATCGGCATCAGAAATGCCCGGTGAACCGGTAACGGCTGCCCGGGTGCCACAGATTGGCGACCGACGCGACCATCCCTTGCGACCACGTGCGCCGGTGCAGCAGCAGGCACGGCTCGCGATCGTCCATCGTCAGGTGGTGGCGCGTTTCGGCGTCGGGCATCGCGGCCTCGATCCGGTATTCGACGCGCTGCAGCGGCGCGACGCGCGTCAGGTACTGGTTCGGCGTCGTCGTCGTGAAGTCCTGCAACGCGTATTCGGGTGCGCAGGCCGGATTGACCCAGCGTTCCTCGAGTTGTACGGGCGTGTCGTTCTCGAAATGCAGCACGCGCGAATGGAAGATCGGGCTGCCGGCGTCGAGCCGCAGTTCGTCGGCGAGCTTCGCGTCGGCGACGGCCGCGCCGACCTGCAGCACCTGCGCGCGATAGCCGTGGCCGCGCGCGGCGACTTCGTCGGAGATGCTGCGGATCGCGACGAGCGTGGATTCGTATTTCGGCGACGCCACGTAAGTGCCCGAGCCGCGCGTGCGCGTGAGCACCTGTTCGGCGGTCAGTTCGCGCAGCGCGCGGTTGACGGTCATCCGCGCGACGTTGAATTCGCGCGCGAGCTCGTTCTCCGACGGCACCTGGTCGCCTTCCGCCCATTCGCCGGCATGAATGCGCGCGAGGATGAAGTCCTTGATTTCCTGATAGATCGGTGTGGTCATGGGATCACGATTTCAGAGTCGGCGGCGGGCCGCCGCCGAATGCCGATCCGGCGCGCGCCCGGCGCCGAGTGTACCGGTTTCGCGGGCGCGCCGGCCCGGATTCCCCGAATGATCCCTGTTCGGCCGGCGCGCGTCCATGCGGGATTGCACAGAGCGGCAGGCCTGCGGCGGCTCGCGCGCGATCAGAACCGATGCCGGATGCCGACCGTTGCGACCACCTGCGTGCGCGTCGACGAAGCCGCGAGCCCCGTGACGTTCGCGAACCCGAGCGTCGCGCCCGACGGCACGCCGAACGCGTGCTGGTACACGGTTTCCGCGTACACGTCGGTGCGCTTGCTCAGCGCGTAGTCGGCCATCAGCGTCGCCTGGTGCCACTTCGGCCGGTGGCTGCCGGTTGCGTCGTCGTAGCGGCCGTCGGTGAACGTATAGGCGAGCGCGAACGAGACGGCCGGCGTCAGCGCGTAGCGCGCGTTGACCTCGTAGTTGTCGAAGCGCAGCGCGTTCAGCGCGCCGGGCAGCGACGACGCGGCCGTCTCGTCGAACATCGAGTGCGTCCACAACGCGCCGATCGTCAGCCGATCGAACGCATAGCTGCCGCCGGCGCCCATCACGCGCTGCCGGACGGCCGGGAAGTTCGGCGCGTCGTTCGTCGACAGTGCGCCGCCGGCCGTCAGGCCGCCGCGATTGAGCTGCAGGTACGCGGCGCCGAGGCTGACCGGCCCGTTCGCGTACGACACGCCTGCGCTGTATGCGCGGTTGTTCGCGAAGCCGCCGCCCGCGTTGCTGAATCCGTACAGGCCGCCGAACTGCCAGCCGGCGAGCGTCGGGCTCGTGTATTTCACGGCGTTGTCGATGTAGAACGAATCGTCGATGTTGTCGTTGTCGAACGGATGCGACGCGAGGTTGTTGCCGTCGCCGTTGTTCGCCATCGCGAGCGGGCCGAGATAGTCGACCACGGCGTCGTATTGACGGCCGAGCGTCAGCGCGCCGTACCGGTCGCTCTGCAGCCCGACGTACGCGCGGCGGCCGAACGTCGTATTTCGATAGGACTGCGTGCCGTTGTTCAGATTGAAGCCGCTTTCGAGACGGAACAGCGCGTGCAGGCCGCCGCCGAGATCCTCGTTGCCGCTCAGCCCGAAGACCGTATTGGACAGCAGCCCGCTGCCTTGCTGCCACGTGCTTTTGCCCGACTGGTTGTTCGTATAGGCGATACCGGCATCCAGCATCCCGTAGAGCGTGACGCTGCTTTGCGCGTGCGCGGCGGCGCTGAAGAGTGCAAGCGAGAGGGTTCCGACAACTGCTTTTTTCATTGCATGTATTTCCTGGAAAGGCCCGTTTCGACGGGAACGGCGATCCGTCACGCGTGCCCGCGCGGGCACACGTGTGCGAATCGATGAAAGCGGGAGCGCGTGACACGTGTCACGCGCGGCGGCGAATGCCGGCTAGTGCTGCAACAGGCGGATCGTGCCGAACTCGGCGGCCGGCAGCACGCGCAGGATCGACAGGATCGCGGGCGACGCCTGCGAGCGCGCGACTTCGAGCTCGATGCACGCGCGCCCGGTGCGGCTGTCGAGCGAGGCCGCGTAGCAGTTGAGCGCGGCGCCGACGGCCTGATGCAACTGGCGCCGCACGAGCGCAAGGTCGGCCGATTCGACGCGGATCGACAGCAGCACGAGCGAGTCCGCGGCACAACGACGCCGAGAACGGGCGGGCGGCAGACCGCGTGAAGCACCGCATTCGGTTCTGGTCGATTTCATGTGTTCATCCCCGGCTCGCATCGTGCTCCGCACTGCAGAGATCGCATATCGGACATGGCGCCCATTCTAGGAAGCGCGGTGACGATGCGGTGTATAGACTCGCGCCCACCCCGAAAAGAACCCGTAAAAACGCGATACCGCCTGGTTCCGCCCCGACGAGTTCGGTCTTCTCGTAAAGGCATTCGCTTGCGCGGCGTGCGCGGGTACACGGCGAACTTGCGCCGCACATGCCAACCGCGGCCGATTCGGCCCGGGCATCCACCAGCGGAATCGCCATTCGCCCGCCCGCTGGTCGGGCCGGGAACGGTCGGCTCGGCGAACGGGAAACTTGGCGATGGCTGGATAAGTATAGACAAGTGAGGGCGCGTCTCTGGTCTGGGTCGATCGTTGGGAGAAGTCCCGTGTTTAGCTTGATGTGATGCGCAATTGATTGAAAAACAAAGGAAAAATTTCATCGGTGCAAGAATCCGCCGACGACTAGAGATAAACCCGGATTGCCGGGCAATCCTCGGAAAAGGCAAAGTTGTATGTACAACTTTGAGCGTCGCCGGAAGGGGCGATCGCCGGGTTGGCAGGGTTCGCGGCGGGGGCGCGGTGCCGGCGGCGCCGGCGCGGGTTGCCCGACAGGGCCCGCCCAGTTCGCCTCTGACAGGAACGCCATGAAGAAACTCGCGCTCAGTATTGCCCCCGCTTGCATCGCGGTCGGTGCCCATGCCAACGATGGGTCGACGATCCGCTTCGGTACTTCGCATTCGACGTCTACGGCGGTTGATCGGCCCGCGCGCCGCGCGCTGCGCCCGGGCTGATGAGCAGGCTGCATCACTCAGTGCGCAGAACTCGTTTGATGCGCGGTTAATGGCTATTGACGATCAGCCACATCGTTCCGGATTCTTCATATGATCTTCCAAGGATTTGGCCCGCTGCTGTGGGCCGGCACGGTCGAGACCGTGAAGCTCGCGGTGCTGTCGCTCGCCGCGTCGCTCGTGCTGGGCCTCGTCGGTGCGAGCGCGAAACTGTCGACCCACCGCATGCTCAAGTCGATCGGCACCTTCTATACGACGCTGATCCGCGCGGTGCCCGATCTCGTCCTGATGCTGCTGCTGTTCTACGGGATGCAGATCCTGCTGAACAACGTCACCGACGCGCTCGGCTGGCGTCAGATCGACATCGATCCGTTCGTCGCCGGCGTCATCACGCTCGGCTTCATCTACGGCGCGTACTTCACCGAAACGTTCCGCGGCGCGTTCCTCGCGGTGCCGCGCGGCCAGCTCGAAGCCGGCTTCGCGTACGGAATGAGCGGCTGGCGCGTGTTTCGCCGCATCCTGTTTCCGCAGATGATGCGCTTCGCGTTGCCGGGCATCGGCAACAACTGGCAGGTGCTCGTGAAGGCCACCGCGCTCGTGTCGATCATCGGCCTCGCCGATGTCGTGAAGGCGTCGCAGGACGCCGGCAAGAGCACGCTCGATTTCTTTTTCTTCACGCTGGCCGCGGGCGCGATCTACCTCGCGATCACGACGGTGTCCAACGTCGTGTTGCATCACCTCGAGAAGCGTTATTCCGTCGGCGTCCGGAGGCTTGCACTGTGATCGAACTCGTCAGCCAGTACTGGCAAAACTTTCTCTATACCGATGGCTACCGCTTCAGCGGCCTCGCGATCACGCTGTGGCTGCTGGTCGTGTCGATCGCGCTCGGTTTCGCACTTGCCGTGCCGCTCGCGATTGCGCGCGCGTCGTCGAACCGCTGGATCTCGGGCCCCGTGTGGCTCTACACGTACGTGTTCCGCGGCACGCCGCTCTACGTGCAACTGCTCATGTGCTACACGGGCATCTACAGCCTGCAGGTCGTGCACGACCACGTGCTCCTCGACACATTCTTTCGCAACGCGATGAACTGCACGCTGCTCGCGTTCGTGCTGAACGAATGCGCGTATGCGACGGAGATCTTCGCGGGCGCGATCAAGGCGACGTCGGCCGGCGAGATCGAGGCAGGGATGGCGTACGGGATGTCGCGCTTCAAGCTCTATACGCGCATCATCCTGCCGTCCGCGCTGCGCCGCTCGCTGCCGAGCTACAGCAACGAAGTGATCCTGATGCTGCACGCGACGACGCTCGCGTTCACCGCGACCGTGCCCGACATCCTGAAGGTCACGCGCGACGTCAATTCGGCGACGTACATGTCGTTCCAGGCCTACGGGATCGCGGCCGTGCTGTACGCCGTCGTCGTGTTCGCGCTCATCTGGGCGTTCCGCAAACTCGAGACGCGCTGGCTCGCGTACCTCGCGCCGCGCAGCCATTAACGCATTCGCATGATCCGCAACGAAGGACTCCGCATGTACAAGCTTACCGTTGACAACCTGCACAAGAAATTCGGCGACAACGAGGTGTTGAAGGGCGTGTCGATGAAGGCGAAGGCCGGCGACGTGATCAGCATCATCGGCTCGAGCGGCTCCGGCAAGAGCACGTTCCTGCGCTGCATCAACTTCCTCGAACAGCCGTGCTCGGGACAGATCACGATCGGCAGCGAGCCGATCCAGACCACGCGCGAGCGCAACGGCTCGCTGCGCGTGGCCGACCAGAAACAGTTGCAGCGGATGCGCACGAAGCTGTCGATGGTGTTCCAGCACTTCAACCTGTGGGCGCACATGACGGTGCTCGAGAACGTGATCGAGGCGCCGATGGCCGTGCTCGGCGTCGGCAAGGACGAGGCGATCGCGCGGGCGCGCAAGTATCTGGAGAAGGTCGGGCTCGCGCCGCGCGTCGAGGGCATGTATCCGTCGCACCTGTCGGGCGGCCAGCAGCAGCGCGTCGCGATTGCACGCGCCCTCGCGATGGAGCCGGAAGTGATGCTGTTCGACGAGCCGACATCCGCGCTCGACCCGGAGCTGGTGGGCGAGGTGCTGAAGGTGATGCAGAAGCTCGCCGAGGAAGGCCGCACGATGGTCGTCGTCACGCACGAGATGGGCTTCGCGCGCAACGTGTCGAACCATGTGATCTTCCTGCATCAGGGGAAGATCGAGGAAGAGGGCGATCCGCAGCAGATTCTCGTGAATCCGAAGAGCGAGCGGCTCAGGCAGTTTCTGTCGGGACGGTTGAAGTAAGCCCGCGCGCGTTTCGCGCCGCCGCAAACTGGAACGCTAAATGCTTGTCTCGCGTGATCCTTTCGATGAAGGAGCACCGCGATGAGCACGCCGACCACCACTGCTTTTTCCCACGTGAAGCCGCAGGACACCGCCTTTCAAGGCGAGGGCCTGCGCGACTTCTTCCTGTACCGCGATCTCGGTATCGCCGCCGCGACGAACGGCAAGGTCGTCGCGCAACTCGTCAGGGCCAATCATGCACCGGAGGCGGGCACCGGCTGGCACCGTCACGAAGCCGAATTCCATATCGTGATCATGCTGAAGGGCTGGGCGCGCTTCATGTACGGCAAACAGGAAACGCTGGTGGCCGCCGGCGACTGCGTGCATCAGGCGCCGGGGATCGTCCACTACCTGTTCGACTACTCGCCGGACATGGAGTACCTGGAGATCGTCGGGCCCGCCGACTTCAAATCGATCGACGTTGAAGGCCCATGCGCGGTGCCGGAGCCGACGCCGTGGGGTGAGGCCAGTGCGTAGCGTGCCGGTTGGGTGTGCGTTTTCGACGAACCGCCTTCGGGCGGTTTTTTATTGCTCCGCCGGCATCCGCGACTTACCTTCCGCTTCGGCCTATTGATTCGAATTCCAAACGGCCCCGAAGCTGAAGAGTCGGAAAGAAAAGAAAGACATTCGTCAGCTTCGGCCGTCGATTGGCGATGCGCTGTCAAAGATCGTCAATTGCACGCCGGTGCGGTGCACGGCCGGTCGATGACCGGCGTTAAGGAGGTACCAGCCGGATCACCGGCTGACCTATCCGGGAGAGTTCCACCATGAACCGCATCGCGAAGATCCTGACGGCAACCGCACTGGCTTGCGCCGTGCTCGTGCCGGCACTGGCCGAGGCACATTCGCACCGCGTGTGCCACGTCGACCATCACCACCACCGCGTGTGCCGCTGGGTGCGGTAACCGTGGCTGTTCCCGGGGAGGTCCCGGACGGTTTCATCATTCAGGCAATTCAGGAGAGGACCATGAAAAAAACGATGTTGATCGCCGCGCTGGTCGCCGGCATGGGTGTGTCGATCGGTGCGTTCGCGCAGGTTCCGGCCAGCGCTCCGGCCGGCACGACCGGGCTGTGCAAGGACGGCTCGTTCTACTCGGGCGCTTCGAAGAAGGGCGCATGTGCAGGCCACAAGGGCGTGAAGACGTGGTACGGCGCCTCGGCCGCTGCCGCGGCGAGCGCACCGGCCGCCGCGCCGGCAACGGCGGCTTCCGCAGCGCCGGCATCGGGCACCGCACCCGCGAAGAGCGCCGCCGCGACGACCGCGGCCGCAGCGCCGGGCGGGGGCGCGGGCAAGGTGTGGGCGAACGATACCTCGAAGGTCTATCACTGCTCGACCGACAAGTACTACGGCAAGACGAAGCACGGCAGCTACATGTCGGAAGCCGACGCGAAGGCGAAGGGCTACCATGCGTCGCACGGCAAGGCTTGCTCGTAACGAGCCGGCCCGGCGCGCGAGTGGTCCGCTCGCGCGTCGTCCGGATGCTGAAGCAAACATCGCCCCGCCGCGCCGGCGGGGCGATTCACTGTGGCGCCAACCGCGTTCAGTGCGCGTGATCCGATTGCGCTTCGATCGCCGTATCGATCCGGGCCGTGCGCGCATCGAGCAGCGCGCGCAGCGTGACGTAATAGGCGCCGCTTGTGTCGCCTTCCGCATCCGCGGTGCGATCGTACGGCTCGTTGTCGTGAATCGTCGCCCGCACGATCGGATAGATCTGCGTTTCCCACCGGCTGCCGTTGAACACGCCGTAGTGCCCCACGCCCGTCTGTACATGGTGCGTTTTCAGGTACGACGGTAACCCCGAACACAGTTCCTGCGCGGCCACCGTCTGGCCCACTGCGCAGATATCGTCTTTCTCGCCTTCGATCGTCAACAGCGCGGTGCGATGAATCGCCGCCGGTTCGACGAGCGTGCCGTCGACGGTCAGCTCGCCGCGTGCGAGCGCGTACTGCTGGAACACCTTCTCGACCGTTTCCAGATAGAACTCCGCGGTGAGGTCGGCCGTCGCGAAATATTCGTCGTAGAAATGCCGCAACGTGTCGGCTTTCGCCGGGTCGCCTTTCGCGCGTTCGTAGTACAGATCGGCGAACGACGACGCATGCCGGTCCGGGTTCATCGACATGAACGCGCCGACCTGCACGAAGCCCGGATACACGCACCGCTGCGCGCCGACGAAACCTATCGGCACCACGCTGATCAGGTTGCGCGCGAACCAGTCGATCGGCTGGCTCGTCGCGAGTTCGTTGACCTTCGTCGGATTCACGCGGCAGTCGATCGGGCCGGCCATCAGCGTGAGGCTCGCGGGTTGTGCCGGATCGCCGCCGGCCGCCATCAGCGAGACCGCCGCGAGCGACGCGACGGTCGGCTGGCAGATCGCGAGCACGTGTGCGTCCGGGCCGATGTGACGGATGAAGTCGATCACGTGTGTGACGTATTCGTCGAAACCGAAACGCCCGGCCGCCAGCGGGATGTCGCGCGGGTTGTGCCAGTCGGTGATGTACACGTCGTGATCGGCCAGCATCGTGCGCACCGTGCCGCGCAGCAGCGTCGCGAAGTGCCCGGACATCGGCGCGACGATCAGCACGCGCGGCTGGCGCGCGACCGGCCGCGCCTTGCGGAAATGCAGCAGCGTCGCGAACGGCGTGGCCGCGGCCGCTTCCTCGACGATCGGCACCGTTTCGCCGTCGACGACGACCGACGCGATCCCGAACGGCGGCCGCCGGTGCGAGAACGCGCAGCATTCGAGCAGTTCGCACAGCGCGTCGACCATGCGGTCCGTCGGTGTCGACGTCGCCGGCGGCCACAGCGACATCGTCGCGCGCGTGGCGGCTGCCCATGCACGCGCCGGGCGCAGGCATTCCGCAGACCATTGATAAAACGGATAGGCAAGCAGATTCATCAGACCGCCGCTCGTGACGCCGCATTGCAGGGAACGAGGCAAGCCGTATGCCAGCATGCGGCTGGCACGCGCGTTGCAGCGGTTCGGGAGCGCGGCGACGCGCGCGGTAGGTGATGAGCGGGCGAAGGCGATGCATTGCCTTGCTGGTCGGGCGCGCGACACCTGTCGCGATGCCGTGTGACGGTGCGCCACTTCGGCGAGCGGATTGCACGGGCGTGGTGCGCGCGGTCATGCGGCGCGTCCGTTTACGGTGCAGGGGTACGAACGACATTCAGCAGGGTGAGCGACATGGAATCCAACGCACGGACGACGCTGACCATCAGCAGCCGCAATTACTCGTCGTGGTCGATGCGCGGCTGGTTGCTCGCGAAGCTGAGCGGGCTCGCGTTCGAGACGATCAGCGTGCCGATCGATGCGGCGTCGCGCGCGGAGCTGCTGCTGCTGTCGCCTTCGATCCTCGTGCCGTGCCTGACGCACGACGGCAACGCGGTGTGGGACACGCTCGCGATCGCCGAATACCTGAACGAGATCCACCCACAGGCGCGGCTGCTGCCCGACGACCGGCATGCACGCGCGCATTGCCGGTCGATCTGCGGCGAAATGCATTCCGGCTTCAGCGCCTTGCGATCCGCGCTGCCGATGAACCTGCGCGGGCATTTCCCCGGCTTCCGGATCTGGTCGCGCGCGCAGCACGACATCGAGCGGATCGTGACGATCTGGCGCGAGTGCCTGGCCGAGTACGGCGGCCCATGGTTGTTCGGGGACGAGATCGGCATCGCCGACGCGATGTATGCGCCGGTCGTCACGCGCTTTTTGACCTATGACGTGAAGCTCGAACCGGACGTCGCCGAGTACTGCATGCAGGTGCTCGCGCACCCGTTCGTCGCCGAGTGGATCGACGCGGCGAAGGCCGAGCACGAAGACATCGACGAACTCGATATGGAGTTCTGACCTGACGCGGGCGATCGTGGCAGGCATTTCAATGCTCGTCGCGGGGGACGATGCGGCATCAAGAGCGGGAAACCGGCGCGTGACGATTTCCGTCGCGTATTGATTGGCGTTCAGGTTTCGCCGTTTCTGCCTATATAGGCGGTCGCATATGCCAGCCCGACAACAACATAACGAATCTCGAATGATCGATATCTGAAATCAGCGATGCGGTTCTGCGCCCGCATGCCGATAACCCAATCTGGCTCAGACCGAGCGGTTATCGAGGGTTCCCCATGCATTTCTGGCGCAAGCTTTCCATTCAGAACAAGCTGATTCTCAGCATGACGAGTTGCCTGCTCGTGTTCGTCGCGATTTCGAGCGGGCTCAGCGTTCGTCTGATCGGCAACGCGGTGCGCGATCGCGTCGTGCGCGAAGAACTGCCGACCGCCGTGAACGGCATTCGCGCCGACGTGCAGCGCCAGATGGCCGGCCCGATCGCCGCGTCGCGCATTCTCGCGCGCGATGCGTTTCTGCTGCAATGGGAAGCCGACGGCGAACCCGATGCCGGCACGCGTAACTGGATTCAGCTTGCGAAGAACGTGAAGGACGAGCAGAAGGCCGCGTCCGTGCAGTGGGTGTCGGTGAAGAGCGGCAACTACTACAACGAAGCTGGCTTGCAACGGAAGGTGACCGACAAGGATCAGTGGCTGACCAGCTTCCTGTCGTCGGGCAAGGCGTACGACGTGAACATGGATCGCGAAGTGACCGTCGGCGGCTACATGATGTTCATCAACAGCCGCGTGGAACTCGACGGCGTGCCGGTTGGCGCGGCAAGCATGAGCCTGTCCGTCGATGCGCTTGCGAAGGGGATCTCGGCTTACCGGATCGGCGACACCGGGTTTGCGTATCTCGTGCGTCCCGACGGCGCGATCATGATGCATCGCGATACGTCGCTGATCGATGGCAAGCATTTCCTGAAAGATGAGCCGGGACTGCCGGGCGATGCGTCGTCGACGCTGCTTGCGGGCAAGCCGTATGCGTACCTCAGCTACGAGGGCGATGGCGGCGCGCGCTTCATCGCGACGTCGTTCATTCCGGAGCTGAATGCGTATGTGGTCGTTCAGGTGCCGCAGGCCGAACTGCTCGGGCCGGTGACGCGTGCGATCCGCAGCGCGGCGCTGGTGGCGGCGGTGGTGGGGCTTGGGGTGGCGTTGCTCGTGATCTGGCTGGTGGGGCGTGCGATCGCCGCGCCGATTCGCCGCGCGGCGACGCTGCTGTCGGAGATTGCCAGCGGTCAGGGCGATTTGACGCGCCGCATGGCGGTGGAGAGTGAGGACGAGATCGGGCAGTTGTCGGATGCGTTCAATCGGTTCGTGTCGTCGCTGTCGACGCTGGTTCATCGGATTCGTGCAGCTTCGGCTTCGATTGCGACCGGGTCGGCGCAGATTGCTTCGGGGAATGCGGATCTCAGCGAGCGCACCGAAGCGCAGTCGAGCAACCTGGAGCGGACGGCTTCGTCGATGGAAGAGATCACGGCCGTGGTGCGCAACAACACAGAGACGGCGACGACGGCCGCGAAGATGATCAACGGCGCGGCGGATACGGCGGCGCGTGGCGGGCAGGTGGTGGGCGAGGTCGTGACGACGATGGAGCAGATCAGTAACGCTTCGCAACGAATTTCCGAGATCATCGTGATGATCGACAGTATTTCGTTTCAGACGAATATTCTGGCGTTGAATGCCGCGGTGGAGGCGGCTCGGGCGGGGGAGCAGGGGCGCGGGTTTGCTGTTGTCGCTTCGGAAGTGCGGAATCTGGCGCAGCGTAGCGCGCAGGCGGCGAAGGAGATCAAATCGCTGATCGAGCACAGCGCGGGGACGGTGGGTGCCGGGTCGCGGCTCGTGAGTGAGGCGGGGAAGGTGATGAGCGATGTTGTCTCGCAGGTTCAGGGCGTTAGCGCGATGATGAGCGAGATTGCGGAGGCTAGCCTGGAGCAGAGTGCCGGGATCGATCAGATCGGGGATGCAGTGCAGTCGCTCGATCAGATGACGCAGCAGAATGCAGCTTTGGTTGAGGAAAGCGCGGCGGCCGCGGAGAGTTTGAAGCAGCAGGCGGCGGAATTGACCAAGCTGGTTTCGGCTTTTAAGGTGGATGAGTAAGGAGGGGCGGGAGTGCGGCTTTAGGTGATTCTAAGAGCGTCTGCCGTGGGGCACGGTAGCCGCTCTTGTTAGTGGCAGGGGAAACTATTCGCCATTTGCGGCACAGATGCTGGTGATCGATGGCTGACGCGGTTGTTCGATAGCACACGCGTGCTCCGATGTCGTTCTACTGGACTAAGAGTTCGGAAAAATGGTGGCTACGAAGCAGTAAGAGGCAGCCGGTCGAGTGTGGCGGCGAATTGAAAGGAGAGATCGGATGCTGCCCAATTCGGCACCATATTGGCCGGCTGCACTAATATCAATGGATAATTATCTATTGATCGCGTCAATTACATTGAGTAGATCGGCGGCGATGCGATTTTCATGACTGTTGCCTTGAAAATTGACAGTTCCGGTATTGAAAATATTCATAACTAGACCGCAAGGAAAATTTACTTTTGTTTGCAAGTGGGTCGGGTTTGAGAACTCTGCTTGAGGATGCTTTTGTTTCACGAAATCGATCAGCATATCGGTGTTGCTGCATTTTAACGCCACTCTGTTTCTCCTTGGTTGAGTGTGGTGGTAAATTTTTTCTAAACAGCTTGAAATTGTACATTGAAGCCCCCTTTTTCAAGTTCGCGAAGAAGGCGAGCTATTCCGCATTTTGCAAAAAATGGAAGTTGGTTAAGATTTTTTCCCATTAGAACTAGACACAAATTCCACTCGTGACGTTTTGGTTGCGTACTCATCCAGTCGACACTCCACCCTTTGCCAACAGCTTTTACTCGGTGAAGCAGTTTTTCTCGATACCCGGGATCCGGCGAGAAGAAGATTTCCGCTGTCCGTCTGACTTGTTCGCATAAGTGACTGACACCGGCAGATCCGGCTGGATGCTTGACAAAATACAGGGTTTTGGTCGGTAGGTGCATAATGTCACAAAATTCAAAGCGTGATGCTCCTCCGCCAAAATTAATCAATTCCTTGTCAAATAACCAGAGATCCGAGTTCACGCTGCACGCGGCGATGTTGTAGTCCCCTTCATGATCGGAAAAATTCCAATTGATGAGGGGAAGAGCTGGAGCGGTGAGGGTCGATAAAGTGATGTTGGTATCTTTAATAAATTTTTGTCCGGTGGAATACCAGATTCCTGATGACAAGACATGCGTTGTCTTGTTCAGGTCGACTTCCGTTCCTATGCATTGATACAGAGAGCAGATTGCGAATTCATTTTTTTCCTCATCAAGGAGATGAACGGCAGTACTCTTTGCGGAATCTACGTTTAAATCATAGCCCTTGGACGACAAGTAACTTTGCCAGCTTGAAAATGTAAGATATGGTGATGTTGCAACGTTTTTGGTCATGCGGCCAATAACGAAGTGATGTGCGTATGGGCTATCGCCATTACGTTCGGTTGGGGCGGATAATGAAATTTTCTGCTCAGGATTTGAGTGAGAGAGGATTTTTTCGAGCTCGGTATTTAAGCGAAGAATCTTATCTTCGTCTTTTACGGGAACCAAGTTGTTAGCTTGAGGCCATCGGCTACGATGTTCATTCGAATCATAGCGCTGAATAATAAGATCAAGTGTGTCATTCAGCTTCGAGATCGAAAGTTCGAATTTGAATGACGTGGCACCACTTACTCGACCGCCAAACGCATCTTTGTAGCAATCTTCAGGAACTCCTTCCATGCCTGCCACGAGATCTCGATCGGCTTCAAAACCAAATTCGCGAATGGCAGCGGCCCGTGGGGCACGTTCGCTCGCTATATGACGTCGCGCAAAGACTTGTTCAGCACGAACCTCTCTAAGTTGACCTTGAGGCACAACCGCCTGGACAACAATTTTTCCAAAATCTGGCTCGATCCACTCGCTTTTTACTTTGGTATGGCCATACCCGAACGTAAACAAAAATGTCTTGCCGCCACGCCATATCCATAGCAAAGCTCCAGGATATTGGCTTTGAAGAGATGGAGTGCTTTTGTCTAAGAGCAGTGACGTGAGCAGATTGCGCCACTTTGGCGTATCGGTGGCAGCGGGCAGCTCATACAATGCTCCTTCGAAGGTTTCGATGTCCAAGGGATACTCAGCAATGCTCATGCTTTTGATTAGTTCAAGCGCCTCGTCCGTCTTGGATTTCTTGAGCAAATAAATACTCGCCGAAAGACGAGTTCCCCCGTTGTCGTTTGTCATCGTGCCCCCGATTAGCCCTAGTGTTGGTATCTGCGCTTTTTGTCTTCAGAGAATTTTACATATTTTTCTGGAACGTGCCATGAGGGGAGGCCGCAAAATGGGTAGTGGTGGTGTATCCAACAGTCCCTTCTACCTCAGTTGAGGTCCGATAATTAGTTAAATGAAACTCATTCGCATGACGGTTTTTTAGCACTCCGGTCCCTATGCCCTTCGGCCAAGCCCCCTCAATTCCCTAATTCTGAGATACCAGCCCGACTACACTAGTCATGAAGCCTTGCTTCTCACCATCGGAAGCCAAACGCGATCCCTCCGCCCCGATGGTCAAAAGAAAGCCGTCTTGCCCAACAAGACCCAGCGAAGAGGGGAGAAAGAAGGGGAAACCCGAGGCAACAAAGAAGCGCGGGCCGCATGGGCGGCAACCCATACGACCCGCTGACCACCACCAACTCGCCACAGGAGTCGGAAATGGCTGACGCCAATACTAAGCCACGTCGTAGAAAGAACAAACCCGTCAACATGCAAAAGACGTTTGAGCTGGTCCTGCGCAATTACCCGGACCTTCCCAAGCGGGGCTGGCCGTACCTGCCGTGGATGCAGGCGATCGACATTGATTTCAAGATCTTCGGATTCAAGCCTGGCGACCGCGTATACCTGGACACCAACTACGTGACCCGGCAGATCACGATCACGCCGGACTACAGCCAGTTGGCGTTGCGAGAGCAGTCGTACCACGATCCTGACCGGGGACCGTCGCCGCTATAACGTCTGCAAGGGCTGCTTGATGCGGCTCTAGCGACTGGGACGCAAGCGTTTCCCGAATGCGCTTGACCGCCGGGGCGACACCGCCCCGGCCATTGTCTCGAACGCCGCGACTCACACCGATAGCCATCGTCAACAACTGTCACGACTGCAAGGCCCGTGAGACCGCACCGCGCCTGCCGAAACTACCGAATGGCGTCACATCACCGCCCGCTGGCCCGCCGCTTCACAACCGTTCCGCGCTGCAATACATACTCGACCCGCGCCTCTTCATCGGCAACGACTCCGATATCCTCGAGCGGATTCCCATCCAGCACGACGAGATCGGCGATTGCCCCCACGGCAACCACCCCAAGCTGCCCCGTCATATTCACAATCTCCGCCGCCACCGTTGTCGCCGACCTGAGCGCTTCCAGATTCCCAAGCACCTCCGCCCGAATCCGGAACTCGCCGGACTGAAACGCATGCATCTCGCCGAGCAGATCCGACCCGAACCCCATCTTCACGCCGGCCTTTGCATAAATCTCGAGCGACTCGCGTCCTTTCTGCTGCACGGAAGCCACCTTCGCGATGGAGTCCGCCGGCATCCCGAACTCCGCTCCATGTTTCGCCAGCGCGTCATAAGTCACAAGCGTCGGCACCACGAACGCCCCCCGCTCATGCATGAGCATCGCGGCCGCTTCATCCACGAGATTCCCGTGCTCGATCGTCCGCACGCCGCATCGCACGGCTCGCGCGATCGCCCGCCCCGTATACGCATGCGCCATCACATAAGTATTCGCGGCTTCAGCCTCATCGACGATCGCCCGAATCTCGTCCTCCGAATACTGCGTGTTCGCGATCGGATCGGTCGGCGAAGCCACGCCGCCTGACGCCATGATCTTGATCTGCGTCGCACCTTTCTGAATCTCCTCGCGCACGGCGAGCCGCACGCCTTCGACGCCATCGACCACTCGCGCAATCGCCCCCGTCCTGAAACAGCAGGAGCAGGGCTCCAGCACATCGCCGCGCGGCCGGAAATCCCCATGCCCGCCGGTCTGCGACAGCGCCTTCCCCGACGGAAAAATCCGCGGCCCCGGAATCAGCCCCGTTTCGACCGCCTGCATCAGGCTCCAATCCGCGCCGCCCGCATCCCGCACACTGGTAAACCCACGCGACAACATCGCATCGAGAATCGGCAGCGATCGAATCGCCGCGAGAATATTCGGCTGCGTCGCATTCGCGCCAAGGTTCGCATTCGACGCCAGCACATGCACATGGCAATCGATGAACCCGGGCATCACGGTTTTGCCGCGCACGTCGATCACCTGCGCATTCGGCAAATCCACCGGCCGATCGGTGACTTCGACGATCCGCTCGCCTTCGATCACGACATGATGATGTTCGAGCAACACGCCTCGTTCGAGGTCGAGCACGTTGCCGCCTTGAAGTACGGTAATGGTCATGAGGAAAAATCCTTATCGAGTCGCGGAAGCCGCACGCTTCGCATCCTTCACGAAGCGCGTGCCGACGAAACTGACGGCCGCCGCGAGCATCACGTAGAACGCGGGCGCCATGTTGCTGCCGGTGCGGGCGATGAGCCACGTGATCAGGAACGGCGCGAACCCGCCGAAGATCGTCACCGCGAAGTTGTACGCCACGGACAACCCGGTCGACAGCACCTTGGTCGGAAACAGCTCCGCGAACGCCGCGAGGATCGGCCCCGTATAGGTCGCGATCAGCACGCCGAACACGGCCTGGAACACGATCAGCGACGCGAACCCGGGCGCATGGTTGATCCACGAGAACATCGGCCACGCGAGCACGAGAATCGCGAGCGCCGAGCCGGACAGGAACACGCGCCGTCCCCACGCGTCGGCGAGTCGCCCGACGATCGGCGAGCAGCACATGATCATCAGCCCGCCGACCATGCCGGCCGTGAAGCCGGTCGATTGCGGCAGATGCAGCGTGCGCACGGAATAGGTCGGCATGTAGAACAGCAGTACGTAGGTGCAGACGGTCCACAGGATGACCATCGAGAAACTCGCGAACGTCTCGCGCGGATACGTGTGCAGCACTTCCTTCAGTGGCGAGCTTTCCTTCGCCTGCGATTCGACGGCGCTGAACGCGGGCGTCTCGTCGATATGGCTGCGAATGAAGTAGCCGACCGGCCCGACGATGATCCCGAGCAGGAACGGCAGCCGCCAGCCCCAGCTATGCAGCGCCTGCGTGTCGAGCGACGTCGTGACGAACGTGCCGGTCGCCGCACCGAGCAGCACCGCGAAGCCGATGCTCGACTGGATCCAGCTCGAGTAATACGCGCGCTTCTCCGGCGGCGCGTATTCGGTGAGGAACGCGGTGGCGCCGCCCATCTCGCCGCCGGCCGAGAAGCCTTGCAGCAGCCGCGCGACGACGATCATCAGCGGCGCGGCGATGCCGGCCTGTTCGTAGGTCGGCGCGATCCCGATCAGCGCGGTGCCGGCCGCCATCAGCAGGATCGTGAGCGACAGCGCGGCCTTGCGCCCGACCTTGTCGGCATAGACGCCGAGCACGATGCCGCCCACCGGCCGCATGAAGAAGCCCACGCCGAACGTCGCGACGGTGAGCAGTACGGATGTCAGTTCGTTGCCGGTCGGGAAGAACAGCTTCGCGATGATCACCGCGAAGAAGCTGTAGACGGTGAAGTCGAACCATTCGAGGCCGTTGCCGATGACGGTCGCGACGATGGCGCGGCGGCGCTGTTGCACCGCCGCATCGACGGAAGGCGCGGCGCGCGGGGAAAGCGTTCCTTGCATGGTCTCTTCCTTGGTCAGAAGGCGGGACGGCTGCCCCGCGTGAATCCCATACTAAGGAGAGCCGGATTTTTTTCTGAAACGAAAGATTCGCATGCAGGCATGCGCTGCACGCATGCGTCGTGTTCGGGCGTTCGGGGCATTCAGGCCCCGGTCTGCTGCTCCGCCTGTTCGAACAGCCAGCGTGTGAACAGACGGGCGGCCTGGTTCTGCGCGCGGTCGTTCGGCGAGATCACGTAATAGCCGCCGCCGTGGCTCGCGGACGCCGCCGTCACGCGCACGAGCAGCCCGGCTTCGATGCATGCGTCGATCATGTAGCGCCAGCCGAGCGACACGCCCTGGCCGAGAATCGTCATCTGCACGATCTGCGGATAGGAGTTGATCGTGATGTCCTGCGGCTGCGCCTTCTGCCGGTCGACGTCGTTCATGTCGAACCATTCGGACCACGACATCCATTGCCGCTGGCCGTCTTCGAGGCGCAGCAGCGTTTCGTTCGCGAGATCGGCCGCGTCGAGCGTGCGGCCGGCCAGATAGCCGGGCGCGCAGACGGGGAACACTTCTTCGTCGAACAGCCGGCGTGCGGTGTATTCGGCCGGCGCCTGCTGGCGCACGTAGTAGACGCCGACGTCGAATTCCGCGGGCGACATCGATGCAAGACTGTCGCGCACGATCAGGCGCAGCTTGATGTTGGGATACGTGGCGCGAAAGTTCGGTAGCCGCGGCGTGAGCCACAGCAGCGCGACGCCGGATGAGCACGCGATCGTCAGTTCGAGATCGCCGTACGGCTTCATCACGTCGTGCGTGGCTTGCGCACATTGCGTGAGCAGATGGTGGACTTGGGCCGCGTATTGTTCGCCGGCGATCGTCAGCCGCAGCGAACGGTGTTCGCGAACGAACAGCGAGCGGCCGAGGAATTCCTCGAGCTGCTGGATCTGGCGGCTGATCGCGCTTTGGGTCAGGTGCAGTTCGGCGGCGGCTTTCGTGAAACTCGCGTGCCGCACGGCGGCTTCGAACGCGATGAGGCACTGAAGAGGCGGCAGGGGCGTGATGCGCATGGCGGGCAGGGAGTCGAGGGCGCTGCCTCCATGATACGGGTGGAGGCGACGGAAATCGTAATCTGTGAAGAGCGTCGTGGATCCGCGATATTCGTGCGAAGATTGAGCGAAACAACACCGACACGTTCCGAGAACGACGTGACCCTATCAAACCCTGAGAGCAAAGTGAAAGCCGTCCACCCACCCTGGATGCCCGTCGCGCTGGCCGAACTCGGCATCCGCCGCCACCCGCCGGGCAGCATCAACGCACGCATCGTCGAATACAACAACCAGACGAACCTGGTCGGCTACGACGACAAGATTTCCTGGTGCTCGTCGTTCGTGAACTGGTGCATGGCGCACGCCGGATTCCGCGGCACCGGCTCCGCGCTCGCACGCTCGTGGCTGGAATGGGGAAAACCGCTGGAGCGTCCGGTGTACGGCTGCATCGCGATCCTGACGCGTGACGACCCGACGAGCTGGAAAGGGCACGTCGGTTTCTACCTGCGTCACGACGCCGAACACGTCCATCTGTTCGGCGGCAATCAGCTGGAAGAGGTTCGCGAACTCGCGTACCCGCTGAACGAAGTGATCGGATACCGCTGGCCGATGCCGGATAACCACGGCGCCGTGCTTGAGTAACGGTGCGAGCCGTCGACGCGGCCTGCATCCGTATCAGGCATCGGCTTCAATTCTTCGCGACGGCCTCCACCTCCGGCCCACCCGCCGCATCATTCCGGCTCCACCCACCCCCAAGCGACCGATACAACGCCACCGCCGCCAGCGCATGCTCGCGCTTGACCTGATTAAGCGAATCCGAATCGCGCAGATACACCTCCTGCGCCGACAGCACATCCAGAAAGTCCGTCGCGCCACCCTTATAAAGCTGATTCGCCAGCCCAAGCGCTTTATCGGAAGCCGCCAATGCACTATCGAGTCGCCGCGTCGCCTCATCGGAACTGACCAGATTGGCGCGCGCATCCTCGACTTCCCGCAACGCTTGCAGCATCGTCTGTCGTAACCCGAGTTCGGACTCGCGCATCCGGCTTTCGCTCTGCGAGATATCGGCGGTAATCCGTCCCGCGTTGAAGATCGGGCTCGTCGCACTCAACGCCGCGCTGAACAGGTTATCGGTCAACGTCGGCAACCCGAGATACGAAGCCGCGAGAATCCCGTCCGTCAGGTTCAACGAAAACTTCGGATACCGTTCGGCCTTCGCCACGCCGACTTGCGCCGCACGCCGCTCGACTTGAGCATAGGCAGTCAGCACATCCGGCCGCCGCAACAACGCTTGCGAAGGCAACGTCCCCGGCGCGCCCGCCGGCGGCGCGGGAATCTCGCCAGCCTGCGCCAGCACGAGCCGATCGACCGATTCCGGCGTGCGCCCGGAATACACGGCAATCAGATTGAGCTGATGCGAAATCTGCGCCTGCGTCGGCGGAATCCGGGCTTCGAGTGCATCGAGCTGGTTCTGCGCCCGCGTCACGTCGAGTTCCGTCGACAGCCCGAACGCCTGCCGCTTGCGCGTGAGTTCAAGTGCATGCTGGCGGATCTTCGCGTTGTCCTGCAGGATCTTCAATTCCTGCTGCGCCCAGCGCAGATCGACATACGCGGATGCCGCATCGGCCGCGAGCGCGAGCCGCATCGCATCTTCCGCATGCTTTTGCCCGACCAACTCCGCTTGAGCAGCAAGCAGATCGAGCCGCTCTCCGCCGAACACATCGGGCGACCAGCTCAGCGCGAGCCCGGCGCCCGCCTGCCGCACGTAGCCGAGCGGCGGCGGCGTGTTCTGCCGCGCATCGGCCGCGTGCGCGGTCGCGTCGAGTTCGGGCAGCAGCACCGCGCGCTTCTGCACGGTCAGCGCCTGCGCCTGCTTCACGCGTTCGGCCGCGGCTTGCAGATCGAGATTGCCGTCGAGCACCGCGGCGATCAGCTTGTCCAGCACGGGATCGTGGAATTGCGCCCACCACGCGGCGGCGTCGATATCCGCGCGCGGCACATTGGTATCCCAACCATCGGGCGCGAGCGTTCGAACCGAATCCTGAAGCGCCGGATGCTGCGCGGGCTGCACCGCGCACCCGGCGGCGAATGCGCTGACGGCCAGCGCGACGAGTAGCTTCTTCATGATGATGATCCTTGGCCTCAGTGCGCGTCCGGCGGCGGCGCGTTCAACGTAATGGGTTTGGAAAACACGACGGCAAGCAGCGCGACGACGAAGCACAGCGACAGCGCGTAGTACGCATCCGCATACGTCAGCGTCAGCGCTTCTCGGTAGATCAGCCGATGCAGGTTCGCGAGCCCGGCCTGCGCGGTATTCAGCGTATTGCCGGCCACCGATCCCCAGTACGCGGCCTGGCGGTCGAGCAGTGACGCGATCTGCGGTTCGCCGGCGCTCACGTGCTCGTTCAGCCGCAGATAGTGAAAATTCAGCCGGTCGTTCAGCATCGTCGCGCTCACCGCGATGCCGATCGCGCCGCCGAGGTTGCGCATCAGGTTGAACAACCCGCTCGCCGATTTCAGCCGCGACTGCGGCAGCGAGCCGAGCGCCATCGTCACGATCGGCGGCACGCTGAATTGCTGGCCGATGCCGCGCAGCGCCTGCGGCAGTAGCAGTTCCCGCCAGCCCCAGTCGTGCGTGATCGGCGTATACAGGTAGCAGCCGAGGCCGAAACAGATCAACCCGAACACGAGCAGCGCACGCATGCTGAAGTAGCGCGCGGCGAACGCATACGCACACAGCGCGATCAACTGGAACGCGCCGACCGACAGCAGCGCGATGCCGATCTGCAACGAGCTGAACGCACGCACCTGCGCGAGAAACAGCGGCGTCAGGAACACGGTCACGAAAATCCCGATGCCGGTCACGAACGACAGCAGGCTGCCGATCCCGAAGTTGCGCACGGCGAGCGCGCGCAGGTCGACGATCGGATCTTTCGCGGTCAGCGCATGCACGATGAACAGGAAGCCGCATATGCCGGCGATCCACGCGCAGATCACGATCGCGTCGTCGCCGAACCAGTTCTTGCGCGGGCCTTCCTCGAGCACGTATTCGAGGCAGCCGAGGAAGCCGGACATCAACGCGATGCCGAGATAGTCGCCGCGCTTGATCAGGCTGAGATCAGGCGCGTCGATATGCACGTAGCGCGGCACGAGCACGGCTACCGCGATGCCCGGCACGAGGTTCAGGTAGAACAGCCAGTGCCACGACCATTGGTCGGTGATCCAGCCGCCGATCACGGGGCCGATCGCCGGCGCGAGCGACGCGAGCGCGCCGATGGTCGTCGACGCGATCAGCCGCTGCTTGCCGGGGAACAGCACGAACGCGGTGGTGAACACGGTCGGGATCATCGCGGCGCCGAGCGCGCCCTGCATGCCGCGAAACAGGATCATCGAGTTGATGTCCCACGCGAGCCCGCACAGCATGCTCGTGATCGTGAAGCCGACGGCCGACGCGGCGAACAGCCAGCGCGTCGACATCACCTTCGACAGCCACCCCGACATCGGGATCACGATGATTTCGGCGATCAGGTAGGCAGTCTGCACCCACGACAATTCGTCCTGGCTCGCGGACAGCCCGCCGCCGATGTCGCGCAGCGACGACGCGACGATCTGGATGTCGAGCGTCGCCATGAAGAAGCCGACGCACATCAGCGCGAATGCGAACACGCGCTGCCTGGTCGGTTGCGACGCGGGGTCGCCGGAAAACGCGGTGGTCATCGTCGGCTCCCGCTCAGTTCTTGTGGTCGGTATGCACGGTCACGACCGCGGAGAGCCCGGGGCGCAGCACGTGCTCGAGGCCTGGCTGCGGATCGAGATGCACGCGCACGGGCACGCGCTGGACGATCTTCGTGAAGTTTCCGGTCGCGTTCTCGGGCGGCAGCACGCTGAAGGTCGCGCCGGTCGCGGGTGCGAGGCTGTCGACGCGGCCGTGCAGGCGCGTGCTCGACGCATCGAGCGCGACGTCGACGCGATCGCCCGCGCGCATCTTGCGAAGCTGGTCTTCCTTGAAGTTCGCATCGATCCACAGGCCGGAGGCCGGCACGACCGTCAGCAGCGGCACGCCGACGTTCGCGAGCATCCCGACGCGGCCCGTGCGGTTGCCGACGTAGCCGTCGACCGGCGAGCGGATCGTCGTGTATTCGACGTTGAGCGCCGCGACGCGCTGCGCGGCGAGCGCGGTGTTCACGCGGGCCCGCGCATCGGCGAGCTGCGCGCCGAGCACGTCGAGCTGCCGCTTCGACGCGAGCAGCGCGGCGTCGCTGCGTTCGACGGCCGCGCCGGCCTTCGAGTAATCGGCGTCCGCGCGTTCGACGATCTGGTTCGATACGGCGTCCGATTTCACGAGCTCGCGGTAGCGCACGCGGTCCGATGCGGCGCGCGTCAGTTCGGCCGACGACGCGTTCTTGTCGGCCGCGTGCTGGCCGATCACCGCGAATTGCAGTTGCTGCTTCGCTTCGAGTTCGGTCACGGCGGAGCGCGCGCTGTCGACTTCGGCGCTGGCCTGTGCGAGCTTCGCGTCGTAGTCGCGCGCATCGAGCTGCACGAGCACGTCGCCGGCCTTCACGCGCTGATTGTCGGTCACGAGGATCTTGTCGACGAAACCGCTGACCTTCGGTGCGAGCACCGTCACGTCACCGCCGACGTACGCATCGTCGGTGCTTTCCTGGAAGCGCAGCACGAACAGCCAGTCGAGCGCGGCGGCCGCGACCACGACGACGACGGCGCCCGCCGCGATGCGCATCCACGGCACGCGGCGTTGTTGCTTCGCGGGCCGCTCGGTTGTGGCTGCTTCGCGTGACGAGGCAGCGTCTTGAGTCGTATCCATCGATTCACCTATGTATATGCACTGATCAAAACGATCGACGTCGTCGTGTCGATCGGGGAAGGGGTTAGCGTTCCGGCAGGTTGTGCGTGATCCGGAACAATTCGTCTCTCAGTCGGGCCGCCTGCGCCGACCCGAAGCGCCGCTCGAACGCTTCCTGCGCGGCGAGCCAGTGCACGTGCGCATCGGCCACCTTGGTTTCGCCGTGCGCGGTCAGCGCGAACGTCTGGCCGCGGCATGGCGGCTCGATCCGCCCCGTCACCAGCGCCGCGCCGACGAGCGGCCTGAGCGCGCGCAGCAACGCGGTGCGTTCGATCACCAGCACGTTCGACAGTGTCGCCATCGTCAGGCCGGGCCGCTCGCGCAGCAGCGCGAGGATGCTGTATTGCGACGGCGTGACGCCCGCCCGCGACAGATAGCGCTCGTAGAACTGCGAGATTCGCCGGGCGGCCTGCCGGACCGCGAAGCAATCGTCATCGGTGAGCGTGGTCTTGTGCATGTGCACATGTTAGGGGGCGGGGCGGCGCGAAGCGAGGGGCGGGACAGGATCAGATTGGTGTCGTGGCTGTACCAATCGGCGTCGCAAAGGCGCGTTCCCGCGCCCGGTCACGCCGCGGCCGGGACGCTCCAGCCTTCGCGGTCGCAATACGCGGCCGTGTAGTCGATGAACGCCTTCACCTTCGCGGGCAGCAGCGAGCGGTTCGCGTACGCGAGCTTGATTTCGACGAACGCATCGACGAGATCGGCGCCTTCCAGCAACTGCACGAGCGCGCCCGACGCGAGTTGCGCCTCGACGAGCGTTTTCGGGACGACGCCGATGCCGAAGTCGTGCATCACCATTTCGCGGTTGAACACGGGGCTGTTCGACGAGATGTCGAAACGGAACGGCACGGTGACCGTGTCGCCGTCGACGCGGAACGACAGCGCCGGGCGGCGCAGCGACGGCGAGATCGGCACGAACGGATGATCGGCGAGGTCGGCCGGGCTTTCGGGGCGCGCATGCGCGTGCAGATACGCAGGCGTGGCGACGATCACGACCGGAATGCGCTCGATCAGCCGCACGACGGTCGATTCGCTCGTCAGCATGTACGGCACGACGATGCCGATGTCGTAGCCTTCGCCGACCAGATCGACCGGGCGCTCGGTCAGCGTGACGTCAAGACGCACGTTCGGGTGCGCGGCCTTGAAGCCGGCGATCAGCGGCACGAGCCGGTTCAGCGCGGCCGTCGTATGCGCGACGAGGCGCAGCAGGCCCTCGGGCTCGCGCGTGTGTGCCTGCGCTTGAACTTCCAGCGCGTCGAGCTCGTCGAGCACGGCCGCGCAACGCTCGTAGATGCGCTCGGCCGTCTCGGTCAGCGACACCTGGCGCGTGGTCCGGTGCAGCAGACGGCTGCCGAAACGCGCCTCCAGATCGGCCACCGCGCGCGAGACGACCGGCCGCGCGAGGCCGTGCATGTCGGCGGCGCGCGTGAAGCTGCGCATCTCCACCACCGACCGGAAGATCCGCAGCTTGTCGATGTAGTCCATGTCCGTCTCCTTGACGCGATCGCCGGCCGCCGGCCGCCGGCCGCCGGCCGCCGGCCGTTGTTACTGCGGAGTGTACATTGACTTTATGCATATGCACATATAGATTCCGGAACATGAACGACATTCCGATTTCCGAGGCGTGCAACTGTCTCGCGCTGCGCCAGGCGGCGCGCTTCGTCACGCAACTGTACGAACGCCATCTGGCCCCGGTTGGCGTCACGCCCGCCCAGTTCTCGATCATGGTGAACCTGAAACGCCGGCCCGGCCTGCTGATGAGCGAACTCGCCGACACGCTCGTGATGGATCGCACGACCTTGCTGCGCGCGCTGAAGCCGTTGCAGCGCGACGGCTTCGTCGCGACGGCTGCATCCGAGCACGATGCGCGTGCGCATGCGCTCCATCTCACGAAGCTCGGCGAGCGCACGTTCGCGCAGGCGAAAGTTGCGTGGCAGGCCGCGCAGGACGAATTCGACACGCAATTCGGCCGCGATCGCGCGAAGGCGCTGCGTGACGAGTTGTTCAGCCTGACTGCGGAGCGTTAGGGGGAACTGGATCGGAATGCGAGCCATTATGTGATTTCTTCGCTGAATTTCGCTGAAAGTGGTTTTTTGGAGGTCCGGATTCGTGAAAATCTGGACAGTTTTTATTTCCAGTTGTAGAGTCCTCTGACGGATTTCACGCAGCCGGCGCCGCCGGCACGCGTCACGAGGAGCAACCGGATGCTGCAGTTGAGTGACCGCGACGACGCCATGTTGCGCGGGGATTTCGGCGACGGCGTCGCCCGTGCGATGCGAATCGTCGCGCGCACCGCGCAAGTGATGTCCGCGCCTCACCTGATCGACATTACGTCCGCGCATATCGACGGCTGCCTGTACCACGGCCAGACCAGCCTCGACTTCGTCGACTATTTCGTCGAAACAGGCGCGAAGGTCGCGGTGCCGACCACGTTGAACGTCGGCTCGCTCGACTTGATCCATCCCGAGCTGTACCACGGCGATCGAACGATCCAACGCGATGCGCGGCGCCTGATGGACGCGCATTTGTTGCTCGGTTGCGAATCGAGCTTCACGTGCGCGCCGTATCAGCTGAAGCATCGCCCCGCGCTGGGCGAGCAGATCGCGTGGGCCGAATCGAATGCGATCGTGTTCGCGAACTCGGTGCTCGGCGCACGCACGAGCCGCTACGGCGATTTCCTCGACCTGGCTGCCGCGATCACGGGGCGCGCGCCGTATGCGGGGTTGCATGTCGACGCGAACCGCGCCGCGCGGATCGTGTTCAATGCGCCGGACTTCAGCGGCCTGCCGTCGCGCGACATCTATTTCGCCGCGCTCGGGCTGGCGGTCGGCAAGATCGCGGGCGCGGTCGTGCCGGCGATCATCGGGCTGCCGGCGGACACCACCGAGGACGAACTCAAGGCGCTCGGCGCGGCCGCCGCGTCGAGCGGGGCAGTCGCGCTGTTCCATGCAGTGGGCGTGACGCCGGAGGCGCCGACGCTCGACGCCGCGTTGCAGGGGCACGCGGCGCAGCGCACGGTCGATATCACGATGGCCGATCTCGACGAGATTCGCCGCACGCTGAACCACGCCGCGGCCGGCGACGCGCTCGTCGCGGTGGCGCTCGGCACGCCGCATTTTTCGCTGGCCGAATTCCGCACGCTCGACACGTTGCTCGACGCCTTCGACGGCAAGCCGGCCTGCGATTTCTACGTGAACACGAGCCGCTTCATTTTGTGGGAACTGGAAGAAGCCGGCCTCGCGGAGAAATTCGCCGCGCGCGGCATCCAGATCGTCGTCGATACCTGCACGTACATCACGCCGGTGATGAAGCAGTTGTCGGGGCTGGTGATGACCAACTCGGGGAAGTGGGCGTCATATGCGCCCGCGAACATCGGCGTGACGGTCGCGTACGGCAGCATGCGCGAATGCGTGCGGTCCGCGTACGAAGGCAAGGTGCGATTCGATGACTGAAGCGACGGGCAAGTTCTTGACGGGCGACACGCTCGTGCCGGGCAGCGCGTGTGCGCGTCCGTTCGTGCTCGACAAGCCGCTGAGCTTCTGGGGCGGCTACGACTCGGGCGCGGGCAGGATCGTCGATCGCGGGCATCCGCAGGCCGGCGCGGGCCTCGCCGGCAAGGTGATGGTGATGCCGCACGCGAAGGGCTCGAGTTCGAGCAGCAGCGTGCTCGCGGAAGCTGTGCGCAACGGCACGGGGCCGGTTGGGATCGTGCTGAAGGAACGCGACCTGATCATCTCGATCGGCGCGATCGTGGCCGCCGAGTTGTATGCGATCGCGGTGCCGGTGGTGTGCGTGGCGGACGACGTGTACGACGCGATCGCCGCCGCGACGGGCGACGTGCGGATCGAGGCTGGGGAGGGGGACGGCGGGGCGCGGATTGATATCGGCTGCTGATGCGTCGCGCGCTCGTCGCGGCATGCATCTCGGGCCACACGATCAAGCTGAACGCGACGCGCAGTACCGGTGAAATCGCGGGCCGGTGTCTCGTGTCGCCAGTGGTTGCGTATCAGTCGTGCGCCGCACCCGCTTCCCGGTATGCGCTCGGCGTTTGCCCGGCCCAGCGCCGGAACGCGCGCGTGAAATTCGCCGGGTCGGTGAATTGCAGCCGCTCGGCGATCGTCTTCAGGTCGAGGTCCGACGCGGCGAGCAACTGCTTCGCGTCGCGAAACCGCGCTTCGTCGAGCAATTGCCGATAGCTCGAACCGGCTTCCTCCAGCCGGCGCCGCAACGTGCGCGTCGACACGAGCAGCGCCTCGGCGAGCATGTCGGGCCCCGGGTATTCGCCGGCGGCGCGCGCCAGCTCCGCGCGAACCCGCTCGACCAGATCGCCTTCCTCCTGCCGCACCTGCGCATATTCGCGCTCCACCTGCACGAGCGCCTGCCGGTGCGCGACTTCATCGGCGAGCGGCAGCGGCCAGTCGAGCACGTCGTGCGCGACCCACAGCGCATTGGCCGCGCAGCCGAATTCGACCGGCGGCAACGTATCGCGGTAGCGCGCGAAATACGCGGGCTCCGGCCACGCGAATTGCAGCCTGATCGGCGGCGACGGGCGACCGGCCCATTGCGCGATGTTCTGCGCGAGCCCCGTCAGCACGAATTCGAACATCACGTGATGCTGCAGCACGGGATTCGCCTGCACGCCGTGCAGTTCGAGCGTCGCGCCGCGTTCGTCTTCCGCATAGGTCAGCCGGTACTGGCGATTGCGCATCCGGAAGTAGCGCTGCGTGACCGACAGTGCTTCGCGGATGTCCCGCGCGGTCAGCGTCGCATAGCCGAGAAAGCCGTGCACGGTCGGCTTCAGCAGCAGCCCGAACGCGAGCCCGATGCCCGGATCGCCGCCGATCTCGATCGCGTTGAGCACGAGCCGCCCCCATTGCGACGGCGCGACGCGTGCATCCGGTTCGGCCAGCACCGCGTCGCGCAGGCCCGTGCCGGCACGCACGGCGGCCAGATCGACGCCGCGTGCGGCCAGCGCCTGCAGCAGCAGGCGCGTATAGGCGACCGGAATCGTCGGCCGGCGCAGCCCGAGGCGGTCCTTGCGAGACGGGGAGGTCATGTCGTTTTGGCCGGAAATGACAAGCATTATGGCTGTTTGCCCCCTCACGTTCAAGGCGCCGCGCGCCTACGATGGCAGGCATCGCTTACTGGCCGAATCATCATGACGACCTCCTTTCCCCACCTGCTCGCTCCGCTCGATCTCGGCTTCACGACGCTGAAGAACCGCGTGCTGATGGGCTCGATGCATACCGGCCTCGAGGACAGCCGCAAGACGCTGCCGCGTCTCGCCGAATATTTCGCCGAGCGCGCGCGCGGCGGCGTCGGCCTGATCGTGACGGGCGGTTTCGCGCCGAACGTGGCCGGCTGGACCAAGCCGTTCGGCGGCACGCTGATGACGTCGGCCGCCGCGCGCCGGCATCGCGAGATCACGGATGCCGTGCATGCGGAGGATGGCAAGATCGCGCTGCAGATCCTGCATACGGGCCGCTACGGTTATCACCCGTTCGCGGTCGCGCCGTCGAAGATCAAGTCGCCGATCTCGCCGTTCGCGCCGCACGAACTGAGCGCGCGCGGCGTCGAGCGGCAGATCCGCGCGTTCGTGCGTTGCGCGAAGCTGGCGCGCGAAGCCGGTTATGACGGCGTCGAGATCATGGGCTCCGAAGGCTACCTGATCAACCAGTTCATCTCGATGCATACGAACAAGCGCACCGACCAGTGGGGCGGGTCGTACGAGAACCGCATCCGCTTGCCGATCGAGATCGTCGAGCGCACGCGCGAAGCGGTCGGCCGCGACTTCATCCTGATCTACCGGCTGTCGATGCTCGACCTGATTCCGGATGGCAGCGACTGGAACGAAACCGTGCAGCTTGCGAAGGCGGTCGAGCGCGCGGGCGCGACCATCATCAACACGGGGATCGGCTGGCACGAGGCGCGCGTGCCGACGATCGCGACGTCGGTGCCGCGCGGCGCGTTCGCGTGGGTGACGAAGAAGATGAAGGGCGAGGTCGGCATTCCGCTCGTGACGACCAACCGGATCAACCGGCCCGAAGTGGCCGAGCAGATTCTCGCGGACGGCTGCGCGGACATGGTGTCGATGGCGCGTCCGCTGCTCGCGGATGCCGAGTTCGTCGTCAAGGCCGCGCAGGGCCGGGCCGACGAAATCAACACGTGCATCGGCTGCAACCAGGCGTGCCTCGATCATGCGTTCAAGAACCGAATCGCGTCGTGCCTGCTGAATCCGCGTGCGTGCCACGAGACGGAGCTGAAATACACGCCCGCGCCGCAGTCGAAGCGCATCGCGGTGGTGGGCGCGGGGCCGGCCGGGCTCGCGTGCTCGACCGTGCTCGCGCAGCGCGGCCATCAGGTCGACCTGTTCGACGCGGCGCCGGAGATCGGCGGCCAGTTCAACATGGCGAAGCGGATCCCGGGCAAGGAGGAGTTTCACGAAGCGTTGCGCTACTTCGGCCGGCAGGTCGAGTTGACCGGCGTGAAGCTGCACCTGAACCGCCGCGTCGACGCGAGCGACCTGATCGAGGGCGGCTACGACGAAATCGTGCTCGCGACCGGCGTCGCGCCGCGCGACCCCAAGATTCCGGGGCAGGACGGGCCGAACGTGCTCAGCTATATCGACGTGCTCGCGGGCGGGCAGCCGGTCGGCCGACGGGTCGCGGTGGTGGGCGCGGGCGGGATCGGCTTCGATGTCGCTGAATATCTTGTACAGGACGGCGAGTCGCCGGCGCTTGATCTGGACGCGTGGAAGGCCGAGTGGGGCGTGACCGACCCGGCCGCGACGCGCGGCGGCGTGACGCGTGCGCGGGTGTCGGCGCCCGCGCGGGAGGTGACGCTGCTGCAGCGCAAGGCCGCGCCGCTCGGCAAGGGCCTCGGCAAGACGACCGGCTGGATTCACCGTGCGACGCTGAAGATGAAGCAGGTGAAGATGATCGGCGGCGTGAATTACGAACTGATCGATGCACGCGGATTGCACGTGTCGTACGGCGAGCAGCGCACCGATCACGAATTGATCGAAGCCGACACGGTCGTGCTCTGCACGGGGCAGGAGCCGCAGGGCGCATTGCTCGCGCCGCTGCAGGCGGCCGGGCGCTCGGTGCACCTGATCGGCGGCGCGGAACTGGCCGCCGAACTCGATGCGAAGCGTGCGATCGATCAGGGGGCGCGGCTGGCGGCGCGGCTGTAACGGGCGTTGCTGCGCCGTTCGCCCGGTGGCAGTCACCGGCGGTGATCCGCGGCGGGCGGGGCTTGTCCCGCGCTGCGCCGATGCGCCGCTTCGCGGAAGCCGAACCGCGATGAGCGGCCGCGTCGATCGCGCTGCCACCCGACGTGCGGCAGAACGCAGCCGCGCAAGGCCCGCGCGGCTCAGGCCGCTTCGGCCCGTTCTTCCTCTTCCGCTTCGAGCATCGCCTTGACGATCAGATAGACGGCCGGCAGGTCGTCGTCGTCGCGGCGCCAGTCGACCGGCTCCTCGACGTCCGCGGCGACCAGCCGACTGTCGCGCAGCCGGATGAATGCATCGACGACGGCCGGCTCGTTGCGGCTCAGGAAACCGGCATTCGAGAATGCCAGCTCCTCGACGTTCAGCAGCGCCTGCCAGCTCATCGTGCGGACGGCGGCCGGGTGGGTGCGGCGCCGCAGGCCGAGCGCCCGCTGGGCAGGGCCGCTGACGACACGCTGCAGATCGACGACCGCCCGCTGCGCGGCGCGCTCGAAATGGACGGGATTGAAGCCGGGTTGCTCGGGATCGAATGCGGATGACTGGAACATGGTCGCCTCACTAAAGACCGTCTCGGGATGATGGAATTCGGGTCAAATGACGCAGAAACACTGTAAATGTATACAGTGATCGACCGACTTTCAAGCCCCGGGTGACAGCAGATGTCAGCCGCGCCATGACCGGCGTGTCAGACCGCCGCCGCGATTGTCTCCCGCAGCCATAGATGCGCCGGATCGCGATGCATGCGCTCGTGCCACAGCATCGACATTTCATAGCCGGGCACCTCGACCGGGGCGTCCACCACGCGCAGCGCGGGTACGTCGCGCACCAGCCGTTCGGGCACCATCGCGACGAGATCGGTACTCGCGACGGCCGACATCACGAACAGAAAGTGCGGCACCGACAGCACGACGCGCCGGGCGGCGCCGACCTTCGCGAGCGCTTCGTCCGTCACGCCGAAGAAGCCGCCGCCGTCGGGCGACACGATCACGTGTTCGAGCGAGCCGAACTGCGCGAGCGTGGGGCGCCGCTTCAGCTTCGGATGGCCGGCACGGCCGATCAGGACGTAACGCTCGACGAACACCGGCAGGCGCCGCATGCCGGGCGGCGAGCCTTCGGTCGTGTGAAAAGCCAGGTCGATGCCGTTTCGTTCGGCGTCCTGCTCGATGCGCGGCGGCACGAGCTCGACGACGGCGAGCCGCGTGGCGGGCGCGGTCGAGCGCAGCGTGTGCAGCGCGGGCAGCACGATCGTCGATTCGCCGTAGTCGGTCGCGGCCACGCGCCACGTGTTCGTCGCGGTTGCAGGGTCGAACGGCGTGGCCGGAACCACGGCCCGCTCGACGGCCTCGAGCGCCTCCCGCAACGGCTCGCGCAGCGCTTCCGCGCGCGCGGTCGGCCGCATCCCGCGGGGCCCCGGCAGCAGCAGCGGATCGCCGAACACGTCGCGCAGTTTTTGCAGCTGGACGCTGACCGACGGTTGCGACATGTTCAGTTTCTCGGCCGCCCGCGTGACGTTGTGCTCGGCGAGCAGCACGTCGAGCGTGACGAGCAGGTTCAGATCGAGCTTTCTGAGATTATTCATCACTATACCTGGGATATCAGGAATTCATTTCCAATATACCGTTGAAGGCGGCATCCTGCAGTCATTCAATCCACGGAGTGACGAACATGAATGTGCTGATCGTGTATGCCCATCCCGAGCCGCGCTCGCTGAACGGCGCGCTGCGCGACTTCGCCGTCGCGCACCTCGAAGCGGCCGGCCACACGGTGCAAGTGACCGACCTGTACGCGATGAACTGGAAGGCGACGCTCGATGCGCACGACATGACCGGCCGTGCACCCGACGATCGCTTCGATCCGGCGCTCGATTCGAAGCGCGCGTTCGAGACGGGCACGCAGCGCGACGACATCGCGCGCGAGCAGGACAAGTTGAAGTGGGCCGACGCGGTGATTCTGCAGTTCCCGCTGTGGTGGTTCTCGATGCCGGCGATCATGAAGGGCTGGTTCGAGCGCGTGTACGCGTACGGGTTTGCTTATGGTGTCGGCGAGCATTCCGACACGCATTGGGGCGATCGCTACGGCGAAGGGTCGCTCGCCGGCAAGCGGGCGATGGTGATCGTCACGACGGGCGGGTGGGAACCGCACTACAGCCGGCGCGGTATCAACGGGCCGATCGACGACCTGCTGTTCCCGATCCAGCACGGCATGCTGTATTACCCGGGGTTCGACGTGCTGCCGCCGTTCGTGATCTATCGGACGGGCAAGATGAACGCGGCGCGCTTCGACGAAACGCGCGCGGCGCTCGGCCGGCGTCTCGACGATCTGTGGACCACGCAGCCGATTCCGTTTCGCCGGCAGAACGCGGGCGATTACGAGATTCCGGCACTGACGCTGAAGGACGGGATCGCGCCGGGGAAGGTTGGATTTAGTGCGCATCTGGCGCACGAGGGTTGATCGTGCGCGATCACGATGGGTCGATGCGCCGGACGACGTGCAGGCGGCCCGGCGGCTCGAAGTAGGTGCCGAAGCGTACGAGCCCGGCGTTCTTCAGATGGCAGGTCATCTCGAAGCTGACGAGGATGCCGGGATCGCGGTTGTCGACGATCGCGACGTCGATCGCGCGAATGCGCGGTTCGTATTTCAACAGCGTCGCTTCCATCTGCTGCTTGAGTAGATGCGCGGACGCGGGCAATGCCTTGTAGATGTTCGTCAGGTCGGGCAGCCCGTAGTCGGGTAGATGCTTGAGCGCGCCGGCTCGCGTATTGAGAATACGGCGGACGTTCTGCTGGACGCTCAGGCATTCAAGCGTGCGGTCGTCGTAGGCGCCGATCGGTTCGCCGCCGATCTGGCCGAGCAGCATGTCGTACAGCGACGGGCCGGCGGTCATTGTCGGCCCCATCGTTCGGTGCCGTCGTCGGCGGCCGTCGGCGCATCGACGAAATCGATCGTCAACGTGCCTTCGGCAGTCGCGGACAACGAGATCTGCCGTGGCGCGATGCCCGATGCCATCCGCGCAAGCAATTCGCGGGACACGACGGGCAGCACGCGCTGGTTCAGGAATGCATCGACGCTGCGTGCGCCCGATTCCCGCGATACGCAGTGCCGCGCGATCGAGTCGATCAGATCGTCCGCGCACGTCAGTGTCACGCCGTGTTGCCGGAGCAGGCGCGCTGCGATCGTGTCCAGTTTGATGCGCACGATCGACGCGAGCGCCACGGCATCGAGCGGCCGATAGACGAGCGTCTGGAACCGCGCGAGCAGTGCCGGCTGGAAATGCGCGACCAGTTGCGCGTGAATGACTTCCCGCAATGCCGCCTGCGTGATCGATGCGTCCTTAGCCGTCGCATCGTCGATTTGCGCACTGCCGAGATTGGACGTCATCACGATCACGCAGTGGCGGAAATCGATCTCGCGCCCTTCGCCGTCGCGCATCGTGCCCCGGTCGAATACCTGATAGAAGATGTCGAGCACCTCGCGATGCGCTTTTTCGACCTCGTCCAGCAGCACCACGCTGTACGGCCGCTGACGCACGGCTTCGGTCAGCACGCCGCCGCGCCCGTAGCCGACGTAGCCGGGCGGCGAGCCCTTGAGTTGCGACACGGTATGCGCTTCCTGGTACTCCGACAGGTTGATGGTCGTCAGCGCGGCGTCGCCGCCGAACAACAGGTCGGCCAGCGCTCGCGCGGTTTCGGTCTTGCCGACGCCGGACGGCCCGGCCAGCAGGAACACGCCGAGCGGCGCGTGTTCGCTCTTCAGGCCGGCCTTGGCGGTGCGCAGGCTCTCGGCCAATGCGGCGATCGCATCGTCTTGTGCGACCACGCGCGTCGCCAGCGTCGCTTCGAGGGCGAGCAGGTTGCGCAGTTCGTCCTCGACGAGGTTGCCGACCGGTACGCCGGTCCATTCGGCGACGACGCGCGCGATGGACGGCGCGTCGACGTCGGCGGCAATCATCGGCGACTTGCGTTGAACGGCCGACAACGCATCGAGCGCATCCGACACGGCTGCCGGATCGACCATCTGATTCGTTGCGTCGCGAAGGGCATGCACGACGCCGACGAGTTCGCGTTCCCGCGTGTACTGATCCAGCAGCCTGTCGGCGGCGCCGCGGGCGGTGTCGTATTCCGTGTCGATCGACGCACGCCGTTCGGCGACAGCGGCGATCCCGGCGTGACGGTCCGCGTCCAGCGCGGCGCGCTCCAGTTCGAGCGCCGCCAGCGTCGCACGCGCCTGCTGCAGTTCCGCGGGCGGCACGTCGAGCGACATGCGCACGCGTGCGGCGGCCGTGTCGATCAGGTCGACTGCCTTGTCCGGCAACTGTCGCGCGGGAATATAGCGGCGCGACAACCGCACGGCCGCGCCGATCGCTTCGTCGCGGATATGCACACCGTGATGCTTCGCGTAGCGGCTCGCGAGCCCGCGCAGCATCAGGCAGGCGGTGTCGTCGTCCGGTTCGTCGACGTTGATGACCTGGAAGCGCCGTTCGAGTGCGGCGTCGCGCTCGAAATACTGCTTGTACTCGGCCCACGTGGTGGCCGCGATCGTGCGCAATTCCCCCCGCGCGAGTGCCGGCTTGAGCAGGTTGGCCGCATCGGCGCCGCCCGCCGCGTTGCCTGCGCCGATCAACGTATGGGCTTCGTCGATGAACAGCAGGATCGGTGTTTCGGACGCGCGCACTTCGTCGATCACGTTCTTCAGGCGTTGCTCGAATTCGCCCTTGACGCCCGCGCCGGCCTGCAACAAGCCGAGATCGAGTGTCAGGATGTGCGTGTCGCGGATCGTTTCCGGCACGCTGCCTTCGGCTACACGCAGCGCGAGCCCTTCGACGAGCGCGGTCTTGCCGACGCCTGGTTCGCCGACCAGGATCGGATTGTTCTTGCGACGGCGCGCGAGTACGTCGATCATCTGCCGGATCTCGCGGTCGCGGCCGAATACCGGGTCGATCTCGCCTGCGCGCGCCTTTTCGGTCAGATCGAGCGCGAAACGGGCGAGCGCATCGCCGTCGATCGCGCGCGCCGGCACGTGCGGCGCATGCGGGGCCGCGTTGCCGGTGGGGGGCGATGCCGCCGTCCCGGCGCCCCGCTGACTGCCGGCCGGGTTGGTCTCCCGCATCGATACCGTTTCGTCGCGCGCGTTTTCACACGAGCGCCGCCCGAGCCGGGGCAGCACACGCCTGATCTGCGTACTCGAAACCGACAGCAGCGGCCATGCCCGCTGGGTGCGCAGCACATGCGGTGCGTCGACGATCGCCTGTAGCAGATGCCCGGAGCGAATGGCGCCGTCGCGGTCGTCGGATACCGCCTGCGCCCATGCGTCCTCGATCACCGTGGCGAGCTGCCGTGACAACGCCGGCACGCCGCGCAGCGTACGCGGCATGCGGTCGATCACGTCGATCATCGCATCCCAGACGGCATCGATGTCGAGATCGTAGTGACGCAGGATCGCCGGAATATCGCCGTCGTCCGCCTCGATCAGCTTCAGCACCCAGTGCTCGACCGCGATTTCGTCGGCGAGCCGGGTCTGGCAAAGGCTTGCAGCGGCTTCGAGCGCACGCGTGCAATGAGGATTGAGACGGCGAATGAGATGGGAAGCGTCCCGGAGCGGCGGCGTCATGTCGGTAGCGGATCAGGAGAGGGAGAAGGCGCGCATCCGTCGATGCGCATGCGAACCGGCGGAATCCGGTGCGCGCGCGCACCGGATTCCGCCGGCCGGTCAACACGTCAGGAACGTTCGTTCCACGTGTCCTTGTGGATGATGTTGCCGTCCTTGTACGACCACGTGATCGTCTCGTAGCGCAGTTCCACGTCTTCGAGATGGTTGTGCTTCTCGTAGTCGGGGTTCTTGATGTCGAGCATCTTCGGCTTCACCGCGACGATCTTCACGTTGTCGAGCTTCGTGTTGAAGTATTCCTTCTCCTTGCCCGCGTCGTCGATCCGATACCATTTGATCTCGACCGACTTCAGCGTCTGGCCGCTCGTCACGGCCTTGTACAGGTACGGCGTCGACGCGTCCGTTTCCTTCGTCAGCATGATCGGCTTGTGCACGCGCGTGCCGGTGAGCTTGCCCGTATTGCCGTCGGTCGGGATGTGCACGCCGTGGTCGAACGCGACCAGTTCGACGCTGCCCTCGCGATCCTGGACGGTTACCGAGCCCTTGATGTCCGCGCCACCGTCGTCCTTGAGCCACATGTAGGCCGGAATTGCCATTTGTTCACTCCTTCTTTTCGTACTGCGAATCGCCGGAACGGCGTTCCGGCGCTGACAAGCCCGAGGCGTCGCCCCGGGACCCAAAAATGTTGCGTATTACCGCGCGGCGCCCGTCGGGAGGGCCGGCGCCGGCGTATCGGGAACGAGCGTGATTTCTACCCGGCGATTCCTCGCTCGCCCCTGCGGTGTCGCGTTGTCCGCGACCGGCCGTGTATCGCCGTAGCCCTGGATCGCGAACTGCGTCGGCGGGATGCCCGACGCATCGACGAGCCAGTCGCGCACGGCCGACGCGCGATCGATCGACAGCTTGAGGTTCCGATCGGGCCGACCCCGATCGTCCGTGTAACCGGCGACGAGCACGCGCTTGTCCGGATGAGCCTTGATGAGGTCGAGTGCATCGACCATCGCGCGCGTGGTGCCGGCCTTGAGCCGCGCGTTGCCGCTGTCGAACAGCGACATGCTGTCCAGCGTGACGACGGCGGGCGGCGGCGGGGGCGGTTCGTAAGAGGCGATCGCGTCGTCGAGAAGCGGCAGCAGCTGCGCGCCGCGATAGGTGCCGAACGACAGCCGCAGCGGAACGCCGACGCGGGCGTATCGGTCGAGTTGATCGCGGTCCGCTGCAAGAGACAGAAGCGCGTCGCGCTTCGCGGCGTCCTGCGTGACGGGGATGCGGTTGTAGCGCTCCAGATGCGCGCCGACGCGGGCCATCAGCGCATCGCTGTTCCGGGCGGCTGCGCAGATGGCGACGACCGCCGCGCACGCGACGATCGCAATCGCATGCGCGACCGCGGCGATGCGCGGCGATCGCCACGCACGGCGCGGCATCGTATCGATCAGCGGTTGCGGAAAGGGCCACGGGAGCGGCGACGCGGGCAATGCGGCCGGCGTGATACCCGTCAGCGCGCGCACTTCGCGTTCCCATGGTTTGCCTGGGCCGGACGCCGGGCCGTGATCGATCCAGCCGGCGCCGAGCAGCGGCCACGGCGACGCGGGCTGACGTCGGTCCGTCAGCGTGTCGAACACGAGACGGCGGGTCCATCCGACGATCGACGCGATTCCGGCGGCGCGGGCCGAGAGGGCCGGATTTGCGTCGGCATGGAGTGCGTCCGACTCGGCCGCCTCGATTGCGGTGTCGAAGCCGTGCAGATTCGCGATGGCCGAGCCGGTCGACATGCCGTACCACTGCGCCGCCGATGCGCCGGCGGCGGCCTTCGTCGCCACGCTCGCAACCGACAGTCGCTGATAGACGGCGACATAGCCCGGCAGCGACGTGCCCAGCATGCGACACGCATCGGCGACGGCCTGCCGGATCACGCGCAGGTTCTGCGACAACGTATCGTCGCTCGCATGGAGGCCAGGCGCGACCGAGAGCACGACGCAATCGGGTGCATGGCCGTCCCGCCACTGACGGACGGCGACGGCAAGCCGGGCGAGATCCTGCGGGCGATCGGCGCGCAGCCAGATTGCGCCGTCGCCCACGTGAACGAAACGTGCGCGCGCCGTATCGCGATCGAACAAGGCGGACAGGCCGTCGCCGGTGACGAGCGCGAGCGGCATTTTCGTGCGGAGTGCGACGGGCAGGTCGGCGGTGGCCGCGCCCAGTTGCGCAAGCGCGTGCACGTTCCGTTCGCGGGCACGCGTCAGCCGGCACGAATGCAGCCAGACGACGAGCGCGGAAAGCACAGCGACGCTCGCCGTCAATCCCCACATGACGCCGCGATCGACGGCCAAAAACCATCCGATGATAGCCAGCGCGAGCGTCGCGGATAGCGTGACGATCGTGCGCAGCGGATAGCCGAGACCCGACAGCGCCGCGTTTGCGGCATCGGATTCGACGTGGGTCGCCACCCGTGGGACAGGGGTATCCGACGTCACGGCCGCTTCACTTTCTGGACGAGTTGCGCCAGTTCCGCGTCGAGAATGCGATCCCACGCGAACCATGCGAGTATCGCGATCACGCAGGCCGTTCCGGCGATCGCCCATGGCGACAGATGCCTGAGCCGGTCGATCAGTCGCGTGTTCGAACGATCGGTGACGAACCCCGGCCGCACAGCCGGCCGCAATCGATCGATTTGCGCGACCAGCGCGGCCAGCAATGCCAGACGCGTTGCCTCGCCCTCTTGGGCTTTCACCGACGAGCCCGCGCGAGCGGCGTAGCGGCCGCGGAATCCCAGACCGAAAATGGCCGCATAGCATTCGAGTAGATCGACGTTCGGCGCGGGTTCGTGCATCCGGTACTCGAGCCGCTCGTAAATGCGCGTGCCTGCGTCGTGCGTGCCGAACCGGTCGACCTGCAGCGGCCTGGACTCCCAGTTTGCCTTGTCGGCGGCGGGCAGATGCCGCAGCGCGGTTTCATCGATCAGCGCGCATTGCGCGACGAGCAAATCGTCCCGTATGTCGGCGGCAACCCCCTGTGCATCGAGTGCCGTCGCCAACTGCGCGACGAGCCGGGCGCACTGCTGACGCAGCCCTTCCGGGTTGTCGACCTCGCCGCCGCTCGACAGCTGCGCGACGAGCAGTGCCGTATCGCGCAGCAGCGCACGCATCGAAGGCCCGGCCGCGTGGCTGGACGATGGCTCCCGCGCCAGCAACGCGGAATCGTGACGTGTGGAGACGATGGCGTTCATCAGCGCAGCACCGCGTAGAGTTCGATCGATGCGTCGGGAACCGACGCCGGCAGATAGATCTGGCAAGCGCGCGCGGCCAGCATTCGCGCATGGGCGGCGTCGTGCGCATCCAGCGCGAAGTAATGGTTGTCCAGCCGCACCGGAATGGCGCCCGGCACGCGCTGCACGGCCTTGAGCGGAATTCCCGCCACCGCGGAATTGACGATGTGCTCGACGTCGTCTGGCGCACCGATCTTGCACAGGCGTGGGAACTGTTCGACGAGCTCGAACGCCGGTAGCGCCGCATTGACGGACAGGTACCAGTCCGCCGCGCCCTCGACGATCCGCTCGTCAAGGAACCGGCCGGCCCAGGTGGTCGGCGTTGTGTGCGAGAGCCCGATCGACACGACCCGCGACGGGATGATCGCGTCGAGCAGATCGCGGATCAACGCCTCGAGCGTCGCGAACACCTCGTGTGCGCCGGCATGATCGTAAGGCGGGATGTCGGTCAGCGACACGTGTGTCGAGAAAGTGATCAACGAGCCTGCCAATTGCGCGAGCACCTGGTACAGGCGATCCGTGGGCTGCGCGGGATGCGACGCGAGGAAGCGCAGTTGCGGCCACGCCTGATGAATGCAGTGCAGGAGCCAGAAGAGCTGGACGTCGGCGACGCCGTATTCGGCGACCTGTTCGATCCGTTCGCTGCGGCGCGCGCCGAGGAGCGCGCTCTTGGCGGCGAGGATATCCGCGAGCCGCCGGATGCGTTCGATATGCAGCGGATGACCCGACAGCGACAGACAGGGCGGTACGTATTCGCGATCGATCTGAAACTGGCCGCTCGTCGTGCGCGTCAGGCGAGCGATTGCGCATGCGGTGTCGTCTGCGTGCGATTCGTGGCCGAACAGCAAGCGGACGGCGTGGCGCTCGGCTGCGATTTCGGCTTCGCCCGCGCCGTTCAGGTCCACCACCTTCACGAACTCCCGATACGCGCGACGCGGACGGGCCAACGCCGTCTCGTCGAAACGGCAGTTGCCGCCGTTCGCATCGGGCAGCGCGAGTGCGGCGAGCACGTCGACGGTCTGGGTATCGGCGGGAATTTCGCGGCCGAGGTCACGCGCGGGCGGCAGTGCGTCGGCGATGGTCGTGTCGATCGGCGTGCCGTCCGGAAAGCGTAGCCGCAGCCGCGTGAGCTTCAGACGGCCGGACGCCAGTGCTTCTTCGTCGACATCGACGTTCAGCGTTCCCCACGGCGACGCGGCGACCGCCGACGCCAGTTGTTGCAGCGCGAACCCGTTCCAGCGGTCCTGCTGCTGGAAATGCTGCTGCGTGAGAATCAGCCCTTCATGCCAGAGCGGCTTTTCGATCCGCATGGTGTAGTCAATATCGATCAGAAGTTATGAGGCGCCGATTCTAACCATCATTTGCCGATTTCGTCACTCCGTCATCGGGTAATTTGTTGAAGAATGTGTCATTTATATCGAGATAAGTGTGAGGTTGATTTTGAGATTTTGGTGTGAATTGTTTTTGTGATCTGACGGAATTTGTGTGCGCTGATTTATCGAGATTTTGGCGAGTGTCGTTTGTGTAATTTAGTTATAAATATCAATGAGTTGTGGTGATCATTCGGTTATTTGAGATTGGTTTTGGTGTAGTTCATGTCTGCCTCGGGTGAGGGGGTGATATAGGACTAGTATTAATTGATACGTTTCTCGTTAGGTCGGATGTGATTTTTGATTTCTGTCTGTTTACTTTTCATGAAATTGCATGATATTTTCTGCCGTCTGAATCGGCATGTCATGCCGCGAATATCCGATTCGGTCGTGCGTCAATACGGGTTGCGATTTTCAAAAAAAGTGACGTGAACGACGGTGCACTCGTGGTCCGGGGTGCATATCGCGGAATCTTCAAGCTTTCTGAGATAAGGAGAACGAATTGGATAGCTTTCAGCGAGAGATCCCGAAGAGCCGGGTGTCGATCACTCTCGACCTGCATACGGGCGGGGCGCAGAAGAAGGTCGAGCTGCCCCTGAAGCTGTTGGTGGCGGGCGACTTCAGCGCCGGCCGCGAGCAGGCGCCGCTTGCCGAGCGCAAGAAGGTGAACATCGACAAGAACAATTTCGATGCCGTGCTGGCCGACTACGCGCCGGATCTCAAGATTGCCGCGAGCAACACGCTGGCCGGCGACGGTTCCGAGTTGCCCGTCAACGTGGCGTTCCGGTCGATCAAGGATTTCGAACCCGAGCAAGTGGCGCGCCAGATTCCCGAGCTTCAGGCGCTCCTCGCGATGCGCAACCTGCTGCGCGATCTGAAATCGAATTTGCTCGACAACGGGACGTTCCGTCGCGAGTTCGAGAAGGTGCTGAAGGACGACCGCCTGTCCGCGAAGCTGCGCGGCGAGCTCGCGCAGATCGCGACCGCCGCGACGCAGCCTGAAGGGCATGCGTGAGCGACGCCGGGCAAAACGCGCGTTCAGCGCATTCCGCAACTTCGTAGCCATTCGACCGCAGACAGGATCCGAGATGAAACCCACTGAAACGCAGCAGGCCGGCGCGACCGAGACCGTCGTGCTGGACGCCCCGCATGCGGATATCGACAGCGTCTACGCGTCGCTGTGCAGCAAGATCAACCTGAAGCCCATTAGCGAGGCGCGCCCGCTCGAGGCGTTCCGCGACAACGACATGCTGTCCGAGGCGTCGGCCGACGAGCGCATCGCGCGCGGGATGAGCGCGTTCCTCGAACTCGTCGCGAACGCGCGCCAGCCGGTGGACCGGCTCGACAAATCGCTGCTCGACTTCCACATTGGCCAGATCGACCGGCAAATCAGCCGCCAGCTCGACGCCGTGATGCACACGCCGGAATTCCAGGCGCTCGAAGCACGCTGGCGGGGCCTGAAGATGCTCGTGAGCCGTACCGATTTCCGCAAGAACGCGCGCATCGAGGTGCTCGACGTATCGAAGGACGCGCTGCAGCGCGACTTCGAGGACACGCCGGAACTGATCCAGAGCGGCCTGTATCGCCTCACCTACATCGAGGAATACGACACGCCGGGCGGCCAGCCGATCAGCGCGATGATCAGCGACTTCGAGTTCGCTAATTCACCGATGGACGTTGCGCTGCTGCGCAATATTTCGAAGGTCGCGGCTGCCGCGCACATGCCGTTCATCGGCTCGGTCGGGCCGGCGTTCTTCGGCAAGCGGTCGATGGAGGAAGTGGCGGCGATCCAGGACATCGGCAACTACTTCGATCGCGCCGAATACATCAAGTGGAAGAGCTTCCGCGATATCGACGATGCGCGTTACGTCGGCCTGACGATGCCGCGCGTACTCGGCCGCTTGCCGTACGGCAAGGACACGGCGCCGGTGCGGGCGTTCAACTATGAGGAGGCCGTCAAGGGCCCCGATCACGACAAGTACCTGTGGATGAACGCGTCGTTCGCGTTTGCGGCGAACATGGTGCGCAGCTTCGTGAACAATGGATGGTGCGTGCAGATCCGCGGGCCGCAGGCGGGCGGCAAGGTCGAGGATCTGCCGGTTCACCTGTACGACCTCGGCACCGGCTACCAGCCGAAGATCCCGACCGAAGTGCTGATCCCGGAGACGCGCGAATTCGAATTCGCGAATCTCGGCTTCATCCCGCTGTCGTTCTACAAGAACCACGACTTCGCGTGCTTCTTCTCCGCGAACTCGGCGCAGAAGCCGGCGCTGTACGAAACCAAGGAAGCGACCGCGAACAGCCGCATCAACGCACGGCTGCCGTACATCTTCCTGTTGTCTCGCATCGCGCACTACCTGAAGCTGATCCAGCGCGAAAACATCGGCACGACCAAGGATCGCCGGCTGCTCGAACTCGAACTGAACAACTGGATCAAGGGGCTCGTCACCGAGATGAAGGATCCGGGCGACGAGTTGCAGGCGTCGCATCCGCTGCGCGAGGCGAAGGTCACGGTCGAGGATATCGAGGACAACCCGGGCTTCTTCCGGATCAAGCTGTTCATCGTCCCGCACTTCCAGGTCGAAGGCATGGACATCGGGCTGTCGCTCGTGTCGCAGATGCCGAAGGCCAAGAACTGATCCGACGTGTGATGGCGAACCGCCGGGGTGACGATGATTGCCCCGGCGGCACCGCCTGTTTGCGCAACCGAGAGAGTCGATGTCGATGATTTTGCCTACGCAGGCTTATGAATTGAAGCTGGCGCCGCATCCGGCGCCGTTCTCGATCCTGAAGTTCACGGGGGTGGACCGCGTGAGCGAGCTTTATCGGTACGAGATCGAATTCACAAGCCCCGTGGCCGGGATTCCGATGGACCAGGTGCTGGGCCGGCCGGCGAAGTTCGTTGCGGATCCGGTCGACCCGGACATGGATTACCTGCGAAAGATGTTCGGGGAGAACGCGGCTCGGTTCAGTACGAAGCCGGCGGCGTATACGGTTCATGGTGTGATCACGCAATTCGACGAGCTCGAGACTTCGGCGGACGAAACGCGTTACCGCGTCGTGCTGGAACCGACGCTCGCGGATCTCGATCGCGGCGTGACCAGCCGCTTGTTTCAGAAGCAGTCGGTCGAGGAGATCGTGACCGACACGCTTCGGCACTACGGTTATCGCGCGGGGGTGGATTTTCAGTTCCAGTTGCGCGGGCAGTACAAGCGCCGTGAATACGTGACGCAGTATCACGAGACTACGTTCGCGTTCATCCGGCGCATGTGTGCGGAAGAGGGGATCTGGTTTCGCTGGGAGCAGAAGAAGGATCGCGCGGTGGTGGTGTTCGGCGACGATCTCGATGCGTATGCGCGCAAGCAGCGCACGGTGCCGTATCGGCGTGATTCGGGGCTGGAGAGTGTCGGTGCGGACGCGATCAAGACGCTCGGGCGCGAGATGAAGCGCGTGCCGGAGGCCGTGCGGCTGCATGACTACAATCATCGACAGGCCGGGGTGTCGCTGCTGGTTGAGGAAAACACGGCGCGCGACGACAAGACGACGAACGCCGTCGATTATCGCTGGGGCGAGCATTACGAGACGCCCGAAGAGGGCAAGCGGGTGGCGCGGTTGCGGCACGAGGCCTATCTGGCCGGGCAGATCACGTTCAAGGGAACGGGTAATCCGTTCTGGCTCGAAGCCGGCGAGGTGATGCGCGTCGAGCCGAAGCCGGCCGATGCGAAACATGGGGTCTTCGTTACGTCGGTCGAGTCGCACGGCGGGCGTAACGAGTCGTACTGGGTGGCGTTCGAAGGGATTCCGTCGGATCGCGTGTGGCGCACGTCGATGGCCTCGATTTCGCGACCGGTGGTCGACGGGATTCTGCCAGCGCGGATTACGTCGCCGGGCAACTACAAGTATGCGTATCTGACCGAACAGGGCTGGTACGTGATCAAGCTGCCGTTCGATCTCGATGAATGGAGCCCCGGTGGGACGAGCCGACCGGTGCGGTTGGCGAAGCCGTACAGCGGTGGCGACTATGGGCATCACTTTCCGCTGATCGACGGGGCGGAGGTGGCGATTGTCCATACGGACGGCGATCCGAACCGGCCGGTGATCATCGGGGCAATGCATGACAGCGTGCATCCGGACCTGGTGAACAACCTGAACCATACGCGGAACCTGATTCGGACGGCTGCGCGCAATGAGTTGCGGATGGAGGATAAGGAGGGCAATGAGCATGTCCACTTGACGACGCCGTTTCAAACCAGTGAGCTGAATCTCGGTCACATGGTCGATGAGAGCCGCAATGAGCGCGGTAAAGGGGCGGAACTACGCACCGACGAGCATGTTGCGGTTCGAGGTGCAAAGGGTGTGCTGGTGACGGCTGAGGCTCAGGTTGGAGGCGTCGGCGAGCAACTCGGGATGCAGGGCGCGCAAGGGTTGCTCGATCTGGCACTGCAGCAGATGCGCGGATTGGGAGAGGCAGCCGGCGCGGCGCAGGCGGTGGCGGCGGATTATGAGCGCCAGCGTGCTTTGCTTGAAGGAACGCTGAAGGAGTTGAAGAAATCGGGTGTGCTCGTGAGCGCGCCCGACGGTATGGGGCTGGTCTCGGGAACCGATCTTCAACTGAGTGCGAAGGACCATTTGATTGCAACGGCGGGTGGGAACGCCGACATCGGTGTGATGAAGCGGTTTACGGTCGCGGCCGGCGAACTGGTATCGATCTTCGCGCAGAAACTGGGAATGAAGCTTTTTGCGGCGTGCGGGAAAGTCGAGATTCAGGCGCAGAGCGACGAGATGCATTTGCTGTCGGACAAGGACATGCGGATGACGAGTGCCAACGGCAGGGTGACGATCGAGGCGAAGAGCGAACTGATTCTCAAATGTGGCGGTTCGTACATTCGAATCTCGTCAACGGGCATCGAGGATGGGACGCAAGGAAACCGGACGATCAAGTCAGCGGCTTTCAGTCGTCAAGGGCCGAGTTCGCTTGCGGAATCGATGAATACGTGGAAGCACGCGAAGTTTGCCGATACCTACGTTGTGAGGAATCCTTCCACCGGCGAACCGCTTGCCAATGTCCAAGCCGAGATCAAACGGGACGATGGCGGTGTGCTCAAGGTGTTGACGGACGAGTCCGGCCAGACGCCGCATCAGAAAAGCCTCTTCACCGAACTGGTTCGTATTCGCCTGCTGGGCTGAACTCACCAATTTCTGTTTTGCAAAAAATAGATCATGACAGACACCACCTCCGTTTTGTATCGCAGCGTAGTTGACGAAAACGGCGACCAATACAGCATCGCGACGCTGACGTCCACAGACGATCAGCGCGAGAAGATCGTGCTGGCGAAGCCTTATGTGATTCCGATAGTCTTTTTGCCCGGCATCATGGGCACGAACCTGCGCAAGAAAAAGGGCAAGGCCGGCGTCTGGCAGCCGCCCAACCTCGATTTACGCGGAGCGGCCGACATGATCGCGCAGTTGTTCGTTTATCTGTTCAAGAGTTCACATGAGCGGGCGGGGGACTTGGTGACGGATACGGTGGAAATCGACCCCAGCGGCCCGATCGACGCCGGAGAGAGCGGCCTGCCGAAGAACGTGCTGGTCGCGCGAGGCTGGGGTGCGGTGATGCGATCAAGCTACCATCCGTTCATGGCCAAGCTTCAGCATTTGCTGAACGACCTGTCTCGATACGACTTCCAGCGCTGCGAAGCCGATCTCCGGAAATGGGCCGCGGAGGCGGGTCAGGACGCCCCCACGGCATGGGGTGCGAAAGAAGGCGATGCCCTGACGCGCGAAGAGATCTTGCATGCCGCGAACTACCAATTCGACGTTTGGGCGGGCGGCTACAACTGGCTACAGAGCAACCGGGACTCTGGAGCGGCGATCAAGGAACTGATCGAGAAGACGATCTTGCCTTTCTACAACGAAGGCAAGGGAGTTTTCGCGCACGACACGCCTGACGGAAAAGGCGGGTCGTATTGCTACAACGAACGTCCGGCACCGAATCGTCCGATGGCGGAAAAGGTGATCGTCGTGACCCATTCGATGGGAGGGATGGTCAGTCGCGCGCTGACGGAACTACACCAATGCGACAAGGTGCTGGGTGTCTCGCATGGCGTGCAGCCGGCTACGGGGGCGCCCGCTACGTATAAGCGCATGCGCTCGGGTTTTGAGGGGCCGGAGCAATTGTTTCTCGGACGCAACGCGGCAGACGTTGTGGCGATACTTTCGCAATCGCCGGGAGGGCTCGAATTGCTGCCTACAGCGGACTACAACGATGGAAAGCCGTGGCTCAAGGTGCGTGACAAGGGGAGTGGCAAAGAGCTGCTTGCGTTGCCGGAGAACGGAGATCCGTATAGCGAGATCTATTGCTCGCCGGCGTGGTATGGGTTGGTGCCGGACGGGAATTTGGGGTTGATGGATCCGGAAGGGAAGAAGGTGGACGCGATATCAGGGGAGCATTCTAAGCCTGAACGTGCGTCCCCGCGCGTTAGGCTTAATGAAACGATCGAGCGAGTCAGGGAGTTCCACTTGGCCATCGAGAAGCGCTACAAAAAACCTACCTATGCCCATTATGGTGCTCAAGGGAAGCGTGTTGCTGACAAAGATCCGGGTGGCTTGCTTGGGACGGGAGCGTTGGCGAGCAAGGACCGCTTTGCTTGGGGTGAGGTGTCGTGGGAAGGACGAGGCCTTGATGGTTTCGATGCCGTCGGGGGCGCCATAGTCAGCGACGATGGAAACGGAAAGCTCAGGACTGCTTCTGGTATCAAGCTAACCATCAGCAATCCAGAATGCGCTGGCGATGGCACGGTACCGGTGTATTCCGGTGAAGCTCCGAATAAAGCTGGCATTTCCTTGAGCTTCGCACATGGGCACGGCAACCCTGGTCGATGCAATGACCATTTCGGATATGACCATCAAGCCAGTTATGGCGACGAGCACGGGCGATCACTGTACGCCACCATGTACGCAATTATCAAGATTGCTCAACAGGCCCGCTGGCATAAAAAGGAGTCGGCATGAAGGAAGGCTGGAGAACGCGCGCAATTGGGCGACATTTGGTAGACCTGCCCAGTGAAGCAGTAACTATTGAAACGTATAAATACAACGAGGTGACGATTGAAATTCTTAGTGAGATAACTACGCGAGAGAGCTTCGATGATTTGATTTCAAAGAGGGAGGAGGAGCTTCGTGGTATTCGGCACGTCAAGCACGGCAGTTTGTTTGTTGAGAGGATACAGCATGCCAATGGTTCGGTGACGCTGATCTCCTGGAATCGCCCGACAGGGAACATACTATACCTCTTCGATACCTACTTCCGAGCGGGTTCAAAAAGCCTCAAATACTCCGGTGAGGTTTCGCCGGACCGTAGGGCCACCGCGCTAGCCACTTGTCAAGAAATGTCCCGAGAATGGCGAGAAATCCCGCTCGGCGAGTTACCGGAAGGCATCGGTTTTGTGGCAGGGGACACTATCTTGGTCGACAAGGATTTCAACCGCGAAAGCTGGGAGTTGAACATCCGGTTGCCGAACAGACCCGATGTATGGTTCCGGCTAACCGCCTATGCGCAGAAGAGGGTACAACCAGGCCTGCGCGCCCGCGCCGGCGGGATTCTGCCGGCATTACTGGGAGCGGTGGCCGGTGTCGGCCAGTTGCGCAACCGAGCGCGACCAGTCGGCCCGATCGAAGCCGACGAGATTCTGGTGGCTGGCACGCAGGACGGCAAGCGGACTTACGGCTTCAAATGGGAAGCACCTGGCAAGGCGTACTCGCTGGCTGAACCCAACCTGAACGCATCGCTGCGGGTAGGCGAGAGCGCGTACCGCACGAACAAAGAGTCGTTCGCTAACGATGGCGAGGCGCTGGAGTTGTGGGATGCCGTGGTGGACTCTATTCGGTTGCGCCCGGGGGCGGTATGAAGACATTGTCTCGTAGGAAGATCTTGATGGCGCTCGTCGTCGCACCGGTAGTCACGTCGACGCCACGTATCTCGTTTTGTACGCCGCGCGTCACGACGGTGGGTGAAGTCATGCGGTATTTGTGCGAGGAGGTATTCCCCTCGCCATGCCAGAAGCGATTCGAATCGCATATGGCGTACAAATCATGATGACGTTGGACATGAACACCGGGGCGCCGAACAATGTATTGCAGGAGAAAATTGACAAGGCTTCCCTAACGGATGGCGAATCTGTCGCCTTGTGGGACTCAGTGTCCCGAAGCCTTCGTCCACGTCAGGATTCTTTCTGAAAAATTTCAGCGTATCTCTTTGGGAGATCACTCCCAGAGCGGTGCTCCCTTATCAAAATGGTTTTTGAGGGTAGCGAATGCCCGTTGACTTCGACAAGCTGCCACCCGAGGAGCCCGTTCCAGACGATCCGCCGTCGCGACTTGTATGGACGATTGTTTTCTTCGTAATCGTGTTCGCCGGTGTATTCCTGGTCCTGTTTCTCTGGCCGAAAGAAGAGCCAACCCGGACCCCGTGGTTCTGGGTCTGCGTCATCGTATATCCGCTCGGCGTTGCTTCCTTCGTCGTGTTGAGGCGCTATAGCGTCTACGAAGGCCGACGTTTGGACGCAATCGTGTGGAACGAAGCCCGCAAAGAATATGTTGACGATGTATTCGAGCAGGCAAGTCAGCCGCTCGCGGTTCTGGCTGCGAGCTACAGGTTCGCAAGCGACGCCAAGGAAGACGCGTTCGCCAAATTGCTGGATGGGTCCGTGATGCTCGAGCCGCGAGTCGCCCCGAAGCCCGATGCGCGTCCAGTGAACGCGCGCTGGTTCGAAAAGCCTGACGCGGATGAGGATGGCGTGCGGTTCGATACTGACGATAAGCGACGGCGCCATGTCATGGCGTGGGCGTTTGGCGCGGTGATCGATGAGGTGGCTGACGCGGTGCGTTCAATGCCGCCGGATTTGAAGCTGACGGCCCAATTGGCCGTGCCGGGTACGGCGAGAACGGAGGAAATCTCGGCGTCATGGCACGCGCAGTGGCAGAAGGTGGATGGTCGAATGCTCGAGGCCGAGGTTTTGCCGGATATTGCCGACCTGATGTACGTCGACACCTGGCTTGATCGCGTCGAACTGAATTCCGATCAGGAAGCGCGACTTCTCGTCATTGTTCAACTGAACGCCGTTCTTCAGGCGATGCCGCCAGATGGAAGCGCCGAAAGCGTCGTCGCGATTCTGTTCGTACCCGAGGCCGTGCGCCGCAAGTTCAATCTCGCATCGGTAGCGCTGGTGCATCGACCCAACGGAACAAGCGACTGTTCGGTAGATGTCGCTCTTGCTCGCGCTGTGCAATGGGGGAAAGTGCAGACGTCGGAAATTAAGGGCGTATGGCGAGGTGGTGTCGATGGCGCTACGGCAAATGCAACGACGGCTGCGCTGGCCAGGACAAGTATAGGTACGAAGCCGGCGGATCTCGATTACATGGTCGGCCATGCAGGTGAGGCCGCGCCGTGGTTGAGCATGGCGTGCGCGGCCAATGCGGCCGCCCGGGACGGCTCGACTCAACTGGTTGTGGCGACTAGCAAGACGAAACCGTGTTTCGCGGTAGTAAGGAATCTCGGTACGCGTTGAACCGTCATCGGTTACCCAACGTTTGTTGGAGAATCTCGCAGCACATTGCATTACTGGGAATTCAGGAGGCCAGATCATGATCAGGCGGTATGACATTCTGAAAGGCGACAAGACAACGTCCGACGGAACCGTATTGGGCGGCGACGCGAATGACAGGATCGGCGATCGCGAACAAGCATACGAGCGCGACGAGGTGTGGTGTCCGACGTGTCAATCGATGGGATTCATTGTGTGCGACGGGCCGCGATTGTCGATGAAAGACCCGAACGGTAGAGAGGGTGCGCTCAGTGACGATTTGTGCGTATGCAAATGCGACCCGCCACCCCGTCTGCTCCCGTCGCAGCGTTTGTCCTGCGTCGATGTTTGAGCGAATCATTTCGGGATCCGGAGCCAAGCACGCTCCAGTCACGCGACGACTAACCAGCAGGACATGTAGCGGAAGTCGTGCCGCCCATACTGCTCCAATCTTGATTGAGTATGCTGAACAAGTTTCGGATCGACATTCTGAGCGTCGTTATAGCGGTCGTCCTGCCCGGACTGGCGGTCTGGCTAAAGGGGGATTCCTGGTTTGGCTTGCGTTCTGCCGAAGGGCGGGCAGGATGGATTGTCGCCCTTTGTATCCTGTTCGTCGTGCTTTTCTTGTGGTACAGCTTCGATTCCTCGGCACGCCCGGCGGTAGCAATGCGGCGAGTCAGGCATTGGGTCGGACGGCAGTTCAAGTCGGAAGCCGAACGGCGCGACAGCGCAACTCCCGGGGGGGCGGTACGTGCCGCTTCGCTGGCCAATAGCCTTCGCGACCGACATGGCTGGCGGTGGCGCTATCGCCAGCAATGGGTACTGGTCGTCGGCGATGAATCGTTCGTCAAGCGCCTGGCCCCGGGGCTCGCCGACACCGGGTATGCGATCACCGGTGATGCGGTTCTCCTGTACGCCAAGCAGACAAGCAACGCGCTCGATACCGGCTGGCTCGACCATGTACGGGGCATGCGCAGGCGTCGCCCTGTCGACGCAATCGTCGCGGTGGAGCGCAACGGCAGTTCGGGCGGTTCCCCATGCGATGCGGACGATCCGTCTCAGCGGCTGATGCGGTACACGCGCGCATTGCGCTGGGCGGCTCCAGTGTATTTGCTGAACGTCACGGATTTCGGCAGCGAGTCGGCGGGGCCGGACGAAGCGATCGGCTTCACATGGACGAGTGCGCATGTCGACGCACAGGAAATCGACGCCTCGTTGCAGAATCTCTCCAGCAATCTCGCGGATGTTGGGGCTGCCCGGCTTGCGAGCGATGCCCGCGATCGGTACCCCGCCGAATTGTCGCAGCATATTTCCGGGGTGAGCGGCGCGCTGGCGGGCTGGATACAGCAGATTACCCGGTCCCGATCGTGGAAGCACGCCGTCCATGGCGTGCTGTTTGCGCCGCTATTCAAGGAGAGAGAGCTGGTACGGCCCACGTCGGGTCTCACGCGTGACAATGCGCTGTCGAACGGCGCCCACCACCGCACCATCTGGCAAACCGTCGCCGACCACAGCCGCAAGGTACACGGTCGCCGCATCGGTTTTTCGCTATCGACCACGGCGGCATGGGTGGCGACCGCGCTGATCGGCTGCTGGTTGGCTGGCACGCTGCTGTCCGGCTTCGCCAACCGCGCGACGATCGGGAGCGCCACGAATACGGTTGCGAAGCTCACCGGAACGCTGAACCCGACGCAATCGCTGCAAACGCTCACCGATCTCGATCGTCAAATCGACACACTCGAAATCCACCAACGCACCGGCGCACCTGTGACCACCCGTTTCGCCCTGAATCGCGACCACGCGCTGCTCGACGCCCTTTGGCCGTACTACGCCTATGCCGCAAACCGCATCCTCATCGGCCCGATCCGCCAGAAACTCGAGGCAAGACTGCATCAACTCGCGTCGCTGTCCGACGCGGAAATCGCGAGCGGCGGCGACGCCCAGGTGCAGGCCGCTTACGATACGCTCAAGACGTACATGATGCTTGCCAAACCCGAGCGGGCGGCAGCCGCATTCCTGACGCCGCAACTTGTCGCGACATCCGCGCCGGAACGCCCGGCCGGTTCGCAACTGTCGCGAGGCAAATGGGAAGACATGCGTCAGCACGCGATCACGTTCCTTGCCAATCACATCGGGCACGAAGCCGGAGCGAGCCGCGCCGCGCCGGTGATTTCCCCGGACAGTGCGCTGATCGCGTCCACCCGGCAGACGATCATCGGCGTGCGCGGCATTCAGCACTCGGGAGATGCGATCTACCAGCAGATCATCGACGAAGCGACACCGAAATACCCGCCGCTGTCGCTCGCGACGCTGCTCGGCGACGCTGCGTCGCAAGCGTCGGTCAGCAGCGCGACGAGCCGTGGCCTGTTCGGCACGACGGCGACCGTACCCGGCGTATTCACGCGTGCAGCATGGGAAGAGCGGATCTCGAAGGCAATCGACGAAGCCGGCGAGCAACGCGATGTGGCGAGCGACTGGGTGCTCTCCGACACCAAGGTTTCCAATGCCTCGCCGTCGACATTGAAGGCCGAACTGCGCCGGCGCTACTTCGACGATTACGCGCGCGCATGGGCGCTCTTCCTCAACAGTTTGCGTTGGCAACCTGCACCGACGCTATCAGCCACGGCTGACCAACTCACGCTACTGGGCGATCCGCAGCGCTCGCCGCTCGTCGCGTTGATGAATGCGATCGTGTATCAGGCGGGAACGGGCGCCAACACCCAGTCGCTGTCCGACACGCTGATCGGCAAGGCACAGCAACTGGTCGGCGCCGACGAGAAAGATCCGTCGAAGCAGGCAAAGCCACAACTTGCGCCGCTCGCGGCCGCATTCGGTCCGATCTTGCGTTTGACCGGTAGCGATCTCGTTGCGGGGGCGCCCTCCGGCGGCAAGGGCGTCACACCGCCGGCAGCAACCGGCGACCTGAGCCTGGCGCGCTATCTGGAGCGGATCACGGCGATGCGCCTGAAGACGTCGCAGATCGTCTCGAGCCCGGATCCGGATGCGATCGCACGGCTGGCCGCGCAATCCGTGCTGCAGGGCAAGACGTCCGATATCGCCGACAGCCGCGATTACGCGAGCCGTGTTGCCGCAAGTCTCGGTGAACAATGGTCCGGATTCGGCGCATTGTTCCGCGCGCCATTCGATCAGTCGTGGCAGGTCATCGTGCAGCCGGCCGCTGCAAGCCTGAACGAAATCTGGCGCACCGCGATCCTCGCCGACTGGAACAAGACCTTCGGCGGCCGCTATCCGTTCGCGGATTCGGACAACGACGCGTCGCTGCCCGAGATGGCGCGCTTCATGCGTCCGGACAGCGGCGTGATCGCGCAGTTCGTGACGTCGCAACTGGCCGGTGTCGTCGAACGGCACGGGGACCGGTGGGTCGCCGCGCAGGGAGCCGATTCCGGTGCATTGACGATCGATCCGGCTTTCCTCAACGGCCTGAACAAGCTCACGCGCACGTCGACGGTGCTGTTCCCGTCAGGCGATGCACGCGTGCGTTACGAACTGCGGGCCGAGCCGACACCGGGCATCACCGACATGCGATTCGTGCTGTCCGGCCGCGAATTGCATTACTTCAACCAGAAGCAGGAATGGACGTCGTTCGAGTGGCCAGGGCAGTCGCTCGAGAACCTGTCGCACATCGAGTGGCAGACGGAGCAGGGCGGTTTGCGTACCGCGCTCGATTCGCAGGGGCGTTTCGGCCTCGTTCGATTGCTGGAGCGCGCGAAGGTCACACAGCAGGACAACGCCCGCTATCTGCTGACCTGGACGCCCGACACGAGCCAGGGCATCCCACTCAGGGTGCAGTTGCGCAGCGAAGCCGGCGGTGGCCCGCTCGACGTTCTCCAGTTGCGCCATTTCGCGTTGCCGGCACGCGTGTTCGTGACGGCAGCAGCGAACGCCGGGGCGCGGGCCTCGGCGAGCGGCCCGCCGCCGTTGCCGATGTCGGCGATCGAGGCCGCGAAGCATGCGGCCGTGCCGCTGCCGCGGGGGCTTCCGGGCAGAAGCCCGTTGCCGGATGAAACGATGTGGGCGGCGCCGGAGAAGGTATCCGGCCGGGATACCGATCTCAAGCCGACTCGAGCGCCGATGCAAACGACCACGGCCGTCTCGACGACACAAACGACGCCGCAGCCTGCGATCTCGCCCGCGGTGACGACGTCGGCGCTTCCGGATTCACCCGCCAGCCCGTTCGGGCATGCCCTCGCGCTGCTGGGCGACGCATTTGTATTGTGAGACATGCGATGACGCTAGCCAATTTTGTAAAGACCCTCGTCGGGGGCCCTCGCGGCGATTCACTTCAGAGGGCACGGACGGATACCTGGGCCGCATGGATCGCGCCGATACCGGGCGACCACGCGTGCGGGCGCGACCCCGGCTACGAGGACGCCTTCTTCGAGCTGAAGGACGAGGCCGGCAAACTATCGGGAATCGACGACGGCCTGATCGTCCGTGCATGCGAACACCTGCTGAAGGAAACCGGCAAGGATTTGCGCGTGGCCGGCTACTACGCGTTCGCACGCCTGCGACAGGACGGCCCGGCCGGTTTCGCCGATGGGCTCGAATTGAGCGCCGCGCTCGTCGACCAGTTCGGCGAGACCGTGCTGCCGGCCCGTCACGAGGCGAAGAAAGCCGCGCTGGAAATGCTCGCGACCGCGCGCCTGATCGAAATGCTGGATCGCCACGGCGATTTCGCGCCGGCCGATCTCGAGCGTGCGCTCGCAGCGCTCGGCGTGCTCGTGACGTGCACGCAGGCGTGGCCCGACGCTGCCCGTCCGAATTTGCAGCCGCTCGTGTCGCGCTTCGATAAAAAGGAAGCACCGGCGCACGGGGCCGATTCCGGCACGGCAGTGCCGCCGGCCAGTGCGCCGGGCAAAATTTCAGCCGGCTCGATCGCGTCGACGCGCGACTTGCTCGATCAGGCACGTGCGATGTCGACGTGGCTGCGGGATCAGGAAAACGGCTACCTGCCTTCGGTACGCGTCGCGCGAAGCATTCGTTGGGACACGCTGCACGACGTGCCGCCGGCGGATGCCGCGTCGCATACGCGTCTGGCGCCCCCACGCGCGGAGTTGCGCCAGCAGATGAAGCGCCTCGTGCTGCAGAAGCACTGGCACGAGTTGCTGGAGCGGGTCGAAGGCGCATTCATGGAGGGCGCGAATCACCTGTGGTTCGATCTGCAGTACTTCCAGCACGTCGCGCTCGATCATGTCGGTACACCATACAGCGAGTGGCGCGAACTGTTGCGCGCCGATTTCGCGCTGTTCCTCGAACGGTTGCCGGGCATCGAACGGCTGGCGTTCAGCGACGGCACGCCGTTCGCCGACGACACGACACTCGAATGGATCGCCCGGCACGCGGTCGTGCGCAACCTGGAAGCGGGCGAGATGGTCGCGCCGCTGCCTGTCGGCGCGGATAGCGAAAGCGATTCAACCGGCGACTGGCCGGAGATCGAAAGCCAGGCCCGTGAACTCGCCGCGCGCGAAGGCGTCGAGATGGCCTTCGCATGGCTCGAAGTGCTGCCCGGCATGAAAACCGATCGGCATCGCTATTTGCAGCGGCTCGTGATGGCGCGCCTGGCGGACCATGCCGGCCGGCCCGATACCTCGCTCGCGTTGCTGGCGGAACTCGACGCGTCGGCCCGGTCGCTGCCGCTGATGCGCTGGGAGCCGGCGCTGACGTTCGAGGTCAAGCAACAACTGGTCAAGGCACTGAAGGCGATGAGCAGCCGCAAGGACGCCGACAAGCCGGCGCTCGCCCGCCGCATCGGCGAATTGCAGGCGGAACTCACGGTACTCGATCCCGCCCGTGCATTGACCCTTTCGTAACGGATTTCTCATGGACAACCACGATCCCATCCTGCGCTACTACGAAGCCGAAATGCGTTACCTGCGCGAATCCGGCAAGGAATTTGCGAAGGCGCACCCCGACCGCGCTCGCCTGCTCAATCTCGACCGCGTCGGCGATCGCGATCCGTACGTCGAACGCCTTTTCGAAGGCTTCGCATTCCTGACGGGCCGGCTACGTCAGAAACTCGACGACGAATTGCCCGAGCTGACAGAAGGACTCGTCAGCCTGTTGTGGCCGCACTATCTGCGGATGATTCCGTCGCTATCGATCGTCGAGCTGACGCCGTTCGCGGAGACGCTTCAGAAAACGATCGTCGTGCCGGCCGGCGTGCCGGTGCGTTCCGCGCCGATCAACGTGCCTGCTGCGGGCGCAGCCCCAGGCGTGGCGCCGCGAACGGTGCAATGCCTGTACCGTACGACGCAGGCGGTTGCATTGCAGCCGGTGTCGATCACGCATGCCGGGCCGGCCGTGCGTCACGACGGCCGCTCGGTGATCCGCGTCGGCTTCGCGTTGCAAGGCTCGGCGCTTCGCAAGGAGACGGATCTGTCGCGGCTGCGGCTGCATCTGAACGCCGATCAGCCGACCGCGTTCGCGATGCATCTTGCGTTGACGCGCCAGGTCGATGCGATTCACTGGCGCGTTCCGGAAATACGCGATGGCGAATCCGTGCCGCTGCCGGGCGTCACGATCGAGCCGGCAGGCTTTTCGACGGAAGAACGGCTGTGGCCCAAAGCCGATGCGGCGTTCTCCGGCTATCAGCTGCTGCTCGAATACTTCACGTTCCGGGAAAAATTCCTGTTCGTCGATCTGTGCGGACTCGACATCACGAAGCTGCCCGAAAAATCGACGCGCTTCGAACTGGAAATCGTTCTGAAGGAAGCCTATCCGTCGGACCAGCGCTTCAACGCGGAAAACGTGCGGCTGTTCTGCTCGCCGGTGATCAATCTGTTCGAACTCGATGCCGAACCGATCGAGATCGATCATCACGAAACCGAATATCGCGTGGTGCCGGCCGGCCATCAGGGCGAGCATGTCGAGACGTATTCGGTCGATGCGGTCGCGACGTTCGATCACGATACGGCCGAACGGTACGAATACGTGCCGTTCGCGACGTTCCGGCATCGCGGCGGCATGCTGCGGCACGAGGCGCCGGAGCGCTATTTCCACACGCGCGTGCGTTCGGGCGTATCGGGGTTGCACGAAATGTGGGTGATCCTCGGCGGGCACGCGTGGGAGTCGATGGACACGCTGCCCGAGGAAAGCCTGTCGCTGCGCGTGACCGGCACGAACGGGCTGCTGCCGCGCAAGGGGCTGCGCGAGGCGAGCCTCGACGAGCTGGCGGCCAGCACGCCAAACGTCGCGGGTGTGCGCAATCTCGTCGCGCCGACGTTGCCGCTGTATCCGCCGACCGAAGACCGCTTCCAGTGGCGCGTGCTGTCGCATCTCGCGCCGAATTTCCTGTCGATGATGAACGCGGAGGTATTGCGCGGCGCGTTGGCGCTGTACGACTGGACGAACGAGGAGCTGAACCGGCGGCGGCTCGCCGGCATCCTGCATGTATCGCAGGACATGCTGGAAGAAGTATCGGGCGGCGCGGTGGAGCGCGGTGTGCTGATCGAGATCACGCTCGATTCGCACGCGTTCTCCGGCGAAGGCGACGTGATGCTGTTCGGCGAGCTGCTGCATCGGTTCTTCGGCGCGTATGCGGAGATCAATCTGTTCACGAAGCTGGCGATCGTCAGCCTGCCGTCCCGGTCGCGGACGGAGTGGCCGCGCAGCAAGGCTCGGCGGGCGCCGCTATGACGGCTTCGATCGATCGGATGGTGGCCGAAGCTGCCGCGTCGAAGGGGCCGCCGACGGTTGCCGGGACGCTGTTCCAGCGAGCGCCGAAGATGACGTTCATGCAGTTCTGTCGGCTGCTGGAGGCGTGTGCGCCCGAACGCGCCGGATTCGGTACGCGCGATACGCCGGAGCACGAGCCGGTGCGGTTCCGGCCGCGTCCGCGGTTGGGGTTTCCGGCGGGCGAGATGGCCGCGGTCGAATTCGACGACGAGCACCCCGAGGCACCGCCGACCGTGCGCACGACGTTCATGGGGCTTTACGGCGTCGATGCGGCGATGCCGTCGCACATGATCGACGAGATTGTACTGCGAGAGGAAGGGCATGAGGCGGTCGAGGCGTTTCTCGATCCGTTCAACCACCGGATGGCGACGCTGCTGTATCGCGTATGGAAGAAATATCGTTATCCGGAGCGTTTCCAGGCCGGCGGAGTCGACGATTATTCGCGCAGCCTGTTGTGTCTCGCCGGATTCGGATGGGGCGACAAGCCCTTGCGTGCGGGTTTGCCGGATTCCCGGATGCTTGCCCTGCTGGGGCTGCTGATCCAGCGGACACGCACGTCGGAAGGGCTGGCCGGCGTGGTGGCGCTCGCCGCGCCGGGAGCCGATGTTCGAGTGGACGAATTCTGGGCGGTGACGACGAGTAGTGGTCGGCCAAAGCCGTTGACGTCGGCGAAGCCGGATGCGGACGTGCTGTCGGACGGGAAGCGCGGCGGGCTCGGCGCCGGTTACGTGCTCGGCAGGCGTCTCGCGTATCGCAGCCGCGCGGTGCGCGTGACATTGCGGCCGGTCGACGAACGGCAGGCTCAGGACCTGTTGCCCGGTGCGTGGCTGCATCGAGAGGTGATGGCATTCATCCAGCTGTATGTCGGCGTCAAGGCCGATGTGCATTTGCGGATGGAAGTGTCGTCAAGGTTCGTTCCGCATCCGACCGTCGGCGTCGAACATGCCGGCCCGGCGCCGCGTCTCGGCTGGACGACGGTGCTGCCGTCGGTCGATGAACGCATGATCGGCATCGCGCTTGGCGTGTACGAGGCGTTCCCCGTACCGCAACCCAATCCGCATCTCGTGCCGCGCACGATCTGATTCCGGAGTTCCCATGTTCTATCGAATGAGTGCGGCTACCGCCGTCGCCGTCTTGCTGCTGTCAGGTTGCGGTGCCTGGCAGTCCGTGTCGGACGCGTCGTCGAATGCGTATCGCGCCGTGTTTTTCAAGCAGGTGAAGGTGCTTGACGTCGATCTGGTCGCCCGTGCCGAACTGAACCCCGACGACGCAGGGCGGCCGACGTCGGTTGCCGTTCGCGTCTACCAGTTGAAGGACCGCAAGATGTTCGACGGAGCATCGTACGACGATCTGTTGAAGAACGACCGGACGGTGCTTGCTCAGGATCTGCAGGCCGATATGTCGGCCGTCGTGAACCCCGGAGCTTCGTCGAGCTTGTCTCAACCGATGCAACGCGAGACGGAGTATGTGGCGATCGTCGCGTTGTATCGCGTCCCGGACGCAGCCGGCGGCTGGAAGCGCGTCATCGAAAAAAAGAAGCTCGATCCGCACAAGCCGCTACGCGTCGGTTTGACGTCGACCGGATTGCAGATGGCGGGGGATAGGCCGAAGTGATCGCACTGCTGTCGGGGTCGCGAAAGAGACCGCGCTGACGCAGGCGACTTGAACTGAAAATGCGGCCCATGCGCCGGTTGCCCGGCGATGATGGGCCGCAAGGGCATCACCGATCGTCGTCCCGTACCGAAGACGGATGCCGGCACAGCGCCCGCACGTCCATCTCCATGTACGGAAACAGCGGCAACTGGCTCAGCACGTCGTGCAGCTGCTGCACGCTCTCGACGTCGAAAATACTGACGTTCGCATACTGCCCTGCGATGCGCCACAGATGGCGCCAGACGCCTTCGTTCATCAGCCGCTGGCACATCGACTTTTCCTCGGCCTTCAGCGTGGCCGCCTTGACCGGGTCCATGTCCGCCGGCAGGCGAACGGTCATTTCCACATGAAACAGCATCCTGCACTCCTTGCGTTGTCGATTCGTCGAACGGGAAGGGCGCTCACGCCTGCGCGCGAGCCCGCTCGACTTCGCTGCCCGGCACGTCCTGCTTTTCCTTGACCAGCGAGAAGTCGAAGTCGATCAGCGCGAACTGCCCGTCGACCCCGTACGGCTTGCCTTCCGCGCCCTCGGCCTGCCTGACCGGCGGGATCAGCCCGTCGCGCGTCGCGAACGCGAAGTCGTCCCACAGATGCGGATCGCCATCGATGTTGATCTGCGTCGTCAGCTTACGATAACCGTCCGCCGAAACGAAGAAGTGAATGTGCGCCGGACGATGGCCGTGGCGGCCGAGCTGGTCGAGCAGTTGCTCGGTCTTGCTGCCCGGCGGCACGCTGTAGCCGACCGGCAGCACGCTGCGGAAGCTGTAGCGGCCTTCGGCATCGGTGCGGATCGAGCGGCGCAGGTTGAACGCGGGCTGCGACGGGTCGAAGTACGAGTAATTGCCCAGATGGTTCGCATGCCACACCTCGACCAGCGCGTTCGCGAGCGGCGCGCCATGCTCGCCGAGCACCTGGCCGCGCATGATCAGCGTCTGGCCGGGATCGGTGCCGTCGTCGAGGCGCGCATGGCCGACCGATTCCGGCGCGCCGGCGACATACAGCGGGCCTTCGATCGTGCGCGGCGTGCCGCCTTGGATGCCGGCCTTTTCCTCGGCTTCGTCCATCCGCACGTCGAGGAAGCGCTCGAGGCCAAGGCCCGCGGCGATCAGCCCGAATTCGCGGCCGGCTTCGTTCAGGAAGTTGAGCGCCGTCCAGAATTCGCTCGGCTGCACGTCGAAGTCCTCGATCGTGTAGCAGATGTCCTTCACGATCCGGTTGACGATCGCGCGCACGCGCGGGTTGCCGGGCTTCTCGGCCGCGTCGTCGAAGGTCTTCAGCAGGGCGTCGATGGCTTGCTTGTTCATCTGTGTCTCCGGTTTCGGTTGTCGTGTGGGGTCAGCGGGCGCCGCGTCGCATCCGTTCGATGCGGGCCCAGTCGAAGGTGATGCCGAGGCCGGGCGCGGCCGGCAGATGCAGCTTGAAATCCTGGTAGCGCAGCGGCTCGACGAGAATCTCCTCGGTGAGCAGCAGCGGGCCGAACAGTTCGGTGCCCCATTTCAGCGAGTCGAACGTGCTGAACAGTTGCGCGGACGCCATCGTGCCGGCCGCGCCTTCGAGCATCGTGCCGCCATACAGTTCGATGCCGGCGGCCGCGGCGATCGACGCGACGCTCGCCGCGCCCTGCAGGCCGCCCGATTGCGCGATCTTCACCGCGAACACGTCGGCCGCGCGATCCTGCGCGAGCGCGAACGCATCGACGGGACCGTGCAGCGCCTCGTCGGCCATGATCGGCACCTGCGCGAGCTGCGTGAGGCGTTTCAGCCCCGCGCGATTGGTCGCGGCGATCGGCTGCTCGACGAGGCTCACGCCGGCGTCCGCCAGCCGCGCACCGGCCCAGATCGCATCGGTTTCGCTCCAGGCCTGGTTCACGTCGACGCGCACGTCGCCGCGCTCGCCTAGCGCGCGCTTGATCGCGACGACGTGCGCCACGTCGTCGGCGACCGCGTTCGAGCCGATCTTCAGCTTGAACGCGCGATGGCGGCGTGCGTCGAGCATCGCTTCGGCTTCCGCGATGTCGCGTTGGGTATCGCCGCTTGCGAGCGTCCACGCGACATCGACCGCATCGGTCCGGCGCCCGCCGAACAGCTCGGACAGCGGCACGCCCAGGCGCCGCGCCTGCGCGTCGAACAGCGCGGTCTCGAGCGCGCATTTCGCGAAGCGGTTGCCCTGGAACAGCTTGCGCGCACGCGCCATCGCGGCGCCCGGGCGCGTCGCGTCCATGCCCCGCAACAGCGGCGCGAAGTAGGTATCGATGTTGACCTTGATACTTTCGGGGCTCTCCTCGCCATAGGCGAGGCCGCCGATGGTCGTCGCCTCGCCGACGCCTTCGATACCGTCCGTGCACCGAACGCGGACGAGCACGAGGGTCTGGCAATTCATCGTCGCGACCGACAACTTGTGGGGCCGGATCGTCGGCACGTCGACCAGCAACGTCTCGATGCGTTCGATGGTGGCGGCAGTTGCTATCATGCGATTCCTCCTGTTGGTGCACATGGTAGGAATTCCCGCCCCGCGTCGTCCAACACTCTTTCCGACTACTTCCATACCTTTGAGGCATGAAATGGAATTGCGTCAGCTCCGTTACTTCATCGCCGTCGCCGAGGAAATGAACATCACGCGGGCCGCGGAGCGGCTGCACATGACGCAGCCGCCGCTGAGCCGCCAGCTCCAGGCGATCGAGGAGGAGATCGGGCTGCCGCTGTTCGAGCGCGGCGCGCGGCCGTTGAAACTGACCGATGCCGGGCGCGTGTTCCATGCGCAGGCGAAACGTCTGGTCGACCAGGCCGACGAATTGGGGCCGCTGACGCGGCGGCTCGCGCAACTGTCGGAGCGGATCGTGATCGGTTTCGTGCCGTCGACGCTGTACGGCGCGCTGCCGGACGTGATCCGCGCGTTTCGCGAGGCGCAGCCGGACGTCGAGCTGTCGCTGATCGAAATGTTCACGCTCGAACAGCTCGGCGCGCTGAAGGGCGGGCGGATCGACGTGGGGTTCGGCCGCTTGCGCTTCGACGACGACCAACTGGTGCGCGAGGCGCTGATCGAGGAAAAGCTGATCGCGGCGCTGCCGCTCGGGCATCGGCTCGCCGATCCGGCCCGGCCGCTGACGCTCGCGGATCTCGCGGACGAGACGATGATCGTCTACCCGAGCACGCCGCGGCCGAGCTTCGCCGATCAGCAGTTGTCGGCGCTGCGCGACGGCGCGGTCGTGCCGGCGGCCGTGCACGAGGTGCGTGAGTTGCAGACGGCGCTTGGGCTCGTAGCCGCGCAGGTGGGCGTGTCGCTGGTGCCGGAAAGCGTGGAGGGCGTGCGCGTGAAGGGGGTGGTTTACCGGCGGCTGCCAGAGCCGGCCGCAACGTCACCGATCATCATGAGCCGCCGGCTGCACGGTGAGAGCGCGGCCACGGCGGCGTTCTGTGCGATTGCACGGCAGATGTTCGTGCCGGTGACGTGACCTGACTCGAGCACGAATCGCAACTAACGGCCTATTTCGACGCGCTCCTCCGAGGGGGAATCGGGCTTGTCGCCGCGGCTTCGTGCCGTCGATCGGGCGCCGGCCGCCCTATTAATGAGATAACTGGCCGGCGAAATAAGCGTCTCTCAGGCTGCGCCCAATTTAATGTATTAAAAAATAAACGTAATAATGAGATAATGGGTGGCGGCACATATTGATTTTTGCTGTGTGTGGTTTTAATTATTGCAATATCGAATCATAAATAATCTGATTTTCTCCCCGTAAACCAGGGTCATGAAGCGGCACTTTTCATTCATTGCCGACCTGGAAAACCGGAGGGGAACGAGGTGAGTCGATTTGCGAAAAGCATAAAGTTCAGGATTTTTGCCACCCTTGCGGTGTGCGTCGCGTTGATGGTCGCAATTGGCACGTTCGGTGTATTCGGTCTGTCCAGACTGAATTCGAATCTCCATCGCGCCTATACGGGCAATACGGTGCCGATCGTCGAATTGACGGAAATCAGTGCGCTCGCGTTCAACATACGGTTGCAAATGCGCCGGCTGCAGGCCGAGCATGACCCCGTGCTCATGCGCAGCGCGGTCGACGACATTCGCACGCAACAAAGCCGTCTCGATACGATCTGGGGCCGTTATTACGGGGAATCGATCACGAGCGACAAGGAACGCATCATCGCCGAGCGCATCCGCAGCGTGCTGCCGCAGTTCCGGGCCGGGGTGAACGACGTGGCCGCGGCGATGAATGGCGGCGATCCCGACGCGGCCAAGGCGGTGATCGAGCGGCTGTCGCCGACCGCGAACCTGCTCAGGCAGGCGCTAGAGGACGACATCGCGCTGAACGTCGAGCAGGCGAAATCGTTCGTCGACGACAGCGAATCGACCTTCCGCAACATTCTGTGGATCGCGATCGGCCTGATCGGTGTCGGTCTGCTGGTCGCGGTGTGGGCGTCGGCGCATCTGCTGCGGCATATCTCGACGCCGCTCGGCAAGGCCGTGCGCGTGGCCGACGAAATCGCGGGCGGCCGGCTGGACAACCGGATCGACATCGACTCGCACGACGAATTCGGCCAGTTGCTCGGCGCGCTGGAGACGATGGACCGGCAGCTCGGCACGACGGTGCGCGGCATCAAGCGCAGCGCGGAGTCGGTCGCGATCGCTTCGCACCAGATCGCGAGCGGCAATGCCGATCTGTCGGCTCGCACGGAAGAGCAGGCCGCGTCGCTCGAGGAAACCGCATCGAGCATGACGCAACTGACGGAGACCGTGAAGCAGAACGCCGACAACGCGCAGCAGGCGAACACGCTCGCGACTCGCGCGACGGACATCGCGGACGCAGGCCACGACGCCGTGCAGCACATGGTCGCGACGATCGAGCAGATCAGCAGCAGCTCCAGCCGGGTGTCCGACATCACGGGCGTCATCGAGGGAATCGCGTTCCAGACCAACATTCTCGCGCTCAATGCGGCGGTGGAAGCGGCGCGCGCGGGCGAACAGGGGCGTGGTTTCGCGGTGGTCGCGAGCGAAGTGCGCAACCTCGCGCAGCGCTCCGCGAGCGCCGCGAAGGAGATCAAGGAACTGATCGGTGCGTCGGTGTCGATGATCCATGACAGCGCGCAGCAGGCCGCGGACGTCGGCGCGACGATGGGGCAGGTGAAGCAGGCGATCAAGCAGGTGTCCGACATCGTCGCCGAAATCGCGGCCGCGTCGCGGGAGCAGAGCCAGGGAATCGAGCAGGTCAATGTGGCGATCGGGCAGATGGAGGGCGTGACGCAGCAGAATGCGGCGCTCGTCGAGCAGGCGGCCGCGGCGTCGCATTCGCTGGAGGAGCAGGCCGGCCATTTGCAGGCGGCGATGTCGGCGTTCCGGCTGGCGGAGGCCTCCCCGGACGAGCCCGCCGCGCCGGCGGTTGCGCCTGCGGCGCGGGTGCAGCCTCCGGCGGCGGCGCGGCCACCGAGCGTGCCGGTAGCGGCAGCGGGTGGGGCCGCCGAGTGGCACGCGTTTTGAACGCCACGCGGTCCGCGCTTGTGGCGACGTGCTTGCCGGTGCGCCAGACACGCTGGCGCGCGCGTTCGCCGTTCACTTTCACGATCCGTCCGCGGCGATGCGGGCGGTGGCTCTGTTCATGACGCTCATGACGAACCCGACTCAGGCAGTACTGACGCTCGACGCGCTCGTCGACACGTGCGCGCGTTTCGATCCGTCCGACGCGGATCAGCGGCTGATCGTGCGCACGATGGTCGTGCCGATGCTGGCGCGGCGGCTGAAATGGCTGGAATTGCTGCTGCGCGCGTGCCCGCATAGCCCCGCCACGCGGGCGATGTTCGAACAGGTGGAACGCGCGCTGGCCTGCGCGTCGTCGCGGCTGGATGGCCCGCGATTGCCGCCCGCGGGCGCTGCCGACACAGCGCAACCGGCATGACCGGCGCAAACGGCGCAGGCATGGGCACCAGCGGCACTAACCGCCGACGCCGCTGACGCCGCTCGCGCGGCGCGCGCCATCGCAGCGACCGGTGCCGGAGACGGCTGCGGCCACCGAAGCGGTCGGCGCCGCGCGGTACCGCAATGATCGTCGGCCCGCTTGTCGCCGTGCGCGCGTGCCATACAACAGGCAACTGCCCGCGCTGCCGCGGGCGCGTCCGCCCGAAAACGCGCGGGCGTGCGTTCAGCGCAGCCCGTCGAGCGTCTCCGACGGCGATTCGCCGAACTTTTCCCGATACGCGATCGCGAACCGCCCGAGATGGGTAAACCCGCAGTCGAGCGCGATATCGGCGATCCGCCGGTTGGATGCCGCGCCGCGCAGCAGTTCGCGCGCGTGCGCGAGCCGCGTCGCGCGCAGGTATTGCATCGGGCTCATGCCGCGGAATTGCAGGAACGCGTCGCGCAGCGTCCGTTCGGGCACGTTGGCGGCCTGGACGATATCGGCGAGCTGCAGCGGCTGCGCGTAATGCGCATCGACGAACTCCTGCGCGCGCCGCACGAAGCCCGGCGCCGGGTCGCGGTGCGACGCGTGCGGCACGGACGACGGCGGATGGCCTTCGATCAGCAGGTCGATCAGCAGATGCTCGAGCTGCGACGCGACCCGCGGGTTCGCGTTCGCGCGTTCGAGCAGCTCGGGCGAGCGCGCGACGAGCATCAACTGCTGGCGCCACGCGGCGAGCGCGGCGTCGCTGACGTGCAGCACGGGATCGAGCGTCGCGCGCGGGTCGCCGGTCAGCGAGCCGACGGTCGCCGTGTCGATGCGCAGCACGAATTGTTCGCAATCGGCCGACAGCACCGCGTCGAAGCGCTCGCCGGGCGCGCACAGCACGCCGGTCTGGCCGTCGACGCCGAGCCGACGCCCCATCGCATGGACTTCCGCGTGCCCGGACAGGCAGAACATCAGCAGGTAATAGCCGTCGACTGCGTCGACCTGCACGCGCATCGCGTCGCCGAACGCGATCGTGCCGATCCCGAGCCCGCCCAGCCTGACGAAATCCATGTGCGAGGCCCCGTGCACGCGGCCGTTCGGCAGCAGCGCGTGCGGCTGCATCACGCGCGAGATCCGCTCGCGCGTCTCGTCGAGATCGCGGGATTCGAACAGCCGGTGCGCGCGCAGCGCGAGCGGCTCGAACGACGTTGGGGACATGGGCTTCAGCCTTGGTATGGGCGGCACGCGCTTCGATCCGGCGAACGGGGGCGCGATCGTGCGTCAGCCGCGTGTGCCGTCATGCTAGCGCAGAAATTCGCCGAAAGTGGATATTGCGCCGCCGCAATCGCACTTTCCGGATAGACGCCGAATATTAGCTTTTCAAAAATCGGCTCCATGCATTCAACGCAACGGATCGACAAGGAGTCCGACATGGAGCAGACAGAATCGCCCGTCGTTTTCGCCGCACGCGGCGACGCATCCGACGTGACCTTCCCGCACGACGACGGCTCGCGCGTGCCGTACAAGGTGTTCAGCTCGCGGGCGGTCTACGATCGCGAGCAGGAACGCATCTTCCGCGGGCCGACGTGGAATTTCGTCGCGCTCGAAGCGGAAATCCCGAACGCCGGCGACTTCAAGAGCACGTTCGTCGGCGACACGCCCGTGGTCGTCACGCGCACCGAGGACGGCGCGCTGTCCGCATGGGTGAACCGCTGCGCGCACCGCGGCGCGCAGGTGTGCCGCAAGTCGCGCGGCAACGCGAGTTCGCACACGTGCGTCTATCACCAGTGGAGCTTCGACAACCAGGGCAACCTGCTCGGCGTGCCGTTCCGGCGCGGCCAGAAGGGGATGACCGGAATGCCGGCCGATTTCGATCCGAAGCAGCACGGGCTGCGCAAGCTGCGCGTCGACAGCTATCGCGGGCTCGTGTTCGCGACCTTCAGCGACGAGGTCGCGCCGCTGCCCGACTATCTCGGCGAGCAGATGCGCCCGTGGATCGACCGGATCTTCCACAAGCCGATCGAGTATCTCGGTTGCACGCGCCAGTATTCGAAGTCGAACTGGAAGCTGTACATGGAGAACGTGAAGGACCCGTATCACGCGAGCATGCTGCACCTGTTCCATACGACCTTCAACATCTTCCGCGTCGGGATGAAGGCGCGCTCGATTCCCGATGCGAACCACGGGCTGCACAGCATCATCACGGTGACGAAGACGGGCGACGATACGTCGGCCGCGTACAAGCAGCAGAACATCCGTTCGTTCGACGAGGGCTTCCATCTGGAAGACGAGTCGATCCTCGATCTCGTGTCGGAATACGACGAGGACTGCACGAACCATATCCAGCCGATCTTCCCGCAGCTCGTGATCCAGCAGATCCACAACACGCTGGTCGCGCGGCAGATCTTGCCGAAGGGGCCGGACAACTTCGAGCTGATCTTCCACTTCTTCGGCTATGCGGACGACACGCCCGAGCTGCGCGCGCTGCGCATCAAGCAGGCGAACCTGGTCGGGCCGGCCGGCTACATCTCGATGGAAGACACGGAGGCGACCGAGCTCGTGCAGCGCGGCACGGTGCGCGATGCCGACGCGACGTCGGTGATCGAGATGTCGCGCGGCAATCCGGACCAGCAGGACACGGTGATCACCGAGAGCCTGATCCGCAAGTTCTGGGTCGGCTATCAGAAGCTGATGGGCTATTGAGGCGGGAGCAAGAAATGACGGAAGACATGAAGACGTGGTTCGAGATTTACATGCTCCAGAACCGCTACATCGGGCACCTCGACAACGACCGGCTCGAACACTGGCCGGAGATGTTCACCGAGGACTGCACGTACGAAATCGTGCCGAAGGAGAACGCCGATCTCGGGCTGCCGGTCGGGATCGTCCACTGCACGAACCAGCGGATGCTGCGCGACCGCGTGGTGTCGCTACGGCACGCGAACATCTACGAGGAGCATACGTACCGGCACATGACGTCGGGCCTGACGATCGTCGCCGAACGCGACGGCGAATTCGATACCGAGAGCAACTACGTGGTCGTGCAGACGCGCAGCAACGGCGAATCGAACGTGTACCAGGCCGGCAAGTACTACGACACGGTGGTCCGCACGCCCGACGGCTTGCGCTACAAGACCAAGCGCGTGATCTACGACACGTCGCGCGTGCAGACGCTGCTCGCGACGCCGATCTGACCGCTCCGACGACGCAAGGAAACGACATGACCGAAGCAACGCTGGCCGAGTGGCATCCGCTCGGCGCTTTCGACGAATTCTCCGAAGACGAACCGGCGGCGCGCGTCGCCGGCCAGAAGCCGATCGCCGTGTTCCGGATCGGCGACGAGCTGTTCGCGATGCACGACCTCTGTTCGCATGGTCACGCGCGCTTGTCCGAAGGCTATGTGGAGGACGGCTGCGTCGAATGCCCGCTGCACCAGGGGCTGATCGACATTCGCACGGGCGCGCCGAAATGCGCACCGATCACCGAGCCGGTGCGGACCTATCCGATCCGGATCGTCGACGGGCAGGTGGAAGTCAATGTCGGCTGATCCGTTCGTGATCGTTGGCGCCGGCCACGCGGCGCGGCGCACCGCCGAAGCCCTGCGCGCACGCGATGCGGCGGCGCGCATCGTGATGATCGGCGCGGAGCGCGAGCTGCCGTACGACCGGCCGGCGCTGTCGAAGGACGCGCTGCTGAGCGATGGCGGCGAACAGCGCGCGTTCATCCGGGATGCGGCGTGGTACGACGCGCAGCGCATCGCGCTGCGGCTCGGCACGCGCGTCGAGGCGATCGAGCGCGATGCACGGCGCGTGCGCCTCGACGACGGGACGACGCTGCCGTATGCGCGACTCGTGCTCGCGACGGGTTCGCGGGTGCGTGCGTTCGGTGGTCCGGTCGACGAGGGCGTCGTGCCGCATTACGTGCGTACCGTTGGCGATGCACGTTCGTTGCGTGCGCAACTTGCTGCGGGGCGTCGCGTGGCGGTGCTCGGCGGCGGCTTCATCGGCCTCGAGGTCGCGGCGGCGGCGCGCCAGCTCGGCTGCGACGTGACGGTGATCGATCCGGCGCCCCGGTTGCTGCAGCGAGCGTTGCCGGAAGTGGTCGGTGCGTTCGCGCATCGGCTGCACGATGGGCGCGGCGTGAGCTTCCGGTTGGCGACGCTGCCGCGCGCGATCCGTCGCGCGCCGGGCGGCGGCGCGATCGTCGAAACCGATCGCGGCGACGTGCCGGCCGATATCGTCGTGGTCGGCATCGGCGTGGTGCCCAACGTCGAGCTCGCACAGGCGGCCGGGCTCGACGTCGACAACGGGATACGCGTCGATGCGGGCTGCCGCACGGCCGATGCGGCGATCTTCGCGGCGGGCGAGGTGACGATGCACTTCAATCCGCTGCTCGGGCGGCATGTGCGGATCGAATCGTGGCAGGTGGCCGAGAACCAGCCGGCCGTCGCGGCCGCGAACCTGCTCGGCGCCGACGAGCGCTATGCCGAGCTGCCGTGGCTGTGGTCCGATCAGTACGACTGCAACCTGCAGATGCTCGGGCTGTTCGGCGGCGAACGCACGATCGTCGTGCGCGGCGATCCGGCGAGCGGGCCGTTCACGGTGTTCGGGCTCGGCGACGACGGCAGGATCGTCGCGGTGGCCGCGGCGAACCTCGGGCGCGACATCGGCGCGTCGCGCCGGCTGATCGCGGCAGGCGCGGTGCCCGATCCGGTGAAGCTGGCCGATCCGGCGGTCAGTCTGAAGGCGTTCATGTAGCGCGGCACACGCGGCGCGCATGCGCCGTGTGTGCGACGCCGGCCGCGGGTTTGTCGGCTGCGGCGAAATCGGGGATATTAGGGTCTGTTTACATACGGAACGCACATGCGAATGCCCGAAATCGCTCGTAGGGCAAGGAGGAAGGAGCGCCGTTTGGCCGAGCCAAACAAGTGACGCGCGACGCCGCCATGCGGGCGATTTCGGGCATTCCCCTGGAATGATTTCTTAATTTGGGGTTGCCACGAGAACGGCCGCTCGCCGCGTTGTGCTCCTTGCGAATACGTCCAGTATTCGCGGCGTCGCACGCCTCGCGAGCGGCCGTTCTCGTGGCAACGCATGTGCGTTCCGTATGTAAACAGACCCTAACGACATCGCCGATCCGCCCGTCCTCCATGACGCCAGACAAAGCCCTCGAACTGAAACGAAGCAAGCGCCGTGCGCTTTGGCTGCTGCTGGCGGCCGTCGCGGTGTTCGTCACGACCATCCTGCTGCCGCGCGGACCGTGGGTCGACGGTTTCAAGGCCGTCGCCGAAGCCGCGATGGTCGGCGCGCTCGCCGACTGGTTCGCGGTCGTCGCGCTGTTCCGCCGCGTGCCGATTCCGTTCGTGTCGCGCCACACCGAGATCATCCCGAAGAACAAGGACAAGATCGCCGACAACCTCGCGGTGTTCGTGCGCGAGAAATTCCTCGGCCCCGACGCGCTCGCCGCGCAGATCCGCCAGCACGACCCGGCGCGGATGCTCGGCGCGTGGCTCGGCGAGCCGGCGAACACCGACGCGCTCGGCGGCTACGTGACGAAGCTGATGAGCTTCGCGCTCGACATGACCGACGACGCGCGGATCCAGTCGTTCGTCCACGATGCGTTCCGCGCGGTGATCGACCGGGTCGACCTGTCGCAATCGGCCGGCGCGATCCTCGACACGCTGACGAAGGACGGCCGCCACCAGGCGCTGCTCGACGACGCGATCGAGCAGGTGGTCGACGTGCTCGGCAAGGAAGAGAACCGCGAGGTGATCGCGGGGTTCATCGTCGAATGGCTGAAGACGCAATACCCGAAGGTCGAGAAGATCATGCCGACGCAGTGGTTCGGCGAGAACGGCGCGCGGATGCTCGCGAGTGCGGTGAGCCGCGTGCTGGAAGGCGTGGCGGCCGACCCCGAGCATGAACTGCGGCAACGCTTCGACCGGACGGTCGTGCGGTTGACCGAACGGCTGAAGCACGACCCCGCATTCATCGCGAAGGGCGACGAGATCAAGCGCTACATCCGCGACGGCGACGCGTTCAACGACTATGTGCGCGACTTGTGGGGCCAGTTGCGGGCCTGGCTGAAGGCCGATCTCGCGCGCGCCGATTCTGCGCTGCACCGGCAGGCCGCGACGCTCGGCGGCTGGCTCGGCGCGCGGCTCGCCGAGAGCCCGGCGCTGCGCGCGTCGCTGAACGAGCATATCGAGAAGGCCGTGCACGAGATGGCGCCCGATTTTGCCGATTTCCTGATGCGTCACATTCGCGACACGGTGCGCAACTGGGATGCGCGCGAGATGTCGCGACAGATCGAACTGAACATCGGCAAGGATCTGCAGTACATCCGCATCAACGGCACGCTGGTCGGCGGGCTGATCGGACTCGGGTTGTATCTCGTGTCGCTGGCGCCGCGCTGGGCGGCCGGCTGGCTGCACTGACGCGGGCACGGGCGTTGCGCGCATGACGCGACGCCGCGCGCCGCCGGATCACGCGGCCGCCTTGGCGCCGCGCAATTGCAGGCCGAGCGCCTTGATGACTTTCAGGATCGTGCCGAAGCTCGGATTGCCGTCGTGCGACAGCGCCTTGTACAGCCCTTCGCGCGACAGGCCCGCATCGCGCGCGACCTGCGACATGCCGCGCGCGCGGGCGATCACGCCGAGCGCGTGCGCGATGAAGGCCGGATCGTCGCCGGCCTCCTGCAGGCAGGCGTCGAAGTAGTCGGCCATGTCGTCTTCGGTTTTCAGGTGTTCGGCCGAATCCCACAGCCGCGTCTTGATCTTGTCCATCGATCACTCCATGTCGAGGTGCGCGAGCATTGCGTGCGCGGCGCGTATGTCGGCCTGTTGCGTCGATTTATCGCCGCCGCAGAGCAGGATCACCCAGATCGTCCCGCGCCTCGCGTAGTAGACGCGATAGCCGGGCCCATGATCGATGCGCATTTCGACGACGGGCGAGCCGGCGGATTTCCGTCGCCCTGATTGCCCATCGACAGGCGGTCGATGCGCGCCTGGATGCGGCGCCTCGCGATGCGATCGGGCAGGCCGGCAAACCAGGCGTCGAAGACGTCGGTGGTCCGGATGCTGAATGCAGGAGGACTGTAGGGCATGAATTGCAGTGTGTCAACCATGGTTCACATGTCTGTTGAATGGAACATCGTTGCCATTACAGCCCGGCCGGCGCGTCGGCGGGTGTTGACTGGCCGTCAGGCCGATCTTTCCGCTGGCGGAGCCGGCCATCCGGTCGAAGCCGGAATTTCAGGAATCCGTCTACAATCGAAAACGTCTTTGCCGTTCGCGCGAGCTGCCGCGCGCGGGCGGATCCGTTCGTCCTCCATCATCCGGAGGCGCCGCCGCGCATCGCGCATCACGCTCCGGCATCGCGTGCCGCGCGGCGAGCAGTGCCGTGGTTTGTGTCCAGCAGGTAAGGCGTCCGCGTGCCGTAGGCCGGCGCGCGTCCTGAACGCCGCGTGTCCGTAGGCCGGGCAGGCGGCATAACCGAGAGTCCCATGAAAGCATCGGATCTGTTCGTGAAGGCGCTGGAAGCCGAAGGCGTCGAGTACGTGTTCGGCATTCCCGGCGAAGAAAACCTCGATCTGCTCGAATCGCTGCGGCGATCGAAGATCAAGCTCGTGCTGACCCGGCACGAGCAGGCGGCCGGGTTCATGGCCGCCACCTACGGCCGCCTCACGGGCCGCACCGGCGTGTGTCTCGCGACGCTCGGGCCGGGTGCGACGAACTTCGTGACGGCCGCCGCGTATGCGCAGCTCGGCGGGATGCCGATGCTGATGATCACCGGGCAGAAGCCGATCAAGTCCAGCAAGCAGGGCCACTTCCAGATCGTCGACGTGGTCGACATGATGCAGCCGCTCACGAAGTTCACGCGGCAGATCGTGTCGATCGGCAACATCCCGTCGGCCGTGCGCGAGGCGTTTCGCCGCGCGGAGGAAGAGCGTCCGGGCGCCGCGCACCTCGAACTGCCCGAGGACATCGCGCACGAGGAGGGCGACGGCAAGCCGATCCCGCGCAGCTACAGCCGGCGGCCGGTGGCCGAGGAGAAGGCGGTCGCGCATGCGGTCGACGCGATCCAGGCCGCGCGTCATCCGCTGTTGATGATCGGCGCGGGCGGCAACCGCAAGACCACCTGCAAGATGCTGCTCGAATTCGTCGACAAGACGGGCATTCCGTTCTTCACGACACAGATGGGCAAGGGCGTGATCGACGAGACGCACCCGCTGTGGCTCGGCAACGCGACGCTGTCCGACGGCGACTTCGTGCATCGCGCGATCGAGCATGCGGACTGCATCATCAACGTCGGCCACGACGTGATCGAGAAGCCGCCGTTCTTCATGCGCACCGACGACAAGACCGTGATCCACGTGAACTTCCTCGGCGCGCAGGTCGACCCCGTCTATTTCCCGCAGATCGAGGTGGTCGGCGACATCGCGAATGCCGTGTGGCAGATGAAGGAGGCGCTGACGCCGCAATCGCACTGGGATTTCGAGCGCTTCAGGATGATCAAGTCGCATTTCGACGCGCATCTGGAAAAGGGCCAGCACGATCCGCGCTTCCCGATGTACCCGGTGCGGATCGTGAACGACCTGTACAACGCGTTGCCGGTGGACGGCATCGTCTGTCTCGACAACGGGATGTACAAGATCTGGTTCGCGCGCTACTGGCGTGCGCACGAGCCGAACTCGCTGCTGCTCGACAACGCGCTCGCGTCGATGGGCGCGGGCCTGCCGTCGGCGATCGCGACGAAGATCGTGCATCCGCGGCGCAAGGTGATCGCCGTGTGCGGCGACGGCGGCTTCATGATGAATTCGCAGGAGCTCGAAACGGCCGTGCGGCTGAAGCTCGACATCGTCGTGATGATCCTGCGCGACGACGCGTTCGGGATGATCCGCTGGAAGCAGGAGAACATGAACTTTCCCGATTTCGCGATGACGCTGCAGAACCCCGATTTCGTGTCGTACGCGCAAAGCTACGGCGCGCACGGGCATCGCGTCGAGTCGGCCGACGATCTCGAGCCGCTGCTGCGCGAATGCTTCGCGTCGCCGGGCGTGCACGTGATCGACGTGCCGATCGACTACTCGGACAACGAGCGCGTGCTGAACCGCGAGATCAAGCGCCTGTCGGCGCAACTCTGAATTCCCCGTTCACAGGAAGGAGTCGTTCCATGTTGAAGGAAACCTATCCGTACTATCTCGCCAACGAAGCCGTCTACGCGAACACCGATCTGGAGGTGACCGACAAGTTCAGCGGCAAGGTCGCCACGCGCGTCGCGCTGGCCGACGCGAAGGCGATCGACGCGGCGATCGCCGCGGCAGTCGACGCCACGAAGCCGATGCGCGAGATGCCGGCCTACAAGCGGCAGGCCGTGCTCGATCATTGCGTCGCGCGGTTTCGCGAACGTTTCGATGAGCTGGCCGAGGCGCTGTGCATCGAGGCCGGCAAGCCGATCAACGATTCGAAGGGCGAAGTCACGCGGCTGATCGACACGTTCCGCGTCGCGTCCGAGGAATCGGTGCGCATCGACGGCGAGATCGTCAATCTCGAGATTTCCGCGCGGGCGCAGGGCTATACGGGCTACACGAAGCGCGTGCCGGTCGGCCCGTGCTCGTTCATCTCGCCGTTCAACTTCCCGTTGAACCTCGCCGCGCACAAGGTCGCGCCCGCGCTCGCGGCCGGCTGCCCGTTCGTGCTGAAGCCGGCGAGCCGCACGCCGATCGGCGCGCTGATCATCGGCGAGGTGCTCGCGGAAACCGACCTGCCGAAGGGTGCATTCTCGGTGCTGCCCGCGCATCGCGACGGCGCCGACCTCTTCACGACCGACGAGCGCGTCAAGCTGCTGTCGTTCACCGGTTCGCCGGCGGTAGGCTGGGCGCTGAAGGAGAAGGCCGGCAAGAAGAAAGTCGTGCTGGAACTCGGCGGCAACGCGGCCGCGATCGTCGATGCCGACCAGCGCGACCGGCTCGACTACGTGGTCGATCGCCTCGCGTTCGGCGCGTACTACCAGTCGGGCCAGAGCTGCATCGGCGTGCAGCGGATTCTCGTGCATGCCGACCTGTACGACGCGCTGCGCGAGAAGCTGATCGCGAAGACGCGTTCGCTGAAGATGGGCGATCCGAAGGATCCGTCGACGTTCGTCGGGCCGATGATCTCCGAATCCGAGTCGCGCCGGCTGTCGGGCTGGATGGACGCGGCTGTCGCGGCGGGCGCGAAGATCGTCGCGGGCGGCAAGGTCGACGGCGCGATGTTCGAGGCGACGCTGCTGGAGAACGTCGGGCGCGAGCAGGACCTCTACCGGAAGGAGGCGTTCGGCCCCGTCGCGATCCTCGAGAAGTTCGACCGCTTCGACGACGCGCTCGCGCGCGTGAACGACAGCGACTTCGGGCTGCAGGCCGGCGTGTTCACCGATTCGCTCACGCATGCGCAGCGCGCCTGGGACGAGCTGGAGGTGGGCGGCGTCGTGATCAACGACGTGCCGTCGTTCCGCGTCGACAACATGCCGTACGGCGGCGTGAAGGATTCGGGCCTCGGCCGCGAAGGCGTCCGCTACGCGATCGAGGACATGACCGAGCCGCGGTTGATGGTCGTGCGGCGCCGGTAACGCGCGGCAGGCGGCGCGGCGCCACGGCGGCACGCGGGCGGGCGATCGGGCCGGCCCGCGTGCCGTTCTTTCATGGCGCGTCGCGAGCGCGGTGCGGCGCCGCGCGTGTCCCGCGCGCCGAACTGCCCGACACGGGCTCGACGATGGGCGTCGCCTCGTGATGTAATCGCGCGAAACTGCCGGCCGGGGTACGACGCCGGAACGCGCGAATTCATTCTTCACGAGGTCGATTCATGTCCCCCGTCTCGGCATTCAAGCTGGTCCTGTTGTCATTCCTCGCGATCGTCGCGCTCGAATGCATCGCCAAGCGGCTGCGGCTGCCGCCCGCGGCCGCGCTGCTGATCGGCGGCATCGGCATCGCGTTCATCCCCGGCCTGCCGCCGATCGATCTCGATCCCGAGCTGGTGCTGCTGGTGTTCCTGCCGCCGCTGCTGATGGACGGTGCGTACTTCTCCGTGTGGGAAGAATTCAAGCGCAACGTCGGCGGCATCCTGATGCTGGCGATCGGCGCGGTCGTATTCACGACGTTCGCGGTCGGCTTCGCCGTGCACTGGGTGGTGCCGACGCTGCCGTGGGCCGCGTGCTTCGCGCTCGGCGCGATCGTGTCGCCGCCCGATGCGGTGGCCGCGAAGGCCGTGCTCGAACGCGTCGCGCTGCCGCGCCGGCTGATGGTGCTGCTCGAAGGCGAGAGCCTGCTGAACGACGCGGCCGGCCTCGTGCTGTTCCGCTTCGCGGTCGCGGCCGCGCTCACCGGCGCGTTCAGCCTCGAGCACGCGGTCGTGCGCTTCGCGGAGCTCGGGCTCGGCGGCGTGGTGGTCGGCTTCGTGGTCGGCAAGCTCGTCGTGTGGTTCCTGAAGCTGCTCGACGACGACTATCTCGTGATCACCGTCGCGGTGATCGCCGGCTGGATCGCGTACATCGCGGGTGAAATGGTCGAGGTGTCGGGCGTGATCTCGACCGTCACGGCCGGCATGATCGTCGGCTGGCATCAGCATGAAGTGTTTTCGGCGGCCGTGCGCACGCGCGGCACCGCGTTCTGGCAGGTCATCGTGTTCCTGCTCGAGGCGCTGGTGTTCGTGCTGATCGGGTTGTCGCTGCGCGGCGCGATCCATCGGCTCGGCGGCTTCGAGCAGGTGCTCGGCACGATGGTGCCGCCGGTGCTCGCGGTGCTGGCGGCGGTGATCGTGTCGCGCTTCGTGTGGATCTACGCGGTCGAGGCGCTGAAGTGGCCGGTGCGCGGCCTCGCGGGTCGCGGCGAGGCGCCCGACTGGAAGGCCGCGACGATCATGAGCTGGGCCGGGATGCGCGGCGTGGTGACGCTGGCGATCGCGCTGTCGCTGCCCGAGGCGCTGCCCGGCCGCGACGTGATCCTGGTCGCATCGTTCGCGGTGATCCTCGTCACCGTGCTGCTGCAGGGCACGACGATCGGGCCGCTGATCCGGCTGCTGCGCCTGCCGCCGCGCGACGAGCGCGCCGCGCACCACCTGACCGAGCCGCAGACGTGGGCGTACGTCGAGGCCGCGCAGCTCGCGGCGATCCAGCCGCTCGTGCGCGACGAGAACGGCGTCGTGATCCATCCGCGCCTGCTCGAGCAGTACACGTATCGCGCCGAGCTGACCGAACGGTCGAAGAACGCGCCCGCGTATCCGGCGGAACTGCGCACCGCGCACTACGACGTGGTGCTGGCCGCGATCCGGGCCGGGCGCGCCGAGCTGTTGCGCCTGCACCGGTCGGGGCGCATTCACGACGAGATGCTGCACGCGCTCGAACGCGACCTCGACCTGCAGGAAGTGTCCGCGCAGCACGCGCGCGGCTGATCGGCCGCGGGCTCACGACTCACACCCACGGGGCCGGCGTCCTGCCGGCTCCCCGCCGGTTCTCATACGCATGCGGATCGAGCGTCGCCCGCCGCGCGATTTCCCCTCGCACTGCCGATTTGACTCGCCACGATCAGGCCCCAATACGACCGATCCCGCAGCCTTGCACGACATGCAAGCCTTATGGCGCGGGTCTCGCAAACGTTATCGTGCGTCGAATCCGGAAATGATCCGATTTATCCGTTGCCGTCTCTTTCTGCATATTTGGCAAAACTAAACCGGAAGGAGATAGATGCTGTGTTCTAATTTCATTTAGAATCAGCCGGTTATGTTTATTGAGAGAAAGAATGCGGAGGTAATGCGGTCGTCGACGGGGAAACAACGGCGCCCGAAGCCCCGCAAGGCAGTGCCGACAGGCCTAATCGGCGGAATCAGGCGGGTTTTTCAACTGCCAATATAAGATGGCGTCCAAGTCGGATAAACAACTCCTATGAAAGAATCGTTTGGAGATTCGGCGTTTGAAACTGGATTTATGAAAGAATCGAGTAGTGATAATGCCTCGGATTGCCTCGAATCGGGGTTATCGGTCCTCCTTGTGGACGACCAGCCATTCGTCGGCGAGGTGATCCGCCGCGCGTTGCGCAGCGAGCACGACATCGACCTGCACGTGTGCACCGACGCACATCGGGCAATGGCGGTCGCGCGCGACGTGAAGCCGACGGTCATCCTGCAGGATCTCGTGATGCCGGAGATCGACGGCCTCGATCTCGTGCGCGCGTGGCGCGCGGACGCCGGCACCGCGCGCGTGCCGATCATCGTGCTGTCGGCGAAGGAAGAGCCGATCGTCAAGCGCGAGGCGTTCATTGCCGGCGCGAACGACTATCTGGTGAAACTTCCCGACGCGATGGAGCTGACCGCGCGCATTCGCTACCACTCGAATTCGTACCTGATGTCGCGGCAGCGCGACGAGGCGCTCGATTTCCTGTCGCACGACATGCGTTCGCCGCAGACGTCGATCCTCGCGCTGCTCGACGTCTACCGGGCCGAACACGGCGACATGCCGGCGATCATGGAGCGCATCGCCGGCCATGCGCGGCGCGCGCTCGCGCTCGCCGACGGCTTCATCCACCTGACCCGCGCGCAGTCCGAGCGCCGCGCGCACGAAGTCGTGAGTCTCAACGAGATCGTGGTCGACGCCGTCGACCAGCTGTGGGAGAAGGCGGCCGGGCTCGGCTGCCGGGTGATCGCGCACGTGCCCGACGGCGAGTGCGTGACGATGGGCGACCGCATGATGCTGACGCGCGCGGTCGCGAACCTGGTCGACAACGGGCTGAAATACGGCCCGGCCGGGATGGACGTACATTGCACGCTGGGCGGCGAGGACGGCGCCTGGCTGATCGGCGTCGAGGATGCCGGCGCCGGCATCGCGCCGGAGCAGCGCACGGCCGCGACCGAGTCGTTCGTGCAGCTCGAATCCGCGCATGGCGCGGCGCGCGGCGGTTTCGGCCTCGGCCTCGCATTCGTCCGCGCAACGGCGGCGCGGCATCGCGGCCAGATCCTGATGCGCAATACGGCGCGCGGTTTCATGGTCGCGCTTCGGCTGCCGGCGCAGGCGGAGCGGTGATGTCGCGGCGCGGCCTGCCGCGGCCTGCCGCCGCCGCGCCGCCCGAGAGACCTCGATGCGCTCGTGGCGCGCCATTCGGCGCGCACGCGGGCGCGGTTTTTTCAACGCTGAATTTAGAAAGCCCATAACGAACATGGCCACCGTGACGCCCCGCGCGACCAATGAAAGCCTGCATCCGACGATCGGCGCCGCCCGGCTGACGCTCGGCAATCGCATCCTGCTCAGCTTCGGCGTGCTGTTCGTGCTGATGCTGGTGACGGCCGGCGTGTCGTACGAGCGACTGCGTGCGATCAACGCCGAAGCCGTCAGCATCGAGCGCGACTCGCTGCCCGGCGTCTACCTCGCGTCGACGCTGCGCGGCGCGGTCAACGAATCGTTCACGCTGCTGCAGCGCGCGATCTTCGTCGAAACCGATCCCGACGCCGCGCAGCGCGATCTCGCGAAGATCGCCGACGCGCTGAAGGAGGTCGAGTCGCTGACGGTGGACTACCAGAACACGACGTTTCGCGACGACGACCGGCAGCGCTTCACGGCGTTCCGCGGCGCCTACGATCACTACGTGCCGTTGCTGAACGAAGCAGTGCAGAAGGGCCGTGCGTCGCGCGAAGACGCGGTCGCCGCGTACGCGAAAACGCTGCCCGCGTGGACCGAGGTCGTGCGCAACGCGAACGTGCTGGTGCAGGAGAACCGCAAGTTCGCCGAGCAGTCCGCGAAGCTGATCCGCGAATCCGTGCAGGACACCGAGATCGTGCTGGCGACCGCGCTGGCGTTCATGCTGCTGTCCGCGCTCGGGCTCGGCTACATGCTGTACCGGTCGGTCACCGTGCCGATGGCGCGGCTCGTCGAGGTGCACGACGTGATGCGCACCGGCAACCTGACACATCGCCTCGACCTGCGCCGCCGCGACGAGTTCGGCACGCTTGAGACGGGCTTCAACCGGATGGCCGACGAGCTGACCGAGCTGGTGTCGCGCGCGCAGCAATCGTCGCTGCAGGTGACGACGTCGGTGGCCGAGATCGCGGCCACCTCGCGCGAGCAGCAGGCGACCGCGAACGAAACGGCCGCGACGACGACCGAGATCGGCGCGACCTCGCGCGAGATCTTCGCGACGTCGCGCGACCTGCTGCGCACGATGAACGAGGTGGCCGGCGTGGCCGAGCAGTCGGCGACGCTCGCGGGCGTGAGCCAGAGCGGGCTCACGCGGATGGGCGAGACGATGCGCAGCGTGATGGACGCGGCCGGCTCGGTGAACGCGAAGCTCGCGATCCTCAACGAGAAGGCGCTGAACATCAACCAGGTGGTCGCGACGATCACCAAGGTGGCCGACCAGACCAACCTGCTGTCGCTGAACGCGGCGATCGAGGCCGAGAAAGCCGGCGAGTACGGCCGCGGCTTCGCGGTCGTCGCGACCGAGATCCGCCGCCTCGCCGACCAGACGGCGGTGGCGACCTACGACATCGAGCAGACGGTGAAGGAAATCCAGTCGGCCGTGTCGGCGGGCGTGATGGGGATGGACAAGTTCTCCGAGGAAGTCCGCCGCGGGATGCTCGACGTGCAGCAGGTCGGCGGGCAACTGTCGCAGATCATCGCCGAGGTGCAGACGCTCGCGCCGCGCTTCCAGATGGTCAACGAAGGCATGCAGACGCAGGCGAACGGCGCCGAGCAGATCACGCAGGCGCTGTCGCAACTGTCGGAGGCCGCGCAGCAGACGGCCGAATCGCTGCGCCAGTCGTCGCAGGCGATCGACGACCTGACGCTCGTCGCGAACCAGTTGCGCACCAGCGTGTCGCGCTTCAAGGTCGACGCGTGACGCGCGCCGATCTGCAGAACGGCGCGCGCGCGCTGTTCCTGATGTTCGAGCTCGACGGCGAGCGTTATGCGCTCGACGCGGCCGGCATCGACAAGGTGCTGCCGCTCGCCGTCATGAAGGCGATGCCCGGCGCGCCCGACTGGATTGCCGGGCTGCTGATGCGCGACGGCCAGCCGGTGCCGGTGATCGACGTGCCGATGCTGGCGCTCGGGCGGCGCGCGCAGGCGCTGCGCTCGACGCGGCTCGTGCTGGTCCGCTATCGCGCCGGTCACGCTGACGGCGAGCGCACGATCGGCCTGATCGTCGAGCGTGCGACGCAGACGATGCGGATCGACCGCGCGGCGTTTCGCGCGAGCGGCATCGCGACCGCGCGCACGCGCTGGCTCGGGCGGGTCGCGAACACGCCCGACGGCGTCGTGCAGCAGGTGTCGGTGCCCGACCTGATCGACGACGTTGCGCGCCTGTATCTGTTCGACGGCCTGTCGGGCCACGGGGAGGAGTCTGCATGAACGTGTCCGAATCGCGATTTCGCGGCTGGTTGCTGCGCGAGACCGGCATCGACCCCGATTCGCTCGGCAACGATTTCCTGATGCGGGCGTTGACCGATCGCGTGCATGCATTGCAGGCCGACGGCGAGCGCGTGCCGTCGGCTGCGCGGGCGCCCGTGACGCCGGAAGCGCTCGATGCGTACTGGCAGCAGCTCAACGCGTCGGCCGACGAACGGCGCGCGCTGATCGAGCTGTTCGTCGTTCCGGAGACGTGGTTCTTCCGCGACCGCGAGGCCTTCGCGACGCTCGCGCGGCTGGCCGCCGAACGGCTCGCCGCAATGCCCGGCCGCGTGATCCGCGTGCTGAGCGCGCCGTGTTCGACGGGCGAGGAGCCGTATTCGGCGGCGATGGCGTTGCTGGATGCGGGGCTCGAGCCGGCTAGCTTCGCGATCGACGCGATCGACCTCAGCGCGCGCGCGATCGAGCAGGCGCGGCTCGGCTGTTACGGGCGCAATGCATTCCGCGGGACGGCGACGGAGTTCCGTACGCGGTATTTCACGCCGACCCGCGACGGCTGGCTGCTCGACGAGCGCGTGCGCGCGTGCGTGCAGTTCAGCCACGCGAACCTCGTCGAGCCGGTGGCCGATACCGGCATTCGCTACGACTTCGTGTTCTGCCGCAACGTGCTGATCTATTTCGACCGCGACGCGCAGGATCGCGTGATCCGCTCGCTCGACGCGCGTCTTGCCGACGACGGCATGCTGTTCGTCGGTCCGGCCGAAACAGGCGTCGCGATGCGGCACGGGATGCGCTCGGCGCGCGTGCCGCTCGCGTTCGCGTTTCATCGCGAGCCGGCCGGCGCGGCGGCCGATGCATGCGCGGCGCGGCCGGTTGCGCCGCTGTCCGCCGCGGTGCCGCACCAGCGCGCGGAGCGCTTCACGGTCGCCCCGCTCGCCGCGCCGCGCCCGGTGGTGGCCGTCGCGCCCCCGGCCTGGTTCGGCGACGTGCGTCAGCCGTTCGCGGCGGCGCCGGCCGTGGAGACGGCCGCAGTCGACGCACGGGCCGACCTGACGGTGGCGACCGCCGCGGCGGCCGTACCGGCCTACGACGGCATTGCGCCGGCAATCGACGATGTCCCGACGCTGGAAGATGCGCAGGCGCTGGCGAACGCGGGCGCGTTCGACGAGGCCGAGCGCGTGCTCGCGCAGTTCTCGGCGCGCGTCGGCCCGCATGCCGATGCGTTCTACCTGAACGGGTTGATCGCGGATGCGCGCGGGCGCGCCGCGGAAGCGAGCGACTTCTACCGGAAGGCGCTGTACCTGCGCCCCACGCATCACGAGGCGCTGACGCATCTCGCGACGCTGCTCGACGTCGGCGGCGATCGCGCGGGCGCGCAATGGCTGCTCGAACGCGCCCGGCGTTCGGCCGGCTGACACGACGACGGGAATGGGACCGACACCGCGATGACCGGAGGAATGCATGAACCGCGACGCCGCTGCCACTGACGACGCGACGCTCGACGTCGACGACTGCTGGAACCGGATCGGCACGCGCGGCGACCGCTCGTGCGAACGGCTGAACGACTGCCAGCGCTGCCTGAACTGCCCGGTCTATGCGTCGAACGCGGCGAGGCTGCTCGAGCGTCCGCTCGACGTGGCCGAGATGGCGGACGTCACGCGCCGGATGAGCGCGTTCGGCACGGCGCGCGCGGGCGACGACGCCGGCGACGCGCGCCATGCGGCGCTCGCGTTCCGGGTGGCCGACGAATGGCTCGCGCTGCCGATCGGCGTGCTGCGTGAGATCGCCGGCACGCGCCCGATCCATTCGCTGCCGCATCGACGCCATTCCGCCGTGCGCGGTGTGGTCAACATCCGCGGCACGCTGCGTATCGCGATCTCGATCGGCGCGCTGCTCGGCCTCGATGCCGGCAAGGCCGGCCGCGGCGGGAGCGGTGGTGGCGACGGCCGTTTCACGCGGTTGCTGGTGGCCGCGCACCAGGGCGAACCGGTCGTGTTTCCGGTGGACGAAGTCGAGGGCGTGCTGCGCTTCGGCGCGTCCGACTGGGTGCCGGTGCCCGCGACGGTCGGGCGTGCGAGCGCCGGCCTGTCGCGCGGCGTGCTGTCGTGGCGCGGCAAGTCGGTGGGGCTGCTCGACGACGACCGTCTGTTCGACGCCGTGACACGGGGCATGCGATGAGCGGCGATGACGACCTGAGCCACCTGTCGCTGCTCGAGCTGTATCGCGAGGAGACGCGCACGCAGACGCAGGCGCTGTCGGAGCGGCTGCTCGCGCTCGAATCGGGCGAGCCCGATTCCGTCGCGCTCGAAGCGTGCATGCGCGCCGCGCATTCGCTGAAGGGCGCCGCCCGCATCGTCGGCGTGCCGATGGGCGTCGAGATCGCGGGGCGGATGGAAGAGTGCTTCGTCGCCGCGCAGGCCGGCACGATCGCGCTGACGGCCACGCACGTCGACGTGCTGCTGGCCGGCGTCGATTTGCTGGTGCGCGTCGGCGATCCGCAGGGGCACCCCGTGTCGCAGACCGAGATCGACGTGTTCGCGGCGGCGCTGACGGGCGCCGACGGCGCGCAGACGATGCAGGCGCCGGCCGCCGCGCCGCCGCCCGCGCCGCCGTCGTTCGTGCCGTATCGCGAGCACGACGGCGCCGCGAACGAGCCGGTCGGGGCTGGTGCCGCGGTGCCGCCGCTCGCCGTGTCGGGCCCGGCGCCCGATCCGGCCCAGGCCGGGCGCGTGGTGGGCGCCGGCGCGATGCGCCGCGTGCGTGCCGATACGCTGAACCGGCTGCTGAGCCTGTCCGGCGAATCGCTGGTCGAATCGCGCTGGCTCAAGCCGTTCGCCGAATCGATGCTGCGCGTGAAGCGCGCGCAGCGCGACGCGGCCCGTTCGCTCGACCTGATGGTCGAGCAGTTCGCCGACGATCTCGACGCCGGCATGCTCGCGTCGATGAACGAAGTTCGGCACATGCTCAACGACCTGCAGCGCTCGCTCGCCGAGCGCATGGACGAATTCGACCGCTTCGAGCGGCGCAGCACGCATATCGCCGAGCAGCTTTACGACGAGGCGCTGCAATGCCGGATGCGGCCGTTCGGCGACGCGACGCGTGCGTATCCGCGCATCGTGCGCGATCTCGCGCGCTCGCTCGGCAAGCAGGTGCGTTTCTCGATCGTCGGCGAAGGCACGCAGGTCGATCGCGACATCCTCGACCTGCTCGACGCGCCGCTCGGCCACCTGCTGCGCAACGCGATCGACCACGGCGTCGATTCGCCCGAAGCGCGGCACGCGCGCGGCAAGCCGGCCGAGGCGAGCGTCACGCTCGAGGCGCGCCACAGCGCCGGCTCGCTGCTCGTCAGCGTGATCGACGACGGGCCGGGCGTCGACATGGACGCGCTGCGCGCGGCCGTCGTGCGCCAGCGCCTGACCGACGACGAGACGGCCGCGCGGCTGTCCGATCCCGAATTGCTCGAATTCCTGCTGCTGCCGGGCTTCTCGATGCGCGACGCGGTGACCGACGTATCGGGGCGCGGCGTCGGCCTCGATGCGGTGCAGGAGATGGTGCGCGGCGTGCGCGGCGCGGTGCGGATCTTCAACGAGCCGGGTGCCGGCATGCGTTTCGTGCTGCAGTTGCCGCTCACGCTATCGGTGATCCGCAGCCTGCTCGTCGAGGTCGGCGGCGAGCCGTACGCGTTCCCGCTCGCGCACGTGCGCCGCACGCTGGAACTCGCGCACGACGACATCGACGTGCTCGAAGGGCAGCCGCATTTTCCGTTCGACGGCCGGCGCGCGGGCCTCGTCGCCGCGCACCAGTTGCTCGACGCGGGCGAGCCCGACGTGGCGCGCGCCAGTACGGCCGTCGTGGTCGTCGGCGGCGAACCCGAGCTGTACGGCGTCGCGGTCGACCGCTTCCTCGGCGAACGGATGCTCGTCGTGCAGCCGCTCGACAGCCGCCTGAACAAGATCCAGAACATCGCGGCCGGCGCGCTGCTCGAGAACGGCGACCCGGTGCTGATCGTCGACGTGGAGGACCTGATCCGCTCGGTCGACAAGCTCGTGCGCGGCGGGCAGCTCGCGCGGGTCTCGCGCGATCCGCAGCTCGCGCTCGCCGACCGGCGCCGCCGCGTGCTCGTCGTCGACGATTCGCTGACGGTGCGTGAGCTCGAACGCAAGCTCCTGGAAAAGCGCGGCTACGACGTGACGGTCGCGGTCGACGGGATGGAAGGCTGGAACGCGGTGCGCAGCGATGCGTTCGATCTCGTCGTGACCGACGTCGACATGCCGCGCATGGACGGGATCGAACTCGTGACGCTGATCAAGAACGACCCGATGCTCAAGCGCGTGCCGGTGATGATCGTGTCGTACAAGGATCGCGACGAGGATCGCCGCCGCGGGCTCGACGCCGGCGCCGACTACTACCTCGCGAAGAGCAGCTTCCACGACGAGGCGCTGCTCGATGCCGTGCACGACCTGATCGGGGACGCGCGAGAATGAACATCGGCATCGTCAACGATCTGCCGCTGGCCGTGGAGGCGCTGCGCCGCGTGATCGCGCTGCGCGCGGACCATCGCGTGCTGTGGGTGGCGACCGATGGCGACGAGGCGGTGGATTTCTGCGTCGCGCACCCGCCCGACGTCGTGCTGATGGATCTCGTGATGCCGAAGGTCGACGGCGTCGCCGCGACGCGCCGGATCATGGCGCGCGCGCCGTGCGCGATCCTGATCGTGACGGCGAGCGTCAGCGCCAATACGTCGTCGGTGTACGAGGCGATGGGCGCGGGCGCGCTCGACGCGGTCGACACGCCGACGCTCGCGCTCGGGCTGTCGACCGACGCGTCGCCGCAGGCGCTGCTCGCGAAGATCGACCAGATCGGCCGGCTGCTCGAAAGCCGCTCCGCGGCGCTCGTGCCGCCGGGGCCCGCGTCCGCGCGCGGCCAGCCGACGCTCGTCGCGATCGGCGCGTCGGCGGGCGGGCCGACCGCGCTCACCGCGCTGCTGCGCGCGCTGCCGGCCGATTTTCCGGCGGCACTCGTGATCGTCCAGCACGTCGACCAGGCATTCGCGTACGGCATGGCCGAATGGCTCGACGGCTATACGCGGCTGCCGGTGCGCGTCGCGCGGGAGGGCAGCGTGCCGGAGGCCGGCGCCGTGCTGCTCGCGGCGACCAACGACCATCTGACGCTGTCGCCGCGCGGCGTGCTCGGCTATACGCGGCATCCGGCCGACACGCCGTACCGGCCGTCGATCGACGTGTTCTTCAACAGCGTCGCGGACGGCTGGCAGGGCGAGGCGCTCGGCGTGCTGCTGACCGGCATGGGACGCGACGGCGCGCTCGGCCTGAAGGCGATGCGTGCGAAGGGCTGGTACACGATCGCGCAGGACGAGGCGACGAGCGCCGTGTACGGGATGCCGAAGGCGGCCGCGGCGATCGGCGCGGCGTCGGCGATCCTGCCGCTCGAGCAGATCGCGCCCCGGCTGATCGCGCGGATCGCGCTCGCGCCGCGCGACTGACGGCGCAGCGGGCAGGCGCCGTCGTTTCGCAGCGGCCCGGCGGCGTCTGCATTGTGTGCGTGGCGCGCCGTCGCGTACAATTGCCGCCTGCGGAGATGGCATGCCTCCCTGCGGTCGTTCCCGGCGCGTGGCGCGCGCGGTGCGGCCCTCAACCGCCGGTTTGCCCGGCTGATGATGCCTGCGTGTTCCTGGGTCGTCAGGAGGTCGCAGGCCGTCCATCCGGTATTCTGCCGCCCAGGTTTTGATGTTCCGTCGAATCTGGGAAATCATGTTTTTCACGACTTCTGCCGATTTTTTCGCGACCGTGCGCTACGTGTGCCGCTGGCTCGCGCTTTCGGCCCTGCTCGGCGCGCTCGCCGGCACGGCTTCCGCGCTGTTCCTGATCGCGCTCGACTGGGCGACCGGTACGCGCGTCGCGCATCCGTGGCTGCTGTGGGGGCTGCCGGCCGCCGGCTTCGCCACCGGCTGGATCTACCATCGATTCGGCCAGTCGGTCGCGCGCGGCAACAACCTGCTGATCGACGAGATTCACGACCCGAAGGCGCTCGTGCCGAAGCGGATGGCGCCGCTCGTGCTCGTCGCGACCGTCGTCACGCACCTGTTCGGCGGCTCGGCCGGCCGCGAGGGCACGGCTGTGCAGATGGGCGGCGCGCTCGCCGATCGCATCACGCACGTATTTCGTCTCGATCGCGAGCATCGCCGCGTGCTGCTGATGGGCGGCATCGCGGCCGGCTTCGCGTCGGTGTTCGGCACGCCGCTCGCGGGCGCCGTGTTCGGGCTCGAGGTGCTCGCGATCGGGCGCCTGCGCTACGACGCGCTGCTGACCTGCGTCGCGTCGGCGATCGTCGCGGACGTCGTGTGCCGCGCGTGGGGCGTCCATCACACGGCCTATGCGATGCCGTTCGTGCCGGCCGTCACCGTGACCGGGCTCGCCGTGACGGTCGTCGCGGGCATCGCGTTCGGCGTGGTCGGGCGGCTGTTCGCGTTTGCGACGCATGCGCTGACCGCGTGGTTTCGCCGCGTGATCCGCCATGCGCCGCTGCAGCCAGTGATCGGCGGCCTGCTGGTCGCGGTGGCCGCGACCGTGCTGAACGTGCCGCAGTATCTCGGCCTCGGCATCCCGACGATCGAGGCCGCGTTTCACGGCCCGCTGCCGCCTTATGATTTCGCGGGCAAGTTCGCGTTCACCGTCGTCACGCTTGCGTCCGGGTTCAAGGGCGGCGAGGTGACGCCGCTGTTCTACATCGGCGCGACGCTCGGCAATGCGCTCGGCCAGGTGCTGGCGCTGCCGGTACCCGTGCTCGCGGGGCTCGGCTTCGTCGCGGTGTTCGCGGGCGCGGCGAACACGCCGATCGCGTCGACGATCATGGCGATCGAACTGTTCGGCGCGGATATCGGCGTGTATGCGATCGTCGCCTGTGTCGTCGCGTATCTGTTTTCCGGGCACGCGGGGATTTATCGCGCGCAGCGCGTGGCGGTGGGGAAGGGGGCGCGGGTGGAGGGGGAGTGACGGGCGGCCGCGGCCGATGTCGTTCGATCGCCGCGGCGCGATGCGATATCCCGTACCCGGTGATCCGGCGGATCACCTGGCACGCGGGCATCGCGCTTACTGCTTCGGCAGCCGCGCGACGTTACGCGCCAGCAGTTCCTCGATATCGATGCCTTTTTCCGCGAGCAGCGCGGTGACGACGCCGTTCAATTCGCCGAGCGTTTCCTTGACCGACTCGCGAATCGTATCCACGACGACCTGCGTGCTGCGCTCGATCTCGATGTTGACCTTGTCGTCGACGCCTTTCGCATCGAACGTGGTCGCGCGGCGCGTTTCCGGAATCAGCCAGACGTCGAACCACCCTTCGTCGCGATTGACGTCCGACACGGTGAGGCTGCAGCCATTGATCGCGATATAGCCCTTCGCGAACACGTAGCGCTTGAATTCGGCCGGCACGCCGATGCGGATCATCCGATTGTGCTCGGACGACGCGATGTGCGCGATGGTCCCCGTGAAATCGACATGACCGGACAGCGGATGCCCGCCGATCTCCGCGCCGTCCTTCGCGGCCCGCTCGACGTTGACGCGTGCGCCGGTCGCGAGGTCGGCCAGCGTGGTGATCCGCAGGCTCGGCAGCATCACGTCGAAGTCGATCAGCGCCGGCGAATGGATGGTCGTCACCGTCAGGCACACGCCATCGACCGACACGCTCGCGCCGATCTCGATGTCGTCGGTGAAGCGCTCGGGGAATTCGATGCTGAACGTCCTCAGCTCGCCGTGATCCTTGATGGCGTTGATGGTGCCAACACCCTGAACAATGCCTGTAAACATGGTCTGCCTTTCGTCGCGAATTGCCTGGCCGACATGATAAGTGATCCTGGCGGCGGACGCGGCGCGCGGCCCGGTGCCGCCGCGCAAGATCCGCGAGCACGAAAAAGGCCGTGCGCGTGGCACGGCCTCGATCCGGAACCGATTGCCGACGACACGGCCCGGCGGCGATGACCGCGCTGCCGGGCCGCATCGCGACGCGCTGGCGTCAAGCCTCCACCGGTTCGCCCAGCGGCCCGGCGTCGCGATCCACCATGCGCCGCGGCGAATCGGCGAGCCCCTTCGCCAGCTCCAGCGCCTGCCGCTCGAACAGCCGCCGGTAGATGCCGCCGTCGATGCGGATCAGCGCATCGTGGTTGCCTTCCTCGATCACCTTGCCGCGATCGAGCACCAGCAGCCGGTCCAGCGCGCGCACGGTCGACAGCCGGTGCGCGACGACGAGCGTCGTGCGGCCGACCATCAGCCGCTCCATCGCCTGCTGGATCAGCAGCTCGCTTTCGCTGTCGAGGCTCGACGTCGCTTCGTCGAGGATCAGGATCGGCGCATCGGCGAGGAACGCGCGCGCGATCGCGACGCGCTGGCGCTCGCCGCCCGACAGCTTGATCCCGCGTTCGCCGACGAGCGTGTCGTAGCCGTCCGGCAGCGCGGCGATGAAGTCGTGCGCGCTGGCCAGCCGCGCGGCGCGCTCGATGTCGGCGCGGCTCGCGCCGGGGCGCGCATACGCGATGTTCTCCGCGAGCGTGCGGTGAAACAGCACGGGCTCCTGCTGGACGATCGCGATCTGGCTGCGCAGCGAATCCTGCCGCACCTGCGCGATGTCCTGGCCGTCGATCGTGATGCGGCCGCCCGACACGTCGTACAGGCGCTGGATCAGCTTGATGAACGTCGTCTTGCCCGACCCCGAATGGCCGACGAGGCCCACGCGTTCGCCGGGTGCGATCCGCATCGAGAAATCGTCGTACAGCGGCACCGGATGGTTGCCGTAGCGGAACGTCACGTGCTCGAAGCGGATCTCGCCCCGATCGATGCGGATGGCCGGCGCGCCGGGGCGATCGTCGATGCCGAGCGGCTGCCGTTCGAGCGCGACGAGTTCTTCCATGTCGTTCACCGAGCGCTGCAGGTTGCGGATGTGCATGCCGACGTCGCGCAGATAGCCCTGCAGCATGAAGAACATCGTCAGCGCGAACGCGATGTCGCCGACGCTCGCTTCATTGTTCATCCACAGCCGCAGCGCGACGCCGATCATTGCGGCCTGCATCGCGACGAGCATCGCACCCTGCAGCCCGCCGTTGAACGTGCCGCGCACCCACGTGCGGCGCGTGCGCTGCCGCCATTTGCCGATCACGCGCGCGAGCCGCGCTTCCTCGCGCGTTTCCGCGCCGAACGCCTTGACGACCGCGTTGCAGCTCACGGCGTCGGCGAGCGCGCCGCCCATGCGCGTATCCCACAGGTTGCCGAGCCGGGCGGCCGGCGCGACGATACCGAGCGACACCGCCACCGTCACCGCGATGTACAGCAGCGACCCCGCGCCGACGACGAGCCCCATCACGGGCCAGTGCGTGCCGAGCAGCACGGTCGCGCCGACCAGCATCGTGACCGACGGCAGCAGCGCGATCAGCACGGTGTCGTTGAGCAGGTCGAGCGCCCAGATTCCGCGCGTGATCTTGCGTACGGTCGAGCCCGCGAAGCTGTTCGCGTGCCAGTCGGTGGAGAAGCGCTGCACGCGGTGGAACGACGCGGCGGCGATCTCGCTCATCATCTTCAGCGTGAGCGTGATGATGTTCAGGTAGACGCCCTGGCGCAGCACGGTCGCGCCGATGCCGAGCGCGGCCAGCGTGCCGAACGCGGCGAGGGCCGAATGCCATGCGGCGGCGCGGTCGGTCAGGCCGGCCGACAGCGCGTCGACGAGGCGGCCGGCGAACAGCGGCGTGAGGACGTCGGCGAGCGCGGCGAGCAGCGCGAGGCTCGCGACCGCGGCAATGCGCGCCGGCTGCTTGCGCCAGTAACGGACGGTGAAGCCGAAGACGGCCTGGAATGCGTGGCCGCCCAGATGGGAGGTTTTTCTGATCATGTATCGTTGCCCGGCGCATCGCGCGACGGGACTTTCCGGTTCGGAGAACGTCGAAAACGCAACAGCCGGGCCGCGCGAAACACGCGGGCGGAACGAAACGGGCTGTCGGGAAAAGCGCGGCTGACGGGTTAGCGGAAAACTCGGGAGCCGGCGCGGACGGCGGGCTGGATCAGCTGCGCCGCGAGACCACGTTCGGGAAGGTTGCTGGCATTCGGAACATCTGCACCTCCCTGAAGTGAACGGTTGAAAGGACGCCGAAAAAAGACGTGTCGCGATTTTATCAGGAGTGTCGCGCGCGCCGCAACGTCTGACGAATGCGGCGTTGCGGCGTCGATACGGTTAGCATTCGGGGTTTTGGCCCCTTTTCGCGTACGTTGCGCGATGGCGGGCACGGGGCCGGCAGACGCATCGATTACACTTGCGCGTCCGCGGCGCGCGACGATGCGGCCCGCACAGATTCACTCCGAACCATTCCCGAGGAAACGATGAGCGACGTTCAGCAAGGCATCCTGGCTCCGATCGATACGGCAGCCCGATACCTCACTTTCACGATGTCGAATGACGGCAATATCGCGGCGGCGCTGGCCGCGCTGCGCGAGATCGCCGACGGACGCGACACGGTCGTCGGCTTCGGGCACGCGCTGGCGGCCTATCTCGGGTACCCGGTGCCGGGACTCACCGAGTACCCCGCGTTCTCCGTGAACGACCGCACGCTGCCGATCACGCCGGCCGACGTGTGGGTGTGGCTGCGCTCGGACGACCGCGGCGAGATCGTGCTGCGCGCGCGGGCGATCGAACGCGCGCTGGCGCCGGCGTTCGTGCTGCAGGACGCCGTCGACGGCTTCCGCTATTCGAACGATCGCGACCTGTCCGGCTACGAGGACGGCACCGAGAATCCGGAAGGTGACGACGCGGTGGCCGCGGCGATCGTGACGGGGCAGGGCGCGGGGCTCGACGGCTCGAGCTTCGTCGCGGTGCAGCAGTGGGTGCACGACTTCGACCAGATGGAGCGCATCCCGTCGGGCGAAATGGACGACATCATCGGGCGCCGCCGTTCGGACAACGAGGAACTCGACGACGCGCCCGAATTCGCGCACGTGAAGCGCACCGCGCAGGAAAGCTTCGCGCCCGAGGCGTTCATGCTGCGCCGTTCGTCGCCGTGGTCGGACACGCGCCGGGCGGGCCTCTACTTCGTCGCGTTCGGCTGCTCGTTCCGCGCATTCGACGTGCAGATGCGCCGGATGAGCGGCGCGGAAGACGGGATCGTCGATGGCCTGTTCCGCTTCACGCGGCCGCTGACGGGCGCGTATTTCTGGTGCCCGCCGATGAAGGATGGCAAGCTGGATCTGTCCGCGCTCGGACTGTAAGCGTCGGGCGGGATCGACGAACGGGCGGGTCGCGCTGGATGCGCGGCCCGCCCGTTCCGTTTTTCAAGCGTTCGGGCGCCGTGCGTGAGTGCCTGCGGCGTGCGTCGGTGCGTCGGTACGTCAGTTCAACGTCGTCTCGATCCGCGTGCCGCGCTTGATGAACTGCGTCACGGGGGTTTTCTCGCAGATCTCCGCGAGACGCTGGCGTTGCGCGTCGTCGAGCGGGCCGTCGAGCGTCACGACGCGGCGCACGTACTGCACGCCTTCGCGATCGGCATGCAGCTCGGTGCGCACCGCGATGCGCGCGGCCGGCCACGTCTTGCGCTGCATGTACATGCGCAGCGTCGCGGCCGTGCATTGCGCGAGCCCGGCCAGGACGAACTCGTACGGCGCCGGCCCGCGATCCTTGCCGCCTTCGCGCGGTGCCTCGTCGCCGGTCAGCGCATGCGTGCCGGCCTGCAACTGGACGACGTAGTCGGGTGCGTCGGCATCGAGGACGGCGGCGGCGTGGATGAGCGACATGGCAAGTCTCAGGTAAGCGGATCAAGGGTAGAAGGCGCCGTGTGGCGGCGTGCAGCCGCCAGCATACCTTCCCGGTCGCGCGCGCGTGCGCAGCGCGCGACGCGTCGGCGATGCCGGCGCTGCCGCCCACGCACGCGACGATGCGTTCGCGCACCCCGCTGATGCGTGCGGTCGGTGTCCCGTGACTCCTGCCAGTACGCGAGCAGCGGGAATGGATCGTCGAAATGCGCGCGCAGCGGGTTGAGCGCATGCGTGACGGCCGGTTGCGCGACGTGCGGCGCGCGGGCGGCGTGGTGAAGGACCGATCGATTCCAACGGATGCGCGGGCAACGGATGCGCCCCGTCGGCGTGCGACGCGATCGCACGCGTTCGATGCACGTCGATGTCGTTCGCGCCGATACGCGAGCGTTCGCTTTGTCGATGCACGGCGCAATCGGACACACTCGCCATTGAACATGGCGGCTGCAATAATCGGCCGCATCGCATACGCGTTTCAGTGTCGGCATACCAGCGGCGTGCGGCAGCCTGTAGTAATCCGCCATCATGCTGTCCCCGTCGGCCATTTCGCGCCAAAGGCGCTACCCGTTCGGCTAAGATGCCGTCGCTTCATATTTCGGGATAGCCGTCCTGTCGCACGCATTCAAACCAAATATAAGCCTGACAGTTCGACGGTATTAGAAGAAGTCGAACAAGTCGGGGGCTTGGCCAGTGAATGCAGCAGATCAGCGGTGGGTCATCATCTATTTGAGCACGGGGTTTTCGTTGGCTCAGGCCGCGCGTCTTGGCGAGGCCTTCAACCTGGCGAATCGCCTGCATGGGTACGGCGTGGATTACCAGCTCAAGTACGTATCCGAAAGCGGGGGACTGTTGCAGTCGTCGTCCGGCGTGAGAATCGCGGCCGATCCGCTCGGCGACGAACACAGCCGCCGTGCGCTCGCGTTCTTTCATCTTCATGGCGAGCGCGCGGCCGTCAACTGGGACGACGCATTGCAGCGGCGCCTGGCCGACATTCGCCAGCAGGCGCGCTGGATCGTCGACGCGATGGATCTGCCCGCGCTCGCCGCCACGCGGCGACCGCCGCCGTCGGTCGACGGGCGGCCGGGCAGGGCCGGGCACCGCGTCGCCACGACGATCGAATCGCCGGCCGGCGAGACCGACGTGTTCGCCGCCGCGCTCGACATGTTCCGCGCCGACCTCGGCGACGGCGCCGCGCAGGAAATCGCCAGCAACATGGCGCGGCCGGTCGAGCAGCGCTACGTGCAGTCGATGTGGGCGTTCCGCGAACTGAGCGCGAGCCCGTCGATCCGGATGTCCGCGCAGCGGTTGCGCGCGCAGAGCGTGAACCGCATCTCGGTCGCGGACGCCGCGCAGGCGGCCGCGATGAGTGAGCGCAATTTCCTGCGGCGCTTCAAGAAGGAAATCGGCGTGACGCCGACCGAGTTCGTCCAGCACGTGCGGCTCGAACGGGCGTGCCACATGCTGATCCATACGACGCTGCCGGCCGACAAGGTCGCGCGGCGCACCGGGTTCGGCAGCGGCGAGCGGCTCGCGAAGCTGTTTCGCCAGCGCCTGCTGATGTCGCCGACCGAATATCGCGTCGCCGAGCGGGAAAAAATCCTCGCGCACCGCGCGGCGCTACCTGATCCGCATGACGGGCACGCCACCGCGTGTTGCGACGGCGACGGGGCGAATTGCGACGCGTGCGCGACCGCGCGCGGGAAAACGGGACGGATACCCGTAGAATCGTCGTGTCGCGACCTCGATTCCCGGTTTCCATGCCCTTCCTCCCCTCTACCGCCACCGCCCCTTTCTGCCCGTCGGAAGTAAAGGGCAGCATCACGATCGACGCCGCCGCGCCGCGCTGGCAGAAGCTCAGGCGTTTCTTCGGCCCGGGCTTGCTGGTCGCGATCGGCTACATGGACCCCGGCAACTGGGCGACCGATATCCAGGCCGGTTCGCAGTTCGGCTATTCGCTGCTGTGGGTCGTCGCGTTCTCGAGCATCGCGGCGATCTTCCTGCAGATGCTCGCGGCGCGGCTCGGCCTCGTCGCGGGCAAGGATCTCGCGCAGGCGAGCTACGACCGCTACGGCCGGTTCGGCCGCGTCGTGCAGTGGATGACCGCCGAAGTGTCGATCATCGCGTGCGACATCGCGGAAGTGCTCGGCTGCGCGCTCGCGTTCAAGCTGCTGCTCGGCGTGCCGCTCGCGTGGGGCGTCGTGCTGACCGCGCTCGACACCGTGATCGTGCTCGGCCTGCAGGGCAAGGGGTTCCGGCAGATCGAGGCGATCGTGCTCGGGCTGATCGCGACGATGGCGTTCTGCTTCGTCGCGCAGGTGGCGATCACGCCGCCCGACTGGCATGCGGTGGTCGGCGGGCTCGTGCCGGGCGATCCCGGCCACGACCGCAAGGATGCGATCGTGCTCGCGCTCGGCATCGTCGGTGCGACGATCATGCCGCACAACCTGTACCTGCATTCGTCGGTCGTGCAGACGCGGCACGTCGTCGGCGGCACGCGCGGCGTGATCCGCGACACGCTCGCGCTCGTGCGCATCGATACCTGCGTGTCGCTGTTCGTCGCGATGCTCGTCAACGCGGCGATCCTCGTCGTCGCGGGCGCGGCATTCCATGCGACGGGCCAGCACAACGTGACCGACATCGAACAGGCATACCGGCTGATCACGCCGATCGCGGGCGGCGCGGCCGCGCTGCTGTTCGGCATCGCGCTGCTCGCGTCGGGGCAGAGCTCGACGCTGACCGGCACGATCGCCGGCCAGGTGATCATGGACGGTTTCCTGCATACGAAGATCCCGTGCTACCAGCGCCGGCTGATCACGCGCGGGCTCGCGCTCGTGCCGGCGCTGATCGGCGTGCTGTGGCTCGGCGACGGCTCGGTCGGGCAACTGCTCGTATGGAGCCAGGTGCTGCTGAGCCTGCAGTTGCCGTTCGCGATGTGGCCGCTGATCCGCTCGGTCAGCGATCGCCGCACGATGGGCGAACACGCGATCGGCCGCGGGATGCAGGTGCTCGCGTGGGCGCTGTTCGGCGTGATCACCGGCACGAACCTGCTGTTGATTACCGGTGTCGCGGGCTGATACAGCCTGTCACAGGCTGACACAGGTGCGCTGCGCGCATGCGGTAAACTGCGGCCTTTCGTTCGTCTCCGAAGTCCGTCATGTGGAGTGAAATCAGCAACATCGGCGATGCCGCGCTGACCTTGCCGATCGCATTGACCTGCGCGGCGTGGCTCGCGCTGACCGACTGGCGCCTCGCCGCCCGCTGGGGCGTGCTGCTGGCCGCCGGCATGGGGCTCGTCGGCGCCACGAAGATCCTGTACGCCGGATGCGGCATCGAGCTCGCGCAGTTCGATTTCCGCGTGATCAGCGGCCACACGATGCTGTCGACGTCCGTGTGGACGGTCGCGCTGTCGATGCTGTGGCAAGCGTTCCGGCCGGGCAAGGCGCTGGGCATCGCGGCCGGGCTGGCCGTCGGCGCGCTCACGGCCGTCGCGCGCGTGTTCGATCACTCGCACACGGTGCCGGAAGTCGTCGTCGGCTGGATGCTCGGCGCGCTGGTCGCGCTGGTGTTCCTGCGCGGCTACGACGGCGCGCGGCAGCGCACGTTCTCGCCGCGCGTCGCGGCGGTCTGCCTGTTGCTCGTGTCGGGTATCGCGTACGGGCACCGTGCGCCGTTCCAGCAGATGATCGACACGCATTCACCGCAACTCTGCGCGTTCGTGCGCGCGCCGTCGGGCGACGGCTTCTGACTTTCGGGCCCTAGCGGGCGCTTCGGCGCCGCTTTCTTGCCGCCGGCGTTCGTCCGGCGCTTTCCGGCGGAGGGCACGATGCCTCGCCGGTTCATCTTCCCGATTGCATTCTCCTCGATGCGCAGCCCAACGCCCGTCATGCCGATAATCGACTGGCACGGCTCGTGCGCGCGTCCGGCCGCGCCCGCCGCTTCGCGCATCGGCGCGGCGACGCGCCAGCCATGAACGGCGCTTATGACCGGGCATCACGAATATTCATTTCATCGATCGGCCGCGTTCGCGTACGCTGGCTGTCGTGCCGGGCCGGTCCGGCGTGCGTCGCGCTTATCTCGATATACTCGCGCAAACGTGCGGTGCGCCGTCATGCCGGCGTACCGGTAACCGACGCACGTCGGCCGGCGGCGGCCCGGCACGCACGAAAACCCCGTCGCGGCAGCGTTCCGCGACGACGATTCACGACAGGAGCAGGCCCATGACAATCGTTTCCCCGCGCCTCGCCGGCAAGTGCGCATACATCACGGGCGCCGCGGGCGGCCTCGGCCGCGCGATCGCGCGCCGGATGGTCGAGCACGGCGCGCGCGTGTTCGTCACCGACATCGCGGAAGCGGCGGTGCTCGATGCGTTCGCGCAGGAACTCAACGCGGGCCATGCGACGCCGGTCGCGTTCGCCGCGACCCAGGACGTGCGCGACGAAGCGCGCTGGCAGGCGCTGCTCACGCAGGCGGTCGATGCGATGGGCGGGCTGTCGGTGCTGGTCAACAACGCGGGCGTCGGCTCGATCGGCTCGCCCGCGCAAATCGAGCTGGACGAATGGCGGCGCGTGATGGCGATCAACGTCGAGAGCATCGTGCTCGGCTGCAAGCATGCGCTGTCGTATCTGGCCGAGAGCCACCCCGCGTCGATCATCAACATCTCGTCGGTCGCCGCGTTCAAGGTCGAACCGGATTTCACCGCGTACAACGCGTCGAAGGCGGCGGTCGCGTCGCTGACGAAATCGGTTGCGATCGACTGCGCGCGCCGCGAGATCGACGTGCGCTGCAATTCGATTCACCCGGCGTTCATCCGCACGGGGATCGTCGAGCCGCTGTTCCAGTCGCTCGGCGAACGCGACGCGACGCGCAAGCTCGCGCGCGGCATTCCGCTGCGCCGGCTCGGCGAGCCGGACGACGTCGCGCATGCGGCCGTCTATCTCGCGTCCGACGAGAGCCGCTTCGTGACGGCCGCCGAACTCGTGATCGACGGCGGCATGTGCGCGGTCTGACGCGCATCCCGAACCACAACGATTGGAGGAGAACAGCATGTCGACACCCGTGAACCGCCAGCTGCTGCTGAAGACGCGCCCGGAAGGGCGGGTCGGCCGCGAACATTTTTCGCTCGTCGAGACGCCGGTGCCGGCGCTTGTCGACGGCGAGGTGCTCGTGCGCGTGCTGTATCTGTCGATGGACCCGACCAACCGCGTGTGGATGAGCGACGTGCCGCAGTACCTGCCGCCCGTCGCGATCGGCGAGGTGATGCGCGCGCTCGGTATCGGCCGCGTGGTCGCGTCGCGCAACGCGGGCTTCGCCGAAGGCGATCTCGTGCAGGGGCTCGTCGGCTGGCAGGATTACGCGGTCGTGCCGGCCGAGCAGGCCGCGCAGCTCGTGAAGCTGCCCGCGCAGTCGGGCCTGCCGCTGCCGACGCTGCTCGGCGCGTGCGGGATGAGCGGGCTGACCGCGTACTACGGGCTGACCGACATCGCGCCGGTGCAGCCGGGCGAAACGCTCGTCGTGTCGGCGGCGGCCGGCTCGGTCGGCTCGATCGCCGGGCAGATCGGCAAGATCCACGGCGCGCGGGTGGTCGGCATCGCGGGCGGCGCGGACAAGTGCCGCTACCTGACCGAGACGCTCGGCTTCGACGCGGCCGTCGACTACAAGGCCGACGATTTCCGCCAGCAACTGAAGGCGGCGACGCCGGACGGCGTGCACGTGAACTTCGAGAACGTCGGCGGCGACGTGATGCGCGCGGTGCTGTCGCGGATGGTGATCGGCGGGCGCGTCGCGCTGTGCGGCGTGATCTCGAACTACAACAGCGGCCGCGCGGCCGACGACGTCGGCGTGCTGATCTCGAAGCGGCTGACGATGCGCGGCTTCCTGATCCTCGACTACCGCAAGAGCCGCGAAGCCGTGCAGACGCTCGCGGGCTGGCTGCGCGACGGCCGGCTCAAGGCCGAGGAAACCGTGGCCGATGGGCTGGAAAACGCGCCCGACGTGTTGAACCGGCTGTTCGACGGCGACCATCGCGGCAAGCTTGTGCTGCGGGTCGACCCGGACGCGTGACGGGCGTGCAACGCCGCTCGCATCGGGCCGCGGGGCGATGTCGATTGCACTGAGTTCGATCAACCCGGCTGCAGTTTAGGACTTGTCCCATATATTGTCCGGGCCGCTCTCCCTAAAGTGATTGCCAGCAGACAGGCGGCGTGACCGACGCGTCACGCCGCCTGTTTTTCTGGTGACGCGGCAGAGGAGAGGAAACATGCGGAACAACGCGAAGCGGTCGGGATCGGCGGCGGCATCGCGCGCCGGGGGCGTACGGAGGACGGTGGTCGGGCTCGGTGTCGTACTCGCGATGTCGACTGCCATGTCGAACGCGATGGCAGCCGGGCAGCCCGCGCCGGATGGCGTCGTGCGGTTCACCGGCTCGCTCGTCGATCTCTACGACGTGACGCTCGATGCCCCGGCGGGCGTGCTCGTCGACGCGCGAGAGGCGACCGACGGCGAGGCAACGGCCACGCTCCGGTTCGATACGCACGGCCGGCGCTTGCCCGGTGCGCAGGTGGCGCTGGTCGGGCCCGACGGCGCGCCGTTCGCGCCGGACGGCGGCGCGGCGGTGCGCGCAACGTGGCGCGATGCGCACACCGGGCAAAGCGTGCGGCTGGCGCCGGGCCAGATTCAGCGCGTCGGCCCGTATGGCGGCGTGATGACGATTGCGGCGGATGAAGCAACGGGCGCCGTGGCGCCCGTCGTGATCCATATCGGTCATCCCTGAGCGGCGATCTCCGCACGCGTGCGGAGTACCGGCGGCCGGACGCGGGTCATTCGCCCTGTTCGGCGCGTGCGTAGATGTCCCAGCTCGCCATGAACAGCGCGGCGACGAGCGGCCCGATCACGAAGCCGTTGATGCCGAACAGCGCCATTCCGCCGAGCGTCGAGATCAGCACGACCCAGTCGGGCATCTTCGTGTCCTTGCCGACGAGGATCGGGCGCAGCAGGTTGTCGACGAGGCCGATCACGCCGACGCAGAACGCGACGAGGATCACGCACTTCCAGACCGCGCCGATCATCAGGAAGTAGAGCGCGGCCGGCACCCACACGAGGCTCGCGCCGATCGCGGGCAACAGCGACAGGAACGCCATCAGCGCGCCCCACAGCACGACGCCCTCGATCCCGAGGATCCAGAAGATCAGGCCGCCGAGCGCGCCCTGCACGAGCGCGACCGCGATGTTGCCCTTCACGGTCGCGCGCACGACGGTCGTGAATTTCGCGAGCAGCAGGTTCTTGTGCTCTTCGTCGAGCGGCAGCGCGCGCCGCACGCGGCGGCCGATCTCGCCGCCGTCGCGCAGCAGGAAGAACACCATGTACAGCATCACGCCGAAGCTCACGACGAACTGGAACGTGTTCTGACCAATGCTGAGCGCCTGGGTGGCCGCGAACTGGCTGATCTGCGCGGCGCCGTCGGTCAGCTTCTTCTGGATGCCCGGGATGTTGGTCAGCCCGTATTTCTGCAGCAGGTTCTGGATCGACGTCGGCAGCGCGTGAATGATGTCGTGGAAGTACTGCGAATAGTTCGGTTGGGCGTCCTTGAGCTCCTGGTACACGTACGCGATTTCCTGCACGAGCGTGGCCGTGACGAACACGAGCGGCAGGATCACGATCAGGATGATCAGCGACATCGTGACGAGCGCGGCCAGATTGCGGCGCTTGCCGAAGCGCGCGGCCAGCCAGCGCTGCACGGGCTGGAACAGGATCGCGAGAATGGTGCCCCAGAAGACGGCGCCGGAGAACGGCGCGAGGATCCAGCAGAGTCCGACGGTAACCGCGAACAGCAGGAAATAGAAGAATTTTTGGTGATCGTGTCCGCTATCCATGGGTGCATTCGCGCAGATTGATGCGTGGTTTGATTGAATCTCGTTGCCCCGCGCGCGATCGGTTCGCGAACGTCACGGGTTCGCGGAGCAACGCGCCGCGGCCATCCGCGGGGCGGCCCATGCGGAGTATGCCCGCAAAGGTGCCGCCATCATAGCCGCTGCGTGACGCACATGCGAAAACGCCGCGGCCGGGGCCGCGGCGCTGCCGGGAAGCGAACGCGGCGCGAGGCCGCGTGCCGCGTCGTCAGATGTTGAGCTTGGTGACCTTCGTGCCGTTCACCGACAGGTCGCCCATCAGGCCTGCATTGGTCAGAATCAGCACTTCCACCGGGGCGGTGGCCGTGTTGGAGTCGACCGCACCGTTCGCGCCGACCTTCACGACCGCGACCGACGCGTCGGCGCCGGCCGACCAGCCGTCGGACTTGCGGAACGAGTCGAGCGCATCCTGCGTCATGAAGAGGAACACGACCGCCTTCGACTGCGCGCCGGCCTGCAGGCCGACCGACAGCGACGACGTGTTGTAGTAGCCGACGGTGCTGCCGCCGACACGCAGCGCGCCGTTGCCGGACTGGGCGCCGACGATGAAGCCGGCCTGCAGCACGTTCGGGAACACGAGGACGCCGCGCGCCTTCGAGACGAGGTCGCGCGAACCCGGCACCGTCGAATACAGACGCGACAGCGTCGCGTTCACGCTGGCGTCGATCGATTGACGCTTGGACGCGCTGGCCGCGGCGGTATCGGGTTTGTCGGACGTGGTCGTGCAGCCGGCGAGGGCGAGGCTGCCGAGCATCACGGCGGCGGCGGCTTTCATGGCGAGAGACTTCTGCATGGCGATTCTCCTTCGTTGTCTGATAGATGACGGGCGGGGCGGGCGGCGGCGCACGCGGCCCCGTTCAACGGCGGGAAAGGAGCAGGCCCGCGACGAAGGCGAGGCCCGCGACGACGCCGGCGGTTTGCCACGGGTTCTCGTGCACGACCTGCGACACGCGCTCGGCCGAATCGCGCAGCCGGGCGGCCGCGCTGCCCGACGCGTAGTCGAGCGCGCCGCGCGCTTCATCGAGCCGGGCTTGCACGCGCTTGCGCAGCGCGGCGATATCGCCATCGCCATCGTTTTTCAGCAGATCTTCCAGTTCATCGACCAGCCCGCGCAGATCGTCGGTCACGTCGGCATGCAGATCGCGGGCAGCCGCGCGCGTCGTGCGGCCCACGCGCCGGCCGGTGCGGCGGATATCGGACAGGCCGCGGTCCAGCTTGTGTTCGATCGAGTCGGTAAGCGCCATGGTGTTTATCCTCCTTTGATTCCAGGCCCATTTTGAAGATAAGACGAATCCCAGCAACCCATGTGATTCACTTCCTCCCATTGAGTTTCGAGACAAATTTTCAATTCGTCGGCAGGATCGCCGGGAAAGCCCGCCGCGCGGGGCCGCGCAGCGGTTGAAAAAATTTCGCGTCTCGGGATGAAGCAGCGTGTCGAGCAGCAGGTCGCAGTGAAGGTCCGGTAAATATGGCGTCGCCACGGGCCTCAGGTAAATAGTGCCATTGCAGGCTGGATGCTGATGCAAATGCACTACTCGACGCCCGAGCGACGCGCACGATTCGTGCCCGCTGCCGGTGGCGCGGCGCCCCGATCCAGTGCGATGTCGATGACGAGGGGATCGTGATCCGACGAGCGGTATGCATCGGGTGCGTAATAAGCCGACCGCCGTGCGGCGGTTTTGTAATCGGGCACGGGTTGCAGCGCAACCGGTTCGTCCGCGTTGATGTGCCAGAACCGTACGGCCTTCACGCGCGCGTCGAGGGGCGGCGTGGCAAGCGCATGGTCGATATTGCCGGCCTCGCCGCGAAATACGTAGCTGTACGCAGCATCGCCGACGAAGCGGGCGACGAGGTTCGTGTAGCCGCGCGCTTCGAGCGTGCGAATCGGGTCTTCCTTCGCATAACTGTTCAGATCGCCGATCAGCAGCACGCCGCCGGCCGCATTGCCCGTTGGCGAGGTGGCGAGCCAGTCGACGAGACGCGCGGCCGCCTGCGTGCGCGCCGCATTCCAGCAACCCTGCCCGTCGGACTGGTCGAGATCGACGCCGCTCGCATGCGGGCAGTTTTTCGACTTCAGGTGATTGACCGCGACCGTGAACGTGCGTGTGCCGTTGATGCGCCTGAACGTCTGCGCGAGCGGTGGGCGGTGGCGGCGGCCGAGCGAGACGGTGGCGGCGCGCCCGATCGGCTCGACCGCGCGGCTGTCGTACAGCAGCGCGACGGCGATCGCATCGCGGCCCAGCCGCGCGGTGCCGGGGGCGACCGCGCGCCAGCCGTCGCCGAGCTGCGCGGCGAGCCGACGGATGGCGCTCGCGTCGCCGTGGCCGTTGTTCGCGATCTCCATCAGCCCGATCACGTCGGCGCGCAGCGCGCGCAACGCCGCGACGATTTTCGCTTCCTGCCGCGCGAACGCGGCGGGCGTTTTCGCGCCGCGGTTGGCCGGCGCGTCGAATCCGCCGCCGTGGCCGTCGCCGTTGAAATAGTTGAAGACGTTGAACGACACGATGCGCACGTCGGCACCGGGATGCCGGGCCGGTGCCGCGGTACGCGGGTTCGTGGCGGCCTCGAATACGGGCGCCGCGCCGGCCACCGGTTGCAGCCGCCATGCGCCGTAGCGCAGCTCGAGCACGCCTTCGACGTCGCGTACCGTGTAGCCCGCCCGCAGCGTGTTGGCGGCGCTCAGCGCGGGCGGCGGATAGCGGACGACCGCCGGGTCGCGGCGGTTCGAACCGTCGTCGAGCACGATGCGGTTGAGCGCGTTGGCCGCGGCGTGCGCGGCGGCGTCGGCCGGCGGCGCGACCTGGGTCGGCGCGCGCAGCCGGCCGTTGCTCAGCACGACGCTGCCGTAGCGGCCGAGTTCGTAGGTATCGCTGACCGTCAGCGTTTGCGGCAGGCGTACGCGCATGGCTTCGTGCGCGGCGAGGACGGCGGGCGACGCGACCGGTAGCGTGAGCACTGCCGGCGTGACCGTCTGCCCGCGCGCGCAGATGGCCACGTCGCCCGACAGCGTGAGTTGCGTCCGGCCGTATTTCTCGTCGAGCTTGCCGGTGATATGCACGAGATCGCCGGGCGCCACGCGCGCGTTCGGTGCGTAGACGAACAGGCCTTCCGGCACGCCCGGCCGATGTTGACGTTGTGCGTCGGCTTGCTGGACGAAGAAGCCGCCCAGGCCGTCGGCGCCGCCGAACGCCGCGGTGACGACCGCTTCGATCGACGCCGTTTGCCCGGCGAGCGGCGACGGGCCGCCCGCGCGCCGGATTTCGGCAATCGCCGTGGCGGCGCCGCCGCAGCCGCTGCTGACGGGCAGCGCGGCGGCGGCCGGCCGGGCGAAGAGCGCCTTGGGCGGCATGACGGACAACACCACGAACAGCACGACGGCAAACAGGGGAATCGGGCGTGACATGAGACGGTCCACAGGATGAAAATCCGACAGTGCGGGACCGCATCTTGAAGGCAAAATGTCGGGCCGCGGCCGAAATGGCCGTCCGGCCAGTGCCGGTTGGCCAACGATGCGGCAAGCCGCTCCGCGGCTGTTACGCTTTCGCACCGCGCGTCGTGTGCCGCTCGCCCGGCGCAGGCCGCCGCGCCCCGTCCCCCACAGGAGAAATCCATGTCTTACATGCTGTTGATTGTCGAACCGACCGAACAGCGCGCCGAGCGCACGCTCGACGAAGGTCAGGCGCTCTATGCGCGGATGGTCGAGTTCGCCGAGTCGCTGAAGGCGCGCGGCGTGCTGCGCGGCGTCGAGTCGCTCGAGCGCTCCGAGCGCGGCACGCGCGTGCAGGTGCGCGACGGCGAGACGCGCCTGCTCGACGGCCCGTTCGCCGAGGCGAAGGAGATGGTCGGCGGCTTCTTCCTCGTCGACGTCGACACGCGCGAGGAAGCGATCGAGATCGCGCGCCAGTGCCCGGCCGCGCAATGGTGCACGGTCGAGGTGCGCGCGGTCGGCCCGTGCTTCCTGTGAGCGTCGCGACTCGGTATTTACCCTGATTTGTCGTGGCGCGTGTCGATCCGGCCGTCGTTCGGCCGTCGTCCGGGTAAGGCGCCGCGGAACGGGCGTCGCCTTCCACCGACGACAAGGAGCAAACGATGCGATTCATGATCATGATCCGGGCGAACGCCGTCAGCGAATCCGACGCGTTGCCGGACAACCGGCTGGTCGAGGCCATGACGGTCTATCACGAGGAACTCGCGAAAGCCGGCGTGCTGCTCGACGCCAACGGCCTGAGGCCGAGCTCCCATGGCTGGCGCGTGCGCTACGCGGGCGGCAAGGGCACGGTGATCGACGGCCCGTTCGCCGAGACGAAGGAGCTGATCGCCGGCTATACGCTGATCCAGGTGCGCTCGCGCGACGAGGCGCTCGAATGGACGCGCCGGTTTCCCGCGCCGTTCGGCGCCGAGCTCGATTGCGAGATCGAGGTGCGGCCGCTGTTCGAGCTCGACGACCTCACGCCGAGCGACGCGGTCGAGCGGTTCCGCGATCTCCACGTCGGCCGCAGCCACGCCTGAGTCCAACCTCACCGGGAGCACCCGTCATGCACAAGATGGTTTTCATCAACCTGCCGGTAGCCGACCTGCCGCGCGCGAAGACGTTCTACCAGGCGCTCGGCTTCGAAGTCGTGCCGGCCTATACCAACGATCAGGCCGCCTGTATCAAGATCAGCGACGCGATCTTCGCGATGCTGCTCGTGCGGCCGTTTTTCCAGACCTTCACCGACAAGACCATCATCGATCCGGCCACGCACATCCAGGTGTTGTCGTGCCTGTCGTGCGACAGCCGTGCCGAAGTCGACGGGCTCGTCGCGAAGGCGCTGGCGGCCGGCGGGGCCGCGCCGCAGGCGCCGCGCGAGTACCCGAACATGTACGGCCACGGGTTCACCGATCCCGACGGCCACACGTGGGAGCTGATGGCCATGCCGCTGGAGGCGTCCGCCCAGGGGCAGGCGTCGTGACGCATGAGGCGACGCATCGTGCGATCGAAGCGGTCTGGCGAATCGAGGCGCCGAAGATCATCGCGCGCGCCGCTCGCGTGGTGCGCGACGTCGGCGTGGCCGAGGAGCTGGCGCAGGACACGCTCGTCGCCGCGCTCGAGCACTGGCCCGTCGACGGCGTGCCCGACAACCCGGCCGCGTGGCTGATGACGGCCGTGAAGCGTCGCGCGCTCGACCGGGTCCGGCAGGAGTCGCTTCATGCGGCGAAGCGCGATCAGCTCGGTCACGAGATGGACGCGCTCGACGCGCATGTCGTCCCCGACATCGCGGACGCGCTCGCCGACGCGCGCGACGACGACATCGGCGACGATCTGCTGCGGCTGATCTTCACGTCGTGCCACCCGGTGCTGTCGACCGACGCGCGCGTCGCGCTGACGCTGCGGCTGCTCGGCGGCCTGACGACGGGCGAGATCGCGCGTGCGTTCCTGACGCCCGAGCCGACGATCGCGCAGCGGATCGTGCGCGCGAAGCGCACGCTCGCGGCGGCGCACGTGCCGTTCGAGGTGCCGGCCGCCGATGCGCGGCCCGCGCGGCTCGCGTCGGTGCTCGAAGTGATCTACCTCGTGTTCAACGAAGGCCATGCGGCGACGGCGGGCGACGACTGGATGCGTCCGGCGCTATGCGACGAGGCGTTGCGGCTCGGCCGCGTGCTGGCCGGGCTCGCGCCGGACGAAAGCGAAGTGCTCGGGCTCGTCGCGCTGATGGAGTTGCAGGCGTCGCGTATGCACGCACGCATCGATGCGCAGGGCCGGCCCGTGCTGCTGCTCGACCAGGACCGCAGCCGCTGGGATCCGTTGCTGATCCGGCGCGGCCTCGCGGCACTGGAGCGGGCGACGAAGCTCGGCGGCGTGCGCGGGCCGTATGCGCTGCAGGCCGCGCTCGCCGCGTGTCACGCGCGTGCGCGGCAGGCGGCGGACACGGACTGGGCGCAGATCGTCGCGCTGTACGACGCGCTTGCCGAAGTCGCGCCGTCGCCGGTCGTCGAGCTGAACCGCGCGGTGGCGGTGGGGATGGCGTTCGGGCCGGCCGCGGCGCTCGAACTCGTCGACGTGCTGCGCGACGATCCGGCGCTCGCGCGCTATCACTGGCTGCCGAGCGTGCGCGGCGATCTGCTCGCGAAGCTCGGCCGCGCTGACGAGGCCAAGCTGGAATTCCGCCGCGCGGCGGAACTGACGCGCAACGAGCGCGAGCGCGAATTGCTGCTCAAGCGCGCGATGGATGCGTGACGCCTGACGAGCGGGCGCGGTGCCACGCGCCGCGCAACACCGTTTTCCTGGGTACGCGCGCTCTGCCGCCATGCTATCGCCTGCATTGAAAAAGCCTATTGGGTGATGCGAACGCGAGCGCCTAGATTGAAGAGCACGATGCGCGCCCGGCGCGGCATCGTTCCCCACATATCTGATCGGCCCGGCGTCGCACGCGGCCGCGCCGACTCGAACGGAGGCGCAAATGGCTCAACTCAAGGGCAGCAAAACCGAAGCCAACCTGAAGGCCGCATTCGCGGGCGAATCGCAGGCGAACCGGCGCTATCTGTATTTCGCTTCGAAGGCCGACGTCGAGGGGCAGAACGACGTCGCCGCGCTGTTCCGCTCGACCGCCGAAGGCGAAACCGGCCATGCGCACGGCCACCTCGAATATCTCGAAGCAGTCGGCGATCCGGCGACGGGCTTGCCGTTCGGTTCGTCGCGGCTGAACCTCGAATCGGCGATCGCCGGCGAAACGCACGAATACACCGACATGTACCCGGGCATGGCGAAGGCGGCGCGCGAAGAAGGCTTCGACGAAATCGCGAACTGGTTCGAGACGCTCGCGAAGGCCGAACGCAGCCACGCGAACCGCTATACGAAGGCGCTGGACGCACTCGTCGACTGACGCGGCCCCCTGCAAGGCCGCACGGCCCGGTCGGACAATTTCGCCGGCCGACGGGCGTGCGCCGCTCGCCGCCCACACCGCGCGGGCGGCGCGTCCGCGCGCATGCGCGCCACGCTGGAGGGCCCCATGCCCCACAAGGAAGGCAGTCTCGAAGCGCCGACCCGGCATCCGCTCGACTGGCAGTCCGAAGCATTCTACGACCAGGCCGCGATCGACGCCGAAATGACGCGCGTATTCGATATCTGCGCCGGCTGCCGGCGCTGCGTGTCGCTGTGCGGCGCGTTTCCGGCGCTGTTCGATCTGGTCGACGACACGCCGGCGGGTGACGTCGAGGAAGTGCCGAAGGCCGCGTTCGGCAAGGTCGTCGACCAGTGCTACCTGTGCGACCTCTGCTACATGACGAAATGCCCGTACGTGCCGCCGCACGCATGGAACGTCGATTTCCCGCACCTGATGCTGCGCGGCAAGGCCGCGCGTTACAAGCGCGGCGAAGCGACGCTGCGCGACAAGGTGCTGTCGAATACCGATGCGCTTGGCCATTTCGCCGGCATTCCGGTCGTCACGCAGGCGGTCAACGCGGTGAACCGCACGCCGCCCGCGCGCCATGCGCTCGAAGCGGCGCTCGGCGTCGATCGTCACGCGTGGCTGCCGGAATTCGCGCCGCGCAAGTTCCGGCGCGCCGCTCGGCGCTCGGACGGCCCGCCGGTGCGCGACGGCGAGCGCACGCCCGGCAAGGTCGCGATCTACGCGACGTGTTACGTGAATTTCAACGAGCCGGGGATCGGCCACGACCTGCTCGCGATCCTCGCGCACAACGAGATCCCGTACGAGCTCGTCACGCGCGAAGCCTGCTGCGGGATGCCGTTGCTCGAGCAGGGCAATCTCGACGGCGTCGCCGCGAAGAAGGCGGTGAACATTCCGGTGCTCGAGCGCTATGCGCGCGAAGGCTATGCGCTGATCGGCGCGATCCCGAGCTGCGTGCTGATGTACAAGAGCGAGCTGCCGCTGATGTTCCCCGGCGACGCAGCCGTGCGCGCGGTGGCCGACGCGTTCTGGGATCCGTTCGAATACGTGATCGCGCGGCATCGCGACGGGCTGCTGAAGACCGATTTCAAGACGGGCCTCGGCACCGTGTCGTATCACGTGCCGTGCCATGCGCGCGTGCAGAACATCGGCCGCAAGACGGCCGATGCACTGTCGCTCGTGCCCGACACGCGCGTGAACGTCGTCGAGCGCTGCTCAGGCCACGCGGGCACGTTCGGCGTGAAGAAGGCATTCCATGCGGACGCGATGCGGATCGGTGCGCCCGTGTTCAAGGCGATGGCCGAACCTCGGCCGGATGTCGTGTCGTCCGACTGCGCGCTCGCCGGCCATCACATCGTGCAGGGCATCGACGAGAACGGGCTGCCGCCGGCGCCGCTCGCGCATCCGCTGACGCTGCTGCGCCGCGCGTACGGCGTCTGAGCCGCCGGCCATCCACGAGGACATCCATGACGCTGACCCGCGACTCCCTGCTGACGCTCGAAGCGTACGCGAAGATCCGCAAGGCCGAACACGCGCGGCTCGTCGCGTACAAGCGCCGCCGCGCGGTGGCGCTCGGCCACCACCTGCGCTTCCTGTTCGAGGACGAGACGACGATCCGCTACCAGATCCAGGAGATGCTGCACATCGAGAAGATCTTCGACGAGGCCGGCATCGAAGCCGAGCTCGACGCGTATCTGCCGCTGGTGCCCGACGGCACCAACCTGAAGGCGACGATGCAGATCGAGTACGAGCACGAGATCGAACGGCGCGCGGCGCTCGCGCGGCTGATCGGGGTCGAGGATCGCGTCTACCTGCGGGTCGACGGGCACGCGAGCGTCTACGCGATCGCCGACGAGGATCTCGAGCGCGACAACGCCGAGAAGACGTCGGCCGTGCACTTCGTGCGCTTCGAGTTCGATGTGCCGATGCGCGCGGCGCTCAAGAGCGGGGCGGCGCTGTCGATCGGCTGCGATCACCCGGCCTATACGATGCCGGCGCAGCGTGTCGACGCGGACGTGGCCGCGTCGCTGGCCGGCGATCTGCGCTAGCGCCACCGCCACTGCCGCGCGCTGTTCACCACGCCGGCTTCCTCCTTTCCGTTCCGGCCTGCAACGGCCGCGCCACATGCCGCGCGGCGCGGCCGCTTGCCGGTCCCCGCGAAGATGTAACAAGCGTGACGGATTTGCATGCGGGGACACATCGGTCGCGCCACGTCAGCGTATTTTCATTACCCGCAGAGAAACAATAAAGAGATTGTGCGGAGAGATAATTTGATTCAACGCAAATTGAATGATTTACCGATCCGTGAATATCCTGTTACGAATTTTTCCCTGATTTACCGATTTCCCGAAGTAATCCCGGAGATTGTTGCCGATCGGGGTCGGATCAGGCGGTAACAGCCGGTCCGACGGCATTCTTCAGACGCTGAAGCGCCCCGCCAGACGGGCCTTTGCAGCGATCGGCATAAAGATCTCGCAAAAAAAATTCAAGCGTAAATGGATTGCTCGCCCATGGCAGGTTGTTTCAGTGCGTAACATTAAGTCATTGTCATATTGAGATAAACCCTAGGGATGGTATGCTTCGTGCACAAAAATTCCCACATTGGAGTGAGACCGCGATTTGTGCGCCATTGCCGGGAATCGCGGCACCGTGAAAGTGCGGTGTCGCCCGGTATGCACAACGCCGGATAACCATAATGTGCAACCTGGCCGCCCCGCGACGCGATGTGTCGCGACGGCGCCGCCAATCGCAGCCCCGGCCTGGCTGCGTGGAGAGATCGACTATGTTCTTCGATGAGCTTAACGATGAAGAGTGGTTTCGCCTTTCAGCGCTGATCGCCGATGAACCCATCCGGCTGAATCGTCGTGGGCGTCCGCGCGCCGAACCGCGCGTCGTCGCCAACGCGGTGCTCTGGATCCTGACGACCGGGGAAGCCTGGTCAAAGCTGCCGGGCCGCTATCCGTCCGGGCCGACGTGCCGCCGCCGTTACGAGGAGTGGCTGGCGAACGGCACGCTGCTGAAGATGATCGACGTGCTGACGCAGTTCAGCGGGCGCACGTTTGCGTATATTCCGCCTCCGCCGGAGGCAGTCGTGCCGGCTCGCCGCGCGGAACCCGTGCCCGACAACGACCGTCTGCGCGGCGTGTTCTGGCAGAACCCCGAGTCCTGGCAATTGCCGGTTGCGCAGGCAAACGTTTGGCAGGGCGAAGGGGCGTCGTCGTTGAGCACGATGCGGGACGACCAGGTGGACGGCCGCGCTCGCGTGTCGTTCACGGTGCCCGGCGCGCCGGCCGCGGAGTTGCGCCATGCGCGGGCGTCGTCGGCGAGTTTCGCCGCGGCCGAGCCGCAGGTCGATGAATATCGCGGCTATACGATCAGCGGCATCGCGCAGCCCGTGCAGAACCTGATGTATCGCGCATGGGCCGAGATCTCGCAGGACGACCGGCGCGTCGAGCGCTCGGGCCTGATCGGCCCGCGCTTCACCGATGCCGAGGCGGCCGAGCAGTACGCGCTCGACTGGGCGCGCCAGTGGATCGATCGACACGGCGCGAGCGACGCACCGGCGCGCGAGCCGCAAGGCGAAGTGCTGGCCGGTTTGTCGGCGCTGGCGCGCGCGGAATCGGACATCAAGCGCTTCATCGCCGAGCGTCGCGCGGGTGCGTTGTCGGAAAGCCGCAACGATCCCGTGCAGTCGGAGCGTCACGAATACGCGTACCGCGTGGGCTGATCGCCGCTGCCGTGCGGCGCGCGGGCCGTCGTGTGCCACGACGCCCGCGCGGAAGTCCGGTGTCTCCATGTCTGCCTTGCCCGGGCGCCGCTGTTACAGCGGCGCCCTGTGGTGCATGACGCGTTACCGTCTGCCGTAGGTATCGTCGAAGCGGACGATGTCGTCCTCGCCGAGATACGCACCCGACTGCACTTCGATCAGTTCGAGCGGCATCTTGCCCGGGTTCTCCAGGCGATGCGAGACGCCGAGCGGAATGTACGTCGATTCGTTCTCGGACAGCAGGAACGTTTCTTCGCCGCGCGTGATGCGCGCGGTGCCGCGCACGACGATCCAGTGTTCGGCGCGGTGGTGGTGCATCTGCAGCGACAGTTGCGCGCCCGGCTTCACGACGATGCGTTTCACCTGGAAGCGCTCGCCGGTGTCGACCGAGTCGTAGTGGCCCCACGGACGATGCACCTTGCGGTGATCGGTCGCTTCGGAGCCTTGTCGCGCCTTGATGTGCCCGACGATCTTCTTCACGTCCTGCACGCGCGACTTGTCCGCGACGAGCACGGCGTCGGGCGTTTCGACGACGACCAGGTTCTGCGTGCCGACGCAGGCGACGAGCCGGCTTTCCGAATGCGCGAACGTCGATTCGGCGCCTTCGAACAGCACGTGGCCGCGGCCGACGTTGCCGGTCTCGTCCTTCGGCGAGATCTGCCAGATCGCGTCCCACGAGCCGACGTCCGACCAGCCCGCGTCGAGCGGCACGACGACGCTTTCGCACAGTTGCGGCAGGCTCGCGAGCGGCTCCATCACCGCGTAGTCGATCGAGTTCGACGGCGACGCGGCGAATGCGTCGCGATCGACGCGGAAGAAATCGCCGTCTTCCTTGCCCTGGGCGACGGCCTGTTCGCAGGCCGCGTAGATCGCGGGCTCGAGCTGCCGGATCGCCTTCAGCCAGACCGACGCGCGCACGATGAAGATCCCGCTGTTCCACCAGTATTCGCCGGACGCGACGTACTGCTGCGCGAGTTCGAGGTGCGGCTTCTCGACGAAGCGGTCGAGGCGGCGCACGTCGAGGGTGCCCGTGCCGGCGTCGCCGAGCGGCGCGCCGACGCGGATGTAGCCGTAGCCGGTTTCCGCGTGCTTGGGCACGATGCCCATCGTCGCGATCTTGCCTTGCGCCGCGCAGTGCACGCCGGCCGCGACGGCCGCGTGAAAGCGCGGCACGTCCGCGACCGCATGGTCGGCCGGCATCACGGTCATCACCGCGTCGTTGCCGTTCGCGACCAGCCGCAGCGCGGCGAGCGTCAGCGCGGGCGCGGTGTCGCGGCCGAGCGGCTCGAGCATGATCGTCGCGCGCTTGGCCGTGAGGCGCAGCTGTTCGGCGGTCGTGAAGCGGTGATCCTCGCCGCACACGATCAGCACGTCGTCGTTCAGCGGGTGATCGGCGCTCAGGCCGTCGAGGCGCAGTGCGGTGGACTGCAGCAGCGAATGATCGCCGAGCAGGCCGATCAGCTGTTTCGGAAAGCGCTCGCGCGACATCGGCCACAGGCGCGTGCCGGAGCCGCCGGCGAGAATCACGGGCTGCACGGCGAGGCGCGTGCCGACGGCGGGCGTACCGGCTGCGGGCGTGCCGACGGCGGGTGCGGCGGAAGAAGAATGGCGCGTTTCGGCGGCCACTGCCGGAGCATTCATGATGACACTCTCCATGGTTGAAGTCGGTGCCTGTCGTTGTAGCATGAAGTAAATCGACAATAAAACCGGACCCAATGCCGGATATCCGCCGCGCATGCGGTCGGGAGAATTTTCCGCGGTAGCACCGGCAGGAAATAAAAAAATAAAAAATAATTCCGGGTGCCGGCCCGGCATGCCCGTCCGCAAAGGGCGAGCGGGAAGCGCAATGCGTCTGAAAAAATCCCCGTTTCAGACCGATTCGGGAAAACCTGCCGATTTAATTAAAAAAGATCGCGGCAAGAATTTCCGATTATTTTTCGAAATACTTGTGCGCTTGAGGCGGAATTTTCTTGTCGCTTCAATAGCGTCATGCAACGTTTGAATCGAAGGTGCGGCACGGGTCGCACGAGGAGCAGTTCGGCAAACGCCTGTTCAAAGAGGAAGCGGACATGTTGAGCGTGCTGGCGAGAGTCATCGATATCGCGATGGTCGTGACGGGGGCGCTGATCGCGGCGGCGCTGCACGACGGCAGCATCGGGCTCAGCGACCTGCAACGTACGACGGTGCTGTTCGATTGCCTGCTCGTCGTCGTGTTCTTTCCGGCCGTCGGCATCTACCAGTCGTGGCGCGGCAAGCGTCTCGTCGGGCTGGTGGTCCGCGTGGCGTTCGCGTGGCTCGCGGTCGAGCTCGCGGGCATCCTGTTGAGTTTCAGCTTTCACCAGTCGGGCGACCTGTCGCGGCTGTGGCTCGGTTACTGGGCGCTCGTGACGATGGCGCTGCTCGCCGGCTCGAAAGCCTGCGTGCACGTCGTGCTGCGGCAGTTGCGCCGCGGCGGCTACAACCTGAAGGCGGTCGCGATCGTCGGCGGCACGCCCGCGGCGCGACGGCTGATCGCGCAGATGCGGGCGCGGCCGGAAGCCGGCTTCAACCCGGTGTGCGTGTACGACGAAAGCGAGGCGCCGGGCGAAGTCGCGCTCGACGACGTGCGCATCGAGCGGCAGTTCGACTCGCTGGTGTGGCTCGTGCGCAGCCGCGCGATCAGCGAGCTGTGGCTCACGCTGCCGATCACGGAGGAGCGCCGGATTCACCATATCGTGACGGTGTTCCGCCACGACTTCGTGAACATCCGCTTCATTCCGGACGTGCGCACGCTGTCGTTCTTCAACCAGGAAGTGGTCGAGGTGCTCGGCGTGCCGGCGATCAACCTCGCGGCGTCGCCGATCACCGACGTGCGGATCCTGCCGAAGTTCGTGTTCGACCGGCTGTTCGCGCTGGCGGCGCTCACGGCGCTCGCGCCGGTGATGGTGCTGATCGCGGCGCTGATCAAGCTGACCTCGCGCGGGCCGGTGTTCTTTCGGCAGAAGCGCAAGGGCATCGACGGGCACGAGTTCGAGATCTACAAGTTTCGCTCGATGAAGGTGCACCAGGAAGTGGCCGGGCAGGTCACGCAGGCGACCAAGAACGACGCGCGCGTGACGCCGGTCGGCCGGTTCCTGCGGCGCACGAGCCTCGACGAGCTGCCGCAGTTCATCAACGTGCTGAAGGGCGAGATGTCGGTGGTGGGGCCGCGCCCGCATGCGCTCGCGCACGACGACATCTACAAGGATCTGGTCAAGGGCTACATGTTTCGCTACCGGATCAAGCCCGGCATCACCGGATGGGCGCAGATCAACGGCTATCGCGGCGAGACCGACCAGATCGAGAAGATGATGGGCCGCGTGAAGCTCGACCTGTACTACATGCAGAACTGGTCGTTCTGGCTCGACATCAAGATCGTCGTGCTGACGCTGTGGAAAGGCTTCACCGGCAGCAACGCGTACTGACGCCGACGCGCCGCGTCACGCAGGCATTCCGGTTTTCCGAATTTCGAATCATTGGTCAAGGGGTCCGACACATCATGAATCTGACTATCATCGGCAGCGGTTACGTAGGGCTTGTCACCGGCGCCTGTCTCGCCGACATCGGGCACGACGTGTTCTGTCTCGACGTCGACCAGGCAAAGATCGACATCCTGAACGACGGCGGCGTGCCGATTCACGAGCCGGGCCTGAAGGAAGTCATCGCGCGCAACCGCTCGGCCGGCCGCCTGCGCTTCTCGACCGACGTCGAGGCCGCGGTCGCGCACGGCGACGTGCAGTTCATCGCGGTCGGCACGCCGCCGGACGAGGACGGCTCGGCCGACCTGCAGTACGTGCTCGCGGCGGCGCGCAACATCGGCCGCTACATGACCGGCTTCAAGGTGATCGTCGACAAGTCGACGGTGCCGGTCGGCACGGCCGAGCGCGTGCGCGCGGCGGTCGCCGAGGAGCTCGCGAAGCGCGGCGGCGACCAGATGTTCTCGGTCGTGTCGAATCCGGAATTCCTGAAGGAAGGCGCGGCCGTCGACGATTTCACGCGGCCGGACCGCATCGTGATCGGCTGCGACGACGACGTGCCGGGCGAGCGCGCCCGCGAGCTGATGAAGAAGCTCTACGCGCCGTTCAACCGCAATCACGAGCGCACGCTGTACATGGACGTGCGCTCGGCCGAGTTCACGAAATACGCGGCGAACGCGATGCTCGCAACGCGTATCTCGTTCATGAACGAGCTCGCGAACCTCGCCGACCGCTTCGGCGCCGACATCGAGGCCGTGCGCCGCGGGATCGGCTCCGACCCGCGCATCGGCTACCACTTCCTGTACGCCGGCTGCGGCTACGGCGGCTCGTGCTTCCCGAAGGACGTCGAGGCGCTGATCCGCACGGCCGACGAGCACGGCCAGTCGCTGCAGATCCTGAAGGCCGTGTCGTCGGTCAACGCGACGCAAAAGCGCGTGCTGGCCGACAAGATCGTCGCGCGCTTCGGCGAGGACCTGAGCGGCCGCACGTTCGCGCTGTGGGGCCTCGCGTTCAAGCCGAACACCGACGACATGCGCGAGGCACCGAGCCGCGAGCTGATCGCCGAGCTGCTGTCGCGCGGCGCGCGCGTCGCCGCGTACGACCCGGTCGCGCAGCAGGAAGCGCGCCGCGTGCTCGCGCTCGATCTCGCCGATCACCCGAGCTGGCTCGAGCGCCTGTCCTTCGTCGACGACGAGGCGCAGGCCGCGCGCGACGCCGACGCGCTCGTGATCGTCACCGAATGGAAGGCGTTCAAGAGCCCCGACTTCGTCGCGCTCGGCCGCCTGTGGAAGGCGCCCGTGATTTTCGACGGCCGCAACCTGTACGAGCCGGAGACGATGAGCGAGCAGGGTATCGAGTACCACCCGATCGGCCGGCCGGGCTCGCGCCAGGCGGTCGCCGCGCGCGTGCCGGGCGCCGCGCGCGCCAGCGCGTAACCCGTTTTCCGTCACTCGTTACGAGACGCCATGTTCCGGAACATCCTGATCGTCTGCCACGCCAACGTCTGCCGCAGTCCGGCGGCGGAAATGCTGTTCAAGTCGCACGCCGCGTCGCGCGGCGGCCCGCGTCCGACGTTCCATTCGGCCGGCGTGCACGCGAACGACGGCGACGGCATCGATCCGGTGATGCGGCAACTGCTCGCCGAGCGGGGCGTCGATGCGACGACCCACCGCTCGCGGCGGCTGTCGCGCCGGATCGTGCGCGACGCCGACCTGATTCTCGTCAGCGAGCGCGGACAGATCGCGGCCGTCGAATCGGTCGATCCGTTCGCACGCGGCAAGGTTCACCTGCTCGGCAAGTGGGAAGGGGCCGAGATCGCGGACCCGCACGGCGGCCCCGAGGCCGACTACCGCGAGAGCTACTCACTGATCGAACGTCTGGTTCAAGGATGGCTACAGAAACTATGCTGAAACGCCCGATGCGCCCGGTGGCGCTTGCCGTCGCGCTGACGACTTTCCTGTCAGCCTGTGCAACCGCGCCCGGCAACTACCTCGACTCGTCGAACCTGAAGGACGACGGCCGGCAGGAAGCGGCCGAAACCTATCCGGTTCATTACATCGACGCCAAAGTGGTGATGGACCAGCTGCAGAAAGCGCAGGTCGATCATCCGCTGCCGCCCGGGCGCTATACCGATCCGTCGCAGTACACGTATCGCGTCGGCCCGCAGGACATCCTCGGCGTCACCGTGTGGGACCACCCGGAGCTGACGACGCCGCAGGGCCAGTCGTTCTCGAGCGGCGGCAACACGACGCAATCGGTCGCGGGCGCGTTGCAGCAGCCGTATACGACCGCGCTGCCGGGCCAGGCCGATCCGTACGGCCAGACGGTCGCCGCCGACGGCACGATCTTTTTCCCGTTCGTCGGCCGGATTCGCGTGGCCGGCAAGACGGTCGCGCAGATCCGCGACGAGATGGCGTCGAGCCTCGCGCGCTACGTGAAGAATCCGCAGCTCGACGTGCGCGTGCTGTCGTTCCGCAGCCAGAAGGTGCAGGTGACGGGCGAGGTGAAGCAACCGGGCCCGCTCGCGGTGAGCGACGTGCCGCTCACGCTCGTCGACGCGATCTCGCGCTCGGGCGGCTCGACCGCGGAGGCCGACCTGCAGCGCGTGCGCCTGACGCGCGACGGCAAGCTGTACACGCTCGACGCGAACGGCGTGCTCGATCGCGGCGAGGTGAAGCAGAACGTGATGCTGCAGCCGGGCGACATCGTCAACGTGCCGGACCGCAGCGACAGCCGCGTGTTCATCATGGGCGAGGTCAAGACGCCGGTCACGGTGCCGATGCTCAAGGGCAAGCTGACGATCGCCGATGCGCTGACCGCGGGCGGCGGGATTCTCGACACCGACGCGAACCCGCGCAAGATCTACGTGATGCGCGGAATGCGCGACAACCCGACGAAGCCCGAAGTGTACCGCCTCGACATGACGCAGCCCGATGCGCTGATGCTGTCGAGCCGCTTCCCGCTTCAGCCGCTCGACGTCGTCTACGTCAGCACGGCCGGTTCGGTGCAGTTCAACCGCGTGCTGCAGCAGGTGCTGCCGACGATCCAGACGATCTTCTACATGCGGCAAATCACGCGCTGATAGCCCGCCGGGGCGGCGTCCGCCCCCCGGCACCACTCAAGCGGGAACGAATGGTGAACACGCAAGCGAAACACTCCTACGCGGACCTGACCGCGAAGACCGAGGAAGAGGACGTCGTCCTCGGCCAGTTGCTCCAGGTCATCCTGGACGACATCTGGCTGCTGCTCGGCATCGCCGTGATGGTCGTCGCGCTCGCCGGCCTCTACTGCTTCGTCGCGAAGCCGGTCTACCAGGCGGACGTGCACGTGCGGGTCGAGGGCAACGACAACACGTCGCAGGCGCTCACGCAGACGCAGACGGGCGCGTCGATCAACAGCGGGCCGCAGCAGGCGCCGACCGATGCGGAAATCGAGATCATCAAGAGCCGCGGCGTCGTCGCGCCGGTGGTCGAGCAGTTCAAGCTGAACTTCTCGATCGCGCCGAAGACGCTGCCGGTGATCGGCAGCCTCGCCGCACGCGTCGCGACGCCCGGCGAGCCGTCGCGGCCGTGGCTCGGCCTGAAATCGTACGCATGGGGCGGCGAAGTCGCCGACGTCGATTCGATCAGCGTCGTGCCGGCGCTCGAAGGCAAGAAGCTCACGCTGACGGCCGGCCCGAACGGCACCTATTCGCTCGTCGACGAGAACGGCACGCGGCTGCTGGCCGGCCGCGTCGGCGAATCGGCGCAGGGCGGCGGCGTGACGCTGCTCGTGAGCAAGCTCGTCGCGCGCCCCGGCACGCAGTTCACGGTGGTGCGCTACAACGACCTCGACGCGATCAGCGGGTTCCAGGCCGGCATCCAGGTGAGCGAGCAGGGCAAGCAGACGGGCGTCGTGCAGATTTCGCTCGAAGGCAAGGACCCGGACCAGACCGCCGCGATCGCGAACGCGCTCGCGCAGTCGTACCTGAACCAGCACGTGATCGCGAAGCAGGCGGAAGCGACCAAGATGCTCGACTTCCTGAAGGGCGAGGAACCGCGCCTGAAGGCCGACCTCGAACGCGCCGAAGCCGCGCTCACGCAATACCAGCGCACGTCGGGCTCGATCAACGCGAGCGACGAGGCGAAGGTCTACCTCCAGGGCAGCGTGCAGTACGAACAGCAGATCGCCGCGCAGCGTCTGCAGCTCGCGTCGCTCGCGCAGCGCTTCACTGATTCGCACCCGATGGTGATCGCTGCGAAGCAGCAGCTCGCGGAGCTGCAGGGCGAGAAGGACAAGTTCAGCAACCGCTTCCGCAGCCTGCCGGCGACCGAAGTGAAGGCCGTCCAGCTCCAGCGCGACGCGAAGGTCGCCGAGGACATCTACGTGCTGCTGCTGAACCGCGTGCAGGAGCTGTCGGTGCAGAAGGCCGGCACGGGCGGCAACATCCACCTCATCGATTCGGCGCTGCGTCCGGGCGCGCCGGTCAAGCCGAAGAAGGTGCTGATCCTGTCGGCCGCCGTGTTCCTCGGGCTGATCCTCGGCACGGGCGTCGTGTTCCTGCGCCGCAACCTGTTCCAGGGCATCGAGGATCCCGACCGCATCGAGCGCACCTTCAACCTGCCGCTGTACGGGCTGGTGCCGCAAAGCGCCGAGCAGGTGAAGCTCGACGCGGCGGCGGAGAAGGGCGGCAGCCGCGCGCGGCCGATCCTCGCGAGCCTGCGTCCGAAGGACCTGAGCGTCGAAAGCATGCGCAGCCTGCGCACCGCGATGCAGTTCGCGATGATGGACGCGAAGAATCGCGTGATCGTGCTGACCGGCCCGACGCCGGGCATCGGCAAGAGCTTCCTGACGGTCAACCTCGCGGTGCTGCTCGCGCATTCGGGCAAGCGCGTGCTGCTGATCGACGCCGACATGCGCCGCGGGATGCTCGACCGCTACTTCGGCCTCACCGTGCAGCCGGGCCTGTCCGAGCTGCTGAGCGATCAGTCGCCGCTCGAGGAAGCGATCCGCGAGACGCCGGTGCAGGGCCTGTCGTTCATCGCGGCCGGCACGCGCCCGCCGAACCCGTCGGAGCTGCTGATGTCGACGCGCCTGCCGCAATACCTCGAAGGGCTCGGCAAGCGCTACGACGTCGTGCTGATCGATTCGCCGCCGGTGCTGGCGGTGACCGACGCGACCATCATCGGCCGCATGGCCGGCTCGACGTTCCTCGTGCTGCGCTCGGGCATGCATACCGAAGGCGAGATCGCCGATGCGATCAAGCGCCTGCGCACCGCGGGCGTCGATCTGGAAGGCGGGATCTTCAATGGCGTGCCGCCGAAGGCGCGCGGCTACGGCCGCGGCTATGCGGCCGTGCACGAATACCTGAGCGCTTGACCGCATTGCACGACACCGGGCCGGCGCGCGCCGCATCGGCCCGGCCGAATGGAGAACCCTCGATGAAAATTTCCGTGCTCGTTCCGACCTACCGGCGTCCCGCCGACCTCGCGCGCTGCCTGCTGGCGCTGCAGCGGCAGCAGCGGCTGCCCGACGAGGTGATCGTCGTCGCGCGCCCGGAGGACGACGCCACGCACGAACGGCTCGCCGACCCGGCGGTCGGCGGCGCGCTGCCGCTGCGCATCGTGCCGGTCGACGTGGCCGGGCAGGTCGCCGCGCTGAACAAGGGGCTCGACTCGGCGGGCGGCGACATCGTCGCGATCACCGACGACGATGCGGCGCCGCACCCCGACTGGCTCGCGCGCATCGAAGCCGCGTTCCTGTCCAACCCGCGCGTGGGCGCGGTCGGCGGGCGCGACTGGGTGCACGAGAAGGGCCGCGTGCTCGACGAATCGCGCGAGCGGGTCGGCCAGCTCACGCTGTCGGGCAAGATCGTCGGCAATCATCACCTCGGCGTCGGCGGCGCGCGTGAAGTCGACATGCTGAAAGGCGCGAACATGAGTTACCGCCGCGCGGCGATCGAACGGCTGCGCTTCGATACGCGGCTGCGCGGCGCCGGCGCGCAGGTGCACAACGACATGGCGTTCAGCATGGCCGTGCAGCGCGCGGGCTGGACGCTGCTGTACGACCCGGCGATCGCCGTCGATCATTTCCCGGCCGAGCGCTTCGACGACGACCGGCGCGATGCGGCGTCGCTGAACGCGATCGGCAACGGCGCGTACAACCTGCAGCTGACGCTGCGCGAGCATCTGCCGCCGCTGCGGCGCGAGATCGCGTGGTGGTGGTGGACGCTGGTCGGCACGCGCGTCTATCCCGGCTTCGCGCACGTGCTGCTGTCGCTGCCGAGCCCGCGGCGCGCCCGCGTGCTCGCGCACTGGCGCGCGGTGCGCCGCGGCGCGCGCGATGCACGCCGCACGAACCTCGCCCCCCACCGTGCGGCGATGCCGCCGGTGACGTCTTGAACGGCCTGCGCGCCTCGCGCGCGGCCATGCCCGGAGGGCTCGCATGACCACCAAGGCTGCAACGAACGTTCACGTCCATTTGTTCTACGGCGCCGATCCGCGTACCTACCGGAAAGGCGACGGCATCGGCTGCCTGTACGGCTATCACCACGCCGAATCCGACGAATTCCGGCTGACCTATTCGCAGGACGTGCGCGAGAACCGCGTCGTGAGCCTCGCGCGCCGCGCGCTGAAGGCGGCGCTCGGCTTCGACGTCGTGCATGCGTGGCGCAACCGCGCGGCGCTGCGCGCCGCCGACGTGATCTGGACGCACACCGAGCAGGAGCATCTGGCCGCCGCGCTGATCCTGAAGCTCGCCGGCGCGCAGGGCAAGCGCCCGCTGCTGCTCGCGCAGAGCGTGTGGCTGTTCGACAAGTGGGCCGGCTTCGGCGGCCCGCGCCGCTGGCTGTACCGCAAGCTGCTCGCGCGCGCCGATGTGCTGACCACGCTCGCCCGCGACAACGCCGAGCTGTGCCGCCGCACCCTCGGGCGCGAAGCCGAGTTCGTCTATTACGGGCTGAACACGCAGGATTTCCCGCCGGTCGAGCCGCGGCAATGGCAGCCGAACCGGCCGCTGCGGATCGCCGCGATCGGCAACGACCGCGACCGCGACTGGCGCACGTTCCTCGCCGCGTTCGGCGGCGACGAACGCTACGACGTGCGGCTCGCGACGCGCCGCCGCGTGCCGCGCGAGTGGCATGCGCCGAACGTGAAGATCGGCTCGGCGTCGGGCCTCGCGAAGCAGCACGAGCTGTACGCGTGGGCCGACGTGATCGTCGTGCCTCTGCGGCCGAATTTCCACGCGTCGGGTATCACCGTGATGCTCGAGGCGGCGGCCGTCGGCAAGCCGATGATCGTGTCCGACGTGGGCGGCCTGAGCGACTACTTCCCGCACGATACGGCCGCCTACGTGCCGGCGTTCGACGCGCAGGCGATGCGCCAGGCCGCCGACCGCTTCGTCGCCGATCCGGCGGCGGCGCTCGACTGCGCACGGGCGGCCGCCGCGTGCCTGCGCGAACGCAACCTGACCACGCAGGCATTCGCCGAGCAGCACGTGCGGATCACGCGCGACATGCTGCGCCGGCGCCGCACGCCCGCGGCGGCGGACGTCGCGATGCCGCTCGCGGATTCGAGCGCGTCGTCGCGGTGAGCGCGGATCGATGAGTACGATTGCCGCCGAACGCGCGCCGTCGCGCGCCCGCAGCTGGTTCGCCGAGCCGAAGCACTGGGCCGGGCAGGCCGGACTGTGGGCGTTCACCGCCGCGCTGATCGCCGTCCACCAGGGCAAGGTGCTGACGCTCGCGTTCCCGGTGCTGGCCATCGCGGTCGGCATCTGGCTGTATTTCAAGAGTCCGGCGCGCTATGTCGGCTTCATGTGGTGGGTGTGGTTCCTGAGCCCGGAAGTGCGGCGCCTGGCCGACTGGTCGAAGGGCGCGTTCACGCCGACGAGCCTGATCCAGGTCGCGCCGCTCGCGGTGACGATGATCGCCGGCCTGGGGCTCGTCAGGCATTACCGCGTGCTCGCGCAGCGGCGCGGGATTCCCGTGCTGCTGATGCTGTTCGGGCTCGTGTACGCGTACCTGGTCGGGATCGTGTCGAGCGGCGTGATGGCCGCGACCTACGACCTCGCGAACTGGCTGTACCCGATCCTGATCGGCTTTCACATCATGGTGAACGCGCGCAACTATCCGGAGTATCGCGACGTGCTGCTGTCCACCTTCATGTGGGGCATGCTCGTGATGGGCATGTACGGCGTCGTGCAGTACTTCGTGATGCCGCAGTGGGACGTGCTGTGGATGGTCGGCTCGCAGATGGGCTCGCAGGGCGAGCCGGTGCCGTACGGCGTGCGCGTGTTCAGCACGATGAATTCGTCGGGGCCGTTCGCGTTCGCGATGATGGGCGCGCTCGTGTTCGTGCTGGTCGCGCCGCAGAAGATCCGCTGGTTCGCGGGCGCGGCCGGCTTCGTGTCGTTCGCGCTGTGTCTCGTGCGTTCGACCTGGGGCGGCTGGGTGATCGCGCTCGCGATCCAGCTCGTGCAATCGAGCAACCGCGTGCGGATGCGGATCCTGATCAGCGGCGTCGTGCTGGTCGGGCTGTGCGTGCCGCTGCTGACCGTCGGGCCGGTGGCCGACCGGCTCGGCCAGCGCCTGCAGTCGATCACGAACCTGAAGGACGATCGCAGCTACGACGACCGCAACAAGTTCTACGCGACCTTCGCGCAGACGGCGTTCACCGACGTCGCCGGCGAGGGGATGGGCGCGACCGGCGCGTCGACGAAGCTGTCGAGCGACAGCGGCGAGCTCGGCAAGTACGGCAGCTTCGACAGCGGCGTGATGAACGTGCCGTTCGTGCTCGGCTGGCCCGGCACGCTGCTGTATCTCGCCGGCGTCGTGATGCTGTTCGGCCGCACGCTGCGCGCGGCGTTCAAGCTGCGCAAGGACAAGTTCGTCGGCGCGTGCCTGAGCCTGTGCCTGTCGACCTTCGCGATGCTCGTGTTCACGAACTCGCTGATCGGCACCGGCGGCCTGCTGATGTTCACAGCCATTTTTTCGATACTTGCCGCGGCGCACTGGCAGAAGGCGCAACGCCTGCTGGCCGCCGCGCGTTCACGGGGAGGCGACCATTGAGAATCGCGATCGTCACGCACGTCGTGCGACATAACGACGGGCAGGGCCGCGTCAATTACGAAATCGCGCGCGCGGCGCTGGCCGAAAACTACGAGGTCACGCTGGTCGCGTCGCATGTCGCGCCCGAGCTGCTGGCCGATCCGCGCGTGCGCTGGGTGCCGGTGAAGGTCGGCGGCTTCTGGCCGTCGAATCTCGTCAAGCAGCAGGTGTTCGCGCTGAAAAGCGCGGCCTGGCTGCGCGCGCACCGCGGCGAATACGACGTGCTGCACGTGAACGGCTTCATCTCGTGGATCAAGGCCGACGTGAATACCGCGCACTTCGTGCACGGCGGCTGGTTCAAGAGTCCGTACTATCCGTTCGGGCCCGCCAAGGGGCTGTGGTCGGCTTACCAGTACGTCTACACGCGCGTGAACACCGTGCTCGAGCGCTGGGCGTACAAGCGCTCGCGCGCGATCACCGCGGTATCGCAGAAGGTGGCCGACGAGATCGCCGGGCTCGGCATCGACAGTCGCAAGATCAGCGTGATCTACAACGGCGTCGACGGCAGCGCGTTCGCGGGCGCGCAGGCCGACCGTGCGGCGTTCAAGCTGCCGGACGACGCGTTCCTGCTGCTGTTCGTCGGCGATCTGCGCACGCCGCGCAAGAACCTCGGCACCGTGCTGAAGGCGCTGACGAAGCTGCCCGCGAACGTGCATCTGGCGGTGGCCGGCTACCTGCCCGGCAGCCCGTATCCGGAAGAAGCGCGCGCGCTCGGCCTCGATTCGCGCGTGCATTTCCTCGGGCTCGTGAAGAACATGCCGACGCTGATGCGCTCGGTCGACGCGTATGTCTTTCCGTCGCGCTACGAAGCGATGAGCCTGTCGCTGCTGGAGGCGATGGCGGCCGGGCTGCCGGTCGTCACCGCGCGCACGGCGGGCGGCGCGGAAATCATCACGCGCGAGTGCGGGATCGTGCTGGAGGACCCGGACGATCCGGCCGCGCTCGCGCAGGCGATCGGCTCGCTCGCGGCGTCGCGCGACACCTGTCGCGCGATGGGCGACGCGGCCCGCGAACTGATGACCCGTTTCGGCTGGGCGCACATGGGCGCCCAGTACGTCGCGCTTTACCGGCGCATCGGCCAACCCACGCAGCCGTCCGCGTTCGAGCGGGTCGAGCATGCAATCACGCAGGAGCAACCGTGATGTCCCAATCCTCCCGGCCGATCAAATCGTTGCAGATCGGCATGCACTGGTTCCCCGAACGCGCGGGCGGCCTCGACCGGATGTACTACTCGCTCGTCGGCGCGCTGCCCGGCGCGGGCGTCGAGGTGCGCGGGCTCGTCGCCGGCTCGCCGAAGGTCGCCGACGACACGGGCGGGGCGATCCAGGGCTTCGGGCCCGCGTCGCAGCCGCTCGCGCGCCGGATGCTCGCCGCGCGGCGCGCGCTGCGCGACGAGATCCGCACCGAGCGGCCCGACGTGATTTCGTCGCACTTCGCGCTGTACACGTTCCCGGGGCTCGACGTGACGCGCGGGATTCCGCAGGTGTCGCACTTCCAGGGGCCGTGGGCCGACGAAAGCCAGGTCGAGGGCGCCGCGTCGCTCGGGCAGCGCGCGAAGCGCTATCTCGAACAGGCCGTCTATACGCGCTCGTCGCGGCTGATCGTGCTGTCGCAGGCGTTCGGCCAGATCCTGACGAACCGCTACGGAATCGATCCGTCGCGCGTGCGCGTGATTCCCGGCTGCGTCGATACCGCGCAGTTCGACACGCCGCTCACGCCCGCCGAGGCGCGGCACAAGCTGCAATTGCCGCAGGACCGGCCGATCGTGCTGGCCGTGCGCCGGCTCGTGCGGCGCATGGGGCTGGAGGACCTGATCGACGCGATCGGCCTCGTCAAGCGCCGTCACCCGGACGTGCTGCTGCTGATCGCCGGCAAGGGCAAGATCGGCGAGGAACTGCAGCAGCGTATCGACGAAGCCGGGCTGCAGGACAACGTGAAGCTGCTCGGCTTCGTGCCCGACCACCATCTCGCGGCGCTGTACCGCGCGGCGACGGTCAGCGTCGTGCCGACGGTCGCGCTGGAAGGCTTCGGGCTGATCACCGTCGAATCGCTCGCGTCCGGCACGCCGGTGCTGGTCACGCCGGTCGGCGGGCTGCCGGAGGCGGTCGCCGGGTTGTCGAACGATCTCGTGCTGCCGTCGACGGGCGCGGACGCGATCGCGGAAGGGCTCGGCGGCGCGCTGTCGGGCGCGATCGCGCTGCCCGACGAGGCCGCATGCAAGCGCTACGCGCGCGAGCATTTCGACAACGCGGTGATCGCGCGGCGCGTCGCCGGCGTGTACGAAGAGGCGATCCAGGCGGCAGGCTGAACGCCCGCGGCGCGCGCCGCGGGCGCCGCATCGAAGCGGGACCGAAGCGGTCCGAAAACCCCACCGGCGCGCGTGCGTGGCCGGTTCGCGTGCCGGCCGTCCGGGAAAGGCGGGCCGGCTTTCCCGTCCGGTCCGCATGGCCGGCGCGCATCACGCGCGCCGGAGCGTCGCGGCCCATACGCCGAGCGCGGCCACGCTCACCCCCGCCCCGAGCACGCACACGCCTGTCCATCCGGCGCGCGCATACATCATCGTCGCCGCGATCGCACCGAGCCCGCTGCCGGCCGAATAGAACAGCATGTAGCAGCCGACGAGACGCGCATGCGCGTCGGGTCGCGCACCGAGAATCATGCTCTGGTTGACGACGTGCACGGCTTGCCCGCCCACGTCGAGCAGCACGATGCCGACGACCAGCAGCGCAATCGACGTATTGCCGAACGCGAGCGGCAGCCACGCGCACGCGAGCAGCGCGAGTGCGGCGCCTGTCGTCGCTTCGCCGCGCCCGCGATCCGCGAGCCGGCCCGCGCGGGCGGCGGCCGCCGCGCCGAGTGCGCCGACGAGGCCGAACGCGCCGATCTGCGTGTGCGACATCGCGTGCGGCGGCGCGCTCAGCGGCAGCACGAGCGCGCTCCAGAAGATGCTGAACGCCGCGAACATCAGCAGCGCGATCGCGCCGCGCACGCGCAGCACGCGTTCGTCGCGCAGCAGCGACCCCATCGAGCGCAGCAGCGCCGCGTAACCGATGCGTTCGCGCGGCGCGCGCATGTCGGGCAGCAGCCGCGACAGCACGACGAGCATCGCGATCGCGAGCGCGCCCGACACGAGATAGACGGCCCGCCATCCCGCGACGTCGGTGACGACGCCCGCCAGCGAGCGCGCGGCCAGCAGCCCGACCACGACGCCGCCTTGCGCGGCCCCCACGACGCGCCCGCGTTCGCCTGCGCCGGCGAGCGCGGCCGAGCACGCGATCAGCCCTTGCGTCATCGCGGTGCCGAGCAGCCCGACCGCGACCATCCCGGCCAGCAACGCGACGCGCGTCGACGCGGCGGCCACGCCGATGCAGGCCGCGGTCAGCAGCAGAAGCTGCACGGCGATCAGGCGCTTGCGGTTCACCAGGTCGCCGAGCGGCACGACGAACAGCAGGGCGAGCGCGCAGCCGAGCTGCGTCGCGGTGATGACGCCGCCGACGGCGGCCTGCGATACACCGAAGTCCCGCGCGATCGAGTCGAGCAGCGGCTGCGCGTAGTAGACGTTCGCGACGCTCGCCGCGCAGCACGCGGCCAGCAGCGCGACGCGCGCCGACGACAGGCGGCCACCCTCGGCAGAATGGATCTCATCGGTTGGCGTGCGAGCGGCAACGGTGCCGGAATGACAGGACGATCCCATGGTTCCCTCGTGCAATGTAGTTGCAATTTGAAACTGGTTTGGAGTGTAGGGAAACAGGTTTTAAAATGCAACCTGTTGAGTGGCGGGCCAAAGGCCCGTGCACGGATGGCCGGCATGCCCGCGAAGGCGGCCGGCACGCTTGCGGAGAGGAACATGGCCAGACAGAAAAGTCTTGCGGATTCGCCGTGCCCGGTGGCGCGCGCGACCGATATCGTCGGCGATCGCTGGGCGTTGCTGATCGTGCGCGATGCGTTCGACGGCGTGCGCCGTTTCGGCGATTTCCGCGCGAGCCTCGGCGTCGCGAGCAACATCCTGTCCGACCGGCTGAAGATGCTGGTGGACGCCGGTGTGTTCGACGTCGTGCCGGCGTCCGACGGCACCGCGTATCAGGAGTACGTGCTGACCAAAAAGGGCGAGGGGCTGTTTCCGGTCATCGTGATGCTGCGGCAGTGGGGCGAGGCGAACCTGTTTGCGCGCGGCGAGCCGCATTCGGTGCTGGTCGACCGCAGCACCGGGCGCGCGATCCGCAAGCTCGCGCTTCGGCACGACGATGGCCGGCCTTTGAAGGCGGCCGATACGGCCGTCAGGAAGATCGGCGACGAAGCCGGCGCGGCACGGCGGTAAGCGTCATGGGCGATGGTTGCGCCGCCGGATGGTCGTCGATCGTAGGCAGCGACGGACATGCGATGTTTCGGCGGGACGTGAAGCGTCGGTACGCGGCCGGTACGTGGCGATTAACATGGCAATACGGCTGATCATGCATGCACCGCACACATCGACTTTCGATAGGCCCATCCGGATGACTCCTTCGAACCTGACGACGCGCGACGCGCAGATCGCCGATCACGCCGACATCGCGAGGCTGATGCACCAGCTCGGCTACGAGGCGCCCCCCGCGATGATCCGCGACAAGCTGGCAACGCTGCTGCCGAGCGCGGTCGACCGCATCCTGGTCGCGACGGTCGCGCATAAGGTGGTCGGCTGCATCAGCCTGCATGCGCTTGCGCTATTTCACGCGCACGGCAATCTCGGACGCATCACCAGTCTGGTCGTTGACGAAGGCTGTCGCGGGCAGGGTGTCGGCGGCGCGCTGATCGCTGCGGCGCACATCTGGTTCGAGTCGACGGGGTGCGTGAAACTGGAGGTGACGAGCGGCGACCATCGGCTCGAGGCGCACCGCTTTTACGCGCGGTACGGCTTCACGCGCGACGGACAGAGGCTGTCGAAGCTCGTCCGGCCGTGATGCCACGGCGCGAGCGTCCGCCGCATCCGCTTTCGGTGGAAAACCGGCGCCGCTTTGCCGTTCAATGCCGTTCACCGCGCCAGCGTCCCGGCGCGATGCCGAAGCGCTTCGTGAACGCATGCGTAAACGTGCTTTGATCCGCGAAGCCGACGCTGCCCGCGATGTCGACGAGCGAATGCCGGCCGTCGGCGAGCAGCACGACCGCTGCGTCGAGCCGCAGCCGCTGCAGATAGCGATGCGGCGTTTCGCCGAATGCGTCGACGAACAGTTGATGAAACCGGCGCATCCCGTAGCCGCAGTGCGCGGCGAGATCGGCGATGCGCAGCGGTTCGGCGAGGTGGGCGCGCAGCCAGCGGTCGATGCGCGCGAAATCGAGGCCCGACGCAGGCGCGGCGATGCCGGCATCGTCGAGCAGCGCGTCGCACAGGCGCGCGGCGGCCTGCCACTGGAAACGGTGCGCGGCCGCCTGCCGTGCGTCGCCGTCCGGCGCATCGTACTGCGCGGCGGCCGCCGCGACCTGCGCAACGAGCGACGTGAGCGCCGGGTCGATCGACACGGCACGTGCATGGTCGAACAACCGCTGCGGCACCGCGAGCGACGCGAGGGGAAGATTGAGCACGAGCTGGCGATTCTCGCCCAGGCCCGCGTAATCGTGGCGCGCACCGGCCGGAACCAGCCACGCGCCGTGCCGGTCGAGACGCTGGCTGACGCCGTCCACCGCCATCACCATCGCACCGTCGATGCCGAGTACGATCTGGTGAAAGTCGTGCACATCCGACGCTTCGAGCGTGTCGTAGCGTTGCAGTGCGACGGTGGGGGACGGAAGGTGCGCCATGGGGCAGCGCGTCAGCCGGCGGCTCGCGTGCCGCGTCAGACGTCGAGCAGTTCGACTTCGAACACGAGCGTCGCGTTCGGCGGAATCACGCCGCCCGCGCCGCGCGGGCCGTAGCCGAGTTGCGGCGGGATCGTCAGGCGACGCACGCCGCCGACCTTCATGCCCTGCACGCCTTCGTCCCAGCCCTTGATGACCATGCCGCCGCCGAGCACGAACGCGAACGGGTCGTTGCGATCCTTGCTCGAATCGAATTTCTGACCGTCGGTCAGCCAGCCCGTGTAGTGGACGCTCACCGTCTTGCCGGCTTGCGCCTCCGCGCCGGTGCCTTCGGTCAGGTCCTCGTACTTGAGGCCCGATTCGGTCGTGATGACGGACATGATTTCTCCTGAAAGAGGTTGCGTGAAACCGCTATTGTAGGCGAGCGGGCAGTGGGCCGGTGCGCACGGATTTCGCGCCGCCGCACGCGTGCCGGCAAGCGTGGCGGGGCGCCGAGCGCACGACCGCCCGAAACGCAATTGGAACGCGCGTTTGAATTTTTCGCGAGCCGCTGGGGCCAAGGTTGCACCATGGCGGTGCGCGGCGCGTATGAATCGATGTGACGGCACGCGTCGCCGCCTGCTGCGCGACTGGGGCTCGATGCGGTGCAAGGCCCGCCGCACGGGGCTCGCGGGCCGACGTGGGGGCGCGGCGCCGCGCCCGGGACCGCGTTCGTCAGTGCACCTCAGCGTTCGAATCGCCACCCGTCGGGGCGTCGTCCGAGCGCCATTTTTTCCGCCTTGCGGACCGCGCGCTGTTTGGAAGCGCGCATCTACCGTGCAGCTTGCGCGTGCCGGCGCGCGCGGCCTATCTTTACATCTGTCGATGTCAGAATTCGGCGGCGCGCGACGCGTCGCCCGGGCTTGCGCCGGCCGCGTCCTACGATGCGCCGGCCGCTCCGCAACAGGAGAACGATGAACATGAAGTCAGCCGCTTGCGCCACCGCAGCCGCGATCATGCCGGTGCGCCGCGACCTGCGCTTCGACCTGCCGGTCGAGCGCGCGAAGGACTGGCATGGCCTCGGATCGCACGTGACCCATTTCTTCAACGCGCTGTCGCTGCTGTTTCCGGCCGGCGAACGCTTCTTCATGGATGCGGTGCGCAACTATCGCGACCGGATCGACGATCCCGTGCTGAAGCAGCAGGTGCTCGGCTTCATCGGCCAGGAGGCAATGCATACGCGCGAGCACGTCGAATACAACGAGCTGATGCAGGCGAACCGGCTGCCCGCGCGCAAGCTCGACCAGCGCGTGTGGAAGGTGCTCGGCTACATGAAGCGCAAGCTGCCGCATTCGGTGCAGCTCGCGCACACGGTCGCGGCCGAGCACTACACGGCGATGCTCGCCGACTGGCTGCTGCGCGACCCGACACGCCTCGACGGTTCGGTCGAAGGCTACCGGCAGATGTGGATCTGGCATGCGCTGGAGGAAACCGAGCACAAGGCCGTGTCGTTCGACGTGTGGAATGCCGTGACGGAGCCGGGGCTGCGCCGCTACCTGATCCGCATCGGCGTGTATCTGCTGACGACGCTGACGTTCTGGCCGACCGTGTTTCTGATCCATGTAACGCTGTTGTGGCGCGATCGCGGCGCCGGGCATCACGCGCGCGGCATGCTGCGCACGATCGCGTTCCTGTACGGGCCGCGCCGCGGGCTGTTCCCGCGCATCGCGGGCGAATGGCTGAGCTTTTTCCGGCCGGGCTTCCACCCGTGGGATCACGACAATCGCCACCATCTCGCGCGGGTCGACGTACTGGCCGCCCGCTACGGCCAACACGGCGGCACGCCGGCCGGCCGCGGCCGCGCGAACGCCCCGGCACCGCTCGCATCGGGCCGCTGACCCGGCCCCGCCGCGCGGCGGGGCGACGCGCATGTTGCGTTCGTGCATCAACCGGCTTCTTTCGGCGATTGACGAAAATCAACCGGAATCGATCTCCCGGGCGCCCGCATGCCCGGTCGACCGGCTGCGCGCGCCGGCGCCGGCGCGGCTTTGCGCGTGCAGGGCCGGGCCTTTCCGGTCGCGCGCGGTGCCTGCCACAGGGATAACACCCATCTAGCCGCAGGCCGGCCGCATCGATATACCGTTCATGACAACGTCCACCTCACGCGCGATTCATGCGCAGGGGGATTTTATTCGGACGGAAATACGGCCAATATGTCGGTTCGATCGTGTCCGTCGGATGCGACGGCGAGCCGGCGCGCGATACCAACGCCAAGCGGGGAATAACGATGGTTGCAAGGTCACCCGACGCAAACGGGCAGGCGGCGCCCGAGATGACGGACGTGTCCGTCACCGCTCCCGAGGCCGGACGCAAGCTTTTCGTGATCATGCGCACGCCCGACGAGCCGTTGCTCGCGCAACTGCGCGGGCTCGGCTGGGAGATCTCGGTCGCGAAGACGGCCGGCGCCGCGCAGAACATGACCTCCGGCGTGAGCGTGGCTGCCGGCCTGGTCGATTTCACCGGGTTCACGTCGCGCGACTATCCCGCGCTGAAGATGTGCCTGAGCCAGCCGGCGATCGGCTGGATTTCCATCGCGCAGGCCGGCATCACGATCGGCCCCGCCGTGCGCGAGCTGATCCGCAGCTATTGCTTCGATTACGTGACGCTGCCGCTGCCGTACGAATGGATTTCGCACGTGCTCGGCCATGCACGCGGGATGGCCGCACTCGATCGCGTCGATGGCGCCGCTTATGCGGCGTCGATCGGCGAACACGGGATGATCGGCAACTGCGAGGCGATGCAGCAGTTGTTCAGCACGATCCGCAAGGTCGCGAAGACGGACGCGAGCGTATTCATCTCGGGCGAGTCGGGCACCGGCAAGGAATTGACGGCGCTCGCGATTCACGAGCGCTCCAGCCGCGGCAAGGGGCCGTTCGTCGCGATCAATTGCGGCGCGATTCCGCATCACCTGCTGCAGTCGGAGCTGTTCGGCTACGAGCGCGGCGCGTTCACCGGCGCGAACCAGCGGCGCGCGGGCCGGATCGAATCGGCGAACGGCGGTACGCTGTTTCTCGACGAAATCGGCGACATGCCGGTCGAAAGCCAGGCGAGCCTGCTGCGCTTCCTGCAGGAGGGCAAGATCGAGCGGCTCGGCGGACAGGAATCGATCCCCGTCGACGTGCGGATCATCTCGGCCACGCACGTCGATCTCGACGGCGCGGTCGAGGCCGGGCGCTTCCGCGCGGATCTCTATCACCGGCTGTGCGTGCTGCGCATCCACGAGCCGCCGCTGCGCGCCCGCGGCAAGGACATCGACATCCTCGCGCACTACGTGCTGCAGAAATTCAAGGCCGACAGCGGCCGCAAGATCAGCGGTTTCACGTCGGCCGCGCTCGACGCGATGCGGCGCTACGAGTGGCCCGGCAACGTGCGCGAGCTGATCAATCGCGTGCGGCGCGCGATCGTGATGGCCGAGAGCCGGCTGCTGACGCCGCACGATCTCGGGCTCGACACGCCCGGCGAAACCGAACCGGTGACGCTCGAACAGGCGCGGGCGCTGGCCGAACGCACCGCGATCGAGAACGCGCTGCTGCGCAACGACCACCGGATCAACAAGGCCGCCGCCGAGCTCGGCATTTCACGCGTGACGCTCTACCGGATGATGATCGAACACGGGTTGAACGATCACGACGGCAACGGCGGCAATGGCGACAGCGGCGGGCACGACGGCGCGCCATCGGGCGACGCGGGGCATCAGCGGGTCGGCTGAGCGGCAGGCCCGATGCCTGCGATGCGTGCGGACCGGCTCAACGATAGGTCCACAGCCGGTGCAGCGCGAACGTGACGGGCGGCACGCACAGCACGACCGCGACGATGCTCCATGCGCGGGCGAGGCCGAGCGCGCCGGTGCCGTGCGCCAGCAGCATCGTCACGGCGAGGCCGGCCGTCGCGACCACGAGAAAGCGCGCGAAGTTGCCCCACGTCACCGGCGACGCAAAACTCCACAGCGTGTTGGCGAGATACGAGAACGCGGTCGAGCAGACGAACGCGGTCGCGTTCGCGATGACGGGCGTCGCGTCGAACAGCGCGAACATCGCGGCCGCGATCAGCGCATGCAGCGCGGTCGAGCCCAGGCCCGACACGCCGAAGCGGATCAGTCGGGTGCGCTCGGCGGCGTGAAAGGTTCGGATCATCGTGGGCGCTCGTTTGCGTGAAGTCGCTTGAGGTCGCGTGAGCTCGCGTGAAGCGGTGTCGCAGTATAGCCATGCGATCGGCCGCTGCGTCCAGCGGCGACGTCCGGTGCGTCTAATTGCCGGCGTGGGCATGTAAAGCGCATGAAACATTTCGCGTCGGCCGCCCGGCGAATTTCCGCGTCGAACCGGTCCGATCGGCCAGCCTGCCGCCGGTAAAAATTCCGCGCCCCATTGTTCAGCCTTATTCCGCAAGGCCCCGCCGTTGCCGGGCCGGCGCATGCCCGCGCCCCGACGTTTCAGTTTCGTAACTTCCGGCAGGCCGCGCCCGTTGCGGCGGGCGGCCGGCCCGATCATCGCCTTGTCCGGCCGGGCTTGCGCAGCGCTGGCCCGGTCCTTGCGAAGAAGAGTGTGCGAGAGTCGACGACGCGAGGTCCGTCCGGTCAGGCAGCGAAAGCCTCCCGTACCGGCCAGGACGCAGTCCGCGGGGATGCGGCGGCCGAGCGCGGTGCAGCGCAGCAGCCGCGCCGCGGCGAGCACGGAACGTCGTCGCCCGATCGCCGGGGCATCGGCATCGTCCGGTTGCCGGAACAAACATCAGACAGCAAACGGGGTAGAAAAATGATCGATCATCACACGCCGCGGTCCGCAGGCCGCGATCGCAGTGATTCGGGACATCGCCGCTCGAACGTCGCGCTTGCGGCCGGCAGGCATGCCTCGACAGGCCATCTCTCCGCGCCCGGTGCGAGGCGGATCCGGCTGGTTGCCGGTCATCCGCGCCGGGTCGGCACTTTCCTGCACGCGAACCCGATCCGCATGGGCATGTGCGCACGGGCGCCGATGCCGCGACGCCCGGTCTTCGCCTATTGACCCGAGCGGCACGAGGTCCGTTCGCATGGCCATCTTTTCCGCGAACGATTGATCTGTCATCCGAACGATGGCCGACGCATCGTGCTGCGCGCGATGCAAGACGACAGGCATTCGATGCAACGGCGAACCACGCGCCGCCGTTGCCATCCGGTTGAAGGGGAGGGGCGGTCGGACGCGCGCGACGGAAAAGCGGTATCCGTACGCGCGCGACGCCGTTTTTTCAACCGCCGTAGATGTCGAAGTCGAAGTACTTCGACGCGAGCCGCTTGTAGGTGCCGTCCTTCACCATGTCGGCGATCGCGCGATCGATTTTCGCCTTCAGGTCGGTGTCCTCCTGGCGCAGCCCGATGCCGGCGCCGATGCCGAGCACCTTTTCGTCGACGAGCTCGAGCCCGACGAACGTGTAGTTCGCGCCGCGCGGCGACTTCAGGAACCCGATCGCGGCCTGCACTTCATCCTGGAGCGCCGCGTCGAGGCGGCCGGCGATCAGGTCGGCATACACGCCGTCCTGGTTCTGGTACGACACGACGTTCGCGCCGTGCTTGCCCCAGTACGCCTTCGCGTACGTCTCCTGCGTCGTGCCCTGCTCGACGCCGATCGACTTGCCCTTCAGCGATTCGGCGGTCGGCAGCAGCGACGAGCCTTTCTTCACGACGAGCCGCGTCGGCTGGTTGTAGATCTTCGTCGTGAAGCCGATCTGCTGCGCGCGCTGCGGCGTGATCGACATCGACGACAGCACCGCGTCGAACTTCTTCGCCTTCAGCGCCGGAATCATTCCGTCGAAATCGTTCTCGAGCCACACGCATTTCGCCTTCAGGCGCGCGCAGATCTCGTTGCCAAGGTCGATGTCGAAGCCGACGAGCTTGCCGTCGGGCGCCTTCGATTCGAACGGCGCGTAGCTGGCATCGGTGCCGAAGCGGATCGTGGTCCAGTCCTTCGCGACGGCGGGGCCTGCGGATACCGCGAGCAGGGCGATCGAAACAGCGGCAATCAGTCTCTTCATCGTGCGTTCCTTGGCGTCATGCATCCGTTTTCGTGCGACACGGTCTCCCCGGACACGACTCGCGCCGGGACGCGGTGTCCGCACGGCCATTAACGCAGAAAATAAAATAAGAGTCCAGAATGGACAAAAAATATCTATTCGCCGAATGCACAAGCACGATCGATGGGTGCGACCCTTGCAAAAATGCAGGAATGGACTAATCTTGTTAGTAAATTCGTTTCGAGACTAACGATCATGTCACAGCCTGCCTACGAATCGCATTCCGCCGTGCCGCGCGCTTCGGTCGCGCAGATGTCGGCGGCCGGCCTGCGTGCGTTTTTCAACATCGCGCGCGACTGGGAGCTGACGATCGACGAGCAGATCGTGCTGCTCGGCTCGCCCGGCCGCTCGACGTTCTTCAAGTGGAAGGCCGCGCCGGAATCGGCGCGCCTGCCGCGCGATACGCTCGAGCGGCTATCGCTCGTGCTCGGCATCTACAAGGGGTTGCAGATCCTGCTGCCGCAACCCGCCGCGGCCGATGCATGGATCAAGCGGCCCAACGATGCCGCGCCGTTCGGCGGCAAGCGCGCGCTCGACCGGATGCTGGCCGGCAACGTCGGCGATCTGGTGGCTGTCCGGCAATATCTCGATGCGATGCGGGGCGGCTGGGCGTGACGATACCGACCGAAGTGACCCGGTGGCCCACGACCACCGTCGACTGGGCGCCCGCCTATCGTGTGATTCCCACCCGTTTTCCGGCCATCAACCTGTTCGATCGCGTCGCGTCGGCGGACGATTTCGACGCGCTCTACGCGCTCGAATCGCTGACCAACGACCGCATCCGCAACGAAGTCGGCACGCTCGACCTCGTGCCGCCCGCCGAGCGCCGCTACGGGCAAGGCTGGGGGCCGATCATGGCCGCGTTCACGCACCTGAATCCACTGGGCAGCCGCTTTTCCGACGGCAGCTACGGCGTGTTCTACTGCACCCGCTCGCGCGACACGGCGATCGCCGAAACGCGCTATCACAGCGGGCTGTTCCTCGCCGCGACGAAGGAGCCGCCGATGCGCCAGCAGATGCGGCTCTATACCGTGTTCGCGCACGGCGACGTCGCCGACGTGCGCACGTGGCCGCAGCGCGATCCAGCGCTGCTGGATCCGGCCGACTACAGCGTCGGGCAGGCATTCGGCCGCGCGGTGCGCAATGCAGGCGGCGCGGGGATCCTCTATCCGTCGGTGCGCGACCCGCGCGGCGAGTGTCTCGCCGCGTTCCGCACGACGCTGCTGCGCGACTGCCAGCATGCGGCCTATCTCGAATACAACTGGAACGGCTCGGCCATCGATGCGGTGTTCGAACTGAATCAGGTCGGCTAGCGTTCGCCCGGCTTGGCCGAGCCTGGCGCGGTGTGCCGTTGCGCGGCCCGGCGCGTCAGGGCAGCGGCCAGTCGCCCGCGTGGCGTTCGCGCGCTTCGGCCTGCGTCATCGACCACGTGCGGCCGGTGCGCGGCTCGGCGAGCGTCAGCCGCCCGGCCGGCGCGAACGCACCCGTGTCGATGAACCATTGCGCGCCGATCCGCTGCGGCGCACGCACGGGCGTGTGCCCGGTGCACGTCAGCGACAGTCCGGCCTGCCACCCGGGATCCGCGAGCCCCTGCACGAGATCGCGGCCCCAGATCAGCCGCTCGCGCACGTCGTGCGCATAACTGCCCGTATCGAGATCCGCATCCGAGCCGAAGAATTCGGCATGCAGCACGTTGAAGCGCGCCGGGCCGTCGCCGATCACGCGCACGAGCGGCAGCGCGTCGACGCGCGCCGCATGCGCGCGCAGCCGCTCCGGCGGCAGCTCGGCCCCCCAGTCGCCGCCGATGCCGCGCCACGCGTCGAGTGGCAGCTTGCCGTGCGCGACGAGGCTCAGCACTGCCTCGTGATTGCCGCGCACGACGTGGCACCACGGCCGGTCGAGCAGGTCGAGCGCGGTTTCGGAGGCCGGGCCGCGGTCGACGAGATCGCCGACCGAGAATAGCCGGTCGCGGGCCGGATCGAAGCGGACGTCGTGCAGCAGCGCGCGCAGCACGTCGACGCAGCCGTGCAGGTCGCCGACGACGAAGTCGCGGCCGGCCGTGTTCGCGGGATGGCGGCAGAGCAGGGCGGTGGCGGTCATCCCCTTATCTTAGGCGCTCGCGCCAATCGCCACGCCACGATGGAATGAGGATAATCGGGGCGCGTTACGTGTCGGCGCCGGGGCTCTCCCGCGCACCGGCCGAATCCTTTCCATCCGCTTTCGGAATCACACGATGACGTTTTATCCGCAGGTATTACGCAACCGGCCGCGCATGGTCGCGGCATTCGTCGCCGGCGTGCTGTGCGCGGTGGTGCTGCCGTTTCCGCTGCGTCCGACCGCGCGCGCGCTGATCGGCTGGGATTGCGCGGTCTGGCTGTATCTGGTGCTGATGTGGGTGCGCATGGTCACCGCGCATCATCACAAGGTGCGCGAAGTCGCGATCCGCGAGGACGAAAACGCGACGACCGTGCTGACCGTCGTGTGCCTCGCCACCGTCGCGAGCGTGGCGGCGATCGCGATCGAACTCGCGACGGCCAAGAGCGTCGGCTTCAGGGCGGGGCTCAGCCACTACGCGATCACGGGCGCGACGCTGTTCGGCGCTTGGTTCCTGATCCCGACGATTTTCACGCTGCACTACGCGCGCCTCTATTACGGCTCGCCGAGCGGCGATCGCGCGCTCCGTTTCCCGGACCAGCACCCCGAGCCCGATTATTGGGATTTCCTGTATTTCGCGTTTACGCTCGCGGTCGCGTCGCAGACTGCCGACGTGTCCCTCGCGAACCGTTCCGCGCGCCGATCGGTGCTCGCGCAGTCGATCCTGTCGTTCTACTTCAACATGGCCGTGCTCGGCTTGTCGATCAATGTCGCGGCGGGGCTGCTGAGTTGACGCCGGTTACTTGAGCAGGTCGTACCGGCCGCCGCGTTCCAGCGCACGCCGGTACGCGGGCCGTGCATGGATCGCGTCGAGAAAGCGCGCGATCGCGGGATACCGGCTACCGCCGCCGCGTGCGGTCGCGGCTTCGAGCGGAAAGCTCATCTGGATGTCGGCCGCGCTGAAGCGGTTGCCGACGAACCAGCCGGTGCGCGCCAGCGCGCCGTCGACGTGGCCGAGATGCAGGTCGATCTGCGGATCGACGAAACCCGACTGCAGCGTCGCGGCGATCTTGCGCGCGATCGGCCGCGCGAAGAACGGCATCGGCGCATGCGCGATCCGCAGCGCGACGAGCTTGAGCAGCAGCGGCGGCATCGCCGACCCTTCCGCGTAGTGCAGCCAGTATGTGTAGTCGTGCCGCTCCGGCGAGCCGGGCGGCGGCGCGAGGCGCTCGTCGCCGTAGCGTTCGACCAGGTATTCGATGATCGCGCCCGATTCGGCGAAGGTGCGACCGTCGTCGGTCACGACGGGCGACTTGCCGAGCGGATGGATCGCGCGCAATTCGGCCGGCGCGAGCATCGTCTTCGGATCGCGTTCGTAGCGCACGATCTCGTACGGCACATCCAGTTCTTCGAGCAGCCAGAGCACGCGCTGCGAACGCGAGTTGTTCAGGTGATGGACGGTAAGCATGTCGAGGCCGGAAGGGGGCGGGAACGACATCATACCGAGCGCCGGCGGCGCGTTCGCGAATGGCGTGATGCGTGCCGTCGCACGTCGCGTCGAACCGTCACGCGCGCCGCACCGCGATCCACGCGCCCCAGAACAGGCTCGCGAAAAAACGCAGCGGCGCATCGAAGCCCGCGTCGCGCAGCAGCGCGAACACGGCTTCCTCGGACGCGGGCGGATCGGCGCCCTGCAGGATCTTCGCGAGTTGCGCGCGCACGGCGTCGGGCGTGGCGCCCTTCATGCGCCAGCGTTGCTGCCACGCATCGAGCAGGCGCGGGTGATCCGCGTAGCGGCGATGGTTGCCGGCGAGCACGAGCGGCGCGCCGGGCTTCAGGCGTCGCGCGATCGCGCGCAGCATCGCGGCTTTCGCGTCGTCGCCCGGTACGTGATGCAGCACGCCGATCAGCGTCGCGCCGTCGAACGCGGGTGCGTCGGGCAACGCGTCGATGGCATCCTCGACGAACGTCGTCCGCGCGCCGAAACCCGCGGCTTCGACGTTCGAGCGCGCGAGCGCGAGCATCGGCGCGGACGGGTCGACGGCCGTGAATTGCCAGCCCGGTTCCAGCGCGGCCGCGACGCAGATTTCCTGGCCCGTGCCGCCCGCGCCCGCGACGAGCATCCGTGCATCGGCCGCACCGATCGCCGACGCGAGCATGCAGGCGGCGAGTTCGTGGCAGGCATCGTAGCCGGCGAGCGCGATGCGCGATTGCTCGGCATATTCGTGTGCGCGTGACGGATCGAATTTCGCGGCGCTGGCGGGAAGCGACATGGCGGAGTCCTCGGGTCGGGGCGGACGACGTGTCCGCGAACGTGACGCAAAGCGTAGGTGCGCGAGGCCGGCGCAACAAGGCGAGCGGTCATTCCGGTATGCCGACTACCCGACTCGCTGGCGCGTGCCGGCCGGCGGTTACTATGGCTGATTTGCCGGGGTCGATTCGCATTTAAAAATGTCTGACCACGCTGCATCGCGGCGGCGAATCCGGCGCATACTCGTTTCTCCCCCCGCCTGGCCTTCGCATGCCGGGCCCCGATGCGCTGCGCCATTGGCGCGGCCATGCCGCTCGGTACGCACGAGGAGCGCATGATGTCCGATTGTCCGCACGATCCGTACGCGCAGCACTACATCCACTGCTTGCCGTTTGGCGCGCAGCCCTGCGGCGCGCTCTGCACGACGCCGCGCACGCATTTCCGCGTGTGGGCGCCCGGCAGCACGCACGTCGAGCTCGAACTCGATACCGGCTACGGCCCGACGCTCATCCCGATGACGAGTGCCGGCCCGAACTGGTTCGAAGTCTTCGTCGATTGCGGCGCGGGTGCGCGATACCGCTATCGTCTCGACGATACCGTGTCGATTCCCGATCCCGCGTCGCGCTCGCAGCCCGACGGGCTCAACGGCCCGAGCGAGGTCGTCGATCCGCGCGCGTTCACGTGGCGCAATACGTTCTGGCACGGGCGCGCGTGGGAGGACATCGCGCTCTATGCGATCCGCCCGCACGCGGTGGGCGGCTTCGACGGCGTGCGCCGCCGCCTGCCGCGGCTCGCGCGCCTCGGCGTGACCGCGCTGGAGCTGCTCGCGTCGCCGCACGACAGCCTGCCGTTCGCGCCGCTCGCGGCCGAAGGCGGGCCGGCCGCGCTGAAGGCGCTGATCGACGACGCGCACGGCTACGGTCTCGCGGTGCTGCTCGAGCTGGACTACGCGCGCTTCGGCAGCGGCACCGATGCGCTGCGCCACTACGCGGGGCCGTTCTTCCATACGCGCGACGATCCGTTGCAGGCCGCGCCGCTCGCGCTCGATCATCCGGAAGTGTGCGATTTCTTTTGCGACAACGCGCTGTACTGGATCGACGAATACCGCTGCGACGGGCTGCGCCTGCGCGAAGCCGACCGGATCGGCGTGTCGTGGCTGCGCGAGATCGCGGATCGCGTGCGCGCCGCCGTGCCGGCCGACCGGCTGATCCACCTCGTGCTCGGCAGCGAGCGGCATCCGGCGCATCTCGCCGATACCCATTTCGATGCGCAGTGGAACGGCTGCGGCGAACGCGCGCTGCACCGGCTCACGGGGCGCGACACGTCGGCGCATGAAGGCATTTCCACGCATCAGTCGATTCACACGCTCGCCCGCGCGCTGACCGCGGCCGGCGCGGCGTACCAGCCGGCCGCATCTGCGGACGGAATGGCCCCCGATGCCGGCCTGTCGCTGACGTCGCTCGTGCTGTCCGATGGCGCCTGGCGCGACACCGGCCCGGGCGACGGCGGGCAGGCGGCCGGCCTGGCCGCGCTCGCGCTGTCGCTGCTCACGCCGCAGATCCCGCTGATCTTCGACGAGACCGCGCGCGACATCGATCGTGCGCATTTCGTGCAGTCGGCGCTCGCGGTGCGCGCGAAGCTGATCGCGCCCAGGCTGTCCGATTGCCGGCCGCAGGAAGCCCATGCGCTGAAGGCGAACGGCGACGGCGATGCCGACGCGCTGTGCGCATCGTGGCGGCTTGCCGACGACGAGACGTTGACGATCGCGTTGAACCTGTCGCCCGATGCGGTGCCGTTCGACGCGCCGGGCGGGCGGGTGGTGTTCGAGACGCCGGCGCGCGCGCGCGACCGGGTCGATGAAGGGGCGTTGCCGCCGTATTCGCTGGTCGCGTGGCTGACCGGCGACGTCAATCGCTATGCGCTGACGCACGACGTGCGTCGCATCGACGGCGGTTCATGGCGCGCGATGCGTCCGCACCTGAACGCATGAGCGCATGAACGCGTGAAGCGCCGGAGCCGGGCGCAGTCGTGCCCGGCCGCAAGGCCCCCCAATTACCAGAACCCGCGAATGCCCGCGATCCCGTACGCGCCGTGACGGCGCGCGTCGTCGAGGTGTGCGTGCGTCAGGCCGCCGAGCGCGAACACGGGCATCGCGGCCTGTGCGGCCAGCATGCCGAATCGCGCCCAGCCGAGCGTCGGCGCGCCGGGATGACTCAACGTGGGCAGCACCGGCGACAGCGTGACGAAATCCGCGCCGGCGCGCGCGGCCAGCAGCAGATCTTCCGGTGAGTGGCACGCGGCGGACACCCATCGTCCGGCCGGCAGCGGCCGTTGCGCGACAGCGCGCAACGCGGCGCCGTCGAGATGCCAGCCGGCGCCGTCGAGCCGCATCACGCCGGCGGCATCGATCGGGCCGTTCAGCATCAGGTGCGCGCCGGCCGCGTCGCAGCGCGCGAGCGCCGCGGCGGCCAGCGACGCGAACGCGGCCGCGTCGAGCGATTTCACGCGCAGTTGCACGAGCGTTTCTCCGCGCGCGAGCACGGCCGACAGCCGGTCGAGGAACGCGGCCCGATCGGCCGCCGACGCGGACGGCGGTTCCGGCGTGATCACGCAGCAGCGCGGCAGCGGCGCGTTCATCGCGCGATGCGACGCGCGGCCGTCATTCGTCGGCCTCCTTCGCGATCTTCGGATAGACGCGCACGAGCACGATGCGCGGCCCGTTCATCTTCTTCACGACGATGTCGAAGCGGTCGAACGACACGCGCTGCCCTTCGGTCGGCAGGTCGCTGAGCGCCTGGATCACGAGGCCGCCGACCGACTCCGCGCGGCCTTCGTCGATGTCGATGCCGAGCGCCTGCTCGAGCGACACGACGGGCAGGCTGCCCTTGCCCATCAGCGTGCCGTCGTCGAGGCGGCTCCAGTCGGCGTCGCCCTGGCGGAATTCGTCGTGGATCTGGCCGACCAGCGCGCCGAGCAGGTTGTCGAGCGTCAGGAAGCCGATCGGCTTCTCGCCCTTGTTGCCGACCAGCGCGAAGTGCGGGGCACCCTTGCGGAAGCGGCGGAACAGCTCCAGCGCTGGCGTATCGGGCTTCACGTACTGGACCGGGCGCACGTAGTCGGAGAGATCCTCGAGCGCGGCGCCCGCGTGACGCGCGAGCAGCAGGTCCTTCAGGTGAATCAGCCCGCTCACCTGTTCGCGCGACGCATCCTCGAACAGCGGATAACGGCTGAAGCGGTGCCGCGCGACGATCTCCATGTTGTCGGGCAGCGGCAGGTCGCGCCGCAGGCCGATCATTTCATGGGCCGGCCGCATCAGGTCCGACACGGTCATCGACGAAAAATCGAGCGAATGCGCGAGCGTGTTCCACTCGTCGTTGCTGTACGTGCCGCGCGCCGGCTGCGCCGCATTGCCGGCCGCGCTGCGGCGGCTGCGCAGGATCAGCTTCAGCTCGTCGGTCGAATAGTGCGCGTCGCCGCCGTGGTCGGCCGACAGCCCCGCGAGCCGCAGCACCGCGTTGGCGCTGGTGTTGAGCACCCAGATCGCCGGATACATCGCCCAGTAGAACGCATAGAGCGGCAGCGCGACCCACAGGCCGACCTTCTCCGACTGGCGGATCGCCATCGATTTCGGCGCCAGTTCGCCGACGACGATGTGCAAAAACGAGATCAGCGAGAACGCGAACACGAGCGAGATCAGGTGCACGACGCGTTCGGACTCGACGCCGATCAGGTCGAGCAGCGGGCCGATCAGTTGCGCGAACGCAGGTTCGCCGACCCAGCCGAGGCCGAGCGACGCGAGCGTGATGCCGAGCTGGCACGCGGAAAGATATGCGTCGAGCCGGCCGTGCACGAGGCCGAGGATGCGCCCGCGCAGGCCGTGCTTGCGGGCGAGGGTCTTGACGCGCGTTGCGCGGAGTTTGACGAGGCCGAATTCGGCCGCAACGAAGAACCCGTTCAGGGCCACCAGGAACAACGCGCCGATGAGCGCGAAGATCTGTAACAAAGAATCGCTCCGGTTATGACAGGCCCGTCAGTATAGGGCGCGGAAAGGAAGTTGTAATGTATCGGGCGGCCGATCGCTTACACCGGCGCCTCGCACGGAATCGAGAACGTGATGGTGGCGGGCGCGCCGTCGGCGAACGCGTCGTGCGCGAACGTGCCGCCGTGCGCGAGTGCGACGCGCTGGCACAGCGCCAGCGTCCACGCGCTGCGTTTCGCGTCGCGCTCGCGCAGCATTTCGCGCCGCGCGAACGATTCGAATACGTGCGGCCGCGCGGGATCGACGAGCACGTCGGCGTTCACGGTGCACGTGGCGCGCGCGGTGAACTGCGCGCCGTCGCGCGTGCAGGCGAACGCGACGCGGCTGCCCGCGGCGCTGGCCTCGACGGCTGTCGTCAGCAGGGTCCAGAGCGCCTGCGCGACGCGTTCGCGATCGACGGCGAGCGACGGCTCGCCGTCCGGCAGCGTCGCGTCGAGCGCGACCTCGCGTGCGTCGGCGAGCGCGAAGCGCACGAGCGCCAGCGTGTCGTCGAGCAGCGCGCGCAGCGCGAACCGCTGCGGCGCGAGCGCGAGCGTGCGCGTTTGCGCGCGCGGCGCGTCGAGCACGTCGTCGATCAGCGCGACCTGCTGGTCGATGCCGGTGCGGATGCCCGCGAGCGCGCGCTGCAGGTTCGGATCGGCGTTGGCGAGCTGGCGTTCGAGCACGTAGGCCCAGCTGTGCATCGCATTCAGCGGGCTGCGGAGGTCGTGCGACGCGGTGGAGAGCGCCTGGTCGCGCAGGAACAGCGCCGCCTGGGCGGCGTAGTGCGCTGCGCGTTCGCGCAGCAGGTCGGCGGCGGGATCGACGGAATGGGGCGTCACGGAGCTGGCCTGTCGGAAACGGTTGGCGTAAGGGTCACGCGAATCGTCATTATAGGGACGGTGGCGATCACGCCGGCAGCGCGTCCTCGTCCTTTTTCGGCGCGTCGCCGTTCGGCAGCAACTGGCACGCGAGCAGGCCGGCCAGCATCAGCGCGCAGCCGACGAGCGCGCGCAACGTCAGCGTTTCGCCGAGCGCGGCCCAGCCGGCGATCGCCGCGAACACGCCTTCCATGCTGAAGATCACGGCCGCGTGCGCGGGCGCCGCGTCGCGTTGCGCGACGACCTGGAGCGTATAGCCGACCCCGACCGACAGCAGCCCGCCGTACAGCAGCGTCGGCAGCGCGCCGCGCAGCATCGCGACGCTGACCGGCTCGACCGCCAGGCCGACGGCGAGGCACGCCACGCCGCACACGGCGAACTGCAGGAACGCGAGCACGAGCGGATCGTGGCGTTTCGCGAGATGGCCGACCGCCATCACGTGCGCGGCGATGATGACGGCGCCCGCGAGCTGGAACCAGTCGCCGTAGAGCACCGAGAAGTGCTCGTCGATGCTCAGGAAATACAGGCCGATCGCGGCCAGCAACGCGCCGAACCAGGTGCCCGCGCCGATCCGGTGCCGCGCGAACACGCCCATCAGCGGCACGATCACGACGTACAGCGAGCTGATGAAGCCGGCGTTGGCGATCCGCGTGTATTGCAGGCCGACCTGCTGCAGCGAGATCGACACGGCGAGCAGCCCGCCGAGCGCGAGGCCCGGCAGCAGCCGCGCCGGGCCGCGGCGGATCGCCGCGAGCTGCGCGCGCGACGCCGGATTCAGCATCAGCAGCGGCGCCAGCACGAGCGCGCCCAGCAGGAAGCGCAGCCCGGTGAACAGGAACGGCCCGATCACGTCGAGGCTCAGGCGTTGCGCGACGAACGCGGAGCCCCAGATCGCGGCGGCGCCGAGCATCAGCAGGTTGGCGCGGAGGTGCTTGCGGGCGTCGGGCTTCATCGGCATTCGTCTGGAGATTACGGGCGGCGGGGCCGCTAGTTTACGCCGAGATTGCAAGACTGTCGGCAAACCTGCGCAGCGCGGCGGCGGCGCGGGCGTCGCGGACGCGCGAATACAGCACGACCTGCGATTGCGGCAGCGCCGGCAGCCCGAATTTCGCGCCGACGTCGACCAGCGTGCGCGGGGCGACGCGCCGCGCGAGCGGGCAGACGGCCAGCCCCGCCGCGGCGGCGGCCGAGACCGCCGCGACTCCGCCGCCCGTGAAGCGCTCGCGCCACGGCAGCCCAGCGCGGTCGAGCGCGCGCAGCGCGGCGGCCCGCACGCCGCAGGGGCCGGCCAGCACCGCGAGCGGCAGCGGCTCGCCCGCGCGCGGCGCCCAGTCGGGCGCGGCGAGCCACGCCAGCGGCTCGGTGAACAGCGGCGTGCCGTCGTCGCGCGGCGGATCCTCGCCGGGCTCGTGCCGGGCGATCACCGCGTCGAACCGCCGTTCGTCGTATTGCGGGAGCAGGCTCGTCGACGCCCCGAGATGCATTTCCAGCGACAGCCCCGGATCCTGCCGGTGCAGGCTCGTGAGCACGGCCGGCAGGTCGGGCACCGCGACGTGCTCGCTGACGCCGAGCGACAGGCGCACCGTGCCGGTCGAGATCGCGCCGAGCGCATGCTCGTGCGCGTCGAGCAGCGCACGGGCGGGCGGCAGGAAATGCTCGCCGTCGGCGGTCAGTTTGACGATGCGCGGCGTGCGCGCGAGCAGCGGCTTGCCGAGGTGGGCTTCCAATCGTTTCAGCTTCAGGCTGACGGCCGATTGCGTGGTGCCGAGCGCATCGGCGGCGCGCGTGAAGCTGGCGAGGTCGGCGACCAGCACGAACGCGCGAACAGCATCGAGATCGAGTACTTTCATTTCAAATGAAAATGAATGAAATATTCATCAATGACTGTTCATTATAGATTGACGAGCCTAACCTGACGCTGTGTTTTCGTTCTTCAACGTTACTCACCAACAGGAGCAGGACCATGCCATTCACTCGTATCGCCGTACGCGAAGGTAAACCGGCCGCCTACCGCAGGGCCCTCGTCGACGGCGTGCAGCGCGCGCTGATGCAGACGTTCAACGTGCCCGAGGACGACATCTTCATGGTCGTGACCGAGCATGCGGCCGAGAACTTCGTGTTCGGCCGCCATTACCTCGATATCGAACGCAGCGACGATCTCGTGATGATCCAGATCACCGCGAACAACACGCGCACGCTCGAGCAGAAGCGGGCGCTGTACCGGACGATCGCCGAGAACCTCGCGCAACAGCCGGGCGTGCGGCAGGAAGACGTCTTCATCAGTCTTGTCGAGGTACTCAAGGAGAACTGGTCGTTCGGCAACGGCATCGCGCAATATGCCGTCTGACGTACCGGCTTGACCTGCCGGTTTGACGTGCCACACGGAGACAGGGCCGGATCGTCGCCTGCGCCCTTTTGGGGCGTGTACTATGGAAGCTGCTTCACGAGCGACGCCGGCGCGGTCAATGCGCCGGCGATCCTTGATGTGCGGGAGCCTCCATGTCGCGTGCGCTGGAAATCGTGTTGTCGTTGTCGCTGGAAGGATGGCCGGGAAAGGGCGCGGGCCGCACCCGTGGCGCGCAGCGCGACTTCGGCGCCGAACTCGTGCGTGCGTGGCGGATCTGCCCGCAGGTCCGGATGCGGCGTGGCCACGAGCGCGTGACGATCGAGCCGTGCCAGATCGAAGAGGCCGAGCGCAGCCCGGGCGCGAGCTGGTGGACCTGGGTCGAATCGAACGCGCATGGCACGCGGGTCGTCGCGTCGCGCACCGAGGCGTTCGCACCCGGCGTCACGCAGCGCGAGCTGTTCGACGCGGAGCACGCGGGCATCGTCGTCGCGGCGCCGCTGCCGATACCCGCGACGCGTGCCGCAGCCGATGCCGACGCGCCGGCTGCCGACGTGAACGGCGTTGCACCGGACACCGACGAAGCGCGATCCCAGGCATCGGCGCCGCGCATCGTCAGCGAACGGCGGCGCGGGCGCTGGGCCGACGACAGCGGCGTCGTGGTCGAAATGACGCTCGACGACATCACGCTGCACGGCGGCGGCGAGCCGCCGCGCCGCTACGTCGAGCTGCGCCTGGCCGCGCCCGACTGGGACACCGTTGCCGCGCGCACGGCCGCGCTGCACGCGCTGTTCGCCGCGGCGCGCGAACTGAGCGGCGCGTGGCCCGCGTTCGTGCAACTGACGAGCGTGATCGACCGCGCCTGTGCGGGCGGCCCGGTGGCCGCCATGCTGGTCAAGGCGCGGCCCGTCGACCTGACCGGCATCCGCACGCAGCGCGCCGCGCTGTTCGCGCTGTCCGGCGACATCACCGCGCAGTGGCTCGGCAACGAGCGTGGCGTGCTCGATCGCGACGATCCCGAATTCGTCCACCAGATGCGCGTCGCGCTGCGCCGCCTGCGCACGCTGATGCGCTTCTTCCCGCGCTTCACCGATCGTCGATGGAAGGACACGCTCGGCGTCGACCTGCGCTGGCTCGCCGCGCTGCTCGGCACGGTGCGCGACTGGGACGTGTTCGCGACCGAGAGCCTGCCTGCGCTGATCGCGGCCGACGGCGGCGGCGGCGACTGGGACGGCACGCTCGACGCCGCCCGCGCGCAGTCGATGGCCGCGCGCGTCGAGCTGCGGCAGGCGCTGCATTCGGCTCGCTATGCGCGGCTGACGCTCGGCTGGCTCGAATGGCTGAGCGCGCTCGCGCTGCCGGCCGCCGACGGCGACGACGCGCCGTCGCTGCGGCGTCATGCGACCAAGCGCGTGCGGCGGCTGTTCGGTCATCTCTACGGCTCGCCGTCGCTCACGTCGCTCGACACGGCGGCACGCCATCAGGTGCGGATCGATGCGAAGCGGCTGCGTTACGCGCTCGAGTTCTTCGCGTCGCTGGCGTCGCGCCGCACGCGCAACGAGACGGTCAAGACGCTGGCGCGCGTGCAGGGCGTCCTTGGCGAGGCGAACGACGCGGTGGTCGCGCTTCACCATCTCGAGCAACTGGGGGCGCCGCCGTATCAGCTCGGTTTCGTGCGCGGCTACGGCGCCGCGCTCGAACAGCGCGCGGCGCGCGACGCCGAAGCGCTGCTGGCCAGCCTGCGGCCGCCGAAGCTCGACGGCAAGCCGGGCTGAGCGCCGCCTCTATAATGGCCGCCCGTTTTCCATACGCATGCCGATGATGACTGACGCCCCGCCTTCTTCCTCGTCCGCCGGACCGCTCGAACTGGGCGGCGAGCTGTGGTTGCGCGCCGGCGAACAGACGCTCGGCGGCGCGACGCGCATCGCGCTGCTCGCGGCGATCGGCGACACCGGTTCGATCACGCGCGCGGCCAAGGCCGTCGGCCTCAGCTACAAGGCCGCGTGGGACGCGGTCGACACGATGAACAATCTCGCCGGCGAGCCGCTCGTCGCGCGTGCGACGGGCGGCAAGGGCGGCGGCGGCACGACGCTGACGCCGCGCGCGACGTCGCTGATCGCCGCGTTCCGCACGATCGAGCGCGAGCATCGCCGCTTCATCGAGGCCGCGAGCGCGGCCGTTGCCGGCTTCGACGTCGACTGGGCGCTGATCGGCCGGATCGGGATGAAGACGAGCGCGCGCAACCAGTGGTTCGGCAAGGTCGCGTCGATCGTGCGCGGCACCGTCAACGACGAGGTGACGCTTGCGCTGCCTGGCGGGCAAGCCGTCGTCGCCGTGCTGACGCACGAAAGCGCCGACGCGCTCGGGCTGCGGGAAGGCGAGCACGCGTGCGCGCTGGTGAAGGCGTCGTGGGTCGTGCTCGCGGTCGACGATGGCGGGCCCGACCTGAAAGTTTCCGCGCGCAACCGGCTGCACGGCAGCGTGGAAGCCGTCGCGGCGGGCGCGGTGAACAGCGAGGTGACGCTGGCGCTCGACGGCGGCGGAACGCTGACGGCCGTCGTGACCAACGACAGCGTCGATGCGTTGCAGCTCGACGCGGGCCGGCGGGCCATCGCGCTGTTCAAGGCGTCGAGCGTGATTCTGGCGGTGACGGGCTGACCCGGCGGGCAGCGCGAGCGCGGCACTCGCTTGCCGGTGCCCGTCGTGCGAGGAACGGGGCGAAGCCGCTACCGCCCGCGTGCGCATCGCACCGGCTTCGTTTTCCGCTATCGGCATGTGTCGCGACGCGGCTTCTCCCGGGCTCCAACGTGGCGGCAAACGCCACGATCACGACCACGGCCGCGTGCTCACGAGACGCGCGTCGGCCACTCCGCGTGCGGCGAGTTCGCCTGTACGCGTCCTTCGCTCAACTGCACGACCTGGTCGCCGAACGCGGCGACGTCGTCGGGGTCGTGCGAGATCAGCACCATCGGGATGTCGAGCCGCGCCTGCAGTTCGGCGAGCTCGTGACGCATGCGCTGGCGCATCGCGCCGTCGAGCGCCGCGAACGGTTCGTCGAGCAGCAGGATGCGCGGCTGCGCGACCAGCGCGCGCGCGAGCGCGACGCGCTGCTTCTGCCCGCCCGATAGCTGCGACGGATACTGCCCCGCGAGCGATTCGAGGTCGAACGCGCGCAGCCAGTACGCGACCTCCGGCGGCGCCGTCCTCGCGCGCGGGTTGCGCAGCCCGGACGTGAGCCCGAACGCGATGTTCTGCCGCACGTTCAGATGCGGAAACAGCGCGTAGTCCTGGAACAGGTACGCGACACGGCGTTCGCGGGTCGGCACGTCGATGCGGCGCGCGGCGTCGAACAGCGGCTCGCCGTTCAGCGTGATCGTGCCTGCGTCGGGCGTCAGCAGCCCGGCGATCGCCTGCAGCGTCATGCTCTTGCCCGCGCCGGACGGCCCGAACAGCACGACGCGCTGCATCGCCGCCGTGAACGACACATCGAGCGCGAAGCGGCGCTCGGCGTTCGCGTAGGTCTTGCGGATGTCGACGACGAGGCTCATGCGGGCCTCCGCCGAAGCGGGCCGGCTGCCGGGCGGCACCGGCGATGCGGACAGGGCACGCGCTTCATGTCGGTTGGCTCCGCCGTGCGCCCGACGGTACGAGCCAGCCGGTCGCGAGCAGCACCAGCACGCAGGTGATCGACGTCACCAGCACGAGGAAATTGGCCGTGTTGTCGTCGCCGGCCTGCACGGCCGCGTAGATGGCGACCGACAGCGTCTGCGTGCGGCCGGGCAGGTTGCCGGCGATCATCAGCGTCGCGCCGAATTCGCCGAGCGCGCGCGCGAACGCGAGCAACGCCCCCGCCAGGATCCCGCGCGCGGCGAGCGGCAGCGTCACGCGGAAGAACACCGCGGCTTCGCCGAGCCCGAGCGTGCGCGCGGCGCGCTCGAGATGCGGATCGACGCCCTCGAACGCCGCGCGCGCCGATTTCAGGATCAGCGGAAACGCGACGACCATCGACGCGATCACCGCGCCTTGCCACGTAAACACCAGCTCGATGCCGAGCGTGTCGAGCCACGCGCCGAATACGCCGCGCCGGCCGAGCAGCACGAGCAGGTAATAGCCGAGCACCGTCGGCGGCAGCACGAGCGGCAGCGTCAGCACGGAATCGACGACGTCGCGCAGCGGCGAGCGCCAGCGCGCGAGCACGAACGCGGCCGCGACGCCGAGCACGACGTCGAGCGCGGTCGCCCAGCCGGCAACCTTCAGCGACAGCAGCAGCGGGACCCAGGCGTCTTGCATCGCGAGTTGCTCACTGGGCGGGCTTGAAGCCGAACGTCGACAGCACGGCCTGGCCCTGCGGCGACGCGACGAAATCGATGAACGACTGCGCCTGTGCGGCGTGGCGGCTGTCCTTGACCACCGCGATCGGGTAGGTGATGGCCGTCCGGGTCGGCACCGTCAGCGCGACTTTCACGCGGCCCGGCATGATCGCGGCGTCGGTACCGAACACGAAGCCCGCGTCGACCTCGCCGCGCGCGACGTAGTCGAGGCTCTGGCGCACGTTGGCGGCCAGCACGCCTTTCGCGCTGACCGCCTCCCACACACCGGCCGCGCGCAGCGCGCCCTCGGTGTAGCGGCCGACCGGCACCGACGCCGGGTCGCCGTATGCGATGCGTTTCACGCCGGGCGCGGCCAGGTCGTTCAGCGACGTCGGCGCGGCCGCGTGGCTGTCGGCCGGCACGATCAGCACCAGCGAGTTCGCCGCGAAATCGCGGCGTGTGCCGGGCGCGATCACCTTTTCGTTCACCGCGCGATCCATCGCCTTCTGGTCGGCCGATGCGAACACGTCGGCCGGCGCGCCCTTGGCGATCTGCTGCATCAGCACGTCCGATGCGCCGAAGTTGAGCAGCACCCTGGTGCCAGGATGCTGCTTCTCGTACGCGTCGCCGACGGCCTTGAACGCGTTCGTCAGGCTGGCGGCGGCCGACACGACCAGTTCGTCGGCGGCCGAAGCGGGCGCGCTGAACGCGAACCCGGCGGCAAGCGCGGCGAGCGGCAGCAGGCGAAGCAGGGTGCGGCGAAGCGGACGGACGGTTGAGCGCATGGCGGATTCGTTTTGAACGGGAGGAAACCGTAATCGTAATATAGGGCGGGTTATAACGCTCGGCATACTGCTCATGCGGCGGTGTGCATGAAATGGTCGGACGTGAAAAGGAGCGGCCCGGCAGCCGGTCACGCGTGAAGCGTATGCGGCGCCGATTCGGTGCGCTGCAGCGACGACGGCTGCGACGCGGGATGGTAGTTCGGGTTGGCCTTCCAGCGCGCGCGGACGAACGGGCGCTCGTGCCCCGACAGTTCCAGCGCGACCTTGGTGACCCAGCGGTGTGACGGCACCGCGATGCCGTGCAGCGCCACGGTGACGAGCGCGAGGCTCGCGACGACCGCGGGCACCGACCACCGGTGCGGCACCGCGCGCCACGAGCCGGCGATGAACGTGAGCGCGGCGAGCGCGCCGACGATGCAGCCGGTGATCGATTCGGACGGCGAATGCGCGTCGAGCGCGACGCGCGACACGCCGACCGCGATCCCGGCCGCCAGTCCGAGCGCGATGCCGGCGATCCGCAGCGGCGTGCGCGTGCGGATCAGCGCGAGGAAAATCGCAACCGGATACACCGACGTCGACAGCATCGCATGGCCGCTGAACCCGGTGAAATCCCATGCGCGGATGCCGATGCCCCAGCCGAGGAACGCGATCTTCGTGAGCGCCACCACGCCGATCGCGGCCGCGAGCACGCCGAGCCATGCGGCCGCGCGTTGCCACGAATAGCCGAGCGCGAGCCACACGGCAATCGTGATCGCGAGCGGCAAGGTCAGGCCGGCGCCGCCGAACGCGGTGATCATGATCCACAGGTGAGAGGGCAGGTCGAACATCGGGAAGGGGACGGACGAAGGCGGGGAGAATGCTTAAATCAACGCGCGAGCCGGGCAGAACGACTACAACGGATACAAGCGGCGAAACCCCAGTATAGCGCCGCGTCCGCATGAGGCCCGTTTTTTGCGCCGCCGGGAACTATCGGCGCGCAGGAAAAATCCCAGAAACAATGCTATGGTGCATTGCACAAAGCTGAACGCTGCACCCATGGCGGCGCTTTCATGGCGCCCCTATTTTTCCTGACTGCGAGCCCGATCGATGACCAAAAGTCTGACCAAGGTGTGGCTGGGCGGTATGAAACGCATGCTGTCTCCGGCCGCCAAGCGCGGCGCGCGCGATGCGCAACGCATCGCACGCGACGCACTCGAGGCCGCCTCTCCTGCCGTGTCCGATCTGTCCCCGCCACGCGAATCGCGCGTACGGCCGCGCGCGGCCGCGTGGGCGGCGGGCGAGTGGACACGCGGCGAACATCCGATGACGCCCGCGCTCGGGCGGCTGGTCCAGAACCTCGCATACGGGCTCTACGTACCGCCCGGCCGGCGGCGCGGCGCGATGCCGCTCGTCGTGATGCTGCACGGATGTCAGCAGTCGGCGGACGAATTCGCGCAGGGCACGCGGATGAACCTGCTGGCCGACAAGCACGGCTTCGCGGTGCTGTATCCGGAACAGTCGCTGCGCGCGCACGCGCACGGGTGCTGGCACTGGTATGAAGACACCGACCGCGCAGGGCGCGGCGAGGCGGACACGGTGGCGTCGCTGGTCGACGCGCTGGTCGACGAGCACGGTTTCGACGCGTCGCGCGTCTACGTCGCCGGGCTGTCGGCCGGCGCGGGGCTCGCGTCGCTTCTTGCACTGCACCATCCGGAGCGCTTCGCGGCGATCGCGTTGCACTCGGGCCCCGCGCTCGGCGAGGCGAACTCCGGCATTACCGCGATGGACGTGATGCGGCGCGGCCTGCGCCAGAACCCGGCTGCGGCGGTCGATGCGCTGATCGACGCCGGCGCGTATCCCGGCATGCCCGTGCTGATCATCCAGGGCGACGGCGATCATGTCGTCGCGCCGAAGAATGCCGATCAACTGACCGTGCAGTTCATGCGCCTGAACGGGCTTGCCGACAGCCGCGGTGCGTTGCGCGGCGGCGAGCGCGTCGAGACGCGCGAAACGGGCGCGCAGATCACCGATGTGTGTCGCGACGGCGAGCCGGTCGTGCGGCTGTGTCACGTGAAAGGGCTCGCTCACGCGTGGGCCGGCGGTGACGAAGCCGTGCCGTTTCACGCGGCGGTCGGCCCGGACGCAAGCGCGATGATCTGGACCTTTTTCGAAACCTATCGTCGCACTGTGGCGACGGAACGACGCACCGTCTGATCGATGCTGGTCAAAGCCTAGGGTTTTCCCTATAATTCGGGAAAACCCTAGTCCAGAACCTTTGAACAGCGAGATCGACCATGTACCTGCTGAGCCACCTCTTCCTGATGCTGACCAAGAACGCCGAAAAGGCCGCGAAAGAGCGCGCCGACGCGTACCTGGCCGAAGCCACCGACATCTACGATCTCGAATTCCGCATGCGCAAGATCGATCGCGACGCGGCAATGAACCGCCCGTATTCGATCGGCGCGCGCTAAGCAGCGCACGCGGGCCTTGCCGGCCCGCCAGTTCGACGAATCGCGCAAAAGGGCGCGTGCGGCACGATGCCGCACGCGCCCTTTTTGCATCCTGCCGGAACGCGCGGCCGTCAGACGAGCGTCAGCCGCACCGGCACGTTGTTGCGCGTGGCGTTCGAATACGGGCACACGTGGTGCGCCTTATCGACCAGCGCCTGCGCGTCGGCCTTGTCGAGCCCCGGCAGCGACACGCGCAGCTCGATGTCGAGCCCGAAGCCGCCTGCGTCGTTCGGGCCGATGCCCACTTCCGCCGTGACTTGCGTATCGGCCGGCAGCGTCTGCTTGTTCTGGCCCGCGACGAATTTCATCGCGCTCAGGAAACAGGCCGAGTAACCTGCGGCAAACAGCTGCTCCGGATTCGTGCCTTCCGCACCCGTGCCGCCGAGTTCGCGCGGCGCGGCCAGTTTCACTTCCAGCTTGTGGTCGGCGGAAACCGCACGGCCGTCGCGGCCGCCCGTGCTCGTGGCGCTGGTCTTGTACAGAATGTTCATCGTGCTGCTCCTGTCGGAAAGAGAGGGAGAAAGCGGTCCGGTCGGAAGGGGTGTCGCCGGCCACGAAGCAAATATAGAGTACAAATCATTAGTGTGCAAATTAAATTTTGAAGAAAAAGCCCGGCACGCCGGGCGGTCGATCCGAGGTCGAGCGTCAGCGTTCGTTGGCCGCCGACAACGCGTCGCGCAGCTGCTGCAGATCGGCGCGCAGCCTGATCAGGAATTCGGGCGTTTGCTGCATCGCGCAAAACAGGTCGGCGGGCACCGAGCGCGCGCGGTCCTTCAGCGCACGGCCTTCCGGCGTCACGCGCACGTTGACGACGCGTTCGTCGGTCGCGCTTCGCACGCGCTCGACGTAGCCGAGCGCCTCCAGCCGCTTGAGCAGCGGCGTGACCGTGGCCGGATCGAGGTCGAGCCGCGCGGCGATGTCCTTCACGGCCATGTCGTCGCGCTCCCACAGCACGAGCATCGCGAGATATTGCGGATAGGTCAGCGACAGCTTGTCGAGCAGCGGCTTGTACGCCTTCGTCATCGCGTGCGAAGTCGAATAAAGCGCGAAGCAGAGTTGCTCGTCGAGCGTCTGGGGTAGCGCGGGCAGGCGATCCATGATTCGGGAAGCGCATCGGATGCGCGAACGATTTGCACACGAATTATTTTGCGCGCAAAAGGTTCGGCTGAACAGGGGGCCGGAGAGCAGTCGATATGGAAAAAGGGGAGACTAGAAGCGCGCCGGCGACGACCGGGGGCCGAACAGCGGAGCGGCCGGCGACATGCACCGGCCGGAAGAAGGATCAGCGGCCCGACATCGTCGTCGTCGCGCCCGGTTCCTGCACGCCGAAGCAGCCGCGATAGGTCGCGTAGAACGAGCAGTACAGCATCGTGACGATGATGATCGTCACCGGCATCATGATCGTCAGCGCATACGCGCCCGCGCCGAGCGCCTGCAGCAGCAGCGACAGCGCGAGCGACGTGCCGAGCGCGACGGCGAACCACAGCACGCCGTACACGACGAACGCGCCGCGATTGCGCCAGCAGCTGACGACGCTGAAGAACAGCGCCTTCGCGGGCGGGACGTCATGCCATGCGACCAGCACCGGCGCGAACCAGAACAGCATCGCGACCGGCAGATAGAGCAGCGTCGCGAAGAACAGCGCGCCGAGCGCGCCTTGCGCGGCGAGCGTCTCGGGCGTCGTGTTCGCTTCGTCGGCCGCGCCCATCATCATGTGGAACAGCGCGCCGCCGTCCACGAACGACGAAGCGGCGAACACCAGCACCATCGACGCGACGTAGATCACGCCGAGCGCGAGCAGCCGCTGGGTCGCGATGGCGCCATACGAGCGAAAGCCGTCCACGAGGATCGTCGGCATCACGGTCTTGCCGGCCACCGTGTCGCGGCATGCGGCCATGAAGCCGACCGCGATGCCGGGAATGAACACCAACGGCAGCGTCGAGCCGATCACGGGCACCCTCGACACCAGCGTGATCGCGAGCAGGTACGTGAAGAACAGCGTGATGAACGCGAGCGGATTCCGGCGGAACAGCCAGATGCCTTGACGGAACCAGACATAGCCCGTTTTGGCGGGCACTTCGATCAGTTGCATGCGGTTTGGATCTCGGGAAGCGCGGGCGTATGCGCGATACGCTCACGCAGAATGCGTTCGAAATGGCCGGGGTCGTGCGGCTTGAGCATCTCGGCCGCGCGCGGCAGGTAGAAGTCGTACAGGCGCGACACCCAGAAGCGGTACGCGCCGGCGCGCAGCATGTCGCTCCAGTGGCGGCGCTCCTCGGCCGTGAACGGCCGAACCGTCTGGTACGCGCGCAGCAGCGCATCGGCGCGTGCGACGTCGAGCGCGCCGGTCGCGAGGTCGACGCACCAGTCGTTGACGGTGACCGCGACGTCGAACAGCCACTTGTCGCAGCCCGCGAAATAGAAATCGAAGAAACCGCCGAGCCGGACGTCGTGGCCGGTGCCGGGCGCCGCGTGCGCGAACAGCACGTTGTCGCGGAACAGGTCGCAATGGCATGGGCCGGCCGGTAGCGCCGCATAGTCGTCCGACGCGAAGAAGCCTGCCTGGTGCGCGAGCTCGCCTTCGAGCAGCGTGCGTTGCGCGTCCGTGATGAACGGCACGATGGCCGGCACGTTCTCCTGCCACCACGGCAGGCTGCGCAGGTTCGGCTGGCTGCGCGGATAGTCGCGCCCCGCGAGATGCAGGCGCGCGAGCATCTGCCCGACCTCGATGCAGTGTTCGACCCGGGGCGCGAGTTCGGCCGCGCCGTCGAGCTTCGTGACGATCGCGGCCGGCTTGCCGTGCAGCTCGCCGAACAGCGCGCCGTCGTCACGCGGGACCGGGTCCGGCACCGGCACGCCGTGGGCGGCCAGATGGCGCATCAGGTCGAGGTAGAACGGCAACTGCTGCGCCGTGAGCTTTTCGAAGATCGTGAGGACGTATTCGCCGCGCGTCGTCGTCAGGAAGAAATTGCTGTTTTCGATACCGGACGGAATGCCGCGGAACGCCAGCACGTCGCCCAGTTCGTAGTGGCGCATCCATTGCGCGAGATCGGAGTCGGAAACAGCGGTGAAAACGGCCATGCGGGATGCGTCAGGTCAGGGTGTCGGCACGCGGGCGGCGTGCAGCGCGACAGCAGGTGAAGGGGCGGCGCGGCGCGATCGACGCGCCGCGCCACGGAATCAGTAGCGCAGGTTCAGCGACGGCAGGCGCGTGATCGGGATGCCGGCGTCGTGCGGCTTCGGCGACGTGTCGGGCGTCGAGCTCATCTGGTAGCGCGTGCCGAAGTTCGACTTCACGTCGATCTCGACCGGCTTGCCGCGGTCGCGGTACTCGGTGACTTCGGTGCCGTTCTTGCTCTTTTCGTGGAAGCTCGGCGTGCGGCGGATGTCGGCGAAATCCACTTTCGACGTGACTTCGGCGCCGGGCCGGTTGATCTTGCGGAGATCGGGCAGGCCGGCGGCTTCGTTGGCCTCGGCCCGGGCCTGCGCGTCGGCGCCCGGCGCGTCGGCCTCAGGCGTGCCGCCGGCGGCGTGAGCGACGCTGGCGGCGGCAAACGCGACGGCAGCGGCGACGAAAATGAGCGGCTTCATGATGAGTCTCCAGTGAACCCACCGATTTTAGCAAATACTGCGCGCCATCCGGCCCCTGCGTGCGCGGGGGCGGCCATAAAGGCGCCCGGGTTCCGTGGTAATGTCGTCGGATCAGACGAGGTGATGAAAATGAAGAACGATTTGAGCCGCCGGCACCGTGTGCTGTCGCCCGAAAGCCCGTCGGTCGAGGCTTTCGACGATCCGATCGCCGCGGTCGCGCGGCTGTCCGCCATCTACGACACGAACACGGGCTTCCTGCGCGATGCGTTCGCGCGCTATCGCCGCCACGAAGCGATTACCGAGCACGTGCGCGCATGCTATCCGTTCGTGCGGATCCGCACCGACGTCAACACGCACGTCGATTCGCGCCGCTCGTACGGCTTCGTCGCGGGCCCCGGCGTATTCGAGACGACGGTCACGCGCCCCGATCTCTTCGCGAACTACTACCGCGAGCAACTGCGCCTGTTGGCGAAGAACCACCATGTCAAGATCGAGATCGGCGTGTCGTCGCAGCCGATTCCGATCCATTTCGCGTTTCCGGAAGGCATTCATCTCGAGGGCGAACTCGATCGCGACCGGCTGCTCGCGATGCGGGACATCTTCGACACGCCCGACCTGTCGTATCTCGACGACCGCATCGTCAACGGCACGTTCGAGCCGGCGCCCGGCGAGCCGCATCCGCTCGCGCTGTTCACGGCCGCGCGCGTCGACTTCTCGCTGCACCGGCTGCGCCACTACACGGCGACGTCGCCCACGCACTTCCAGAATTACGTGCTCTACACGAACTACCAGTTCTACATCGACGAGTTCGTGAAGCTTGGCCGCACGATGATGACGGAAAGCGACGATCCCGAGGTGCGCGCGTACCGCAGCGAGTACAGCGCGTTCGTCGAGCCGGGCGACGTCGTCACGTACAACGCGAACCTCGGCGGCGAGCCGGCCGAGGGCACCGCGCCGCCGCGCCTGCCGCAGATGCCCGCGTATCACCTGAAGCGCGCGGACGGCAGCGGGATCACGATGGTCAACATCGGGGTCGGCCCGTCGAACGCGAAGACGATTACCGACCACATCGCGGTGCTGCGTCCGCACGCGTGGGTGATGCTCGGCCACTGCGCAGGGCTGCGCAACACGCAGCGTCTCGGCGACTACGTGCTCGCGCACGGTTACGTGCGGGAAGATCACGTGCTCGACGCCGACCTGCCGCTGTGGGTGCCGATCCCGGCGCTGGCCGAAGTGCAGCTCGCGCTCGAGCGCGGCGTGGCCGAGGTCACACGGCTGGAGGGCGTGGAACTGAAGCGCGTGATGCGCACGGGCACGGTCGCGAGCGTCGACAACCGCAACTGGGAGCTGCGCGACCATCGCGAGCCCGTGCAGCGGCTGTCGCAGAGCCGCGCGATCGCGCTCGACATGGAAAGCGCGACGATCGCCGCGAACGGCTTCCGCTTCCGGGTGCCGTACGGCACGTTGCTGTGCGTGTCGGACAAGCCGCTGCACGGCGAGCTGAAGTTGCCGGGCATGGCCGACACGTTCTATCGCGGGCAGGTCGACCAGCATCTGCAGATCGGCGTGAAGGCGATGGAGATCCTGCGCACGAACGGGCTCGACAAGCTGCATAGTCGGAAGCTGCGGAGCTTTGCGGAAGTGGCGTTCCAGTAACGGCACGGCGCAACGGCATCCATCACGACAAAGGCCGCATGCGAACTTGCGTTCACGTGCGGCCTTGTTCTTTTCGTTTCGGTGCGAAGGCCGGGCGGCCCCGCGGTCAGGCGCTCAGCATTCGCCCTTTTTCGCGTGTCCCGGCGGGCAATGATAGCCGCCACGCCCGCGATAGTGCTGGTGCTCTTCCCATTCGCGGCGTTCCCAGTAGCGGCGGCCGTCCCAGTAGCGATCGCCGTGCCAGCCGACGATGACGGCCGGCGCCGGGGCGACCACGACGGGGGCGGGCGCGACGACGACCGGCGCGGGCGTGCCGATGTTGACGTCGACGTTGACGGCGTGAGCGAGGCCGGACAGCGAAAGGCCGAGGCCGGCGAAAGCGAGGGCGATCAGCGAGCGTTGCATGTTCTTTTCCGTGGTGTCGTGATGAATAGGCCGACGCGACGCGATGGAAGCGAGGGGGGCCGCTCCACCGGGGGAACGCCGCGCCGACACAATGCAGTGTGCTGCCGCGCGACGGAAAAGGCGAGTCGTGATTATTACGGAGGATTGGCGGTGCACAGGCGCGCGAAGGGCCATCCGTTTGACATTGGCGGGCCGCCGGTGCGGCTGATCCCGCCGCATGACGCAGCGCCGACTGCGGGATTTGACATTCGACCGCGCGCGGCGGCGAACGGGCATTAACAGCGCGTTACAAAGTCACGCCTGGCGGGCCACCGGATCGCGCTGCCCTTTGCGTGAAAAGCACGACAGCCGGCCGTCGGGCCGGTTGTCGTCACTGACCGATTACAGATAGAACATCCGGTCTTCTTCAGGCCGCGGCGGTTGATCGTCGCCGTCCGAACCTTCTTCTTCCTCGCCGCTGTCCTCGTAGAACGCGAGCACCGCGTCGAGCACCTGGTCGGGATCGTCGATCACCTGCATCAGGTTCATGTCTTCCGGATTGATCAGGCCCATCGGAATCAGTTGATCGCGGAACCATTGCAGCAGCCCCTGCCAGAATTCGCTGCCGACCAGGATGATCGGCACGAGGCGCGACTTCTTCGTCTGGATCAGCGTGAGCACTTCGGACAGTTCGTCGAGCGTGCCGAAGCCGCCCGGCATCACGATCACGGCATCCGAGTTCTTCACGAACGTGACCTTGCGCGTGAAGAAATGGCGGAAGCGCAGCGAGATGTCCTGATAGTGGTTGCCGGCCTGCTCGTGCGGCAGCTCGATGTTCAGGCCGACCGACGGCGCCTTGCCGGCGTGCGCACCCTTGTTCGCGGCTTCCATGATGCCGGGGCCGCCGCCGGAGATCACCGCGAAGCCGGCGTCCGACAGCTTGCGCGCGATCTGCGCGGCAAGCTTGTAGTGCGGATTGTCGGGTTTGAGGCGGGCAGAACCGTAGATGCTGACAGCCGGGCGGATCTCCGACAGGTACTCGGTCGCCTCGATAAACTCTGCCATAATCGTGAACATCTGCCACGATGCGCGCGCCTTCTTGGCCGTCGCGCGTTCTTGATCTGCGAGCGAACGCAGACTCGGAATCACTTTTCTCTTGTTCATAATGCCTGAAGAACGAAATCTGGAAGGTAAGACCCTGCTATTGGTTGACGGTTCGAGCTATCTGTATCGGGCTTACCATGCGATGCCTGATTTGCGTGGCCCTGGCGGGGAGCCGACCGGAGCGCTCTACGGAATCATCAACATGCTGCGCCGTATGCGCAAGGAAGTTAGTGCAGAGTATAGCGCTTGCGTGTTCGATGCAAAGGGCAAGACGTTCCGCGACGACCTTTATGCCGACTATAAGGCAAACCGCCCGTCGATGCCGCCCGATCTCGCGTTGCAGGTCGAGCCGATCCACGGCGCGGTGCGCGCGCTCGGCTGGCCGCTGCTGATGGTCGAAGGCGTCGAGGCCGACGACGTGATCGGCACGCTCGCGCGCGAGGCCGAACGGCACGGGATGAACGTGATCGTATCGACCGGCGACAAGGATCTCGCGCAGCTCGTCACCGATCGCGTCACGCTCGTCAACACGATGACCAACGAAACGCTCGATCGCGACGGCGTGATCGCGAAGTTCGGCGTGCCGCCCGAGCGGATCATCGACTACCTCGCGCTGATCGGCGACACCGTCGACAACGTGCCGGGCGTCGAGAAGTGCGGGCCGAAGACGGCCGTGAAGTGGCTGTCGCAATACGACAGCCTCGACGGCGTGATCGAACACGCGGGCGAGATCAAGGGCGTGGTCGGCGACAACCTGCGCCGCGCGCTCGATTTCCTGCCGCTCGGCCGCAAGCTCGTGACCGTCGACACGTCGTGCGATCTCGCGCCGCATCTCGAATCGATCGAGGCGTCGCTGAAGACGGACGGCGAAGCACGCGAGCTGCTGCGCGACATCTTCGCGCGCTACGGCTTCAAGACCTGGCTGCGCGAAGTCGACAGCGCACCCGCGGAAGGCGGCGGCGCCGATGCGCCGGAAGGCGATCCCGCACCGGTCGTCGCAGCGGACATCGCGCGCGAATACGACACGATCCAGACCTGGGCGCAATTCGACGCGTGGTTCGCGAAGATCGACGCGGCCGCGCTGACCGCGTTCGACACCGAGACGACCGCGCTCGATCCGATGCTCGCGCGGCTCGTCGGGCTGTCGTTCTCGGTCGAGCCGGGCAAGGCGGCCTATCTGCCCGTCGCGCACCGCGGCCCCGACATGCCCGAGCAGCTTCCGCTCGACGAAGTGCTCGCGCGCCTGAAGCCGTGGCTCGAATCGGCCGATCGCAAGAAGGTCGGCCAGCACCTGAAGTACGACGCGCAGGTGCTCGCGAACTACGACATCGCGCTGAACGGCATCGAGCACGACACGCTGCTCGAATCGTACGTGCTCGAATCGCACCGCACGCACGACATGGACAGCCTCGCGCTGCGTCATCTTGGCGTCAAGACGATCAAGTACGAGGACGTGGCGGGCAAGGGCGCGAAGCAGATCGGTTTCGACGAAGTGGCGCTCGACCAGGCCGCTGCGTACGCGGCCGAGGATGCGGACATCACGCTGCAGCTCCATCACGCGATGTATCCGCAGGTCGCGCGCGAACCGGGCCTCGAGCGCGTGTACCGCGACATCGAGATGCCGGTGTCGCTCGTGCTGCGCAAGATGGAGCGCACCGGCGTGCTGATCGACGATGCGCTGTTGCAGGCGCAAAGCAGCGAGATCGCGACGCGCCTCATCGAGCTCGAGGGGCAGGCGTACGAGCTGGCCGGCGGCGAATTCAATCTCGGGTCGCCAAAGCAGATCGGGCAGATCTTCTTCGAGAAGCTGCAGTTGCCGGTCGTGAAGAAAACGCCGAGCGGCGCGCCGTCGACCGACGAGGAAGTGCTGCAGAAGCTGGCCGAGGACTACCCGCTGCCGAAGGTGCTGCTCGAGCATCGCGGGCTGTCGAAGCTGAAGTCGACCTATACCGACAAGCTGCCGCGCATGGTGAATCCCGCCACCGGCCGCGTGCACACGAACTATGCGCAAGCGGTCGCGGTCACGGGCCGGCTTGCGTCGAACGACCCCAATCTTCAGAACATTCCGGTGCGCACGGCCGAAGGTCGGCGCATCCGCGAGGCGTTCATCGCATCGCCGGGCCACCGGATCGTGTCGGCCGACTACTCGCAGATCGAGCTGCGGATCATGGCGCACATCTCCGGCGACGCGTCGCTGCTGCGCGCGTTCTCGCAGGGCGAGGACATCCATCGAGCGACGGCCGCCGAAGTGTTCGGCGTGACGCCGCTGGAGGTCAATTCCGACCAGCGCCGGATCGCGAAGGTGATCAACTTCGGGCTCATCTATGGGATGAGCGCGTTCGGGCTTGCATCGAACCTCGGCATCACGCGCGACGCGGCGAAGCTCTATATTGACCGCTATTTCACCCGCTATCCGGGTGTCGCGCAGTACATGGAAGACACGCGCGCGACCGCGAAGGAGAAGGGCTACGTCGAAACCGTTTTCGGTCGCCGCCTGTGGCTGCCCGAGATCAACGGCGGCAACGGCCCGCGCCGCCAGGCGGCCGAGCGCGCGGCGATCAATGCACCGATGCAGGGCACGGCGGCCGACCTGATCAAGCTGTCGATGATCGCGGTGGACGACTGGCTGACGCGCGACAAGCTCGCGTCGCGGATGATCATGCAGGTGCACGATGAACTGGTGCTCGAGGTGCCGGAAGGCGAGCTGCCGCTCGTGCGCGAGAAACTACCGGAAATGATGTGCGGCGTCGCGAAGCTGAAGGTGCCGCTGGTCGCCGAGGTGGGCGCCGGCGCGAACTGGGAAGAGGCACACTGACGCACCCCCGCGCGGTTCCCGTTTCCCGCGGCATATTGTTGCAGGGATGCCAAATATCGAGATGGTTTGCTTGTGGTCAACGCGCAAGCTCCCGGACAATGCATGTGAGTCATGTCATTGACGCGGGGCGGCGCGCCCTGCGTTCCGGATCGGACGCATCGAAGTGCTTCGAACTGCACATCGACGATGTCCGAACCGGTTAATCCACCGGGCGGCGCGCGTATAGGCGTTTGCTTCATCCGGCGGCAGCAGTTTCGAATCGCAAAGGGGGAATCAGATGCATCGGATCATCATCGTAGGCGGAGGCGCCGGCGGCCTGGAACTGGCGACGCGGCTCGGCGACCGTTACGGCGCGCGCGGCAATCGTCCCGCGCGTGCGCTTGTCACGCTCGTCGACCGCAATCCGACGCACATCTGGAAACCGTTGCTGCACGAGGTCGCGGCAGGCAGCATGGACCCGTTCACGCAGGAGCTCGAGTATGCGGCGCAGGCGCGCTGGCACGGCTTCGAGTTCCAGCAGGGCGAGCTGACCGGGCTCGATCGCGCGGCGAAGCGCGTCACGCTGTCGCCCCTCAACGACAGCGACGGCGCGGAGCTGTTGCCGGCGCGCGAGCTGGAATACGACACGCTCGTGATCGCGATCGGCAGCACGACCCACTTCTTCGGCGTGCAGGGCGCACCGGAAAACGCGATCGCGCTCGACACGGTCGGGGAGGCCGAACGCTTCCGCAAGCGGCTGATCGCGGCGTGCATGCGCGCCGAGCACCAGGCGCCGGCGCCGAGCGCGCCGGGCGAGTCGGCCGAACCGCGCATCCAGGTCGTGATCGTCGGCGGCGGCGCGACGGGCGTCGAGTTGTCCGCGGAACTGCGCAATACCGCGCAGGTGCTGTCCGCGTACGGGCTGCACAAGCTCGATCCGCGCCATGACGTCGGCATCGTGCTGATCGAATCGGGGCCGCGGATCCTGCCGGCACTGCAGGAGCGCGTGTCGGCGGCGACGGCCGAACTGCTCGAGAAGCTCGGCGTGCGGCTGATGCTCGCCGAGCGCGTGACCGAGGTGGCGCCCGGGTTCGTGCATACCGCGAGCGGCAAGGCGGTGCGCGCGGACCTGACGGTCTGGGCGGCGGGCATCAAGGCGCCGTCCGTGCTTTCGCACCTCGACGGCCTCCAGGTCAACAAGCTCGGGCAGCTCGACGTGCGCCGCACGCTGCAGACCTTCACCGACGACAACGTGTTCGCGCTCGGCGATTGCGCGGCCTGCGCATGGCCCGGCAACGAACGCAACGTCCCGCCGCGCGCGCAGGCGGCGCACCAGCAGGCGAGTTTCCTGCTCAAGGCGATCGGCTGCCGGCTCGAGGGGCGCCCGCTGCCCGAGTTCACGTATCGCGATTTCGGTTCGCTCGTGTCGCTCGGCCACTTCAGTGCGGTCGGCAACCTGATGGGCGGGCTGATCGGCGGCAACATGCTGATCGAAGGGCTGTTCGCGCGCTTCATGTACATGTCGCTGTATCGGCTGCACATCGCGGCGCTGCACGGTTATCCGCGGATGATGCTCGACACGGTCGCGCACTGGTTGCGGCGCACGACGCTGCCGCGCGTCAAGCTGCACTGATCGCGCGCTTGCGCGCGGAGCGGGCGGGGATGCGCCTGTCGAGTGTGTTCGCCGCCCGTTTTTCGTTTCGATTCGCCACGATTCGGCCGCGCGACGAACCGCGTACGGGCCGCCGCACGGTGACCCGGCGGCCCGTCGGCAGGCCGCCGTGCGATGATCGATTCGATCGCCGCGGCGCGTCGTAATCGAGTCTTACACATCCGACAGTTGACGCGACAACGGATTATTGGGCATCTTGTCCGGGTTTTCGTTTGCGGCGGGGTGCCAACCGCCGCGACATCCGCGCCGTGCGCCGGTGCGATGGCCCGTCATGCCGTATCCGCGATCGTGACGGCGGCGCCCAATCGAGGAGTGCATTCATGTTGAAACCCGAAGTCGACAGCCTGGTCCCCCATGTCCCGTTCTCGCGCCGCAAGTTCATGCAGGCTGCGCTGGGCGGCACCTTCGCGGCGGCCGTGCTGCCCGTGTCGGCGCAGACGGTCACGACCGACAGCGCCGGGCTGGACGTCGACACCATCGAGATCCGCTCGGGCGATGCGAGCGTGCCGGCATATCGCGCGCAGCCGGTCGACAAGACGAATCTGCCGGTCGTCATCGTGATTCACGAGATCTTCGGCGTGCACGCGCATATCGCCGATGTGTGCCGGCGCTTCGCGAAGCTCGGCTATCTCGCGATCGCGCCCGACCTGTTCGCCCGGCAGGGCAACGCGGCGAAGTATCCGACGATCCAGGCGCTGGTCGACAACATCGTCAGCAAGGTGCCGGACCGGCAGGTGACGGAGGATCTCGACGCGACGGTCGCGTGGGCCGGCAAGAACGGCGGCGACCTGACGCGCCTCGGTGTGACCGGCTTCTGCTGGGGCGGCCGCCAGGCGTGGCTGTATGCGGAACACAATCCGCACGTGCGGGCCGCGGTGGCGTGGTACGGGTTCGTCGAGGGCAAGACCGACGAGATGACGCCGTTCAACCCGGTCGATCACGCATCGTTGTTGAAGGTGCCGGTACTCGGCCTGTACGGCGAGAAGGACCAGAACATCACGCAGGCGTCGCTCGCGGACATGCGCAAGGCGATCCAGGCGAGCGATTCGAAGCTCGCGCGCGAATCGGAGATCGTCGTGTATCCGGATGCCGGCCACGCGTTCTTCGCCGATTACCGGCCGAGCTATGTGAAGGCCGATGCCGAGGATGGCTGGAAGCGCGCCATCGAGTGGTTCCACAAGTACGGCGTGATGTAAACGACGAGCGGCGGCATCGGCCGCCGCGGCACCGGCCGCCGCGGCATCGGCCGCCGCATCATCCTCATCGCGTCGCGTGGGTGCTCAAGGGTTCGGGCCGGTCGCGATCGGCCGCGACGGATCGGCGCTCCATTCGCTCCACGAGCCCGGGTACAGCGACGCGCCGTGCAGGCCGGCCACTTCCAGCGCCAGCGCGTTGTGGCATGCGGTGACGCCGGAGCCGCATTGCAGGATCACGCGGTTCGGCTCGGTGCCGGCCAGCACGGCGGTGAATGCCTCGCGCAATTCATGGCCGGTCTTGAAGCGGCCGTCGGCGGTCAGGTTGTCCTTGAAGAAGCGGTTGCGCGCACCGGGAATGTGGCCGCCTACCCGATCGATCGTTTCATTTTCGCCGCGATAGCGGTCCGGTGCGCGTGCATCGATCACGACGCGCGCGGGCGACGACACGTTCGCGAGCACGGCAGCTGCATCGACCGTCGATTCGAGTGGCGTTGCCGTGCGGAAATCGCCGGCGGCCGGTTGCGGCACGTCGGTCGTCAGCGGCTGGCCGGCCGCTTCCCACGCCTGCAGCCCGCCGTCGAGCACGGCAACCGAATCGTGGCCGAGCCAGCGCAGCAGCCACCACAGGCGCGCCGCATAGGCGCCGCCTTGCGCGTCGTACGCGACGACCTGCTGACCCTGCTTGAGGCCGCGGCTCGCGAGCAGCGTGGCGAGCGCGTCGCGGGTCGGCAGCGGATGGCGGCCGTTGGTGCCCGTCTTGCGGCCGGACAGGTCGCGATCGAGATGAAGATATTGCGCGCCGGGGAGGTGGCCGGCCGCGTAGGCGGCCTCGCCGGCGCCGGGATCGGCGAGATCGAAGCGGCAGTCGAACAGCGCGACGCTGCCGGGCGCCGCGGCCAGGCGCTCGGCGAGATTGGCGGCGGAGATGAGCGTGGTGTAATGAGTGTGTGGCATGACGGCTCCCTGGAGTGCGAATGGCCTGACACTCCAAGTCTAAACAAAAAAGACGGGCCGAAGCCCGTCTTTTCGCTTGCCGGCGGCCGGGCGGCGTCGAGGCGCCGCGGCCGCTGTCAGAGGTCGCCGAGGTGGCGGCGCAGGAACTCGTGGAAGTGCTGCATCCCGTCTTCCATCGGGCTCTGGTACGGGCCGACCTGCGACTCGCCGCGGGCCATCAGCGCTCGGCGGCCTGCGTCCATCCGCATCGCGATCTCGTCGTCCTCGACGGCCGTTTCCATATAGGCGGCGCGCTCGGCCTCGACGAATTCGCGTTCGAACAGCGCGATTTCCTCGGGGTAATAAAACTCGACGATGTTGGTGGTTTTCTGCGGCCCGCGCGGGATCAGCCACGACACGACCAGCACGTGCGGATACCACTCGATCATCAGGCCCGGGTAGTAGACCATCCAGATCGCGCCGAACTCCGGCGGCACGCCGTTGCGGAACTTCAGCACCTGCTCGTGCCATTTCTGGTATGTCGCGCTGCCCGGCTTCGCGAGGGCGTTGTGCACGCCGACCGTCTGCACGCTGTACCAGTCGCCGAACTCCCACTTGAGATCGTCGCACGACACGAAGCTGCCGAGGCCCGGGTGGAACGGGACGACGTGATAATCCTCGAGGTAGACCTCGATGAACGTCTTCCAGTTGTAATCGCACTCGTGCACTTCGACGTGATCGAACAGGTACTCGGAGAAGTCGAAGTGATGCTTGGTGCCGAGGTTTGCGAGGTCGCGCGCGACGTTGCGGCCCTCGGCCTCGAACAGCAGCCCCTGCCAGTTCTGCAGCGGGCTCTTGCCGAGGTTCAGGCACGGCTTGTCGGGGAAGTGCGGCGCGCCGAGCAGCTCGCCTTCGAGGTCGTACGTCCAGCGGTGCAGCGGGCACACGATGTTCTGCGTGTGGCCGCGCCCGTTGAGCATGATCGCCTGCCGGTGGCGGCACACGTTCGACAGCAGTTCGATCCGGTTCGTCTGGTTACGGACCAGCACGCGGCCTTCCTTCTCGGACGGCAGCGCAAAATAATCCCCCGCCTCGGGCACCATCAACTCGTGCCCGACGTAACGAGGTCCTTTCTTGAAGAGGGTTTCGATCTCGCGCTCGAGTAGCGCCTCATCGAAATATGCAGTGACTGGAAGCTGGCTGTGGGCCGACTTCAACTGAAGCGCATCGCTCAGATTGGACATTCCCACTCCCGGTGTTAGCGTGAAAGCAGTGAACAACCCAACCATCGAAAAATCGATTTAGGGAAACGGAGAATTATACCCGGTTCGCCTCGCAAGGCTAGGATTAAGTGCCTGATTTGTGTCAATTTTTTGTCGGGCCACCCTCGAAAGGCGCACACTGTGCGTCGAAGATGGGGCCGGAATTGTGCGCGGGCGCCCAAGACGGCAGGTCGGAAAATTCTCTTTTGCCGTAGAATGTCCGACTTGTTTTGAAATTTGACACCTCGTCCATGGCGAAAACCGCATCCCCAGGCGCCACGCCGCCCGGCAATGGCACCGAACCGTTGCCGGACAATTACGAGATGGCGCTCGCGGAACTCGAGACGCTGGTTGCCCGGATGGAAGGCGGCGCGTTGAGCCTCGAGGATTCACTGGCGGCGTATCGTCGCGGTGCGACCCTCGTTGCGTTTTGCCAACAGCAGCTCGAGAAAGTGGAGCAGCAGGTCCGCGTGCTCGACGGCGCGACGCTGAAGCCGCTTTCGTCCGGAACGGCCGCCACGGACGGCGAAGACGACGATCTATGACATTCGAACAATGGATGCGGTCCGTGCTTGACCGTGTCGAGGACGCACTCGGTCACTATCTGCCGGCCGAAACCGCGACGCCCGCGAAACTTCACGAGGCGATGCGCTACGCGGTCCTCGGTGGCGGCAAACGCGTTCGCCCGCTGCTGTGCCATGCGGCAGGCGAGCTGACCGGTGCGACGGAGGCGGCCCGCAACGCCGCGGCGGCGGCGCTGGAGATGATCCACGTCTACTCGCTCGTGCATGACGACATGCCGTGCATGGACGACGATGCGCTGCGTCGCGGCAAGCCGACCGTGCACGTGCAGTACGACGAGCCGACGGCCCTGCTGGTCGGCGACGCGCTGCAATCGCAGGCGTTCGTGGCGCTGACCGACGCCGATGCGCTGTCGCCGGTGCAGCAGGCGGCGCTCGTGCGCGAGCTGGCGCTCGCGAGCGGCTCGATCGGCATGGCCGGCGGGCAGGCGATCGACCTGGCGAGCGTCGGCCTGAAGCTGACGCGCGAGCAGCTCGAAACGATGCACCGGATGAAGACGGGCGCATTGCTGCGCGCGGCCGTGCGAATGGGCGCGCTGGCGGGCGAGACGCCTTCGGCGGAAACGATGGCTGCGCTGGACGTGTACGCGGGGGCCGTGGGTCTGGCCTTCCAGGTCGTCGACGACATTCTCGACGTCACGACCGATTCGGCGACGCTCGGCAAGACGGCCGGCAAGGACGCGGCGAACGACAAGCCGACCTATGTATCGATCCTCGGTCTCGAGGCGTCGCGCGAGCTGGCAGCGCAGCTGCGCGCCGAAGCGCACGACGCGCTGAAACCGTTCGGCGCACGCGCACAGCGTCTCGCCGAACTTGCCGACCTGGTGGTGAACCGGGTCAGCTGACGCGAAAGCCCGCCGCCGCGCACACGCTACGGTGCGTGCAAAAGAATGCGGGCGCGTTTGATTTCCTACAATGGAACGACGATGTACGACTTGCTGAAAACCATCGACGACCCGGCGGATTTGCGCCGCCTCGATCGTCGCCAACTGCAACCGCTCGCGGATGAACTGCGCGCGTTCGTGCTCGACAGCGTGTCGAAGACGGGCGGCCATTTGTCGTCCAACCTCGGGACGGTCGAGCTGACGATCGCGTTGCACTACGTGTTCAACACGCCGAACGATCGCATCGTCTGGGACGTGGGTCACCAGACCTACCCGCACAAGATCCTGACGGGCCGCCGCGACCAGATGCATTCGCTGCGTCAGTACGACGGCATCTCGGGCTTCCCGCGCCGCAGCGAATCCCAATACGACACGTTCGGCACCGCGCACTCGAGCACGTCAATCTCGGCCGCGCTCGGCATGGCGATCGGCAGCCAGCTGAACGGCGACGACCGCTTCTCGATCGCCGTGATCGGCGACGGCGCGATGACGGCCGGCATGGCGTTCGAGGCGATGAACAACGCGGGCGTGTCGGAGGATGCGAAGCTGCTCGTGATCCTGAACGACAACGACATGTCGATCTCGCCGCCGGTCGGCGCGCTGAATCGCCATCTCGCCCGCCTGATGTCGGGCCGCTTCTACGCGGCCGCACGCGCGGGCGTCGAGCGTGTGCTGAGCGTCGCGCCGCCGGTGCTCGAACTCGCGCGCAAGCTCGAGGAGCACGCGAAGGGCATGGTCGTGCCGGCCACGCTGTTCGAGGAGTTCGGCTTCAACTACATCGGCCCGATCGACGGTCACGATCTCGATTCGCTGATCCCGACGCTGCAGAACATCCGCGAACTGCGCGGCCCGCAGTTCCTGCATGTGGTGACGAAGAAAGGCCAGGGCTACAAGCTCGCCGAAGCCGATCCCGTGCTCTATCACGGCCCCGGCAAGTTCAATCCGGCCGAAGGCATCAAGCCGTCGACCACGCCTGCGAAGAAGACGTACACCCAGGTGTTCGGCGAGTGGCTGTGCGACGAAGCCGAGCGCGATACGCGCGTGGTCGGCATCACGCCCGCGATGCGCGAAGGCTCGGGCATGGTCGAATTCGAGAAGCGCTTCAAGGATCGCTACTACGATGTCGGCATCGCCGAGCAGCACGCGGTGACGTTCGCGGGCGGTCTCGCGACCGAAGGGCTGAAGCCCGTCGTCGCGATCTACTCGACGTTCCTGCAGCGTGCGTACGACCAGCTGATCCACGACGTCGCGCTGCAGAACCTGCCGGTCGTGTTCGCGATCGACCGCGCGGGCCTCGTCGGCGCGGACGGCGCGACGCATGCGGGCGCGTACGATCTCGCGTTCATGCGCTGCATCCCGAACATGACGATCATGGCCGCATCCGACGAGAACGAATGCCGCCAGATGCTGCACACGGCGCTCCAGCAGCCGAACCCGACCGCGGTGCGCTATCCGCGCGGCGCGGGCACGGGCGTGGCGACGGTGAAGGAATTCACCGAGATCCCGCTCGGCAAGGGCGAAGTGCGTCGCCGCACGTCGCAGCCGGAAGGCAAGCGCGTCGCGATCCTCGCGTTCGGCACGATGGTCGCGCCGTCGCTCGCGGCGGCCGACGAACTCGACGCAACGGTCGCGAACATGCGCTTCGTGAAGCCGATCGATGCGGCGCTCGTGCGCGAGCTCGCCGAAACGCACGACTACGTCGTCACGGTCGAGGAAGGCTGCGTGATGGGTGGCGCGGGCTCGGCCTGCGTGGAAGCCCTGATGGAGAGTGGGGTTATCCGACCCGTACTACAATTGGGCCTCCCTGACCAGTTCATCGATCACGGCGACCCCGCGAAGCTGCTGTCGCAATGCGGCCTCGACGGCGCGGGCATCGCGAAATCGATTCGCGAACGCTTCCTGAACCCGGCGGCCGACGTCGCCGGTCAGGCGAAGCGCGTCGCATAAGCTGACGCCGCCCGCGGGCGGCGTCGGTGCGACTGGCGCAACCGGTCTACATTGATGCGGAAAACATGGGCCTGCGGGCCCATGTTGCTTTTCCGGCTGCCGCATGACGCGGCGTGCGCGTCGTCGAACGCGCGGCTTACAAGGATTGAACAAGATGAACCAGATGAATCCCGCCTTCGTGATGCCCGACGTGCAGAGCACGGTGGATACCCGTCAGATTCCGATTCAGCGCGTGGGCGTGAAGGCGGTCCGGCATCCGTTGACGGTGTGTACCGAAAGCGGCGACGTGCAACCGACGGTCGGCGTCTGGAACCTCGATGTCCGTTTGCCGGCCGATCAGAAGGGCACGCACATGTCGCGCTTCGTCGCGCTGCTCGAAGAGAATCGTGCGCCGCTGACGGTCGAGCGTTTTCGCGCGATGCTCGCGTCGATGCTCGAAAAGCTCGAAGCCGAAGCCGGCCGCATCGAAGTCACGTTCCCGTATTTCGTCAACAAGACGGCGCCGGTGTCCGGCGTGCAAAGCCTGCTCGACTATGAAGTGACGCTCGCGGGCGAAAGCCGCAACGGCGATACGCGCCTGTTCCTGAAGGTGCTCGTGCCGGTAACGAGCCTGTGCCCGTGCTCGAAGAAGATCTCGCAATACGGTGCGCACAACCAGCGCTCGCACGTGACGATCGATGCGGAGCTGGCTGCCGATCTGCCGGTCGAGGCGCTGATCCGCATCGCGGAAGAAGAGGCGTCGTGCGAGCTGTGGGGGCTGCTGAAGCGTCCGGACGAGAAGTTCGTCACCGAGCGTGCATACGAGAACCCGAAGTTCGTCGAGGATCTCGTGCGCGATATCGCGCAGCGCCTCGATGCGGACGAGCGCGTGGCCGCTTACGTGCTCGAAGCCGAGAACTTCGAGTCGATCCACAATCACAGCGCGTATGCGTTGATCGAGCGCGACAAGCGGCTGGCTGCATAACGCCGCGGTGTCTTGTCGCACCCATGAGAAAGGCCGCTCGTTCGAGCGGCCTTCTGTTTTCCGGCTGACGGTGTCGCGTGGTGCGATTCAGCGTGCGAGCGACGCGAGATCCCAGCGCGGCTTCACCGTGAACGCGTAGTCGGCATTCGCCTGTTCCGGCCAGCGGCCGAGCCGCAGTGCGCCCGCGAGCGCGATCATCGCGCCGTTGTCGGTGCAGAGCGCGAGATCGGGGTAGTGCACGTCGAAGCCGCGCTTGGCCGCGGCCGCCGACAGTGCCGCGCGCAACTGGCGGTTCGCGCCGACGCCGCCCGCGACCACGAGGCGCTTGAGCTTCGTCTTCTTCAGCGCGGCGAGCGACTTCGCGACGAGCACGTCGACGGCCGCATCGACGAAGCCGCGCGCGAGGTCGGCCTTCGCGCGTTCGAGCGCTTCGCCTTCCAGCTTCGCCGCTTCGAATTTCTTCATCTGCGTGAGCACGGCCGTCTTCAGGCCGCTGAAGCTGAAGTCGAGATCGCCCGAGTGCAGCATCGGGCGCGGCAGCACGACCGCGCCTGGCGTGCCCGTTTCGGCCAGCTTCGATACTTCGGGGCCGCCCGGGTAGCCGAGGCCGATCAGTTTCGCCGTCTTGTCGAACGCTTCGCCGGCCGCGTCGTCGAGCGTTTCGCCGAGCGTCTCGTACACGCCGACGTCGGTCACGCGCATCAGCTGCGTGTGGCCGCCGGACACCAGCAGCGCGACGAACGGGAACGGCGGCGGCTCGTCGACCAGCAACGGCGACAGCAGGTGCCCTTCGAGGTGATGGATGCCGACGGTCGGCTTGTTCCATGCGAGCGCGAGCGCATTCGCGATGCTCGCGCCGACGAGCAGCGCGCCGGCGAGGCCGGGGCCTTGCGTGAATGCGATTGCGTCGATGTCGTCGCGGCGCGTGCCGCTTTGCGCCATCACTTCCTCGAGCAGCGGCAGCGCGCGCCGGATGTGGTCGCGCGACGCGAGCTCCGGCACGACGCCGCCGTAGTCGCGGTGCATCGCGATCTGCGAATGGAGCGCGTGCGCGAGCAGGCCGCGCTGCGTGTCGTAGAGCGCGAGGCCGGTTTCGTCGCAGGAGCTTTCGATGCCGAGAACGAGCATGGGTGAGGGCAGGACGCGCCGTTTCGGACGCGCCTCGGATAGGTCAACGTAACCGGAAAGTATAGCAGGCGACGGCGGGCCGCCGCTGGCGGCGGCCCGGGCCCGATGCCGGGCAGGTACAATCCGCGCCATGGAAACTTATGACATCGCCGTGATCGGCGCGGGCGCCGCCGGCATGATGAGCGCCGCGGTCGCCGGGCAGCTCGGCCGTCGCGTCGTGCTGATCGATCACGCGCCGCGGCTCGCCGAGAAAATCCGCATCTCGGGCGGCGGCCGCTGCAACTTCACGAACCTGTATGCCGGGCCCGACAACTACCTGTCGTCGAATCCGCATTTCGCGCGCTCGGCGCTGGCGCGCTATACGCCGCGCGACTTCCTCGGGCTGCTCAAGCGCCATCGTGTGACCTGGCACGAAAAACACAAGGGCCAGCTCTTTTGCGACCATGGCAGCGACGCGATCATCGACGTGCTGAAACACGAGTGCGACGCGGGCGGCGTCGCATGGCGCCGGCCCGTCGTCGTCGACGCGGTGCGCCATGCGCCGTCCGACGGCTTCGTGCTCGATACGCAGCAGGCCGGGCCGATCGGCGCGCGCGCGCTGATCATTGCGACCGGCGGCCTGTCGATCCCGAAGATCGGCGCGACCGACTTCGGCTACCGGCTCGCGAAGCAGTTCGGTCACAAGCTCGTCGATACGCGGCCCGCGCTCGTGCCGCTGACGTTCGCGCCGCAGGACTGGGCGCCGTTCGCGCCGCTGTCCGGCGTGTCGCTCGAAGTGCGCGTATCGACCGGCGACAGGAAGCGCGGCGGCGAATTCGTCGAGGACCTGCTGTTGACCCATCGCGGCCTGTCCGGCCCCGGCATCCTGCAGATATCGAGCTACTGGCAGCCCGGAGACCCGATTCGCATCGACCTGCTGCCGCAGCGCGACACGGTGGCCGACCTGCTCGAGGCGAAACGCACGTCGAAGCGCCAGATCGGTTCGCTGCTCGCCGACTGGGTGCCGGCGCGCCTCGCGCATGCGTGGCTCGACACGCATCGCGTCGCGGCCGACGCGCGGCTCGCCGATCTGCCCGACAAGACGCTGCGCCAGATCGGCGACGCGCTGTCGGGCTGGACGCTGACGCCGAACGGTACCGAAGGCTACAGGAAGGCCGAAGTGACGAAGGGCGGGGTCGACACGCGGGAGCTGTCGTCCGCGACGATGATGAGCGCGCGCGTGCCGGGGCTGTTCTTCGTCGGCGAGGCGGTGGACGTGACGGGCTGGCTCGGCGGGTACAACTTCCAGTGGGCGTGGGCGTCCGGCACGGCGGCCGGGCAGGCCGCGGCCGAGTATGCGCGCGGCGCGTGACGCGCCGGCCGGCGCCGTTCCGGCGGGGCCCGGCCCCGTGCCTTTGGGCAATCGCTCTGCTATACTCGGTAGTCTTTCCCTGCAAACCTTTATTCGTGTCGGATCATGACGATCATTCGCGTTAAAGAGAACGAGCCGTTCGAAGTTGCAATGCGTCGCTTCAAGCGCACGATCGAAAAGAACGGTCTGCTGACCGAGCTTCGTGCGCGCGAGTTTTACGAGAAGCCGACCGCAGAACGCAAACGTAAGAAGGCTGCTGCGGTGAAGCGTCATTACAAGCGTATCCGCAGCCAGACGTTGCCGAAGAAGCTGTACTGAACGATTGGGCGCCGCGCGGTTCACTGAGCGGCGCACCGGCGATTCCGTGCGATCGGGTGCGATCGTGCAGCCGATCAGGCGGCGAGTCGCCGATGCCGGATTCGAGCAACCCGCTTGAGACAATGTCCCAAGCGGGTTTTTGTGTTGACGCCCGTTTGCGGGCGTCGGATTCACGTTTCCATCCCGGGTGAAAGATGAGTTTGAAAGAGCAGATCAGCGAAGACATGAAGGCCGCGATGCGCGCGAAGGAAAGCGAGCGCTTGGCAACGATTCGCCTGCTGATGGCCGCGATCAAGCAGCGCGAGGTCGATGATCGGGTCACGCTCGACGACGCCGGCATCACGGCCGTGATCGACAAGATGATCAAGCAGCGCAAGGATTCGATCAGCCAGTTCCAGGCGGCTGGCCGCGACGATCTCGTCGCGAAGGAGCAGGCCGAGCTGACCGTGCTGGGCGGCTACATGCCCGCGCAACTGTCGGACGCCGAAGTGGCGGCCGAAGTCCAGGCGGCGGTCGCGCAAACGGGCGCGGCGGGCCCGCAGGACATGGGCAAGGTAATGGGCGTGCTGAAGGGCAAGCTCGCCGGCCGTGCCGACATGACGGCCGTTTCCGCGCAGGTCAAGGCCGCGCTCACGAAGTAAAACCCGTTCCCGGCGCGCCCAGCGATGCGTGCGCCGGGCGTCGTATCGTCCTTTTTCGCTCGATCCCACGGTGATTCCGCATTCGTTCCTGCAGGATTTGCTGAACCGCGTCGATATCGTCGACGTGGTGGGCCGGTACGTGCAGCTCAAGAAGGGCGGCGCCAACTTCATGGGGCTGTGCCCGTTCCATAACGAGAAGAGCCCGTCGTTTACCGTCAGCCCGACCAAGCAGTTCTATCACTGCTTCGGTTGCGGCGCGCACGGCACGGCGATCGGCTTCCTGATGGAACATGCGGGGCTCACGTTCCCGGAAGCCGTGCAGGAACTCGCGCAATCCGTCGGGCTGACCGTGCCGCACGAGCCGTCGATGCGCGGCGGCGGTGGGGGCGGAGGCGGTGGCGGCGACTATCCGGCGCCCGTGTCGAAATCGGTGGCGACCGCGCTGTCCGACGCGATGACGACGGCGTGCGACTACTACCGCAAGCAGTTGCGCGGCGCGACCGTCGCGATCCAGTATCTGAAGAACCGGGGCCTGACCGGCGAGATCGCCGCGCGCTTCGGTCTCGGCTATGCGCCGGACGGCTGGCAGAACCTCGAGGCCGCGTTCCCGGATTATCGCGACGAGTCGCTCGTCGAAGCGGGGCTCGTGATCGTCAGCGAGAAAACCGACGCGCAGGGCGTCGCGCGCCGTTACGACCGGTTCCGCGAGCGGATCATGTTCCCGATCCGCAACGTGAAGGGGCAGGTGATCGGTTTCGGCGGCCGCGTGCTCGGCAGCGGCGAACCGAAGTACCTGAACTCGCCGGAAACGCCGCTGTTCAACAAGGGCAGCGAGCTGTACGGGCTGTTCGAGGCGCGGCTCGCGATTCGCGAGCGCAAGTACGTGCTGGTCGTCGAGGGCTACATGGACGTCGTCGCGCTCGCGCAGCTCGGCTTTCCGAACGCGGTCGCGACGCTCGGCACCGCGTGCACGCCGATTCACGTGCAGAAGCTGCTGCGCCAGACCGACACGGTCATTTTCAGTTTCGACGGCGATTCGGCCGGGCGGCGCGCGGCCCGGCGCGCGCTCGAGGCCTGCCTGCCGCATGCGGGCGACAACCGGACGATCCGGTTCCTTTTTCTCCCGCCCGAGCACGATCCGGACAGCTATGTGCGCGAGTTCGGCGCGGACGCGTTCTCCGAGCAGGTCGAACGCGCGATGCCGCTGTCGCAATTTCTGTTGAACGAAGCAATTGCCGGCAAGGCGCTCGATCAGCCGGAAGGCCGCGCGAAGGCGCTGTTCGATGCGAAGCCGCTGTTGCAGGCGCTGCCCGCGAATGCATTGCGCGCGCAGATCATGCACATGTTCGCCGACCGCCTCGATATCCCGTTCGAGGAAGTCGCGGGGCTGTCGGAAGTCGATACGCGCATCGCGGCGGCGCCGCGCCAGGCGCCCGCGCGCAGCGAGCGGCGACGCGTGACGGACAGCGAAAAGCGCGCGTTGCGCACGCTGGTGATGCATCCGCGCATCGCATCGCAGCTCGACGACGAACAGATCGCGACCCTGCGCGCGCTGCCGCGCATCGGCGAATTGTTCGCGGAAGTCGTCGATCATGCGCGTGCGCTGGGCGACGGCGCGGAGTTCCGGCTGCTGTCGGATGTCCTGAGGGCGTCCTCGAACGGGGCGACTTACGAGGAAATCTTCCGCGAAATTCTGGACTATGATGAAAACGTCCGCGATCTGCTGTTACAGAATCCGGAAGACGAGACGGTGCTCGAGCGGCAACGCGAGCAGGAGCGGATCGCGGGGGAGGAGCTGCAGGCAGCGGTGCTCAAGATGCGTTATGACGCCTGCTGCGACCGGCTGGACAGGCTGGCGCGGCAATCCACCTTCACCCCCGAGGAGTTGGCTGAATTGACGGAATTGAACCAGCAGCGAACCGACATGAAGCGTCGGCTCGGGCTGTAGGCGGCCGGGGCGCTTAGAGAGGGCTCCCCAGCGTGCTATAATATAAGGTTTCCAGCGGTTTGTTTTCCAAGCAGAGGCGAGAATCGCGATGGCAAAGACGACAGGCGGAAAGAAAGCAACAGGCAAGGGCTCGACGGAGCCGACCAAGAAGGTCACAGCGGCCAAGTCTGCTTCTTCCACCAGGACAACGTCTTCAGCCACGTCAGCCCCTGAAGGAAAGAAAACCGCGGCCGGCACCGCTCAGGCTGCGCCGGCACCGGCAGCCAGAACACGGGCTGCCGCCAGACCCGACTCCGGGCCGGCCAAGCCGGCGGCGAAGCGGGCAAGTGCGAAAAGCGCAAGGGACACGACTGCCGACGCGGACGAAACGGCAGTACGTACTACTCATGCACCCACGGTTCAACCGGCTGTCGTCCAGCAGCCGCGAGTCGATATAGCCGGTACGGCGAACTCCATGACCAAAAAGCTGAACGAAGTATCCGTCGAAGACGACGCAAATCAGAGCGACGAGCAGCCCGCAGCCGCGGCTGCACCGGGCAAGTCCAAGGTGCGTGATCGTCGCGCCAAGGAAAAGGCGCTGCTGAAGGAAGCGTTCGCGACGAGCACGCCGGGCACGGCCGAGGAGCTCGAAGAGCGCCGCGTGAAACTGCGCGCGCTGATCAAGCTCGGCAAGGAGCGCGGCTTCCTCACGTACGCCGAAATCAACGACCACCTGCCGGACAACTTCACCGAGACCGAAGCCCTCGAGGGCATCATCGGCACGTTCAACGACATGGGCGTGGCGGTTTACGAGCAGGCGCCGGACGCGGAAACGCTGCTCCTGAACGACAACGCGCCGGCCGCGTCGTCGGACGATGAAGTCGAGGAGGAAGCGGAAGTCGCGCTGTCCACCGTCGATTCGGAATTCGGCCGCACGACCGATCCGGTCCGGATGTACATGCGCGAGATGGGCACGGTCGAGCTGCTCACGCGCGAAGGCGAAATCGAGATCGCGAAGCGAATCGAGGACGGCCTGCGCCACATGGTGATGGCGATCTCCGCATGCCCGACGACGATCGCCGACATCCTCGCGATGGCCGAACGCGTCGCGAACGAAGAGATCCGCGTCGACGAGCTCGTCGACGGCCTGCTCGATCCGAACGCCGCGGATGCCGCCGATACGGACGGCTTCTCCGCGAAGGAAGCGGAAGCCATCGAGAACGAGGACGAGGAAGCCGAAGAGGAAGAGGAAGAAGAGGAAGAGGAGGAAGACGACGGCGCCGCGCAGGCGTCGGCGAACGCCGCCCAACTCGAAGCCCTCAAGCGTGCGTCGCTCGAGAAGTTCTCGCAGATCAGCGAGTGGTTCGACAAGATGCGCCGCGCGTTCGAAAAGGAAGGCTACAAGTCGAAGGCCTACCTGAAGGCGCAGGAAACGATCCAGAGCGAGCTGATGACGATCCGCTTCACCGCGCGTACCGTCGAACGCCTGTGCGACACGCTGCGTGCGCAGGTGGACGAAGTGCGTCAGGTCGAGCGCCAGATCCTGCACATCGTCGTCGACAAGTGCGGCATGCCGCGCTCGGAATTCATCGCACGCTTCCCGGGCAACGAGACGGATCTCGACTGGGCCGAGAAGATCACTGCGGAAGGCCATCCGTACAGCGCGGTGCTGTCGCGTAACGTCCCGGCGATCCGCGAACAGCAGCAGCGTCTGCTCGACCTGCAGGCGCGCGTCGTGCTGCCGCTGAAGGACCTGAAGGAAACCAACCGTCAGATGGCGGCCGGCGAACTGAAGGCGCGCCAGGCGAAGCGCGAAATGACCGAGGCCAACCTGCGTCTCGTGATCTCGATCGCGAAGAAGTACACGAACCGCGGCCTGCAGTTCCTCGACCTGATCCAGGAAGGCAACATCGGCCTGATGAAGGCGGTGGACAAGTTCGAATACCGTCGCGGCTACAAGTTCTCGACCTATGCGACGTGGTGGATCCGTCAGGCCATCACGCGCTCGATCGCGGACCAGGCGCGCACGATCCGGATTCCGGTTCACATGATCGAAACGATCAACAAGATGAACCGCATCTCGCGGCAGATCCTGCAGGAAACCGGTCTCGAGCCGGATCCGGCAACGCTCGCCGAGAAGATGGAGATGCCGGAAGACAAGATCCGCAAGATCATGAAGATCGCGAAGGAGCCGATCTCGATGGAAACGCCGATCGGTGACGACGACGATTCCCATCTCGGCGACTTCATCGAGGACACCAACACGGTCGCGCCGGCGGATGCCGCGCTGCATGCCAGCATGCGCGACGTCGTGAAGGACGTGCTCGATTCGCTGACGCCGCGCGAGGCGAAGGTGCTGCGGATGCGTTTCGGTATCGAGATGAGCACCGATCACACGCTCGAGGAAGTCGGCAAGCAGTTCGACGTCACGCGCGAGCGGATCCGTCAGATCGAGGCCAAGGCGCTGCGCAAGCTGCGTCACCCGAGCCGTTCCGACAAGCTGAAGTCGTTCCTCGAAGGGAACTGATTTCCGGCGTTTCTCTTGCGAACGCCGCCGGTATCCGCATGATGCCGGTGGCGTTCGTTCCCTTTGTCGTCTTTGTTGTTACAATGCCGGCCCGGCTTCGTTGCCGGGGTGGCGTGTAGCACGCCATGCTTCTCGTCTGGGCCCCTAGCTCATGCTTGGTTAGAGCAGCGAACTCATAATTCGTTGGTGCCGGGTTCGACTCCCGGGGGGCCCACCAGATTTCATGCCGCGCCGCGCTGTGCCGCGGTGTGCCGTTAAGCATAAGGTGTCCACCTGGACACGTTATGCTTTATTTCCCGATCGGCCACGTTTTGCTTTATCGGGAATCGGCTGTACGTTTGAAGGTTTGTTTCGCGGTGGCAATCGACCGCGATTCGACGCGAAAAAGCCGACCCGGTGGGTCGGCTTTTTCGTTTCTGATATCGGCATGTCCAGTTCAGTCCGGGCACTTCCTAGCCCCTCTGACGTCTGTCTATGACGCCTCGGATGCCGGTCATGGCCTCACGGGGCATCAGGGTTGAACGACTGCGCCGGTGACTGATCGACCGGCACGCAGCAGTTGCTCGACGATGGCCGTCTGCGCGCGTCGACTTTCGGAGGGCGGTGGCCCGGCCGTCGTCTGCGCTCAAAAAGGCACGCGCCTATCCATAACAGAGTCGCGATATACACGAGCGACGAGAGTCCCAGTTCTGTCGACGGTGCGTCCCTGCGCGGCTTCCTCAAGACAGTGCAGAACCTCGAGTGCATGACTACCGCAGGCATCGCGGTCTCGCTTCGCGAACTCGAGCTCCGTGTTTAACCCGTTGCTGGCCAATTGAGCGGAAATCCAATCGAACTCGCAGGCAGCGTCTGATGGACGTGCGTGACCCGGTAGCGTCAGCATCATTTCGGCGTTTGCTTCGTCGAACGCGTTGACGCGCAAGTAATCCCCGACATCCGTGAGCATCTTGTCCGCGCTTTCTGCGGGGCGATTGGCTCGATTGAGGGGAGCTCGCCAATCGGGGGCGCAGAGAGTTATCGCTTGGACGAGATATGCCAAGTCGAAGTCCCGCCAGAAGCGTGGATGAGGTTGGTATACGTATTCAAGTGCCAACGAAAGAGTGAAGGCGGTAAGGTTGGATGCGGTGAACCCGCAGTCGCTCATGTAAGTGACCAATGCATCGACTGGTCCGGCGTGAACTGCTTGAGTTGTTTCGAGTTGCATGTTGGGTCTCTGTGGATGAGGGCGCCTGGGCAGTATAGGTACGTGGACCTGGCATGACGTTGTTTGGGTTCGCCTACACTTGAACTGCTTCGTGCGTCTATAGAACACCACTAGCTTTCGCCCATCGGCGTAATCCATAGCCGCGTGGATCGTCTGAGTGACGACGGTGCAGCTGAAACGGCTACCGCGGCTCTGGACGCTGCGACGCTGGCTCGTGGGGTCCGGCCACCCTGGCAGCGAGCCCGCGGGCGGCGAGTCCGTTTTCCTTGCGTAGGTTCATCAGGGTTGACCGCTGGTAGCGCTGTAACCTGTTCGGTTAGCCTTTGCGAAGCAGCAGGAGGTATCCGGAATTTAGTGTGTGAGGCGGGTTGAGATTCAGACTCCAATGTTGAATCGTTCTGGGTAAAGCAGTGCGAACTGAGTCATGGCGCTCTTCCAATCGTGCCGGGAACCCGTCCACTTG
>NZ_JAIZQG010000011.1:0-194994 GCF_020419965.1 Burkholderia sp. AU39826
TCGGTGGTGGCAATCCGACTGGCGGCCTTCGTGGCGTTGTCGGCACGGTAGCGAACACGGCAACCGGTGCAGTCGGTACGCTGACCGGCGCACTGGGCGGTGTTGGTGGCGGGACTGGTGGTCTCGGTGGCGTTGTCGGGACGGTGGGCAACGTGGCAAGTGGTGCAGTCGGAACGGTAACGGGCGCCCTGGGTGGTGTCGGCGATCCGACCGGTGGCCTTGGCGGAGTGGTTGGCACGGTAACCGGTGCACTGGGCGGCATCGGTGGTGGCAATCCGACTGGCGGCCTTCGTGGCGTTGTCGGCACGGTAGCGAACACGGCAACCGGTGCAGTCGGTACGCTGACCGGCGCACTGGGCGGTGTTGGTGGCGGGACTGGTGGTCTCGGCGGCGTTGTCGGAACGGTGGGCAACGCGGCAAGCGGTGCAGTCGGTACGGTAACGGGTGCCCTGGGTGGTGTCGGCGATCCGGCCGGCGGGCTTGGTGGTGTGGTCGGTACGGTAACCGGTGCACTGGGTGGCGTCGGTGGCGGGACAGGGGGCCTCGGTGGCGTTGTCGGCACGGTAGCGAACACGGCGACGGGCGCAGTCGGAACACTGACCGGGGCACTGGGCGGTGTCGGCGGCGGGACCGGTGGTCTCGGTGGCATCGTCGGAACGGTGGGCAATGCGGCAAGCGGTGCAGTCGGTACGGTAACGGGTGCCTTGGGTGGTGTCGGTGATCCGACCAGTGGGCTTGGTGGTGTGGTCGGTACGGTAACCGGCGCGCTGGGCGGCATCGGTGGTGGCAATCCGACTGGCGGCCTCGGCGGCGTTGTTGGCACGGTGGCGAACACGGCAACCGGCGCGGTTGGAACACTGACTGGCGCACTGGGTGGTGTTGGCGGCGGGGCCGGCGGCCTTGGTGGTGTCGTCGGCACGGTGGCGAACACGGCAACGGGCGCCGTCGGAACACTGACTGGCGCACTGGGTGGTGTTGGCGGCGGGACCGGCGGCCTCGGCGGCGTGGTCGGCACGGTAGCGAACACGGCAACCGGTGCAGTGGGTACGGTGACGGGTGCCTTGGGTGGTGTCGGCGATCCGGCCGGTGGCCTTGGCGGCGTGATTGGCACGGTAACCGGCGCACTGGGCGGTGTTGGCGGTGGCGGGACCGGCGGCCTCGGCGGTGTCGTCGGAACGGTTGCGAACACGGCAACCGGTGCAGTTGGAACGCTGACCGGTGCATTGGGCGGTGTTGGCGGCGGGACCGGCGGCCTCGGTGGTGTCGTCGGCACGGTGGCAAACACGGCAACTGGCGCGGTTGGAACGCTGACCGGTGCACTGGGCGGTGTTGGCGGTGGTGGGACCGGCGGTCTCGGCGGCGTTGTCGGCACGGTGGCGAACACGGCAACGGGCGCCGTCGGAACACTGACTGGCGCACTGGGTGGTGTTGGCGGCGGGGCCGGCGGTCTCGGCGGCGTTGTCGGCACGGTGGCGAACACGGCAACAGGTGCAGTTGGAACGCTGACCGGTGCATTGGGCGGTGTTGGCGGCGGGACCGGTGGCCTCGGCGGCGTTGTCGGCACGGTGGCGAACACGGCAACAGGTGCAGTTGGAACGCTGACCGGTGCATTGGGCGGTGTTGGCGGCGGGGCCGGCGGTCTCGGCGGCGTTGTCGGCACGGTGGCGAACACGGCAACAGGTGCAGTTGGAACGCTGACCGGCGCATTGGGCGGTGTTGGCGGCGGGACCGGTGGCCTCGGCGGCGTGGTCGGCACGGTGGCGAACACGGCAACCGGTGCAGTCGGTACGCTGACCGGCGCTCTGGGCGGTGTTGGCGGCGGGACCGGCGGCCTCGGTGGTGTCGTTGGCACGGTGGCGAACACGGCAACCGGCGCGGTTGGAACACTGACTGGCGCACTGGGCGGTGTTGGCGGCGGGGCCGGCGGCGTTGTCGGCACGGTAGCGAACACGGCAACAGGTGCAGTTGGAACGGTGACGGGTGCCCTGGGCGGTGCCGGCGGCGTGACCGGGGGGCTCGGTGGCATCGTTGGCACGGTAGCCAACTCGGCAACTGGCGCAGTCGGCGGTGTCGGTGGAGGCGCAACGGGTGGCCTCGGCAGTCTGGGTGGCGTCGTGGGTACGGTCGCTAACTCGGCAACCGGTGCAGTCGGAACCTTGGCCGGTGCAGCGGGTGGTGTCGGCGGAGGTGTGACCGGTGGCCTCGGCAGTCTCGGTGGCGTCGTTGGCACGGTAGGCAACACGGCAACCGGCGCGGTCGGAACGTTGGCCGGTGCAGTGGGCGGTGCTGGTGGTGCGGCCGGCGGTCTCGGTGGCATCGTTGGCACGGTAGGCAACACGGCAACCGGCGCGGTCGGAACGTTGGCCGGTGCAGTGGGCGGTGCTGGTGGTGCGGCCGGCGGTCTCGGTGGCATCGTTGGCACGGTAGGCAATACGGCAACCGGCGCAGTCGGGACGTTGGCCGGCGCAGCGGGTGGTGTCGGCGGAGGTGTGACCGGTGGTCTCGGCAGTCTCGGTGGCGTCGTGGGCACGGTCGCCAATGCGGCAACCGGTGCAGTCGGAACCTTGGCCGGTGCAGTAGGTGGTGTTGGCGGAGGTGCGACGGGTGGCCTCGGCAGTCTCGGTGGCGTCATTGGCACGGTCGCCAACTCGGCAACCGGTGCAGTGGGAATCTTGGCCGGTGCAGCGGGTGGTGCCGGCGGAGGTATGACCGGTGGCCTCGGCAGTCTCGGTGGCGTCGTTGGCACGGTCGCCAACGCGGCAACCGGCGCAGTCGGAACCTTGGCCGGCGCAGTGGGCGGTGCTGGCGGCGCGACCGGCGGTCTCGGTGGCATCGTTGGCACGGTCGCCAACACGGCAACCGGTGCAGTCGGAACGCTGACCGGTGCAGCGGGTGGTGTCGGCGGCATCGTTGGCACGGTAGCCAACGCCGGCCCGGGCGTCATCAACGCCGTCACCGATGTCGCGGGCAATGGCGGCGCGCTGATCACGCCGATCACGAGCATCGTCGGCAATCTCGGCGGCTCGTTGCCGGTCGGCGCAGCCACCGGTGCGATCGGCGCAGTGTCCGGCGCGGTAACCGGCCTCGCCGGCAGCGGCACCGCGGCGATCACGCCGATCGCATCGACCGTCACGTCGCTGATCGGATCCGCCACGGGCGGTGCCGGCAACGTCGTCGGCTCGGGCACCGGTGCGCTCTCCGGCGCAACCGGTGCGGCGGGCTCGCTCGCGACGGTCGCCACTGGCCTGACGGGCTCGCTCGCACACACCGTGACGGGCACCGCCGGCGCGGTCGCCGGAACGCTTCCGGCACTGAGCGTCGCGCTCAACGGCGGCACGGCAGCCGGTGCAGTCGGCGGGGTGACGAACGCCGCCGGGGCGCTCATCTCCGGTGGTGCAACGATCGCCAACGCGGCGGTGCAATCGGTCGGTTCGGCCGTCGGCTCGGTGGCCGGCGTCGTTCCCGCACTGGCGGTCTCGCTGAACGGCAATTCCGCGCAAGGGGGAGGTAGCGCGTCGGGCGGTCTGCTGGCACCCGTGACGTCGCTCGTCACTTCGCTCACCGTTCCGGTGATCAAGAAGTAGGCGACGTCGATACCGCGGCCGCCGCATGCTTCGGGCGGCCGCGAATCTTCACGCGTCACGCGCGTCACCCGTGACGCCGGCGAAACGACGAATCATGTCGAATCGCGCGGCGTTACCTCGGTGACGCGCCATTTTTCGTTCTGGGGAGCCGCGGCATCGGATGCCGCCATCCCGGACTTCCCGATCTCTTTCGGCCCGTATCGGTTCGCCGTGCGTCGAAGGTGGCGATGTGCCGCTTTGCGTCGTCGTCGAACCGGAAAACCGAAAGCGCGCGGCCACCGCCACGTCGTTCATTCCCGATGCATGCGCCGCACGCCACGCGCAAACGTGCGCATATCGAACCGTCAGTCCGGCGCCGTCCCGGTCGATTCGCGCACGACGAGCTCGGGCGCGCCGATCGTATGCACGGCCGCGGCCGGCTCGATCCCGTCGATCATGTCGAGCGTCAGCGCGATCGCCCGCGCGGCGATCTGCGCGGTCGGGAACCGCACCGTGGTCAGCGCGGGACGGAACTGGTGGGCGAGCTGGATATCGGTCATGCCGACGACCGACAGATCGGCCGGCACGCGCAGGCCGAGATCGGCGGCGGCCTGCATCGCGCCGATCGCCATCAGGTCGTTGGTCGCGAACAGCGCGGTGAGGCCAGGCTGCTGCCGCAGCAACGCGGCGGCCGCTTCGTAGCCGCCTTCGATCGAGTCGTGCACCGATACGGTCGTCAGCGCATTCGCGGGGTGGCCGCGCGCCGCGAGTTCGTCGGCAAAACCGCGCAGCCGCACCGACTGCGGACCGCCCGACCCCTTGCCGACGAGCGCGCCGAACGCACGATGTCGCAGCCCGGACAGATGCGCGGCCGCCAGCGCGCCCGCCGCCGCGAAATCGACGGTCACGCACGGCAACGTGCGCGACGCATGCACGTGTTCCCACATGCACAGCACGATCGATGCGCCGTGACGCGCGATGTCGGCGAGTTCCGCTTCGGCGAGATCGGTGTTCATCACGATCGCACCGGCCGCGAGCGTGCCCGCGATCCGCTCGAGGTAGTTGCGCGTGATCGCCGGATCGTCGTCGGTATTCGACACGAGCAGGTAATGCCCGCGCTTGCGCGCCTCGCGTTCGGCGGCCAGCACGAACTCCGGATAGAACGGGTTCGTGATGTTCGACAGCATCAGAGCGAGCGTCGACGTGCGGCCCTCGGCGAGTGCGCGCGCGGTCAGGTTCGGCCGATAGCCGAGTTCGCGGATCGCCGCCATCACGCGTTCGACGGTCGCGGGCTTCACCTTCTGCGGATTGCGCAGCACGTTCGAGACGGTCGCCGCCGTGACGTTCGCGCGCTGCGCGACTTGCGCGAGCGTCACCATGCGCGGCCTCCGATCGGGCGGTTGGCATGGTGCGGCGGAAGTGAAGCGGGGCAGTGTCTGCTCATATTCTGGGAGTGCGTCCCACAAGTTGCACAGGGACGGCCGATACGCTAATTTCTCGACACATCAGAGGAAGGAGACGACATGGTACGGCGAACCGGGCGAATCGCGCCACCGAAATTTAAGCGTTTAAATTCTCCGGTCGAATGCGTGTGACCGGCGAGAGGAGAGCGCGATGACCGCCATTTCAATGAAGGACGTCTCGAAGCGCTACGGCGACCACGCGCCGGTGCTGCGCGACGTGAACCTCGAGATCGCGTCGCACGAATTCTGCGTGTTTCTCGGTCCGTCGGGCTGCGGAAAATCCACGCTGCTGCGGATGATCGCCGGGCTCGAGGACGTGACCGAGGGCGAGCTGCGGATCGGCGGCGCACGGATGAACGACACGCCGCCCGCGGCGCGCGGCGTCGCGATGGTGTTCCAGAGCTATGCGCTGTTTCCGCACATGACCGTGTTCGACAACATCGGTTTCGGGCTGCGGATCGCCGGCACGCCGAAGGACGAGATCCGCCGCCGCGTGACCGAGGCCGCGCGTGTGCTGCAGCTCGAAGCGCTGCTCGATCGCAAGCCGAAGGCGTTGTCCGGCGGGCAGCGCCAGCGCGTCGCGATCGGCCGTGCGATCGTGCGCGAACCGCGCGTGTTTCTGTTCGACGAGCCGCTGTCGAATCTCGACGCGACGCTGCGCGGCCAGACGCGTGTCGAAATCGCGCGGCTGCACGCGCGCTTCACGCAATCGAGCTCGGTCTACGTCACGCACGACCAGATCGAGGCGATGACGCTGGCCGACCGGATCGTGCTGCTGCATGCGGGCGACGACGTCGCGCGCTTCGGCAGCATCGCGCAGGCCGGTGCGCCGCTCGAGCTGTATCACCGGCCGGCCAACCGCTTCGTCGCGGGCTTCATCGGCTCGCCGCGGATGAATTTCCTGCCGGCCGTCGTCGACGCGGGCGATGCGCACGGCTGCCGGCTGACGCTGGACGGCACCGGCGAGACGCTGACGCTGCGCGATCGCCCGTTGCCGCGCCACGTCGGCCGCGGTGCGCGCGTGACGCTCGGGATTCGTCCCGAGCACCTGCTGCTCGCCGCGTCCGCCGATGCCGGCTTGCCGTCGATCGTGCGCGACATCGCGCTCGTCGAGCAGCTCGGCGAAGCCGCATACGTGCATCTCGACCAGCCCGACGGTGTGCCGCTACTCGCGAAATTGCCGGGGCAGGCCGCGTTGCGGCGCGGCGAACGGCATGCGTTTCTCGTGCCGCCGTCGAGTTGCCATCTGTTCGACGAAGCCGGCATCGCGTTGCCGGCCCTTCACGCCGAAGCGGCGTTCGCGTAGCGGCGCCATGCCGACCGGCCGCGTGCGACGCGGCATTCAACACACCAATATCAGGAGACAACGATGAGACTTCGTGCGAGCCGACTGCTGCTTGCCCTGACGACTGCCGCGGCGTGCGCCGCGGGCGCGGCCGACGCGGGCACGCTGAAAGTGAACGTCGCCGCGCGCGGCAACCAGCGCGCGACGTGGCAGGCCGCGTTCGACCAGTTCCACAAGGCGAATCCGGATATCGACCTGAAGGTCAGCTACGTCGGCGAGGAGGCGTACAAGGTCCAGATGTCCGGCTGGCTCGCGACCGATCCGCCGGACGTGCTGAGCTGGAACAACGGCGAGCGGCTCGCGTATTTCGCGAAGCGTGGGCTGATCGAGGATCTGAGCGCGGACTGGCGGAAGAACGGCTGGAACGACACGTATGCGTCCGTCAAGCAGTCGTCGACCTACGGCGGCAAGCTCTACAGTTTGCCGCTCGGCTATGACGCGTACGGGCTGTTCTATCGCAAGGACCTGTTCGAGAAGGCCGGCATTCACGGCGAGCCGGCCGACTGGCCGCAGTTTCTCGACGCGTGCCGCAAGCTGAAGGCGGCCGGCATCGCGCCGATCGCGGTGGCCGCGCGCGATGCATGGACGCTCGCCGCGTGGTTCGACTACCTCGACCTGCGGATCAACGGCTATGCGTTCCACCAGAAGCTGATGGCCGGCGACGTCGCCTATACCGATCCGCGCGTGCGGGCCGTGTACGCAGCATGGAAGAAGCTGATCGACGACAAGTATTTCATCGACAACGCATTGTCCTACGACGTCGATTCGCTGAGCCCGCTGATCGTCAACGGTCAGGCCGCGATGACGCTGATGAGCACCTGGTATTCGGCAGGACTGCTAAGCGCGACGCGCAACCCGATCAGCTTCTTCCGCTTTCCGGTGATCGACGCGTCGGTGCCGCTTGCCGAGGACGGGCCGGTCAACGTGCTGATCGTGCCGGCGAAAGCGCACAACAAGGCCGATGCGCGACGCTTCCTCGCGTTCATGGGGCAGCCGGCGGTCAGCGGCGAGTTCGCGAAGGGGATGGGGCAACTGCCGTCGAACAACAAGGCGCCGGAGCCGCAGGACCCGATCTCGAAGATCGGATTCCATACGCTCGCGACGACGCCGGGCGGCATCGCGCAGTTCTACGATCGCGACATGACGAAGGAAATGGCGGACGAGGGGATGAAGGCGATGCAGCAGTTCCTGTCCGATCCGACGCAGCTCGATGCGATCCTGCAGCGCCTCGAGCAGACCCGCAAGCGCATCTACCGGAAGTAATGCGCCGCGCGGCCGAGCCGGCGGGGATGTCGGCCCGGTGCTGCGTCGTCACCGTCACGTTCGTTTCATCGAAGGTCATCTCATGTCAACCAGCCTGTCCGAAAGCGCCGCGCGCCGCGATGTCGGCCCACGGCGGCCTGCGCGCGCGTCGCTCGCGCGGCGGCGCAATCGCGCGGCCCTGTGGTTCGTGCTGCCGGGTTTCGCGCTCTTCACCGTGTTCGTGCTGTACCCGATCGTCAGCAGCATCTGGCTGAGCTTCCATCAGTGGGACGGGATGACGCCGATGACGTTCGCCGGACTCGACAACTATCGCGAGCTGCTGCAGTCCGATACGTTCACCGTCGCGCTGAAGAACAACGTGTTGTGGCTCGCGCTGTTCCTCGCCGCGCCGCCGCTCGGCCTCGCGCTCGCGCTGTACCTGAACCAGAACGTGTTCGGCATCCGGCTCGTGAAGTCGCTGTTCTTCGCGCCGTTCGTGCTGCCGGGCGTCGTCGTTGGCCTCGTGTTCTCGTGGTTCTACGACCCGACGTTCGGGCTGCTGAAGCTGATCGTCGGGCACGGGATTCCGGTGCTCGGCGATCCGCGCTATGCGACCTACGGTGTGATCGTCGCCGCGCTGTGGCCGCAGATCCCGTTCTGCATGATCCTGTACCTGACCGGGCTCACCGGCATCAACGGCGAGATCGTCGAAGCGGCGCGGATGGAAGGCGCGCGCGGCTTCACGTTGCTGTGGCACGTGATCCTGCCGCAACTGCGGCCCGCGACGTTCATGGCGGTCGTGCTGACCGTGATCGGCGCGCTGCGCAGCTTCGACCTGATCTCGGTGATGACGGGCGGCGGCCCGTTCGACAGCTCGACCGTGCTCGCGTACTTCATGGTCGACCAGGCGATCAAGTACTACCGCGAAGGCTATTCGGCCGCGATCGCCGTCGTGCTGTTCGCGATCATGCTCGTCTATATCGTGTGGCAGCTGCGCAAGCTGGTGCGCGTCGAATCATAAGGATCGCAAATGTATCCGATGCCCGTGTCCCGCTGGGGACGTCCCGCCCGCCTGCTGTACCGGGTGTCGCTGCCGTGTGCGCTCACGCTGTGGCTCGTGCCGCTGCTCGCGGTGCTCGTCACGTCGATCCGCTCGACCGACGAGATCATGGCCGGTCATTACTGGAGCTTGCCGAAGCAGTTCGCGCTCGTCGACAATTACGGCGCCGCGCTCACGCAGACGCCGATGCTCCAGTACTTCGCGAACAGCCTTCTGATCACGGTGCCGTCGGTCGCCGCGTCGATCCTGCTCGCGTCGCTCGCCGGGCACGCGCTCGCGAACTACCGGTTCCGCGGCAATCTCGTGCTGCTCGGGTTGTTCGTCGCCGGCAACTTCGTGCCGATCCAGATCCTGATGATCCCGGTGCGGCAGATCATGCTCGCCGTCGGCCTGTACAACACCGTATGGGCGCTCGTGCTGTTCCACACCGCGTTCCAGACCGGCTTCTGCACGCTGTTCCTGCGCAACTTCATCCGCGAGCTGCCGTTCGAGCTGATCGAGGCCGCGCGCGTCGAGGGCGCGTCCGAGTGGGCGATCTACTGGCGCGTCGTGCTGCCGCTCGTGCGGCCCGCGCTCGCGGCGCTCGCGATCCTCGTGTTCACGTTCGTGTGGAACGACTACTTCTGGGCACTGTGCCTCACGCAAGGCGACGACGCGGCGCCGATCACCGTCGGCGTCGCCGCGCTAAAAGGGCAGTGGACGACCGCCTGGAACATCGTGTCGGCAGGCTCCGTGCTCGCCGCGCTACCGTCGGTGCTGATGTTCTTCGCGATGCAGAAGCACTTCGTCGCAGGGCTCACGTTCGGCGCGACCAAGGGCTGACCCGTCCATCCTCTTTCTCCAAGGAATCCACGATGCACCTCGGCGTTTGCTACTACCCCGAACACTGGCCGCGCGAACAATGGGATCGCGATGCGCGGCGCATGGCCGAACTGGGCCTGACGCGCGTGCGGATCGCCGAATTCGCGTGGAGCCGGATGGAGCCGGAGCCCGGCCGCTACGACTGGACATGGCTCGACGACGCGATCGACACGCTCGCACGCCAGCAGTTGAAGATCGTACTCGGCACGCCGACCGCCGCGCCGCCGAAGTGGCTCGTCGATCGTCATCCGGAGATGCTGCCGGTGGGTGTCGATGGCGCGGTGTGGCAGTTCGGCTCGCGTCGCCATTACGACATCGCGAGCCCCGTGTATCGCGAGCACTGCGTGCGCATTGCCGACGCGATGGCGCGGCGCTACGGCGCGCATCCGGCGGTGATCGCGTGGCAGACCGACAACGAACTCGGCTGTCACAACACGTTGCCGAGCTATACACAGGCGGCACTCCAGGGTTTCCGCACGTGGCTCGCCACGCGTTATGGCGATATCGACGCGCTGAACCGCGCGTGGGGCAACGTGTTCTGGAGCATGGAATATCGCAGCTTCGACGAGATCGAACTGCCGCGTCATACGCCGACCGACGCGAATCCCGCCCACCTGCTCGACTTCCGGCGCTATCAGTCCGACGAGGTCGCGCGGTTTCATGCCGCGCAGGTCGACGCGATCCGTCCGCACGCGCCGGGTCGCGACGTGCTGCATAACTTCATGGGTTTTTTCGTCGAGTTCGATCATTACGCGTTCGCACGCGGTGGCCTCGACGTCGCCGCGTGGGACAGCTATCCGGTGCCGCGCACCGAAGTGCTGCCGCTCGATGAAGCGGACAAGCAACGCTGGGCCCGCACCGGGCATCCGGACGTGTCGGCGTTCTCGCACGACCTGTATCGCAGGGTGGGCAACGGCCGGATGTGGGTGATGGAGCAGCAGGCAGGGCCCGTCAACTGGGGGCCTTACAACCCGGTGCCGCACGCGGGCGCGGTGCGGCTGTGGACGTGGGAAGCCTTTGCGCACGGCGCGGAGCTCGTGTCGTATTTCCGGTGGCGGCAGTATCCGCATGCGCAGGAGCAACTGCATTCGGGACTCAACGCGCCGGACGACCGGCTGTCGCCGGGCGGTCACGAAGTGGCGCGCGTCGCACGCGAGATCGCCGCGCTGGATCCCGCGCTCGTCGCCGGCGAGCGTGACACGGCCCGCGTCGCGTTGCTGTTCGACTACGAGGCCGACTGGATGATCCGGATCCAGCCGCACGGCGCCGATTTCGACTATCAACAGCACGTGTTCGACTGGTATCGCGCGCTGCGCGAGCTGGGCCTCGACGTCGATATCGTCGCGGCTGGCGCCGACGTGTCGCGTTATGCGCTCGTCGTCGCGCCGACGCTGCCGGTCGTCACGGATCGCATCGTCGAGCAGGCCGCGAGCGGACACGCCCACTGGCTGTTCGGGCCGCGCACGGGTTCGCGCACCGCGGAATTCGCGATCGCGCCGGGTCTCGCACCCGGCAAGCTGCGCAACGTGCTACCGGTTCGGATTGGCCAGGTCGAGTCGCTGCGGCCGTCGCTCGCGCCGCGTGTGTCGTTCGACGGCGTCGATGGTCATGCGCTGAAATGGCGCGATCACGTCGATATGGACGCGGCGCCGGGCGTCGACGTACTGGCCGCATGCGACGACGGTGTGCCGGCGCTCGTGCGGCGCGCTCACGTGACGATGGCGACTGCCTGTTTCGATCGGACGCTGTTGCGCGCGATCGTTGCCCGCTGCGCACGCGATGCGGGGTTGCAAGCGTACGCGCTGCCGGACGGTGTGCGGTTGCGTCGACGCGGGCGCGTCACGTTCGCGTTCAACTACGGTGACACGCCATGCATGCTGCCCGCGCCGGGCGGTGCGCGCTTCGTGCTCGGCAGCCGCGACCTCGGCGCGGTCGACGTGGCCGCCTGGGTCGAGCCGGACTGACGCGATGCAGTCGTTGCGGTCGCCGCGGTTGCATTTCGCGCGCCTTGCGAGAATCGCGTACTTCGTGCCGCTTTCCGCGGCGGCGCTGATGCTCGGCGTCGCGATGTCGTTCACCGCGCCGTACCTGTCGCTGTTCGGCGTCGAGGCGGCGGGGATGTCGCCGTTTCTGGCCGGCGTCTTCCTGACGCTGATCGCGGCGAGCGGCGTCGTCGCGAGCACGTGGGCCGGACGCTGGTCCGATCGTCGCGACCGGCACCGGCCGCTGCTCGTGGTGTCGCTCGCGGCTGCCGCGCTCGGCTTTGCGCTGCTGTGCGTGCTGCGCGCGCATGGGCCGGTGATCGTCGCCGGCACGATCCTGCTCGGCGCGGGCGCCGTGTCGCTGTCGCAGATCTTCTCGTTCGCACGCGCGGTGCTGCCCGTCGCCGACGATGCACAGCGCGAGCTTGCATCGGCCGCGCTGCGCACGATGCTGTCGATCGCGTGGGTGTTCGGTCCCGCGCTCGGTGCGCTGATGCTCGCGCAGACGGGTTTTACCGGACTCTTTCTTGCGGCTTCCGCGGGCTTCGTCGCATGCGCGGCGATCGTCGCACGGATTCCGGAGCCGGCGCGGCGGCCCGCGGCCGTGCACGTGCGGGCAATGGATCGCGCCGGGCCACCGCCTGACGATGCGCGTGCGGCGATGGCCGTCGCGCCGCGCGCCAGCGTGCTGCGCACCCTCGTCGCGCTCACGCTGATCGGGCTCGCGGCGAACGCGACGATGATCGTGCTGCCGCTCTATATCGTGCGCGCGCTCGGCGGCACGCCGGCGAACGTGTCGGCCGCGCTCGGGCTGGCCGCGCTGCTCGAGATTCCGATGATGCTGTGGCTCGGCATGCGCTCGACGCGCCTCGACAAGGCGCGCTGGCTGACCGCGTGCGCGCTCGTGCATGCCGCATATTTCATCGGGCTCGCGGCGGTGACGCGCGCGAACCTGATCCTGCCGCTGCAACTGCTGAGCGCATGCGTGGTCGCGATCACGTCGTGTCTCGGGATGACGCGCGTGTGCGACCTGATGCCCACGCGCCCCGGCACCGCGACGGCGATGTTCTTCAGCACGGCGCGGGTCGGCTCGATCGCATCGGGGGTGCTGTCGGGCGCGTGCGTCGATCTGTTCGGCTATCGCGCGACGTTCGCCGGATGCTGCGGGCTCGCGCTCGTGGCGTGCGCGCTGCTCGCCGTGGATGCGTACGGCGAGCGGGGCGGCGCCGACGGTGAGAGCGGTACGGGCAGTGCGCGCCGCGGCTTCGATTCACCGCACTGACGCGGCATGCGCCGGTGCGGTGAAGCAGCGATGCCGTGACGCGTCAGCGCTGCCGGAACGCGTCGAGCGACGGCAGTGCGTGACCGTGGAAATCGAACAGCGTGTTGTTGTCCCACTGGTCGCCCGCACCGAGCTTCCAGCCGACACCCGGCGTCGGAATCCATTCCGGCTCCCACCAGAACACGCCCTTGCCGCGATTGCCCGGCACGCCCTTCACGATATCGACGACCGCCGCGAGGAATTGCGCCTGGCCGGCCGGCGACGGCGGAAAGGTCGTCGATCCGGTGTTCGTCATCGCGTTCGGCTCCGAATCGCCGTCGCTCGTGGTCCACGGATAGGCGGTCTCCACGACGATCAGTTCCTTGTCGTAACGCACCGCGAGATCGTTCGCGTTGTTGCGCAGATCGTCGAGCGCGCCTTGCCATTGCGGGTAGTACGACAGGCCGATCACGTCGAACGCGACGCCGCGCTGCGTCGCGCTGTCGAACCACCAGCGGCTCTTGCCGTTGTCGCCGCCGCTGTCGATGTGCAGCATCACCTTGATGCGGGGATCGACGGCCTTCACCGCGTCGTGGCCGGTTTTCAGCAACTGCGCGAGGTTGTCCCACTGGTCGTAGCGGCCGAGCGGCCACAGCATGCCGCCCGTGATCTCGTTGCCGATCTGCACCCACTCCGGGCGCACGCCGGCGCGTTGCAGCCGGCGCAGCACGTCGGTAGTGTACGCCGACAGCAGCGCGCAGGTTTCGGTCAGGCTCTTGCCGGCCCATGCATGCGGCGGATACTGCTTGCCGGGGTCGGCCCACCAGTCGCTGTAGTGGAAGTCGATCAGGATGCGCATGCCGAGCGCGGCTGCGCGCTGCGCGAGCGCAACGGCGTGCGCGGCATTGTTGTAGCCCGCTGCGGCGCTCTGGTTCGCGGGGAAGAAATCCGGATTGCCGGGATCGTTCCAGACCTTGATCCGGATCGAGTCGACGCCGTGCGCGCGGAGAATCTTCAGGCAGTCGCGCGGCGCGCCGCCGCGGTCGAAGAAGGCCGCGCCATGCGCTTCGAGTTCCGGCAACGTCGAGATGTCGGCCCCCATCGCGAATGGGCTCGCCGCCGCAGGGCGCGGCGCGGGTTGTGCGAAGGCGGGCAGCGGGCCAGCCAGGTCGAGGCACGCAAGCGCCGCGCTCGACATGCTCCAGCGCAGCATCGATCGTCTGTTCATCGTCATCCTCCATGTGATGGACCCCGTCGGACGCAGGGTCGGCTTCTGAGTGTTTAAGCGCTTAAATTTTGACCCGCGATACGAGGTCGAATGGAGCGTAGCGCACCTGTCGCCGCCGATGCAAAGAACGCACGCGTTGCCTACTATCTGGCGCGCGCCGTCGCGCGCCGCTCCTCATCGCACCGCGGCCCGACGCGTGGAACGGTTGGCGTGGACGCGGCCGTCAGCGTGCATCCGGCGCCGCACCGCGGTCAGCGCGATCGCGGCATGCGCGCCGCGCTACGACCGGTCGCGATTCCGGGCGCGCGTCGCGCCCGTGATGACCGCGATGCCGAACAGGATGACGGCCACGATCTCGATGACGTACTGCGCGACATGCAGCGTCATCAAACCCCAGGCGACGCCGCCGATGAAAATGATCCATCCCACCAGATAGATAAGCAGGGTCATCGCTTTTCTCCTTGCAGTGTTGGCCCATGGCGCCGGTTACCGGTCATGCAAGATTTACCGGGCGCACACGGCGGGCGCGATGAAGGGCGCGAGCCGGGAGAACCGGAGCATATTGCGCGCCTGCCCGCGCGGTGCCCGGACGGCATGCCCGATGCCCGCGGCGCGCCGAGCATTTCATTCGGTTACCGCATCATGCGCATGCAGCCCGAGCCGCGCCATCAGCCGCCCGGCATCGAACGGCGCCTGCGTTTTCGTGTCGTTGTCGAAATAACAGTACACGTCGCGCGTCTGCGCACGCGGCGGTTGCAGCGCCGGTGCGGCGAGGCGCGCATCGTCGGGCTGCGTGCCCCGGCTCCACGCTTCGATTCTGCGCGCCCATCGTTCGAGCGCCGCATCGGCGTATTCGCCCGAATACTTCGTTTCGGTGCCGTGCAGCCGGATGTAGACGAACCGCGCGCTCAGATCCTCGAACTGCGGCCACGCCTCGGTCGAATCCGACACGACGAGCGAGACCTTGTGGCGGCGCAGCAGCTTCACGAACGCCGGGTCCACGAAGCTGTCGTGGCGGACTTCCACCGCATGACGCAACGGCCGCTTGCGGTCGATCCGCAAATACGGTTCGCGCACCCGCCCGTCGTGCCGGCGGGCGAGCGCGAGCGCGGCCTCCGTGTCGGGCGGCAGCAGGCTCAGGAAGCGCTCCATGTGCGCCGGGTCGAACCGCAGCGACGGCGGGAACTGCCACAGCAGCGGCCCGAGTTTCTCCTTCAGCGCGAACAAGCCCTGAGCGAAAAAATTCGCGCACGCGATCGTGGCCGTTTCGTCGCGAAAGCGGAGCATGTGCGTCAGATAGCGCGATCCTTTCACGCTGAAGACGAATCCGGGCGGCGTATCGGCATACCAGCGCCGCCAGCTGTCCGGCGCTTGCAGGCTGTAGTGCGTGCCGTTGATCTCGATCGTCTGCATCCGGCCCGACGCGTACCGCAGCTCGGCCGCCTGCTTCAGGTCGTCCGGATAGAACGTGCCCCGCCAGCCCGCGTAGCGCCAGCCCGAAATGCCGATGTGAATTTTGCCGGATGTGCGTGTCACGTCGATGCCCGGCTGCGCCGGGGTGCCTGATGCGATCGCGGCGATGCGCAAGACGCGTGCCGCGGCGCGGGCCGCCTGCGCGCGACGGGGTATGGGTTGCGCCGGCGGCCGGTGCGGCGGGCCACCGGCGCGAACCGGCGACCGCGATGACGCTGCCGCCCGCGGGATCGACAATGCGCCACCTTGAACCTGCGGGCAGTGCCGACCGGATTATTTTTTAAAGACCGCGCCACGTTCGGCCGGTATGATCGCTGCGCTCGCGAACGACGCGATCGGCCGGTGCTTGCCGTACGACGCGGCAGCGTCATCGCGAGCACGACAATCACGACATCATCGGGCGGCCCTCCGGCGACATACGGTCCGCCGATCCGGCAGAACGGGCCAACCCAGCACGACGGAGTATCGACACGATGTGGACGGAGACAGGAGCGCGGCGGCGCGCGCGGGCGATCGCGGCCGGCGGGGCATTGTGCGTGGCCGCCGCGGGCGGCGCGCACGCGCAGGCATCGGCGCCGGGCGCGGCGGCGGCCGTGCTGCCGGCCATCGACGTGCGAGGGCCGACGGACGCTTCGTCCGTCGGGCTCGTCGGGCGGCGCACCGCCACCGGCACGAAGACCGACACGCCGATCGACGAGATTCCGCAAACGATCAACCTCGTGACCGCGCAACAGATCGACATGACCGGCGCGGCCGACCTGAACCAGGCGTTGCGCTACGTGCCGGGTTTCGCGACGTTCGGCGCCGACAGCCGCACCGACTGGTATGCGGCATTGCGCGGCTTCACGCCGACGCTGTACGTCGACGGGCTGCCGGCGCCGGACACGGCCGTGATCGCGAACTGGCGGGTCGATCCGTACACGATCGATTCGATCGCGGTGCTGCGCGGGCCGACGTCGGTGCTGTACGGCGCGGGCGAGCCGGGCGCGATCGTCGATGCGCACACGAAGCTGGCCAACGGCGAGCGCGTGCGCGAAGCCGGCGTGCAGATCGGCAACGATGCGCGCAAGCAAGCCATGCTCGACGTCGGCGACAGGCTCGACCCGGACGGCAAGTATGCGTACCGGTTCGTCGGCGTCGCGCGCGACGGCAATGCGGTGACCGGCCCGAACGGCGACCGGCGCGTCGCGCTCGCGCCGTCGTTCCGGTGGCGGCCGAACGCCGACACGTCGCTGACGTTCTCAGCGACGTTCCTGCAGGATAGCGGCGACATCTCGTCGAACTTCCTGCCCGCGTCGGGCACGGTGCTGCCGAACCCGAACGGCCGCCTGTCGCAGGACCTCTACATGGGCGACCCGTCGTTCAACGACTACCGCAAGAAGCAATGGTCGCTCGGCTACGCGCTGGAACACCGCGTGAACGCGATCTGGACGCTGCATCAGGATGTGCGCTGGTCGCATCTGTCGCTCGACGACGCGACGGTGTTCGGCAACGGCCTCGCGCCGCGCAGCACGACGAACATGATGCGTTTCGCGGGGCTGTTCCAGCTCAACTACAGCCGGCTCGACGTCGACAATCACGCGCAGGCGCGCTTCGGCACGGGGCCGCTCGAACACACGCTGCTGTTCGGCGTGCAATTCGACCGGCAGACGACGACCAACAGCGTATGGCTCGCGCTCGCCCCGTCGCTCGACCTGTATCACCCCGTCTATCGGCCCGTGACGGCCGCGATCTTCGCCGGGCCGACGTCGCTCGGCCACGTCGATCAGTACACGGCGATGAACTCGGTTGGCGCGTACGCGCAGGACCAGATCCGCTGGCGGCGCTGGACGCTGACGCTCGGCGGCCGCGAGGATTTCGTGAATGCGCGCTTCGACGACCGCACCGCCGGCACGCATGCCCAGCAGGACGTCAGTGCGTTCTCCGGGCGCGTCGGGCTCACCTATCGCGGCGACGCCGGGTTGTCGCCGTACGTCAGCTATTCGACGTCGTTCGATCCGGTCATCGGCGTGCGGATGTTCGGCGGCGGCCTGCCGAAGCCGACGCGCGGCGCGCAGACGGAGGCCGGGCTGCGCTGGGAGCCGCCCGGCCGGAACCTGATGCTGAATGCGGCCGTGTATCAGATCGACCAGACCAACGTCGTGACGCCGACGCCGGTGAATCTCGACCCGAGCGCCACGACGTCGGTGCAGACCGGCAAGGTGCGCTCGCGCGGCATCGAGCTGAGCGCGGTCGGCAAGGTGACGCGCGAGCTGTCGATCGTCGCGTCGTATGCGTATCAGGACGTCAAGAACGTGCAGGCGAACGACGCGTCGCTGAACCACTGGCCGGTGTCCGTGCCGCTGCCGCGGCAGATGGCGTCGATGTGGGCCGACTGGACCTGGCGCACGGGCGCGCTGGCGGGCTTCGGCGTCGGCGGCGGCGTGCGCTACCAGAGCGCGTCGGCCGGCGCACCCGACAATTCGCTGACGGTGCCGAGCGCGACGCTTTACGACCTCGCGATCCATTACGACCTGCCGCGCTGGCATTTCGCGGTGAACGTCGCGAACCTGTTCGACCGGCGCTACGTGAGCGGCTGCCAGTCGTACGCCGTATGCGTGTTCGGCAACGAGCGGACCGTGCTGGCCAGCGCGAAATACAACTGGTAGGCGTGAGCGTGCCGCATCGGGCCTACGCGCGGCGTTGCGGCTGCCGGGTAGCGGCGCGCGCGCCCGTATCGCGCTGGCGCCGCCATTCCGTTGGCGTGATGCCGAACCGTTCGCGGAACGCGGTCGCGAAATTGGCCGGCGTGGAAAAGCCGATTTCCTTCGCGATGCTGGCGATGCTGAGCGTGGTCGAATCCAGCAGATCCTGCGCGATGCGCAGCCGTTCGTAGCGCAGATATTCGAACACCGTCTGGCCGAGATTGTCGCGAAACGCACGCGACAGGCGCTTCTCGTGCGTGCCGACCGCGCGCGCCAGTTCCTCCACCGTCGGCGGATCGTTCAGCCGGCGCGACAGGTGGCGAATGGCCGCGCGCACGATGATGTCGTCGTCCTTGCCGCCGGCGAACGGGTTTTCCGCCGGTTCCGGGTCGGCCGGCCGTTCGCGTCGCGTCCGCGAGAGCTGCACGCGAATCCGCGCGATCACCTCCGCTGGCTCGAACGGCTTCACCACGTAGTCGACGCCGCCGATCTCGAGCCCCTCGAGCCGCTCGTGCAATGCGCCGGCCACGGTCAGGAAGATGACGGGGATCGCGCACGTCAGCGGATCGGCGGCCAGCAGGCGGCACGCGGTGAAGCCGTCCATGCGCGGCATGCGCACGTCCATCAGGATCAGGTCGGGCCTCAGCGCCTGCGCGCGCTGGCACGCCTGCGCGCCATCGAATGCGATGCTGATTCGGCATCCCGTGCTGCGCAGGATGTCGGTCAGCAACCGGAGCTGGTCGGGTTGATCGTCGACGATCAGGATATGCGCGTCGCTCAATGCGGAGATCGATGAAGGCATCGTGCACCTGTGGTGAAAAGGCGGTTGGCTGCGTTTCCGCGGGTGGCCTGCCCGGTGCGGAGGAAACGTCGGAGCCCGCTCTGTGGCGATGCATCCGTCGCATCGCACGCTCGCATCGATTCCGGCACGGGCGGACCCGCGCGGCACGAACCGCTCGACGTATCGCGCGGCGTTCGTTGTCTGGATCGCCGAGCCGGTCGGGACGCGAGGGATTGCCGTGCTCGCGTCGCGAATGGCCGCGGCTGCCGGAATCGGTGCGAGCGGAATTGTAGGAGCATATTTCGAATCCGGCCAGCCATGGCGGCGCCATTCTCGCAATTCCTCCTTTTCGATTATCGAAAATGGCGGTTTTCGACAGGAAACATGAAGCGTCGATGCGCGTCGCGCCTCGTGGTTTACGCGTATTTTTCGTCGCGAATGCGCAGCTGCGGCCGGCTTGTCGATTGTCTATTTCAGAAAAAACATCATTTGAATCCGCTTGGGCAAAGTATTTATCCGCTCGATAAAAGATCTGGATTAATTGCATCGTCGCGAAATCGTTTGCGGAATGAGCGTATTTAGTCTAACTCGTTGAATATTTTGAATTTTACAATCTATAAAGAATGCCGCCTTTAATAATTCAGGCACGTGTCTCATAATTCGTCCGAACTTTGAATGACGGGTGGAGCAGGGCAGCGCAAGCGGTGACGGACGTTGCCCGACCCGGGGGGCTGCGCATCGATTGATGACGGTCCAGGCAAGTGCTCGCCGCACGGCAATGAAACTCCGGTTTCCGGAGATGAAATAAAAGAAGCGGGGTAGGTCGCGGTCAGCGCGGCAAAAAAATCGGAGATGTCACGACGGCGGATTGAATCTCGGGATTCAGTCGGGGAAAAGCTCGTCCACAAGAATGAATATGTATTCCTGATGAAGTAGCCGAATTAACGGAACGCAACGTCGATCCGGCGTCATGCCCGGGACCCTCGAACGCCCCGCCGAAACCTGTGCTCGATACGCGTCGTGTCGACATGGCCAGCCCGGCGGCGGAATCCGTTGCAGAACCGAAGTCGCAATCGAAGTCGAAGCTGTCAATAAAAGTAAGTAGTCCGTATTCAAACCAGACGCTACACAACGGAGCAGAAGACCATGAAGAGGAAGCAGATTTCGGCGCTCGCCGCCGCGATGTTCACCGGCGCGGGTGTGCTGATCGCCGGCGCCGCCCACGCGGACAATTTCGTCGACCGCGGCAACCCGGACAACGCGCTGAACGGCCAGTGCATCGACGGCACCAACCCGCTGTGCGTGGCGACGAAGAACGGCAGCTACGTGGCCGTCAGCACCACCAACGTGACGCAAGGCACCAACGCGAAGGCCGGCGCCAGCGGCATCGCGATCGGCGACCAGTCGAACGCGGGCAGCAAGGGCAGCAGCGGTAGCGGCGGCGCGATCGCGATCGGGGTCGGCTCGCAGGCGCTGGCGAACTCGGCCACCGCGATCGGCACGGTGGCGGTGGCACAAGGCAATACGTCGCTGGCGGTCGGCCGCCAGTCGGCGGCGGTCGGCGATTTCTCGATGGCGCTCGGCAACGTCGCCGATGCGCACGGCACGAGCTCGATCGCGCTCGGTCACTCGGCGCTCGCGAGCGGCGACCGCTCGGTCGCGATCGGCGGTGCGAATCCGACGTCGAGCGACGGCGTATCGGCCGGCGCATCGTACGACGCGGCCACGCAGACGCGCGCCGGCGGCACGCAGTCGGTGGCGATCGGCGCTGGCGCGCAGACGAACGACAACAACCAGGTGGCGATCGGCTCGGGCAGCATCGGCGCGAACAACGGCGGCACGCCGGTGTTCGGCGGCACGGCCGCGCCGGTCGGCGGCGCGGTCTCGTTCGGCGCGCTCGGCAGCGAACGCCAGCTCAAGAACGTCGCGGCGGGCGCGGCCGATACCGATGCCGTCAACGTCCAGCAACTGAAGAACGTGAACAGTACGCTGAGCACGGGCATCGGCAACGTCGACGCACGCGTGACGTCGGTCGGCAATGCGCTGTCGACCACGATCTCCAACGTCGACCAGCGCGTGACCAGCGTCGGCAACAGCTTGAGCACGAGCATCGTCACGGCGACGCAGAACGTCGTCAAATACACCGACGACTCGCATGCGGCGATCGCGCTCGACGGCGCCACCGGCACGACGATCGGCGGCGTGGCCGCCGGCGTCGCCGATACCGATGCGGTCAACGTCGGCCAGTTGAAGAGCGGCATCGCGCCGCTGCAGACGTCCCTTTCGACCGCGGCGTCGAACATCACGAACCTGCAGAACAGCGTGACCGGCATCAACGGATCGCTGAGCACGGCGGCCTCGAACATCGCCGGCCTGCAGGCGGCCGATACGCGCAACGTGAAGTACGACGGCGCGAGCGGCTTCGACTCGGTGACGTTCGCCGGCCCCGACGGCACCACGCTGCGCAACGTCGCGGACGGCAAGGACGCGCACGATGCGGTGAACGTCGGCCAGTTGAACGGCGGCCTCGCGTCGCTGAGCACGAGCGTGACGAACAACCTGAGCACGACGCTCGGCAACCTGAGCACGTCGATCGCGAGCCAGATCGGCAACGCGACGAAGAACGCGGTGCAGTACGACGACGATGCGCACGGCGGCGTCACGCTCGGCGGCACGGGTGCAACGGCGCCGGTCGGCCTGCACAACGTGGCGGACGGCGTGGCCGCGAACGATGCGGTGAACGTGGGCCAGCTCGGCAAGGCGACCGACGCGCTGAACCAGTCGATTACGGCGGTCGGCAACCAGGTGACGACGAATACCGGCAACATCGCGGCGCTCCAGCAGGACGCGCTGCAGTGGAACCCGGCCCTCGGCGCGTACGATGCGAGCCACGGCGGCCACGGCCCGCAACTGATCAGCAACGTCGCGGCCGGCAAGAGCGGCACCGATGCCGTCAACGTCGATCAGCTGACCGCGGCGATTCACGACGGGACGAGCCAGCTCGACGCGCTCGCGGTGAAGTACGACGATGCGAGCAAGCAGCAGGTGTCGCTCGGCGCGGGCAACGGCGGCAGCCCGGTGCGCGTGACCAACGTCGCGCAAGGCAACGTGGCGGCCGGCAGCACCGATGCGGTGAACGGCGCGCAACTGCGTCGCACGACCGACGGCGTGGCGGCCGCGCTCGGCGGCGGCGCGACGGCGAACGCGGACGGCTCGATCGGCGCACCGGACTACAGGATCGGCGGCAACGCGTTCAACAACGTCGGCGACGCGCTGACGAACCTCGACGGCCGTGTCGGCAGCAACACGACGACGCTCGCGAATCACGAAACGCGCCTCGGCAATGCCGAAACGAACATCGCGGGCAACACGGCCGCGATCGCCGGGCTGCAACAGGATGCACTGCAATTCGACCCGACGCTCGGCGTGTTCAACGCCGCGCGCGGCGGTGCGCCGACGAAGCTGACGAACGTGGCCGACGGCAACCTCGCAGCAGGCAGCACGGACGCGGTCAACGGCGGCCAGTTGTCGGGCGTGAAGACCGCGCTCGAACAGCAGATCACGAACGTGTCGAACCAGGCCGGCGAAGCGGTGAAGAACGTCGTCAAGTACGACGTCGATCCGGGCGGCAACCGGCTGAATTCGGTGTCGCTCGTCGGCGGCGATGCCACGTCGGCGGTCGTGCTGAAGAACGTCGCGGCGGGCACCAGCGATACCGACGCGGTGAACGTGAAGCAGTTGAAGGACGTGCAGTCGAACCTGAACCAGCTCGGCGCGCTCGCGGTGCAGTACGACGACAGCTCGAAGAGCACGATCACGCTCGGCGGCGCGGGCGGCACGCGCATCACGAACGTGCAGGCCGGCACGCTCGGCGCGACCAGCACCGACGCGGTGAACGGCTCGCAGCTCTACGCGACCAACCAGCAGGTGGCGAAGAACACCACCGACATCTCGAACCTGCAAGGAAGCGTGACCAACATCGCGAACGGCAAGGCCGGCCTCGTGCAGCAGCAGGATCCGAACGGCGCGATCACGGTCGGCAAGGACGCGGGCGGCACGAGCGTGAACTTCTCGGGCACGGCGGGCGACCGCGTGCTGACCGGTGTCGCGGCGGGCGTGAACGACAACGACGCGGTCAACGTGGGCCAGTTCAACAACGCGCTGAAGAACGTGGCGGCCAACGACCGAATCCGCGCGGTCGCGACCGATGCGAATACCACGTGGATCGCACGTGCCGATGCGGGCGCGATCGGCTCGACGGCGACGGCAACCGGCAAGAACGCGGTGGCGGTCGGCCAGGGTTCGGTCGCCGATCGCGACAACTCGTTCTCGGTCGGCGCGAAGGGCAGCGAGCGCCAGATCACGAACGTCGCGGCCGGCACGGCGCCGACCGATGCGGTGAACGTGCAGCAACTGAACGACAATCTCGCGACGGCGTCGACGCAGGCGAAGGGGTATACCGACCAGCGCATCGGGCAGGTGTACAACGCGTTCAACGACCTGAAGAAGGACATGTACGGCGGCGTCGCATCGGCGATGGCGGTGGCCGGCTTGCCGCAGCCGACCGGCGCGGGGCGCTCGATGGTGTCGGCGGCGACGTCGAACTATCACGGCCAGCAGGGCTTCGCGGCCGGCTACTCGTACGTGACGGAGAGCAACCGCTGGGTCGTCAAGGCGTCGGTGACGGGCAACGCGCGGTCGGACTTCGGCGCGGTGGTCGGCGCGGGTTATCAGTTCTGATGCGGCTTGCATCGCATTGAGCGATGCGCGGTGCAGGGCAACGCATGCGACGCCCGGCATCCGCTGTCGATCCGCGGCCCGGGATTCGTTCGCGAATCCCGGGCCGTCGTCGTTCGTCGTCGCCGGCCGATCGCGCATTTCGCACCGACGATGCCGTCGCGAATGCGAGCAGCGCCTTCCGCCGTGCTCGTCGCCATCCCGCAACGCCCGGCCCCGCAAGGGTTTCGCGCGCCCGCGGCGGAACGTCCAATGCGAGTTGTGGAATGCGAGCTTGCGCTCGTATTCTGAAGTCCTCGGGCGGCACGGCATGGGGCCTGCGCCCATCACTGCATCGGAGCACGCGACAATGACCGACACCACACAGACGATGAAGCTCAACCACCTGAGCTTTCCCTCCGCCGACACGCTGGCGACGGCCCGATTCTTCGAGCGATACCTCGGCTTCACGATCGCGGGAAGCTGGGACAAATCCTGGATCCTCAAGCGCCCGGGCTTCGACGTCGTGATCGATCACGTCGGCGACGGCGTGCCCGCGTGGCCGACCAATTTCCACGTCGGCTTCGAGCTGCCGAGCCTCGATGCCGTGCAAGCGCTGTTCGCGCGCTTCAAGGAAGAGGGCGTCGCGATGGAGACGGACGTCTTCAACAACGGGCGCGGCTCGCGCTTTTTTTGCCGCGCGCCGGGCGGCGTGATGTTCGAACTGAACACGCGAGCGGATGCGGCGCCGGAATATCAGGGCACCTTCGACGACTGACGCGACGCGGTTGCGGCCGCGCATGGGCGTGACCACGGGCCGAAGGTGAAGCCGCGCGGTATGCCCGATGCGCGACGGCCGCCACGCGGCCGTCGTCGCTCGTCGCGATGTGTCGCGCCGTCAGCGCGGCTGAAAGCGGATCCATGGCGTCGAGTTGTTGGTCGGATAGACCACCCACCAGTGCGCGTACACGTCGACCCGCAGCTCGTTGGCCAGCGCCTGCGCGAAACCGAAGCGGCCTGCCATCCCCGCGAAGCAGGTGACGAGCTTGATCGGCCTGCCCGACGCCGCGGGAAAGTTCGTATCGGCCGCGCCGTAGCCCTGCGCGCGCAGGAACCGCGCCAGCGTGGACGCGGAGATCGGCCGGTTGATCTGCACGCCGTTGTTGCCCGTCCACTCGACCATCGCGCTGCGCGAGATGCCATGCGTCGCCACGACGTCGACGTCGAGGTTGCCGATCCGGGTGAGATTCTGCGCGAACTGCTGTCGCTGCAGATCGGTGGTGAACGCATCCCACGTGCGTTTCACGCTGGTCGTGACCGGATCGTTCGGCATCAGGATCCGCACCTTCCCGACCAGGCCGCTCTGGCCGGGCTCGCTCGGCAGGCCGGGCGTGTTCGGCGGCGGATAGTTCGGGATTTCGCCGGCGTTCTCCAGCGGCGTCGGGTTGACGCCGAGCGATTCCTTGCCGGTGAAGAACGTGAGGTGCGCGCCCGCCGCCATCAGCCCGGCGCCGCCGCCCGCCACCGCGCCGATCGCGATGTTCAGCGCGGTCGCGCGGCTGAAGAACGGCTGCCCGGTCATGCCGGCCGTCACGCCGGCCCCGGCCGCCCCGCCGGCCACGCCGCCCGCGATGCCGGAGACGAGCGACACCGACAGCGTGGTGGCCACCTTGCCCGCGCTCAAGCCGAGCGCCGCGCGCGCGGTCAGTGCGCCGGCGCCGCCGCCGGCCAGCGCGCCGGCCGCGCCCGCCGCCGCGCCGGCCAGCGCGTCGATGCCGAACTGCTTCCAGCTGATCTGGTCGCCGGTGGCCATGCTCATGAGGTCGCCGGCCATCGACCCGACCGCGCCGGCCACCACGCCCACCAGGATCGCCGCGCCGATGCCGGTGCCGAGCAGCACCACGCCGGCCACGCCCACCACCAGCGTGACCAGCGCGCCGACGATGATGCCCCACACGTTCATGCCGCTCGGATCGGTGAAGACGAGCGGGTTGTTGCCGACATAGACGTACGGCGACGGCGTTTCCAGCATCGGATCGACGCTGAGGTAACGGCCGTATCCGGGGTGGTAGAAGCGCGCGTTGCAGTCGTAGAAACCGGAATCCGCGTCGTAGTTGTGGCCGGTAAACAGCCGCGGCCACGCAAGCGGTGCGGCCACGAGCACGGTAGGGTGGCCGTACACGTCGTACTGCCACGCGCCGACGGTCTCGCCGCTCGCGTCGAGCAGCACGCGCACGCTGCCGAGATGGTCGAGCAGCCCGAAGTAGAAGCGCCCGTCGTGCCACGCCACCTGGACGTCGAGCGCGGCGATGAAGCGGGTCGGCTCGCTCGCGCCGTTTGCCGTGTCGATCACGACTTCGCCGTCGGGCATCGACGTCTGGAAGCGCTGCGTGGTCGCGCCGCCGCTCGTGCGGGTCAGCGCCGCGCGATTGCCGTCCGCGTCGCGCAGGATCGACAGCGACACGCCCGGATTGGCGTAGCTGACGGGGCGCCCGGTGCCGGCGTCATAGCCGATCTGCCAGCGCGCCGCACCGGCGCCGTCGCTCGCGCCGACGATCCCGCCCGCATGGTCGTACGCGAACGTGGTGGTGTCTTGCGCGGCCGTGTAGCCGGTCAGTCGGTTGGTGCCGGCCGCATACGTGTAGCCGGCCGAGTCGGCGCCGCGCGTGTGCCGCTCGAAGTTGCCGTTCAGGTCGATGTCCCAGCGTTGCGCGTCGGCGCCGGCGCCGAACGCGGTCAACTGGCCGAGCGAATCCATGGTGGTGCAGGCCGGCCCGAGCGACCCGCCGGGCACGTCCGCCGTGACGGTCTGACTCGCGACTTCGCCGTTGTAGTAGCCGCCGCCCTGACAGGCGCCGGTGTCGTAGCCGAGCGTTTCCCTGAGCACCGCCCCCGCATCGCTGAGGGTGGGCCAGCCGGGCGGCGTGTACGCGAAGCGCCGGGACAACATCGCCGAACCGTTGCCGTCGGGCAGCAGCCGGGTGAGCGCCGGCTTGCCGTTCGGCTCGTACTCGTGCGCGATCAGCACGGTCGTCGTGCCGCCGGTGTCGGCCGCGACCTCGAGCACGCGGCCGAGCGCATCGTAACGGCGCAGGCTGACGAGCCCCGTGGCCGAATCCGTGCTCGACAGCAGGTTGCCGCCGGCCGACCACGTATTCGCGATGACGCAGTCGCCCGCGGGCATCCCGGCGAATTGCCGGCGCCGCGCGAGCACGCGGCCGGCCCGGTCGTACGCGACCGTCTCGGTCAAGGCGGCCAGCCCGGCGTTGCCCTGGTTGACTTCGACCTTCCAGAGCCGGCCGACGAGATGGTCGTCCTGGGTTGCATCCGAGCCGTCGCCGTCGTAGTGGCGGCGCACGCTCCAGGTGGGCGGCGACGGCGGCCAGTCGGGGTCGTCGGCATGCTGCTGAAGCACCGCGCGATCCCACGCGACGGCGCAGGTGCCTTCCTCGATTACGCGGCTCAGCGTGTCGTATTTGCGATAGGCGACGTAGCCGCCGTTCAACGCATTGCCGTCGGCGAGGAAGCGCATCAGCCCGGCGCTGCTGTAGATGATCTGCGTGGTGCCGCTGTCGGGGTCGGTCGAGCTGAGCCGATGCCCGGCGAAGTCGTATTCGGCGGTGCTGCTGCCGGCCGGCACGGTTTTCGTGCCGGCGCCGCCCGCCGCGTACGACGCGGGCGGCACCGACGCGACGGTGCGGCCCTGCGCGTCATGGATCTGGCTCATGCGCCAGTCGAGGCTGTCGTCGGTGGCCGAGTTCTGCACCACGCGGCCGATCAGGTGCTCGGCCGTGTCCGACCAGGTTTGGGTGAGCGCGCCGTTGGGATCGACGTCCACCGTCAGGTGGTATTCGCCGAGCGGCAACGGGTACGCGAAGCGCCCCGCATCGGTATTGACGCCGTAGCCGCGCGTCGCGTAATGCGTGTTGCCGGGCCGGATCGCATAGTCGTAGCCGGGCTGGCCGAACGCCACCGGCCGGCCGAGCGGCGCGTTTTCGTACGCGGTGCGCGAGAACGGATAGCCGCCGGCATCGGGGTGCCAGGCGGCCAGCGCGCCCTCGAGCGGCGCGCCTTCCCAGAGGCTGCCGCCGGCGCCGCCGTTGGTCACCAGGCCGTCCTGGTAGACGAACAGCGCCTGGGCGCCGGACACCGTGACGCGGCTCGTGAGCGCCTGGATCGCGCTGTTGCCGCGCTCGTCGTACACGCCGGTGTCGAGCACGGCGCTATCGGCCGATTCGAGCTTGAGCGTCTGCAGGCTGCGCGCGAGGCCGTCCCGGTACTCGACGCTCAGGCCGACGTCCTCGGCCACGGCCAGCGCCGAGAAACTGCCGGGCGCCGTCATGCCGAGCTGCAGGCCGAACGGGGCGGCGACCGCGGCGTTCGCATATTCGAACACCTTGCGCCCGTCGGCGAAGAACAGCACGCGGCCCGTCACGGCCACCAGCAGCCATTCCCGTGCGGCGGGCGCGCCGCTGTCGGATTGCAGCAGCACCGCGTTCGCGCCGTCGAGCCGCCACAGACGCCAGCCCTGCGCCTGGCTGAAGCCGACGAACCACGTGCCGGTGCCGAGCACCGCGTCGCCGAGCGTGGCGCGATCGACCAGCACGCGTGCGGCGATGCTCGTCGCCGCGAAACCGGTGCGTTCGAGCCGCGCGCCGAGCGGCCCGCCGGCCTCGCCGTGATAGCTGAGCAGGCCGCCGCCCGCGGTCCAGTCGGCCGCATTGCCCGACGCGGCCGTGTAGAACGCCAGCGCGCCGTTGCAGAAGCCGTCGTACACGCCGGTCCCCTGGCCGGTGACGTTGATCGCCGCGTTCGGCGTGGCGCGCGGAAACGGGGCGGCCGGGCCGATCGTCGTGTCCTGCGCGGCGAACCAGGTCATGCTGATCAGGCTCGGGTTGTCCCAGGGGCCGACCGTCACGGACGGCTCGGCGAACGGGTTGTAGAGCGTGCGCGAGCGCACGCCGTTCGGCGCGGTGGTGCCGAGCGTGCGCAGCCGTGCGCCGTCGTAGGCGATCGACTGGAACTGGCAGTCGAGCGGTGTGAAGAACACGTCGTCGAGCCGCAGCCACGCCGCGCCGCCCGCCGGCAGTTCCGCCTGAATGCCGAGCGTGACGGTGGCGTTCGCGCCGAGGCCCAGCGACGACGGATCGACGGTCCATTGCTGCGGTTGCCACTGGCCGGCGGTGGGCGCGAGGCGCCGGCTCACCTGCGCGCCGCCCGGCGCGGTGAGCGTCAGCGTCACGGCGAAGTCGCGCGCGGTCGCGCCGGGCGGGCTCTTGAACCAGAGGCCGAACAACTGCCGCGCGCGGCCGTCGGTCAACGTCACGGCGCGGGTGAGCGTCGCCGACGCGGTGATCTGCAGGCACGTGGTGCCGCTGGCCGCGTCGTCGCGATAGATGGCCGCGCCGGCCGGCAGGCTCCAGGTCGGCCGCTGGTAATCCTCGAAACTGTCGTACGCATTGCCGCTGGCCGAATTGACGAAGCCCGCGATCCGAAAACGCCCCGCGTCGTCGAACAGCGAAGCCATCGGCCGGCCGGTGACGTCGTGCGACAGCAGCACGTTGCCTTCGCCGTCGCGGGTGTCGATACGCTCTTCCAGCAGCCAGCCCGCGCCGGGCTGGCCGCCGTTCCACGCGGCGAACGGCGGCGCATCCGCGTCGACCGCGACCCAGCTGTCGGCTTCCGCCAGATAGGTGGTGCCGTCGTCGCGGGCCCAACTGCGGAAGGTCTGCGCCTTCGCGGCCTGCAACAGCCAGCCGCCGTCCGCCTGCACCCGCGTCGACGCACTGGCCACCGGCGCGAGAATGTGCGCGCTCCACATCGCCGGGTAGACCTCGAAACCGAACAACGACGTGCGCTGCGTGACGTTGAGCTCGCCCCGGCTGTCGTAGTAGGCGGTCTGCACCGTGGCCGGATAGCCCGAGGCCGCGTTGTACGCATAGGTCATGGTGCGCTCGACGCCCTGCAGGCTCTCGATCGACGTCGCGATCTGCGGCACGGCGTCGTAGAGATTGCGCAGCGCGGCGCCGTTCGCGTCGCTCGCCACCTGGTCGGTGTAGGTCCAGTCGCTGGTGGTGGACGACAGCAGCGTGCCGTCGCGGTCGTACACCGAGGTCGACAACAGCAGGCCGGCCGCGAGCGAATACGCGTCGTCGACGGGCGCGGCCGTATCGCATGCGCCGGCGCGGACGCGGCAATCGTCCGGTAACTGCAGCGTGCGCGCGGGCAGGCCGTTGTAGAAATGGCTCGTGGTCCAGCCGTAGCGCTGCGCCTGCGGCGTCTCGCACGCCTGGTATTCGGACACCGTCGAGAATTGCACGATGCTGCCCGACGGATCGGTGTTGGCCGACACGTCCGCGTACGCATAGCAGCGCAGCATCGTGTCGTAGCCGCTGTCCATCGCCAGCGCGGTCACGACGAAGGCCGCGAGCGGCGCATGCAGCGAGTGATTCGCATAGCGGTGCAGCGTGACGTGGGTCGATGCGTCGATCTCGTTGCCCGACGGGAAGGTCACGAAGCCCGACGGAATCGCCGGCAGCTTGCCCGAGATGGCCATCTCGTACTGCAGCGTGCTGTTGAGCAGGCGGAACATCTGCTGCCCGGGGAACCGCTCGACCACCGGCTCGCCCTGCGCGTCCCGCAGCAGCCCGCCGTTGCTGAAGAAGCGCACCTGCGTGTCGAGCGGCGCGCCGTCGGCGTCGAGCGTCATGAATGCGAGGAAATCCGGCGCCTGGTTGATGACGGTCGTGCTGTCGAAGCGATCGACGGTGATTTCGCCCAGCCGGAATCCGGCGATCGGGTTCCACGCGGGCCAGACCGAACGGCCGTAGAGGTCGCGGTTCTGCGACAGGAATTCGCCGGCCAGCGTCGGGAAGCCCTGCGTCTGGCGATCCGCGGGCGCCGGATCCTCGTCCTGCAGCACCTGGGTGACCCAGGGCGTGTCGGCATCGGGATCGAAACTGTCGAGCGCGGAGTAGAGCGCCGACGTCGTGTTCTCCGTCTTCAGCACGCCGAGCGGGTCCCACGCGTACCAGTAGAACTGGCGGTTCGCGTCGCTGCCGGGCGGGTACTGGATGCCCGCGAAGTGGTAGGACCAGCTCACGCCGTCGAACACCAGCACGTTCGGGCCCGAGCCGACCAGGCTGTTGCCGGTGATCACGGGGCCGAGCGTCTGCATGAAGGCGGGCGACAGGTTCGTGAAGCCCGGGCCGTCGAATACGTCGGGCAGCGGGCGCAACGCGAGGTTGCCGTAGTCGTCGTCCCACGCGGGCACCGCCAGGCGGTAGTCGAAGGCCTTCACCACGCCGCCCGACGACGCATAGCGGTCGATCCACGCGGCTGCCGCGAAGCCCTGGCCCATCGACAACTGGAAATACGACGTGGCGCCGACGGCCGGAATCGTGATCGCGTCGGTGTCCAGCGTGCTGCCGAGCCGCCACGCGAGCGTCGCCGCATCGCGAACCATCAGGCTGAACCGGCCGTGCGCCGTGTCCTCGTCATAGCAGAACACCAGATAGTGATTCGTGGCCGCCGCCACGTACGATTGCGTATTGATGCTGCCGGACGGGCAGCACGTGCCGCTCGCGAGCGCGGGGGCGACGTCCCAGCCGCGCGTCTGCCAGTTCAGCGCGTAGCGGTCGACGCGGCGATCGTCGTTGTCGATCACGACGAAGAAGTCGGCGCCGTTGGCGATTCGCAACTGGCTGCTGTCGTAGCGGTACGGCGTGGGCGCGCCGGGCTCGCCCGCGAAACGCCAGTCCGCGTTCGCGACCGGCCGGCGCGACGCGAGATAGAGCGTCGATTGCGTGTCGTCGAGGCTCGCCAGCACGAGCACGAAGCTGTCGGCGCTGGTCGTGGCCACCGTCCGGTCGAGATCGAGCGCGCCGTCGAAGCGCTGCCAGTCCGTCCAGGCCGGAATCCAGCGGCCCAGCCACGTGTAGACGTTCACCAGCAGCGCGTTCTCGCTGGCCTCGTACCACGCGACGACCACGTAGTCGGCGCCGTACCAGATGCGCGGCGCGCCCGGCCGGCTCGCGCCGAACGGATTGTCGACGGTGAGATTGCGCGAGCCCGGATCGACGTTCTCGTCCGCGCCCACGTCGATCTCGGCGTACGTGTAGCGCAGCACGCCGCCGGTGGGCAGCGTCATCGACGTCATCGCGCCTGGATTCGGCGCGCCGCCGGCATCGAAGTTGTAGTCGAACGTGATGCCGGGGCGGGCCGCGCCGCCGCTGAAGGTGTCCGTCACGCTTTTCAGATAGCGTTTGTAGCAGGCGCCGGTGGCGAGCGGATTGGCGGCGTCGCGCGGCGCGAGAAGGGTCAGGTCGTACCAGTCGAAATCGAGGCGGGTCTGCTGCGCGCCCGAGCCGTCGATCACGTCCACGTGGTCGAGATAGCGCGTCTCGTAACGGTCCTGCCACGCGTTCGGCTTGTCGCCCGGCACCTGGGTCGGGTCGCCGTGCGCGGCCAGGTATTCCTTCGGCGCGTCGAGCGAGCGGGTGTCGTAGGTCATCGGCTGCCACGCGAACCGGCACGACCAGCCGAGATCGTTTTCCATGCTCGCGATCTGGCATTCGCGCGTGTAGGTCAACGTGCCGTCGCCGACCGCCTGCTCGATCGTGCTGTACGAAAATTCGATCCAGTGCCCGAGCGTGTTGCGCAACTGCGCGAGATTCCACGCCACCGCATAGCGCTGCTGGTTTTCCGCGCGGCGGCTCGGGCCGACCCAGTTGCCCCAGCGGATGCCCCACTGGATCAGGTTGCGCGCGGCGGCGGCCGCATCGGAGCCGCCGTAGGTGGCGACCGTGCCGTCCGGGCGGACGACTTCCCAACTGTCCCAGGCCGGGTAGTGCGTGATCTGCCAGAACTGGTAGGGCGCCGTCTCATACGACTGGCCGTCGGTGGTCACGGCGATCGTGCCGTCCGCTTGCCGGCGCAGCAGATGCGAGCGGCGCAGCGGCGCATCGTCGAGACGCCACTCGCCGGGGCGGCCGGTGGGCGAGACACGCGCGTCGCCCGACGGGCGCCAGCCGTGTCGCTCCAGCGCGGACGCGAGTGCCGCCGGCACCCGGTCGCTCGCGAACGGCGCCGCGCTCGCGGCGTCGTCGAACGCGTCGGCGGCCAGCGTGCCGCGGCCCCACGCCGTGGGGATCGGCACGAGCTGCATCGCCTGGCCCTGGCTCATCAGGTAGTACTGCACGTCGAGCGGGCTGCCCGTGCCCTGCGTTTCCGCGACGATGCGCTCGAGCGGCATGCTCCAGCCCACGCCGAGCGCGCCGCTCGGGTTCGTGAGGTTCCATTGCGAGACCTGGTCGGCGACGTTGCTCTGGTACAGCAGGGTCAGGTCGAACGCCAGCCCGCCACGCGCCGGCAGCGTCAGCAGCTTGAGCGGGAAGGCGAGATTGCCGCGGAACAGGTTCACGGCGGAACCGAAGCTGCCGGCGTCGAACTGGAGCACGCCCAGGGCGGGAATGTCGGCCTGCTGGCTGGCGGTGGTGGACATGGCGACTCCTCGAGAAAATGGTCCCCGGCCCGAACGCCGGGCGGAGGACCACGAAAGGCACGACCGCAAACCAGGCAATGGAAAAGACGCCGCCGCCCATCGCGGCGACGCGGCGGCGAACGCCGCTTATTGCGCCCAGGCAATCACCGACGCGATCAGCGAGCAACTGCTCGGATTGAGCTCGTTGCTGCTGTTGTCGATCAACTGGAGCGAGCCCGTGATGGTCACCGTCGGCGAATTGTTCTGCGTCTGCACCTGCACGCTCGCGCCTACCGTGCGCAGGTGGTGGTCGGTGTTGCCGAACGAGACCGAGTAGCTGGCCACCGACGCGCCGGCCGCAATCACGTTGGTCGGGAAGCTGTAGGTGGCCTGGGCCGTGATGACGCCCGAATCGGACGGCTTGGCGTCGCTCAGGGGAATCGAGATGTTCTGCACGTAAACGGACGGCATGAAAGACTCCTGTCGATCGGTAAGGTGGGGAAGACACGCTGCGCGCCGGATGACGCGCACGGGCCGTGCGACTGCCGATTGCCAACTGCCGCGGCGCGGCGGCCCGCCCCGCGCGCGGAACGCGGTTCAGGGCAGGGTCACGCCGTGAGAATCGTTCTCGCCGGTCACGCCCGACTGCGATTCGCTGTTGCGGGTCCAGAAGATGTACAGGTACTTGCGCTCGCCCGGGGCCGGATCGCCCCATTGGTTGCTGGCCGTGAATACGCGCTGGCCGTTCTTGTAGGCCGCCGCCACCTGGCTCGTGACATCGATGGTCGAGTTGTAGACCCCGTAACCGGCACTTTCGATCGTCGTGGTACTCATTTTTATTCCTTCATCAATATATGAAATATCGAAGCGACAGATTTAAGAAAATCCCGAATTGATAATGCATCGCCGGTGAAATTCGGGATCCACCGGATTTTTAAAATGGATATTCCGCGAACATGCCGTCTCGCATTGAAACCCGACGCATGCGCGATGCGATTCGGGTGGGCGACGCACGTCACGGCACCGCCCCGGTTCTATCGGAAAACCGGCGGCAGGCCTGCGGGGTCGGATGGCTGAATGGCGGGAATCAACCGCCAGGCGGCGGTTTGGTGGTAGCGGACATGGATGTGGCCCCCGGTCGGATCAAGCCTGTTTTACTTCTCGGTCTTGCATTTCGCCGACGCGTATTGCTGCGCGCCGCTGCAAATGCAACTCTCAGTCCTGTTTTTCGTCGTGCGGTTTTTCGTATTGCATCGATTGCAATGGCAGTAAATACCACGCGATTCGGCATGTCAAGGATGTGTTTATGAAAAGCGTTTGTAATCGGCGGTAATTGAATATGCCCGTTTTTTCGGTGGCTCGGCGGGCGTGGTGTGCGCGCCGTCGCCGGTCGCGCATTCTCGAACGATTCCGATGTGAAGCGGGCGCCCGAAGGGCGACGCGGGGGCTGATTCGTGCCGGTGAACGCTGGCGCCTCAATCGAGCGGCGGCACCGCGCCATCCTGCAAGGTCTTGATGAGCCGCGCACGCCGCTTTTCCAGATCGGCGATCTGACGGTCGATCGCTTCGAGGCGTTCGCGCTGAACCTCGGTGATCTGATCGCACGAACGCGCGCCCTCGATCAGCAGCATGCAGTCCGGAAAGCCGCGAATGTCGTCGAGGGTGAAACCGGTCGCGATCATGCGCTGGATCTGTCCGACCTGCGTCACCGCGTTGTCGGGGAACAGGCGGTAGCCGTTGGCCGCGCGCACCGACGCGAGCAGGCCGTGCTCGTCGTAGTGCCGGATCGAGCGCACGCTCGCGCCGGTGAGCTGCGCGAGTTTGCCGATGGTCAGCAGCGGCTGCGGAGGCGGGTTTTTCATGCGGGGCAGGTTAGCACGATTCGCTTGACTCTCACATCAGTGTGAGGGTTGAGACTGTGCGTCCGTTCATGCCTGGAGGAAAAATCGTGACTACCCGAGTGCTGATCCGCTGGCTGCTGGCCGTGGTCTGGTGGGCGACGCCGTTCGCGTCGGCGTACGACGCGGCGGCCGCGCCGCTCAGCTATACCGTGACGTCGACGGACGGCGTGAAGCTGGCCGTCCAGGAAAGCGGCGACCCCGACGGCGTGCCGGTCATCCTGATTCACGGCCTGCTCGGCAGCCGCCTGAACTGGGACGCGCAGGTCGAGAGCCCCGAGCTGCGCGGATTCCGGATCATCACGTACGATCTGCGCGGCCACGGGCTGTCGGACAAGCCGTCCGGCGCGCGGCCGTATCGCGACGGAGGCCGCTGGGGCGACGATCTCGCCGCGGTGATCGACGGCGCGCATGCACGCAAGCCCGTCGTGGTCGGCTGGTCGCTCGGCGGCGTGGTGATCTCGAACTACCTCGCCAGATACGGCGACCGCGCGATCGCGGGGGCCGTGTACGTCGACGGCGTGGTCGAACTCGCGCCGGGCCAGATCGTCGATCACCCGGACGTGTACCGCGACATGAATGCGCCGGACCTGAAAACGCATCTCGACGGCGAGCGCACGTTCGTCGGTCTGTGCTTCAACCGCCGGCCGGATGCCGCCACGTTCGAGCGGTTGCTCGCCAATGCCGCGATGGCGTCGTGGGACATGCAAAAGGCCATCCCGACGATGTCGGTATTCGCCGCGGCGGGGCTCGGCCACGCGCGCGTGCCGCTGCGCTTCATCTACGGCGGCCGCGATGCACTGGTCGATACGCCCGCGAGGCTGGCTCGCGCGGCCGAGCTGAATCCGCGCATCGCCAGCAAGGTGTATGCGGAGTCGGGGCACGCGCCGTTCATCGAGGAAGCCGAGCGGTTCAATCGCGATCTGGCCGCGTTCGTGCGGTCGGTGTCCGCGCGATGAAGTCGTGTGCGGCGCGGGCCGGCGATGTCAGGCCGGCGTGGCCGGGATCCCCGCCGTGTCGCCGGCCGCGCGATCGTGAAAGCGCTGGAACGCATCGAGCAGCCGCGCGCGCAGCGCGGCCAGCGACGGATCGCGCCGATCGCGCGGCCGCGCGACGTCGACGTGGAGTTCGTCGTCGACGCGGTCCGGGTTCGGCGCGAGCATCAGCACGCGATCGCCGAGATACAGCGCCTCGTCGAGATCGTGCGTGACGACGATCGCGGCCATCCGGTGCCGCTGGACGACGTCGAGCAGCAGCGTCTGCAGACGCATCCGCGTGATCGCGTCGACCGCGCTGAACGGCTCGTCGAGCAGCAGCAGATCCGGCTCGCCGAACAGCCCGCGCGCGATCGCGGCGCGCTGCGCCATTCCGCCCGACAACGTGGCCGGCAGTTGCCGTGCGACGCCGGCCAGACCGACTTCGTCGAGCAAGCGCGCGACGCTCGGGTCGCGTCCGCCCCGCGCGCCGGCCGCGAAGCCGACGTTGTCGGCGATCGACAGCCACGGCAGCAGCCGCGGCTCCTGAAAGATCACGCCGACGCGCGCGGACGGCCCGGCGAGCGCGCTGCCGTCGAGCATCACGCTGCCGCAGAAGTTCGCGTCGAGGCCGGCGACGATCCGCAGCAGCGTGCTCTTGCCGCAACCGGTCGGGCCGACCACGCAGACGATCTCGCGTGGCGCGACCTGCAACGCGACGTCGGCGAGGACCGTGCGATCGCCATACAGCTTGCGGGCGATCCGCAGGTCGAGCAGCGGCGCGGCGAGGCCGGCCGCCGGGCGGCCGGAAGGAGATAGCACGGCCCGCGCAACTTTATGACGCACGCCGATTAATTTATCGGTTTATATCGCTTGGGATTGCCGGGCCTGGAGAACAGAATTTCCGGTGCCGGCAAGCGACGCATTCGACGACGGCCGGAACGCATTCGTTCGACGGCCCGGGCCGCAATGCCCCTGTCGCGGCGGCCGGCATCCTGCAAACTTCGCCGCTCATTCGCCGGCCATCCGGCGACACATTAAGGAATCCGATGAGTTCGATCGACCTGAGCCCCGTTACGCCGGTTTCTTCCCCCATCCGCTCGGCCAGCGACGTCGCGCGCCTGATCAACACGGTCGACAGTTCGGTCAGCCATGCACGGATGATCGTGCTGCTGGCGCTCGGCGGCGTGTTTCTCGACGCGTACGACCTGACGACGCTGTCCTACGGCATCGACGACGTGACGCGCGAATTCGGGCTGACGCCCGCGCTGACCGGGCTCGTCGGGTCGGCGATCATGATCGGCACGATCTTCGGCAGCCTGATCGGCGGCTGGCTGACCGACCGGATCGGCCGCTACCAGGTGTTCATGGCCGACATGCTGTTCTTCGTGGTCGCGGCGATCGCGGCCGGGCTCGCGCCGAACGTCTGGGTGCTGATCGCCGCCCGCTTCGTGATGGGGCTCGGCGTCGGCATCGACCTGCCGGTCGCGATGGCGTTTCTCGCGGAATTCTCGAAGTTCAACGGCCGCGGCAACAAGGCGTCGCGGCTCGCCGCGTGGTGCCCGATGTGGTACGTCGCGTCGTCGGTGTGCTTCTTGCTGATCTTCGGCCTGTACTTCCTGCTGCCGGCCGAGCATGCGGGATGGCTGTGGCGCGCGTCGCTGATCTTCGGCGCGGTGCCGGCGCTCGTCATCATCCTGTTCCGCAACCGCTTCATGAACGAATCGCCGCTGTGGGCCGCGAATCAGGGCGATCTGGCCAACGCCGCGCGCATCCTGCGCCAGTCGTACGGCATTCACGCGCACGAAGCGCAGGACGTGCGACGCGAGCCGGGCCCGCCGCCGGTGCGGATTCGCGTGCTGTTCCAGCGCCCGTATCTCGGGCGCACGATCGTCGCCAGCGTGATGAACCTGTGCATCCCGTTCGAATACACGGCGATCGCGTTCTTCCTGCCGTCGATCCTGTCGCAATTCCTCGGTGCGGGCGTGTTCGAGACGATCGCGGCATCGCTCGCATTGAACGTGCTGTTCGCGTTCACCGGCGGCTTGCTCGGCATGCGTCTCGCATATCGCTATCCGTCGCGCCATGTCGCGATCGCGGGGTTCGCGCTGCAAACGGTCGCGCTCGTCGCGCTTGCGCTCGCGGGCCATCCGCACGGTGCGCTCGCGGTCGGTGTCGTGCTGCTGATGCTCGGTACGTGGTTGTTCGCCGAAGGCTTCGGGCCCGGCGCGCAGATGATGATCTATCCGACGCTGTCGTATCCGGCCGCGATCCGCGGCACCGGTGTCGGCTTCGGGCGGTCGCTGTGCGGCATCGGCCAGGCGCTCGCGCTGTTCGTGCTGCCGATCCTGCAAGCCCGCCTCGGCACCGACATGTTCTGGGTCGTCGCGATCAGCGCGGTCACGCCGATCGTGTTCCTGCTGATCGTGCGGTACGAACCGACGGCGCACGACGTCGATGACGAAAGCGCGGCGTAAGCGCTGACCGGGGCGCTCGCCGTTGCCCCGGAAAATACGCACGGCTTCGTCGGACTGCACGAAGCCGTTTGTGCTGAAGCTGAAGCCGGTCGCCGCGCGAATGCGGACAGCCCGGCTTCGACGTTGTTGGACGTGCCGTTAAGCGCTGACCGCTTCGCGCTCGGCCGCGCGCTTGACCTGCTCGATATCGCGAAACTGCGCGGCCGGATGCTCGTCAGGCAACCGCGCCGAACCGCCGAACAATTTTTCGCGCAGCGTGCCCGGCGCATACGCGGTCGGATACACGCCGCGGCGCTGCAACTCCGGCACGAGATAGCGCACGACGTCCTCGAAGGTTTCATGCGCGACCGCATACGCGAGATTGAAGCCGTCCACGTCGGTCGCCGCCACCCATTCCTGCAGGATGTCCGCGACGGTCGCCGCCGACCCGACGAACACCGGGCCCATGCCGCCGATGCCGCCCCAGGCGGCCAGCGCCTCGATCGTCCACGCGGTGTCGCCGCCCGACAGGTGCTCGACCGCCGACACGATCGCGTTCGTGTCGACGCGCCGGACGGGATCGGTCGGCGCGTACTGGCCGAAGTCGATGCCGGTCCAGCCGGACATGAACACCAGCGAGCCGTCGTAAGATACGTAGCGGCGATACTCGTCGAACTTGGCCTGCGCCTTCTCGTCGGTCTCGTCGACGATCACCGTCACGAGGTTGTAGATCAGCACCTTCGCAGGGTCGCGCCCGGCGGCCGCGGCCTGCGCGCGCACGTCGGCCACGTAGCGCGCGAGCTGGTCGCGGGTCGGCGCGGCGACGAACACGCATTCGGCGTGCCGCGCGGCGAACGCCTTGCCGGGGCCCGACGCGCCGGCCTGGAACAGCACCGGCGTGCGTTGCGGCGACGGCTCGCACAGGTGATAGCCGGGCACGTCGAAGAAGCGGCCCTTGTGGCCGATCTCGTGCACTTTCTCCGGATGCGTGAACACGCGGCCGTCGCGGTCGCGCACCACCGCGCCGTCTTCCCAACTGCCCTCGAACAGCTTGTATAGCACCTCGACGTACTCGGCCGCGACCGCATAGCGGTCGTCGTGCGTGCGCAGCCCGTGATCGCCGACGTTCTTCGCGCCGCTCTCCAGATACGACGTGACGATGTTCCACGCGAGCCGGCCCTTCGTGTGATGGTCCGCGGTCGACAGCCGGCGCGCGAACGTGTACGGGTGCTCGAACGTCGTCGACGCGGTGATGCCGATGCCGAGATGCTCGGTCGCCATCGCGATCGGCGCGGCCAGTTGCAGCGGATCGTTGACCGGGATCTGCGCGGCCTGGTGCAGCGCGTGATAGTTGCTGCCCTTGTACACGTCGTAGTAGCCGATCACGTCCGCGATGAAGATGGCATCGAAGATCCCGCGTTCGAGCACGCGCGCGAGGTCGGTCCAGTAGTCGAGATCCTTGTACTGCCACGAGCGGTCGCGCGGATGCGCCCACAGGCCGGGCGACTGGTGACCGACGCAGTTCATCTCGAACGCGTTGAAGCGGATGGTCTTGCTCATCGCGCGACTCCGGTTTCCGCACCTGCGCCCGCGCCGTTACCCACGCGCCACACGAACGGCGGCGTGCGGCCGTTGATGATCCAGTCGCCGACGATGCGCGCCTTGTACACGAGCGGATTGTGCGACGACACGGTGCGTGCGTTGCGCCAGTGGCGATCGAGCGCGGTCGTGCTGCGGGTCGCGGATGCGCCGAGCGCGTCGAACAGGCGCGTCGCCGCGCGCAGCACGAGTTCGGACACGACGAGCTGGCTCTGCGCGGATTCGATTTCGGCCGCGACGTTCGCGGCCTGCTCGGCCGCTTCATCGCCGCCGAAGCGCGCTTCATAGGCTTGCTGAAGCGGCTGCGCGGCGCGCAGCGCGAGCGCGTCGGCCGCGTACGCCCATGACGCGATCTCGCCGATCACCTGCTGCAGCTGTGCATCGTCGCCGGCCCGCTGCGCATTGCCGTGGCTGTACACGCGCGTGCGGTTGCGCACGAGCTCGCCCGCGTCGCGCACGATCGCGTGGCCGATGCCGGCCAGCGTCGCCACGTGGAACAACTGGTAGAACGCGGTCTGGTACTTGAAGCGGCGCGCGAAATCGATCACGTTGTCCGCATCGACCGCCGCGTTCTCGAAACGCGTCGTGCCGCTGCCGGTGGTGGTCTGGCCGAAGCCGTCCCAGTCGTCTTCGCGGATCACGCCCGGCTGCGCGGTCGCGACGGCGACGATCACGTCGCTGCCGTCGTGCGCGCGCTGCGCGAGCACGTCGATCCAGTCGGCGAACAGGCTGCCGGTGCTGTAGAACTTCCGGCCGTTCAGCACGAGCCGGCCGTTGTGCTCCGACACCTTCGTGACGGTCTGGCCGAGCGGCACGTCGCCGGCTTCCGACCACGCATTGCCGACGAGCTGGCCGCTCGCGAAGCGGTCGAACCAGGTCGTGCGCCGCGGCCCGGCCGGCGCATTGAGCCAGTCCTCGACGAACGCGAAGTGCCCGCGCAACGCCTGCGGCAAATTGGAATCGGCGGCCGCGAGCTCGGTCAGCAGCCGGAACAACTGCGGCAGCGATGCGCCGGCGCCGCCGGCGCTCACAGGCAAACGTATCGCGCCGAAGCCGGCCGATTTGAGCCAGCCGATCGCCTCGTGCGGCAATTCGCGGCGGCGATCGCGCTCGGCGGTGCCGGCGGCAATGCGCTCGAAGATCGGCCGGAACCGGCTCGCGAGCGCATCGTAATCGGTACCGGTGGAAAGGTCGGGAACTGCGTGCGATGAAGTCATGCGGATTTCCTCGAAGGGCGTGGCCGTTTGCGCCGGGAGCCCAGTATAGGAAGCGCGACGCGGGCGTTCCAATAACGGATTCTCGGATCGTTATCGTCGCTGCGTATTACCGTGGCCGCGCGGCGCGTATCGGCGTTCCTGCATCGATTGCGACGTCAGAACGCGCAATCGCCTTCGCCATTCGCTCATCGTTTGTTATCCAAAGGAATATCGTTTCGAGAATCGCTCGGTTTTCCGGCCCGCGCGGCGCTGCTAGATTGATCGCTTTCACCATTCGACAGGAGAGCCCGATGTCAGACACGAGCGCGACGATTCAGGAACGGCCGGCCGATGCACGACCGCAGGCAGCCCGCGTGATCGCCGACGATGCGGAGGCGATCGAGGTCGCGCATGCGCTGGCGCAACGCCTGGCGCAAGGGGCCGCCGAACGCGACCGCGAACGCCGCCTGCCGCGCGAGGAAATCGAATGGTTCTCGCAGTCGGGGCTGTGGGCGATCACGGTGCCGAAGGCATACGGCGGCGCGGGCGTATCGCATGTGACGCTCACCGAGGTGATCAAGATCGTCGCCGCGGCCGATGCGTCGCTCGGGCAGCTTCCGCAGAATCACTTCGGGCTCGTCGACGTGATCGCGCTCGTCGGCACCGACGCGCAGAAGCGTCATTTCTTCGCCGAAGTGCTGAGCGGCAAGCGGTTCGGCAACGGCTTCTCGGAGAAGGGCACGAAGCACGTGCTCGACCTGAAGACGCGCGTGCGCCGCGACGGCGACGACTATGTCGTCGACGGCACCAAGTTCTACTCGACGGGTGCGCTGTTCGCGCACTACGTGCCGGTGCTCGGGCTCGACGACGCGCGGCAGGCATGGCTTGCGTACGTGCCGCAGCCGACGCCCGGGTTGACCGTGATCGACGACTGGTCGGGATTCGGGCAACGCACGACCGCGAGCGGCACGGTCGTGCTCGACGCGGTGCGCGTGCCGGCGTCGCACGTGCTGCCCGCGCAGCGCGTGTCCGACGTGCCGACGCTCAACGGCCCGCTGTCGCAGATCATCCAGGCTGCGATCGACGCGGGTATCGCGAAGGCGGCCATCGACGATACGCTCGCGTTCGTGCGGACCCGCGCGCGGCCGTGGGTCGACAGCGGCGTCGAGCGGGCCTCGGACGACCCGCTGACGATTCGCGAAATCGGCCGGCTGCACATCCAGCTGCATGCGGCCGACGCGTTGCTCGAACGCGCGGCGCGCACGCTCGACGAGATCACGGCAAAGGGCGACGTGACCGAGGACGACGTCGCGCGGGCGTCGGTGGCGGTGGGCGAAGCGAAGGTGCTGACGACCGAGATCGCGCTGCTCGCGGGCGAGAAGCTGTTCGAGCTGGCCGGCACGCAATCGACGCTCGCCGAGCACAACCTCGACCGCCATTGGCGCAACGCGCGCACGCACACGCTGCACGATCCGGTGCGCTGGAAATATCACCTCGTCGGCAACTACTATCTGAACGGCGCGCGCCCGGCGCGCCATGCGTGGAATTGACACGCGGGCGGCAAGCGGCTCGTCCGGCCGCCGCGTATCGCGCTAGCGGTCGGACGCCAGCAGCGCGCGGGTCAACCCCCGCGCGATGCCGTCGAGCGTGAAGCCCAGTGCGCCGATCACGACGATCACCGCCGTCAGTTCCGCATACGCGAGCCGGTCGCGCGTGTCGAGGATCAGGTAGCCGAGGCCCGCGTTGACGCCGAGCATCTCGGCCGGCACGAGCACGATCCACAGGATGCCGATCGCGAGCCGGATGCCGTTGAGCAGCGGCCCCGCGATGGCGGGCAGCACGATGTGCACCAGCAGCTCGCGGCGGGTGGCCGCGAGGCTTGCGCCGAGCTGCAGCCAGCGCCGGTCGATCTGCGTAACGCCGGCCGCCGTGCTCATCAGCACCGGCCACAGCGCGGCGAACCCGAGCAGGAAGTAGATCGCGCGATCGCCGATGCCGAACGACATGACCGCGAGCGGCATCCACGACAGCGGCGACACCATGCGCAGAAACTGGAACGTCGGCGACAGCATCCGCTCGACCCATCGCACGCGGCCGAGCAACAGCCCGAGCGGGACGCCGGCCAGCAGCGCCGCGCCGAGCCCGACGCCGATGCGTCGCAGGCTGACGAGCGCGTGTTCGAGCAGGTGATCGTCCGCGCACAGCGACCGCAGGCTGGCGAGCGCGCTGTCCGGCGCGAACTGCCGGCCGAGCGAGCCGGACTCGGTCAACGCGTGGATCGCGGCCCACCAGACGACGATCGTCGCCACGAGCCCGGCCACGCCGAGCCATCGCGCGGCCGCGCGTGCCGGGTAGCGGGAGCCGCCGCTGCGGCGCGTGTCGGGTGCGGCCGAACGGCGGGAGGCGAGCGCATCAGACAACGATGATCTCCTCGCGCTGGAACGCGCCCGATTGACCGAACGCGCTCAGCCCGCCGACCGCGTCGATGCTCTTGCGCACGAACCGGTCGTCGACGAGATCGCGGGCCGCGAACGCCGGGTCCAGCGACGCGAGGAAGGCGCCGTCGCCGTCGACCACCGTGCGCTTGAGCCGCTGAACCAGCGCCTCGGTATAGCTCGGGAACGGATACGGCTGGAAGTCGATCCGCTTCGCGTGCCAGTCGGCATGGCGGATCGCGCCGCTCGCCCGATACGTGTCGGCCAGCGACGCCGACGGCACCAGCACGCGGTCGAGCGACGCGAGCGTATGCGGCGAATAGCGGTGCGTGCCGTCCTTCGACAGCAACTGCGCGGTTTCCTGCGGATGCGCGCGCGCCCACAGCTGCGCCTTCACGATCGCGTTGACGACCTTTTGCGACCACGCGGGGCGCTGCGTCAGATCGTGCTCGTGCATGAACACGACGCAGCATGCATGGTTCTTCCAGACATCGCCGGTGAAGCGCAGGATCTTGCCGATCTTCATCAGTTCCGCGGTCGCGTTGAACGGCTCCGCGACGATATACCCGGCGATCTGGCGCGCGGCGAGCGCGGGCAGCATGTCCGACGGCGCCATCACGACGAGGTTGACCTCGTTCGCCGCGGGCGTCCCGCGCCGCTTGAGCACGGGCACGAGCCCTTGCTGACGCAGCAGGTCCTGCAGCACGACGTTGTGAATCGAGTACCAGAACGGAATCGCGACGGTCTTGCCGCCGAGATCGCGCAGCGAATCGATGTCGGGCGCGACCGTGAGCCCGGAGCCGTTCACGTGGTTCCAGGCGACCACCTTCGCCGGTGCGCGGCTGCCGTAGCGCGCCCAAAGCGTCATCGGCGACAGCAGGTGCACGACGTTGACCTGGCCCGACAGGAATGCCTCGACGAGCTGCGCCCAACTGCGCAGCAGCTTCGGTTGCTCGACGGTCAGGCCTTCGGACGCGAAATAGCCGTTGTTGTGGGCCACCAGCAACGGGGCCGCGTCGGTGATCGGCAGATAGCCGATCCGGACCGGCGCATCCGGTTCGGCCGCGGCGTGCGCGTTCGCCATCGAGAGCAACGGGGCGGCGCCCGTCGCGGTGAACAGGGCCGCGAGCTTCAGCCATTCGCGGCGCGACATCGGAATCTGGCACATGGATAGGCGGGTCAGGTCAGTTCAGGGAATGAAGTTCGGACGCGTGCGGGCGCTTCATGTCGGCCTGCAACGCCTTCAGGATGTCGATGCGCATCGCGCCGAGTTCGCTGACGAACGCGTCGCGCGGATGCGGGAAATCGACCCGCCACGCGTCGATGAAGCGCCCTTGCGTGCCGAGCAGCACGATGCGATCGGCCACGAGCAGCGCTTCGTCGATGTCGTGGGTCACGAGCACGGTCGCGCAGCGTGTCGTCGACACGATGTTCACCAGCAACTGCTGCATCGCGGCGCGCGTGACCTCGTCGAGCGCCGAGAACGGCTCGTCGAGCAGCAGCGCGTGCGGCTGACGCGCGAGTGCACGCGCCAGCGCCGCGCGCTGCGCCATCCCGCCGGAGAGCTGGGCCGGGCGCAGCGCCGCGGCGGCTTCGAGCCCGACCGCACGCAGCGCCGCGCGGACGCGCTCGCGTTGCTGATCGCGCGTGAGGCGCGCCTGATGCGCGAAGGCGAGGCCGAACGCGACGTTCTTTTCGGTCGACAGCCACGGCAGCAGGCACGGATCCTGAAACGCGATCGCGATCCGCGGGTGCGGGCCCCGCAGCGTCGTGCCGTCGAGCGACACGGTGCCGGATTGCGGTTGCTCCAGCCCGGCCAGTGCGCGCAGCAGGCTCGACTTGCCGGTCCCGCTCGGGCCGATCAGCGCGACGATTTCACCGCGATCGACCGACAGCGACACATTGGCAAGCACGGGAGTGCGCCGTTCGCCGTCGTAGCCGAGCGTCAGATGGCGCGCGTCCAGCAGCGGCGGCGTCATGCGGCGATGCTCCGCGTCTGCGCGGCGAGTTGCGCCTTCAGTTGCACGACGCTCGGCGTGACGATCGGAATGAACGCCGCTTCGCGCCAGCGTCGCTCGAACCCGAGCCCCGCGTCGCGCAGATAGCCGCGGCCGCCGCTCGCCTCGAGTTCGAGGTTCACGGCCGTGGCCACGTGCGTCGCGAGCGCGATGCGCAGCTCGAACAGGCGATTCGGGTGCAGGCGCAGGCTGCTGTCGGCGATGCCGGACGACAGTTGCGCGCATGCGGCGGCCAGTCCGGCCGCGCAGGATTCGACTTCGGGGCCGAGAATGCCGCGCGTCGTCTCGGCCGCGCGTCGCGCTTCGGCCAGCGCGCGCCGCGCGAGCCCGATCGAAAGCCCGCACTGCAAGCCGAGGAAGGCCGGTCGCACCGCGGGCAGGAACGTTTGCGCATCCGGATGGATCAGCCACGCGGTGTCGCTCGGCACGTCGTCGAGATGCAGCGCGGCGGTGTTGCTGCCGCGCAGCGCGATCAGGTCGAGATCCGTGCTGCGCGTCAGGCCGGGCGCGTCATCGGGAATCGCGACGATCGCGGACGGCCTGCCATTGCCGAACGCAACCGCGGCCGCCACGACGAACCGTTCCGTGCGCAGGTTCGTCACCCACGCCATCCTGCCCGTCAGCCGCCAGTCGTCCGCGCTTTCCGCGTGCGGCGTCGCGTCGATCTGAAGCGACTCGATGCCGGACAGATACTTCATCGCGTTCGACAGGCCACTCGCGCCCGCGCAACGGCCGTCGAGCAGCGCCGGCAGCCAGCGCTCGCGCAGCGCGGCGTTCGGGCTTTGCAGCAGGTATTCGATGAAGCTGCGCTGGCCCCACAGCACGAAGGCCGCGGTCAGCGAACGTTCGGCCACCGCGGCGATGCCCGCGATGGCGTCCGTGGTCGTCCCGCCCGCGCCGCCGAGGCTCGCCGGCACGCCGGTCCGGAACAGGCCGGCCGCCGCGAGACGCGGCACGACGTCCGCTTTCAGCGCGGCGCTCGTGTCGAGCTGCGTGGCGTTCGCGTCGAGCCAGTCGGCGAGCGACGCGTCGAGTGCGGGCGCCGTCAGGCGGCCTGTGTCCGGGGTTCCCATCGGTATGCGGCCAGTTCGGGGTTGAGTTCGTTGCGCGCCAGGTTGTTCGCGAAGTTGCACAGCGTCGCGAGGCTCACGCCCAGCACCACTTCGAGCGCGTTCGCTTCGGTGAAGCCGGCGGCCCGGAATGCGTCGAGCGCGTCGTCGGTCACGCCGCCGCGCGTCGCGATCACGGCGCGCGTGAAGGCCGCGACCGCGTCAAGCCGCGGATCGGTAACCGGCTCGCCGTCGCGCAGTGCGTCGACGTCGGCGCGATTGACATGGGCTTTCTTCAGCGCGGCGGCGGTGTGTCCGGCCACGCAGAACGCACAGCCGTGGACGGCGGCCGCGGTGATCTGCACGGCTTCGCGCTCGGCGAACGTGAGGCCCGCGCGGCTGTTGATCTCCGCGACGGTCAGATAGGTTTCGAGCGCGACCGGCGCATTCGCGAGCGAGCGCACGAGGTTCGGCAGGAAACCGTTCGCGCGCTGCGATTTTTCCAGGAAAGGCTGGCTGGGTGCGGGCGCGGTTTCGACGGTAGGCAAGGGCAGGCGGCTCACAGGATTCTCCGGAGGGGCAGTGAGAGCATTGTCGAGGCGGCGCCCCCGCCGGACAATGCGCGAACATCCGCGATTCCTGTGCGTTCGTCCCGCGTCGTGCGTTTCGACGGCGCGCCGGCCCGTCGGCTAGTGCAGGCGGGCGGCCGATTGCGACGCGTCGTCGCGCCCGCGCCGCCACGCGCCGGGCTGCATGCCCATCGTGCGCTTGAACGCATGCGCAAAGGCCGACTCCGACTGATAGCCGACGAGTTCGCCCGCACGCGAAATCGGCAGGCCCTGTTCCAGCAGGTCCGCCGCGAGCCGCATCCGCACCAGCGTGACGAACTGCATCGGCGGATGGCCGGACGCTTCGCTGAAGTGCTTGCAGAACGCGGTGCGGGACATGTTCGCGAACGCAGCCATCGAGTCGGTGGTCCACGCGTCGGCGGGCGCGTCGATGATCGCGGCGACGAGCGTGCCGAAGCCGGTCCGCTGCATCAGCGACGCGAGCCCGCTGGCGACGGTATCGTGCCCGGCGGCGTCCCGTACCGCATAGAACAGCAGCAGTTCGACCAGCTTGTCGATCAGCGGGGACGGCGCGTCGACGCCGTGACGGCCTTCGGCGCGAATCAGCTCGAACAGCCCGTGGATGCCGCGATAGGCGTCGTCGCCGCGCCGCACGATCAGGTACTCGGGGAAGAGCGACACGATCGCGCGCGACACGGTGGCGTGGAATTCGATGAAACCGCAGGCAAGGCCGACGCTGCCGTCGACCGACGCGTCGAGCGGCTGCATCGACCCGCGTCGCTCGAGCGGGTGGCTGCCCGCGACCGCGCAGGCCTGCGGGTTGACCGGGCTCGGCGACAGCCCGTGCGGCACGTCGCGCAACAGAAAGACGGCTTCACCGGCGGCAACCGGAATGCTGTCTCGCCCGTCGGCGAAGTGAAGCCATGCCGATCCATGCAGGAGGATGTGGAAGCTCGCCTTCGCACGGCCGGCGGTGGACGCCTGCCAGTCGCCGCAATACTGGCCGACGTGGAAAAGCTGGCTTTTCGGCTCCAGGCTGGACAGCAGCCAATGGACGACCTTGTCTGTTTGCGCGGACATTCCGATGCTGGAGGATGGGTGACGCGCCCATGCTACGGGCTGCGCCGCGCCGCTCAAACCAACGAATCGTAGAAAGCATTTTCCTGCCGTCGCAATGTCACGCGAGGCGACGCGGCATCGCGATCGGCCGGAATTCGCACGGCGCTACCCGGGCGCCGGCGACGCAGCCCGCCCGCTATGCATGCACCCCCACCCGATACCGCGTGGTCTGTCGATACACGTCGCCCGGGTGAACGATCACGTCGTCGCGCAGGCCGTCCATGTTGACCTGATTCGGGAACCCGCCCGCCTCGACGCACAACGCCGCGTGCCGCACGCACGGCGTGCCGCCGCTCACGCGCAGGCCGTCGAGATAGTTGCCCGTATAGAGCTGCAGGCCGCGCTGATCGGTCGATACGGTCAGCTCGCGGCCGCTTTCCGGATCGTAGATTCGCGCGACGGGCCGGACTTCGCGCGCGCCGTTGCCGACGACGTAGCAGTGATCGAAGCCGCGCGCCCGCGCCAGTTGCGCATGCGGCCAGTCGAGGCGCGCGCCGAGCGGCGCGCTTTGCCGGAAATCGAACGCCGTGCCCGTCACGTCGGCCGTGCCGGTCGGGATCAGCGCGTCGTCCACTTCGAGGAACGCGTCGGCGTCGATGTGCAGCAGATGGCCGCGCACGTCGCTGCCCGCGCGCCCGTTCAGGTTGAAGTAGCTGTGATTCGTCAGGTTCAGCGGCGTCGGCGCGTCGGTCCACCCCGTGTAGTCGATCGTCAGCGTGCCGTCGTCGTCGAGCGTGTAGCGCACCTGCACGCTCACGTTGCCGGGGAAGCCCGCGTCGCCTTCCGGCGAATCGAGCCGCAGCGTGAGCCCGCCGCCATCGTCGAGCACGTCCCACCGCGCGCGATGAAAGCCGTTCGCGCCTCCGTGCAGCAGGTTGCCGTTCTCGTTGCGGTCGAGCAGGTAGTCGACGCCGTCGAGCGTGAAGCGCGCGCCGGCGATCCGGTTCGCCCAGCGGCCGACCGTCGCGCCGAGATAGGCGCCGGATGCGAGGTATTCGGCCGGCGTGTCGTGCGCGAGCACGATATCGGCCAAGCGCCCCGTGCGGTCGGGCGCGAGCCACGACACGACGGTCGCGCCGAGGTCGCTGACGACGACGCGCATTCCGTGCGCATTGCGCAGCGTATAGCGCCGCACGGGCTCGCCGTCGGGCAACGTGCCCCACGGCTCGGCGTGCACGCGTGCGACGCCGGGCGTCAGGTATGAGGAATCGGTATCGATATGCATGAGTGGAGGTCGGGTGGGCGGCGGGCGTCAGTTCGTGGCGGCCGCGCGTTCCTGATATTCGCGCGGCGTGCAGCCGAGTTCGCGCCGGAACACCGCGTACATGTATTGCAGCGACGTGAAACCGCAACGGATCGCGACTTCGGCGCTCGACGCCTGCCGGCCGGCAAGCAGCGCCTGCGCGGCTTCGAGCTTGTGGCGCAGGATCTCCTGGTGCACGGTGCGCTGCAGTTCGCGCCGGAAGTGCTCCTCGAGCAGCGAGCGCGACACGCCGACATAGTCGGCGACCTGTTCGGTCTTGATCCCCTGGCACGCGTACTGGCGGATGAAATGCCGCGCGCGCATCACGTGCGGGCTCGCCAGCGGCTGGTGGCGCGTCGATTCGAGCACGTTGATGCCGACCGGCGGCACGAGAATGCGCTGCCCGGGAAAGCGCGCGCCGCGCAGCATCCGGTGCAGCAGGTGCGCGGCGGTGCGGCCCATTTCCTCGGTGCCCTGGATGACCGACGACAGCGGAATGCGCGTCAGCGTGCGCGTGAGCGGATCGTTGTCGATGCCGATGATCGCGACCTGTTCCGGCACAGCGATGCCGGCGATCAGGCAGGCCTGCAACAGATGCCGCGCGCGTGCATCGGTCACCGCGATCACGCCGACGGGCTTCGGCAGCGCATGCAGCCAGCCGATCAGTTGCTCGATCGCGTGATTCCAGCCCGACGCGCTCGTCGACAGCCCGCGATAGATCGGCGCGTCGAGCCCGTCCGCGCGCGCGAGCCGGTCGAACGCGAGTTCGCGCTGCTGCGCCCAGCGGTTCTCCTGCGCGACCGGCAGGCTGTACATCGCGAAGTGCGCGAGTCCCGCGCCGATCAGGTGCGTATAGGCGAGCGACACGAGCTTCGCGTTGTCCGTCGCAATATACGGGACATCGTCCGGGTATTGCGCCGGGTCCTCGTACGACGAGCCGATCGCGACGATCGGCAGCGGCGAGCCGGCGAGCGCGTCGGCGACGGCCGGATCGTCGAAGTCGGCGATGATGCCGTCGCCGTCGAAACGCTCGATGCCGGTGAGCCGGCAGCGGAAATCGTCTTCGAGGAACAGGTCCCACACGACGCGCGTCGTGTGCAGGTACTGGCCGATGCCGCTGATGATCTCGCGGTCGTAGACCTTGTTCGCGTTGAACAGCAGCGCGATGCGGTGCGGTGTCTGGGCGGAAGGGGCGCGTGTCATCTCGGTGTCGGGGCGCGCGCCTTGCGGGCGCGGTGCCATTGTCTCCGGGCGCGCCCGGGACGGCGGCGCGCGGGTTGGTGTACGGCGATTGTAGGACGGAACGCGCGCCGCACGCAGCGGCTGGCAAGAAACATCAAGCGTGCTGCGCAATTTCGCAATTGCCGGGCGGCAGGCGCGGGGGCACGATCCAGCCAACCGAATTCGGCCGCGTGCGTCGTCGCGATGCACGTTGCGCCGCAACAAGAACCTGCACGGAGACGCCATGTCGTATTTCGAACACATTCCCGCGATTCGCTACGAAGGCCCGCGGTCGGACAACCCGCTCGCCTATCACCATTACGACCCCGAGCGGCGCGTGCTGGGCAAGACGCTCGCCGAGCATCTGCGGATCGCGGTCTGCTATTGGCACACGTTCGTGTGGCCGGGCCACGACATCTTCGGGCAGGCCGCGTTCCAGCGGCCGTGGCAGCAGCCGGGCGACGCGCTCGAGCGCGCGCGGCAGAAGGCCGATGCGGCGTTCGAGTTCTTCACGAAGCTCGGCACGCCGTTCTATACGTTCCACGACACCGACGTCGCGCCGGAAGGCGACAGCCTGCGCGAATACGCGGCCAATTTCGCGCGCATGGTCGATTATCTCGGCGAGCGCCAGCAGGCGAGCGGCGTGCGGCTGCTGTGGGGCACCGCGAACCTGTTCTCGCACCCGCGCTTCGCGGCCGGCGCCGCGACGAACCCGAACCCCGACGTGTTCGCGTGGGCCGCGACCCAGGTGTGCCATGCGCTCGACGCGACCCACCGGCTCGGCGGCGAAAACTACGTGCTGTGGGGCGGCCGCGAAGGCTACGAAACGCTGCTCAATACCGACCTGAAGCGCGAACGCGAGCAGTTCGCGCGCTTTTTGTCGATGGTCGTCGAGCACAAGCACCGGATCGGCTTCAAGGGCGCGCTGCTGATCGAGCCGAAGCCGCAGGAACCGACCAAGCACCAGTACGACTACGACGTCGCGACCGTGCACGGATTCCTCGTGCAGTACGGACTGCAGAACGAGATCCGCGTGAACATCGAGGCGAATCACGCGACGCTCGCGGGCCATTCGTTCCATCACGAGATCGCGAACGCATTCGCGCTCGGCGTGTTCGGCAGCGTCGACGCGAACCGCGGCGATCCGCAGAACGGCTGGGACACCGACCAGTTCCCGAACAGCGTCGAGGAGCTGACGCTCGCCTTCTACGAGATCCTGCGCCACGGCGGCTTCACGACCGGCGGGATGAACTTCGACTCGAAGGTGCGGCGCCAGAGCATCGACCCGGAAGACCTGTTCTACGGTCACGTCGGCGCGATCGACGTGCTCGCGCTCGCGCTCGAACGCGCGGCGGTGCTGGTCGAGAACGACCGGCTCGACGCGCTGCGCCGGCAGCGCTACGCGCAGTGGGACGACGCGTTCGGCCGCAAGATCCTGTCGGGCGGCTATACGCTGGAGTCGCTCGCGGCCGACGCGCTCGCGCGCGGCGTCGACCCGCGGCACGTGAGCGGCGCGCAGGAGCGGCTCGAGAACATCGTGAACCAGGCGATCTACGGGCTGCGCTGACGCCATGTACATCGGACTCGATCTCGGCACGTCCGGCGTGAAGGCGGTGCTGCTCGACCGCGACGGCGCGGTGCGCGCGAGCGCGAACCGCCCGCTGACGGTGAGCCGGCCGCAGCCGCGCTGGTCCGAACAGGCGCCGCGCGACTGGTGGGACGCCGCATGCGGCGCGCTCGCCGCGCTCGTGGCGGATGCACGCGCGGCCGGCATCGACCCGCGCGACATCCACGCGCTCGGGTTGACCGGTCAGATGCACGGCGCGACGCTGCTGGATGCGCATGGCGACGTGCTGCGCCCCGCGATCTTGTGGAACGACGGCCGGGCCGACGCCGAGTGCGAGGAGCTCGAACGGCTCGCGCCCGCGCTGGGCACGGTGGCCGGCAATGTCGCGATGCCGGGCTTCACGGCGCCCAAGCTGCTGTGGGTGCGTCGGCACGAACCCGACGTGTTCGCGCGCATCGCGTACGTGCTGCTGCCGAAGGATTATCTGCGTTACCGGCTGACCGGCGCGTTCGCGACCGATCCGTCGGATGCCGCCGGCACGCTGTGGCTCGACGTCGCGAAGCGCGACTACGACGACACGCTGCTCGCCGCGTGCGGGCTGTCGCGCACGCAGATGCCGGCCGTGTTCGAGGGCAACGCGGTGACCGGCACGCTGCTGCCGGCCGTCGCGCGCGCGCTCGGATTGCGCGAGATTCCGGTGGTGGCCGGCGGCGGCGACAACGCGGCCGGCGCGGTGGGCGTCGGGATCGTGCGGCCCGGCGACGCGCTGCTGTCGCTCGGCACGTCGGGCGTGTATTTCGCGGTGTCGGACGGGTTTCGCGCGAATCCCGAATCGGCGGTGCACAGCTTCTGTCATGCGCTGCCCAACACCTGGCACCTGATGTCCGTGATGCTGAACGCGGCCGGCTGCATCGACTTCACCGCGCAACTGGCCGGTTACGACGGCGTCGCGGCGCTGCTCGACGATGCGCAGACCAACGCACGCGAGAGCCGGCCGTGGTTCCTGCCGTACCTGAGCGGCGAGCGCACGCCGCACAACGACGTGAACGCGAAGGGCGTGTTCTACGGGCTCACGCCCGACACGCGGCGCGCGGATCTCGCGAACGCTACGCTCGAAGGCGTCGGCTTCGCGCTGCTCGACGGCATCGACGCGCTGCATGCGGCCGGGCTCGCGCCCGAGCGCATCACGGTGATCGGCGGCGGCTCGCGCAGCGCGTACTGGACGCAGATGCTTGCCGACCTGAGCGGCCGTCCGCTGACGCTGCGCGCGGGCGGCGAGATCGGGCCGGCGCTGGGCGCCGCGCGCCTCGCCCGTCTCGCGCTCGAACCGGATGCGGCGCTTGCCGACGTGTGCCCGCAGCCGAGCGTCGTCGCGGTGCGCGAGCCCGATCCCGGGCGGCACGCGTGGTATCGCGACGTGCGGCGGCCGACGTTTCGCGCGCTGTACCGTGCGCTCGAACCGGTATTCGCGACGGGCGCCTGACCGGCGGTGCGCCGGCGCGAACCCGCGCGCGGCAGTGACTCGATGCGGGCGGTGCAATCCGGCGGCCGCCCGCGGTTCGTGAGGTGGTTCCATAACAAGGAGTGGAGACATGAAATCCGTGACGCGTCGTACCGTACTGAATTCCCTTGCCGGCGCCGCCGCGCTGGCGATGTTCGCGCTGGGCACGCCGCTCGCGCACGCGAGCAAGGACAAGCCCGAGATCGGCTTCTGCATCGACGACTTGCGCGTCGAGCGCTGGTCGCGCGACCGCGACTATTTCGTTGCAGCCGCAACCAAGCTCGGCGCGAAGGTGTCGGTGCAGTCCGCCGATGCGAGCGAGGCGCGGCAGATTTCCCAGATCGAGAACCTGATCTCGCGCGGCGTCGACGTGATCGTGATCGTGCCGTTCAACTCGAAGACGCTCGGCAACGTCGTCGCCGAAGCGCGCAAGGCCGGCATCAAGGTCGTGTCGTACGACCGCCTGATTCTCGACGCGGACGTCGACGCGTATATCTCGTTCGACAACGAGAAGGTCGGCGAGCTGCAGGCGCAGGGCGTGTTCGACGCGAAGCCGAAGGGCAACTACTTCCTGCTGGGCGGCGCGCCGACCGACAACAACGCGAAGATGCTGCGCGAAGGGCAACTGAAGGTGCTGAAGCCGGCGATCGACCGCGGCGACATCAAGGTCGTCGGTCAGCAGTGGGTGCCCGAGTGGAGCGCGTCGACCGCGCTGCGGATCGTCGAGGACGCGCTGACCGCGAACAACAACAAGATCGACGCGATCGTCGCGTCGAACGACGGCACGGCCGGCGGCGCGATCCAGGCGCTCGCCGCGCAGCATCTGGCCGGCAAGGTGCCGGTGTCCGGGCAGGATGCGGATCTGGCCGCGGTCAAGCGCGTGATCGCCGGCACGCAGACGATGACCGTCTACAAGCCGCTGAAGCTGATCGCGAGCGAAGCCGCGAAGCTTGCCGTCGATCTCGCGAAGGGGACGAAGCCCGCGTTCAACGCGCAATACGACAACGGGAAGAAGAAGGTCGATACGGTGCTGCTGCAGCCGACGCTGTTGACCAAGCGCAACGTCGACGTCGTCGTGAAGGACGGCTTCTATACCCAGGCCCAGCTGGCGAGCCAGTAAGCGGGCGACGGACGCGACGCGCGGCCGCCGCGACGGCGGCCGCGTTTACTGCGAGGCAATGAACGAATGACGGAACCCTTGCTGACGATGCGCGGCATCGTCAAGGCCTTCGACGGCGTGAAGGCGCTCGACGGCATCGACCTGAGCGTGCGCCCCGGCGAATGCGTCGGGCTGTGCGGCGAGAACGGCGCCGGCAAGTCGACGCTGATGAAGGTGCTGTCGGGCGTGTACCCGCACGGCACCTGGGACGGCGAGATCCGCTGGGAAGGCGCGCCGCTCGTCGCGTCCGGCGTGCGCGATACCGAGCGCGCGGGCATCGTGATCATCCACCAGGAGCTGATGCTCGTGCCCGAGCTGTCGGTCGCCGAGAACATCTTCCTCGGCAACGAGATCACGCTGCCGGGCGGGCGCATGCATTACGCGGAAATGGTGCGACGCTCGGAAGCGCTGCTGCGCGAGCTGCGGATCGACGCGATCAACGTCGCGCAGCCGGTGATGAACTACGGCGGCGGTCACCAGCAACTGATCGAAATCGCGAAGGCGTTGAACAAGCGCGCGAAGCTGCTGATCCTCGACGAGCCGTCGTCGTCGCTGAGCGCGTCGGAAACGCGCATCCTGCTCGACATCGTGCGGGACCTGAAGCGGCGCGGCGTCGCGTGCGTCTACATCTCGCACAAGCTCGACGAGATCGACGCGGTGTGCGACACCGTGACCGTGATCCGCGACGGCCGCCACGTCGCGACCGAACCGATGGCCGCGCTGACCACCGACCGGATCATCGCGATGATGGTCGGCCGCGAGATCCGCGACCTGTATCCGCGCGAGCCGCACGAGATCGGCGACGTCGTGCTCGACGTGCATCACGTCACCTGCCACGACGTGACGAACCCGCGCCGCAAGCGCGTCGACGACGTGTCGTTCAGCGTGCGGCGCGGCGAGATTCTCGGTGTCGCCGGGCTGGTCGGCGCGGGCCGCACCGAGCTGATGCAGGCGATTTTCGGTGCGTATCCGGGCGACTGCACGGCGAGCGTGCGGATGAACGGCCGGCCGCTCGCGATCCGCTCGCCGGCCGATGCGATCCGCGCAGGTATCGCGATGGTGCCGGAGGACCGCAAGCGCCACGGGATCGTGCCGCAGCTCGGCGTCGGCCACAACATCACGCTGGCGGTGCTGCGCCGGTTCGCCGCGCGCGGCCGGATCGACGCGGCCGCCGAACTCGACGCGATCCGCACCGAGATGCAGCGGCTGTCGGTGCGTGCCGCGCATCCGTTCCTGCCGATCGCGAGCCTGTCCGGCGGCAATCAGCAGAAGGCGGTCCTGGCCAGGATGCTGCTCGCCGACCCGCAGGTATTGATTCTCGACGAGCCGACCCGCGGCGTCGACGTCGGCGCGAAGGCGGAGATCTACCGGCTGATCTTCGCGCTCGCGAAGCGCGGCGTCGCGCTGATCGTCGTGTCGTCGGAGCTGCCGGAAGTGCTCGGGCTCGCCGATCGCGTGCTCGTGATCGGCGAGGGCGAGCTGCGCGGCGATTTCGTCAACGACGGCCTCACGCAGGAACAGATTCTCGGCGCCGCGCTGACGCCCGCGCGGCGTCCGGCCGAACCCATTGCAGCGAGCACGACATGAACACCGAACTTTCGTCTTCCCGGCCCGTGTCGCCGGACACCGATACGCGCGTCGCGCGCGGCCATCCGCTGCGACGCATCTTCGTGCGCTACAAAATCCTCGCGCTGCTGTTCGCGGTGGCCGCGATCTGGGCGTTCTTCTCGGTGCTGACGGACGGTGCGTTCGTCACGCCGCGCAACCTGTCGAACCTGCTGCGGCAGATGTCGATCACCGGCATGCTCGCGTGCGGGATGGTGTTCGTCATCATCGCGGGCGAGATCGACCTGTCGGTCGGCTCGCTGCTCGGGCTACTCGGCGGCGTCGCCGCGATCCTCGACGTCAACCGCCACTGGCCGGTGGCGGCGACGGTCCCGGCCGTGCTCGCGCTCGGCGTGCTGATCGGGCTCTTCAACGGCTGGTGGTCGACCTATCGGCGCGTGCCGTCGTTCATCGTCGGGCTCGGCGGGATGCTCGCGTTCCGCGGCATCCTGCTCGGCGTCACGGGCGGCTCGACGATCGCGCCGGTGTCGGACGGCTTCGTGTTCATCGGGCAAGGCTATCTGCCGCGCGTGGCGGGGGACGGCCTCGCGGTCCTGCTGTTCGCGCTCGCGGCGCTGCTGGTGGTGCGGCAGCGCGGCACGCGGCATCGCTACCGGCTCGCGGTCGCGCCGCTGTGGCAGGACGTCGCGAAGATCGTCGGCGCCGGCGCCGTGCTGTTCGCCTTCGTCGCGACGCTCGACCGCTACGGCGGCATTCCGGTGCCGGTGCTGCTGCTGCTCGCGTTGCTCGGCGTGTTCTCGTGGATCGCGACGCAGACGGTATTCGGCCGGCGCATCTATGCGGTGGGCTCGAACCTGGAGGCCACGCGGCTGTCGGGCGTGGACACCGATCGCGTGAAACTCGCGATCTTCGCGCTGATGGGGCTGATGTGCGCGTTTGCCGGCCTCGTGAACACGGCGCGGCTCGCGGCCGGGTCGCCGTCCGCCGGCACGATGGGCGAGCTCGACGCGATCGCCGCGTGCTTCATCGGCGGCACGTCGATGCGCGGCGGATCGGGCACGGTGTACGGCGCGCTGATCGGTGCGCTCGTGATGGCGAGCCTCGACAACGGGATGTCGATGCTCGACGTCGACGCGTACTGGCAGATGATCGTCAAGGGCGCGGTGCTGGTGCTGGCGGTGTGGATCGACGTGGTGTCGCGGTCGAACCGGCGGTGACGGGCCGGCCGGTCGCGTGCCGGAAAAGGGGAGGACCATGGAACGAAACACGATGCGCGTGCCGGGTGTTTCCGTGCGGGCGGCCGGGCCGTTCGCGATGCGCATCGCCGACCAGTGCGGCCGTTCCCCGCCCGACGCGGCCGACTTCGCGCCGACCGACATCATTCGGCTGGCGCGCATCGTCGAGCGGATCAAGCGGGACGGCGCGTAGAAGCGCGCTGCCGTATCCGCGGGTGCGCGCCGACGGCCGCGCTTGACGTCGACGGTGCGGCCGTTCGGCAGCACGATCGACGCGTTTCTCTCCCTGGCGGCTCGGTCCCACCGCGAACAACCGGATCGGGCGCTCCTCGTTCGAGGCCGATCCGGCGGCTCGCCCCGTACGATGCATGGCGGCCGTGGCGGCTTCACGTCGCATGCAATACGCTATGCTGTCGTCCTCGACCGCCAGCCTGATCCGATGAAGCGTCCGTCGTTTTCCACCCAACTCGTCATGCTCTGGGCACTCGTCGCGGCGCTGTGCGCGACGCTGGTCGCGGTCGTCTGGGTCACGGCGAGTTCCGCCGAGAGTCAGCAGGTGGCCGGCGCGAAGGCCGCCGGCGCGTCGGCGTGCGAAGCGGTCGCGTCGCGTTACGGCGCGTCTGCCGCGTCGGCGGGCGCCGGGCCCGCGCCGGACCTGATGCACGCGATCCTCGACATCGTGCTCTCCCGTGCGCCCGACATGGAGGGCGGGTTCTGGGTGCCCGACGCCGCCCCCGCGGCGAGCGGTTTTCTCGCATATTCTTTTCCGACCTATCAAGGCAGCGGCGTCAAACACGACGTTCCGGAAGCGGAAACGCCGCTGATCCTCCGCACGCTGCGCGCCGCGGCCGCGACGCATGCCGCGACGGCGAACGTCGTCGAAGGCGCGCAGGATGCGGTGATCGCGGCGGCCTGCCCGGTACGCGGCGGCTCGGGGCTGTATGTGTGGATGCTGACACGTGCGCGCCCGCCGCTGGGCCGGCACGGGGAACTGCTGGCCACGGGCCTCGCGGCCGTGCTCGCCGTGATTCTGGCGATCGCGGCGGCGCTGGCCGTGGCGTTGCGCCGATGGAAGCGCAATCTCGCACGGATCGAGAGCGGGCTGGGGCCCGACGGTCGCGAGCATCACCTGCCGTACGTCGGCGAACCCGATCTCGATCGGGTCATCGATGCGTTCAACGAACGGGCGCGGCGCGCCGACCGGCTGCAACAGCAGGCCGACGAACTGCGCACGCGCCTCGCGCAGGCCGAACGCTTCGGCATGCTGGGCAAACTCGCCGCAGAAGTCGCGCACGAGATTCGCAATCCGATGGGCGCGATGCGGCTGAAGGCGGAAAACGCGCTGGCCGGCGATGGCCGGCGGCAGCAGGACGCGTTGCGCGTGATCCTCGCGCAGATCGAGCGCATCGACGCGCAATTGTCGAGCCTGCTCGCGCTGACGCAGCCGGTGCGCCCGCATGCGACGCGGGTCGACGTCGACGCGTGGCTCGCGCAGGTCGTCGACGCGCACCGTGAGCTCGCGCAGCGGCAAGCGATCGACTTGACGTTGTCGCTCGCGGGGCAGGGCGAACGGCTCGCGTGGCCGTCGGATTTTCCCGCTTTCGATCCCGACCAGATGCGGCGCGCGCTCGACAATCTGCTGCTCAACGCGTTGCACCACGCGGGCGACGGCGGCGCGGTCACGCTCGCCGCCGAGCGGCGCGCGTTCGCCGGGCGCGACTGGCTGTGCATCACAGTGTCGGACAGCGGCCCCGGCGTGCCTGCCGCGCAGCGCGAGCGGATTTTCGAACCGTTCGTGACGGGCCGCGCGGACGGCACCGGTCTCGGTCTTGCCGTCGTCCGCGAAGTGGCGGCGGCGCACGGCGGGCAGGCGCGCCTCGACGAGGGTGCCGCATTCGTGATTGAAATTCCATGGCAAACATCCTCATAGTCGATGACGACGCGGCCTTTCGCGACGGCCTTGCCGAAACGCTGGCCGATCTCGGTCATCGGGCCGTCGAGGCCGCATCCGGCCGGGCCGCGCTCAGCGCGTTGCGCGATGGCGGCGTCGTCGAATGCGTCTTTCTGGATTTCCGCCTGCCGGATCTGGACGGGCTGGCCGTGCTTGCACAGCTGCGTGACGATCCCGCACTGGCCGCGATTCCGGTCGTCATGCTGACGGCCCATGCGACCAGCGACAACACGATCGAAGCGATGCGGCTCGGCGCATTCGATCACCTGACGAAGCCGATCGGGCGTCGCGACGTCGCGCAACTGCTCGAACGCATCGTGTCGGCGAATCAGCCGCCCGCGCTCGCGCCATCCGACAGCGGTTTCGCGAGCGAACCTTCAGCGGACCGACCGCGACTGCTGGGCGTGAGCGCCGCGATGCGCGACGTGCAAAAGCAGGTCGGCCGCGCCGCGATGAGCGACGCGACCGTGCTCCTGACTGGCGAGACGGGCACGGGCAAGGAGGTGGCGGCCCGCGTGCTGCATGCCGCATCGGCCCGGCATGCGGGGCCGTTCGTCGCCGTCAACTGCGCGGCCATCCCGGCCGATCTGCTCGAAAGCGAATTGTTCGGGCATCGTCGCGGCGCGTTCACGGGGGCGCATGCCGATCGTGCGGGGCGCCTCATCGAGGCCGACGGCGGGACGCTCTTTCTCGACGAGATCGGCGACATGCCCGCCGCGATGCAAGCCAAGCTGCTACGCGCGCTGCAGGAGCGCCAGGTGATGCCGCTCGGCGCGGATCGCCCCGCGGCAATCGACATTCGCGTCGTGGCCGCGACGCACCGCGACCTCGCCGCGGCCGTCGCGGACGGCACGTTCCGCGAAGACCTCTTCTATCGACTGAACGTCATTCCACTGCACCTGCCGCCGCTCGCGGAGCGTGTGGCCGACATCCTTCCGCTGGCCACGCATTTCCTGGGGCGCGCCGCGGGCATGCGTCCGCTGCATCTGACGAACGACGCCCAGCGCGCGCTGCTCGATTACCGCTGGCCGGGCAATGTGCGCGAACTGCGCAACGTGATGGAGCGGGCGGCCGCGCTCGCCCCTGGGCCGGCCGTCAGCGCGGCCGATCTCGGTCTGCCCGCCGTGCCCGCGCGCGAACCGGGCGCCGATGCGGTGCCGGTGCACTTGCTCGACATGCCGCTGCCCGATGCGCTGGCGACGGTCGAGCGCGCGGCGATCCTGCGCGCGCTCGAGCGCGCGAACGGCAATCGCGCGGAAGCCGCGAGGCAGCTCGGGATCGGCCGCCAGTCGCTCTATGCGCGCATGGCGAATCTCGGGATCGAGCGAGACGACTAGTCGCGCGGTTTCGACTGTCGGGATCGACGACATCCGGTGAAACAACGTGTCGGGAAATCCGACAGGTTGGGCGCGCGTCGTCGTTCGGCGCACGGTCACGCGGTGCTTCTCAGGTTGGCACGGGTATTGCGGATATCGATGCATCGCAACCCGTCGCCGGAGCCCGTCATGAACTCGTACCTGCCCGTCGTCCGATCGCGGCCGCGGTGCCGTGCCGTCGTTCACTGGTCGTATCGCGCGCTCTGCGCTGCTGCACTCGTTGCTGTCGCAACGGTCAGTTTGGCGCAGGTGCCGCCGGCACCGCGCACGGAAGACCCGGCCGGTGCCATGCCGCCTCCGCCTCCTGCTCCTCCTCGGCCTCGCGCGCTGTTGCCTGCCGTGCCCGGTAACGACACCGCCTCGGATGCGTTGGTGTCCGGCACGCTGTCGCGCCTGACGATCAATCCTGAAGGCACCGTCGACGGCTTCGTGCTGACTGACGGCACGCTCGTCCGTCTGCCGCCGCATCTCGGTTCGCAACTGACTGCGCTCGTGAAGACGGGCGACCGCGTGACGGTAGCGGGCGAACGACGCGTCGACGATGAAATCCGTGCCCGCGTGATCCGCAACGACGGCACCGGCGCGTCGCTGTCCGATCAGCCGCCCGCGCCCGTCGCGCCCGTGCCGCCTACGCTGCGCGGCGTCAACCTCGCTCGCCTGAGCGTGTCCGGCGTCGTGCGCCGTGTGACGCGTGCGCCGCGCGGTGAACCGGACGGCGTGATGCTCGACAGCGGGGCGATCGTCAAGCTGACCGTCCCGGCCGCCCAGCAATTCGGCGCGCTGCTCGCGCCCGGCGAGCGCGTGGCCGCGGTCGGCTACGGGACGCGCAACGCCTACGGCGAAGCGCTGCAAGCGACGGCGTTCGGCGCGCCGGGCCATGTCGTGAATCTCTATGACGATGTCGCGCGCTGAGCGCGCGCTATTCCGAAACCCATCGAAAGGAGTCCTGCCATGCATTGGATCGATCCCGCCTGCCTGCCCGAAACGCGCGGCCGCGTCACACAGTTCCTGCTCAATCCGCACGGAGAAATCGACGGCCTGATCCTGAACGGCGACCTGCAGGTACATGTGCCGCCGCATCTGGGGCGCGAATTGGTGCGCCATGTCGAGGTTGGCAACCGCATCCGTGTGCGCGGCGTCAAGCCGCGTCGCGCGGCGATGATCGCGGCCGTGCAACTGACCGGGCGTGACGGCGTCGACATCGTCGACGACGGACCGGAGCACGCTGTGCCGAAGCCGCCGCGACCGGATCGAAAGCCGATGGAGCTGCAAGGCGAAGTCGCGTTCGGGCTGTACGGCCCGAAAGGCGAGTTGAACGGCGCGTTGCTGACGAGCGGCGTCGCGCTGAGGGTGCCGCCGCACGCGGCGCAAGCATTGCACGACTATCTGCAGGCCGGTGTCCATGTGCAGGCGTGGGGGCACGGCGTCGTCACGCCGCACGGCGCGACGCTCGACGTGAGCGAGATCGCCGAGCTCGTCGATGCGGATGCCGAATGATCGCGCGACAGTGACACGACCATGAGACCGGCACGCGCGCTCGAAGCGCTCAACTTCTTCCTGGCCGACGTGCAGGCCGGCATCGGTCCGTTCATCGGCGTCATCCTGCTGTCGCGCGGCTGGGGCGCCGATGCGATCGGCACGGTCATGACGCTGGCCGGGCTCGCGGCGATGGCCGCGACACCGTTGGCCGGCGCGCTCGTCGATGCGGTGCGCGCGAAGCGGGCGCTGATCGTCGTGGCGACCGCGGTGACGGCGCTTGCGTCGCTGGCGATGATGTTCGTGCGCGGCTATCCGGCGGTGGCGGTGTCGCAGATCCTGGCGGCGGTCGGCGGCGCGGTGCTCGCGCCCGCGGTCGCGGGCGTGACGCTCGGCATCGTGCGTCGGCAGGGTTTCGACCGGCAGTTCGGGCGCAACCAGATGGCGAACCATGCCGGCAACGTCGCCGGCGCGGCGCTCGCGGGGTGGCTCGGCTGGCATGTCGGATTCGACGCGGTGTTCGCGCTCGTCGCCGTGTTCACGGTCCTTGCGGTTGCGAGCACGTTGGCGATTCCCGGGCACGTAATCGATCATGCTTGCGCACGTGGTCTCGAGCCTGATGGCCGCGCACCGGGAACGGATGCTGCGCATCCGCATGCGTTGGACGCGGCGTCGACGTCGCGCGTCGGCGGCCTGCGCACGCTCGCCGAAAACCGGCCGCTGGTACTGCTCGGCGCGTCGCTCGCGCTGTTTCATCTCGGCAACGCCGCGATGCTGCCGCTCTACGGGATGGGCGTCGTCGTCACGCATCGCAGCAACGCGAGCGCGTTCACCGCGCAGACCATCGTCATCGCGCAGTGCGTGATGATCGCGGCGGCCTGGCTCGCGCCCCGGCTGATTCGCGCGCACGGCTACTGGCGCGTGCTGCTGTTCTCGTACCTCGTGCTGCCGGTGCGCGGGGCGGTCGCCGCGGCGTGGATGAGCGAAGCGGGTGTATGGCCGGTGCAGGTGCTCGACGGCATCGGCGCCGGCCTGCAAAGCGTGGTCGTGCCCGCGCTCGTCGTTCGCCTGCTGCATGGCTCCGGCCGCGTGAACGCCGGGCAGGGCGCCGTCGCGACCGCGCAGGGGATCGGCGCGGCGCTCAGCCCCGTGCTCGGCGGCGTGCTCGCGCAGCACTTCGGCTATCCGGCCGCGTTCGTCGTACTGGGCGCGGTGTCGACGGGCTCGCTCGCGCTGTGGCTCGGTCATGCGCGATCGCTGAGCGGCGCGTGCGGCAAGCCCGCCGATCTATCGGCGACATCATCGTGAAAGCGATTTCGATTTCCATGCCTGTGTCGACTTGCCCATGAATCCTGTTTCGCTTGCCTGGCTGATTTCCGCGCTTGCCACCGCGGGCGTCATCACGCGTCCGTTCGGTTGGCCCGAGGCCACGTGGGCCGTGAGCGGCGCGCTGCTGCTGGTCGCGTTGAACCTGTTGCCCGTCGCGCAGGCGCTGGACGCCGTCGCGAAAGGGGGCGACGTCTACCTGTTCCTGACGGGCATGATGCTGTTGTCCGAGGCGGCCCGCCGCGAGGGGCTGTTCGACTGGGTCGCGACGCGCGTCGTCAATCTCGCGCGGGGCTCGCCGCGGCGATTGTTCGCGCTGATCTACGGGGTCGGTGTCGTCACCACCGTGTTCCTGTCGAACGATGCGACCGCCGTCGTGCTGACGCCCGCGGTCCTTGCCGCCGCGCGCCGCGCGAAGGCCGACCCGATGCCGCTGCTGTACAGCTGCGCGCTCGTCGCCAATGCCGCGAGTTTCGTTTTGCCGATTTCGAATCCGGCGAACCTGGTGCTGTACGGCGCGCACATGCCCGCGCTCGGCGTATGGCTCGCGCATTTCGCGGCGCCGTCCGTCGCGTCGATCGCCTGTACGTTCGTGATGCTGAGGATCGTGCAGCGACGGGCGCTTGCCGGCCACTGCGAATCCGGGCTGCCGGTGCAGCCGCTGACGGGCGGCGGGCGCATCGCGCTCGCGGGCATCGCGGCAACGGCCGTCGCGCTGATGGCGGTGTCGGTCCTCGATCGCCCGCTCGGGTTGCCGACCGCGCTCGCGGGTGCCGTCACGGTCGCATGCGTGGTGATGCGGGATCGCGCGGCCGGCGTGCCGATCGTTCGCGCGATTTCATGGAGCGTGCTGCCGCTCGTCGCGGGGTTGTTCGTCGTCGTCGAGACGCTCGACCGGACCGGCGCGGTGCGCGTACTGGCGGGGCTGCTGCACGCGTTGATGCAAAGCGGCGAGCACATTGCCGCCGCCGCGGCCGGCGTCGCGGTCGCGCTCGTGTCGAACGGGGTCAACAATCTGCCTGCCGGGCTGATCGCGAGCTCGACGATCCAGGCCGCGCGCAGCCCGCAAACGGTGATCGATGCGATTCTGATCGGCGTGGATCTCGGCCCGAACCTGTCGATCACCGGATCGCTCGCGACGATTCTGTGGCTGGCGGCGATCCGGCGAGAAGGGTTGCAGGTCGGTTTCCGCGCATTTCTCGCGATCGGCGCGTGCGTGATGCCGCCTGCGTTGCTGTTCGCGCTGGGCGCGCGATTCGTGGTCGGCGGCTGACGCGCGATGCGCGTCGCGTCAGCCGTTCTGGCCGTGCTAGAACGAGTAGGCGAGCGACGCGAACAGGCTGCGCGGCGCGCCCGGCGTGACCCACAGGCTGTTGTACGAGCTGACGTACGTGGTGCGATTGAACAGGTTGTTCAGCACGACCGACGCACGCAGGTGCTTGTTGACCTGAACGTAGCCGTTGAGCTGGACGGTCGCGTAGGCCGGCAGCTCGAAGCCGTCCTGCGTGTTGGCCGTGTTGCCGGCGCGGCGCCCGACGTAGATCACGCCGGCGCCGGCGCCGGCCTTGTCCGCGAACGGCAGGGTCGTCTCGTACATCAGCAGTGCGCTGCCGCTCAGCCGCGGTACGTCGACGAGGCGCGAACCGGGCGCCAGCACGGTGTCGCGCGTGACCTCCGCGTCGACGTACGCGAGATTGGCGATGCCGCGCAAGCCGTGACCGAGGTCGCCGCTCCATTCGAATTCGATGCCGCGGCTGCGTACTTCGCCGGCCGCGCGCGAGAAGCCGGCATTCGCCGGATCGGCGGTGAGCACGTTGCGCTTGGTGACGTAGAACGCCGCGACGGTCGTGAGCGAGCGCGCGCCCGCCCATTTCGCGCCGGCTTCGTAGCCGCGGCCCTTTTCGGGATCGAACGCGCGGCCGCCGACGTCGGCGCCGTTGTTCGGCCGGAACGAATACGCGGTGTTCGCATACAGCGACCACGCCGGGCTCATTTCATACACGACGCCGAGACGCGGGCTCAGCGCGGTCTGCAACTGGCTCGTCGTCACGCCCTTCAGGCGGTTGTCGATCGACTGGTGGAAGCGATCCCAGCGCAGGCCGGCGAGGATTTTCCAGTGCGGCCCGAACGCGAGCGTGTCCTGCGCGTAGACGCCTTGACCGTCGTCGCGCTCGAGCAGGTTGGTCGCGGTGCGCGGCGTGGGCGCGGGCTGGCCGTAGACCGGATCGAAGATGTCGATTGCGTACGGCGCCGCGGCGCTCGGCGTGGAGCGCGTGACGAACTGGTCGTAGTTGAAGCGGTACGCGTCGACGCCCATCACGAGCGTATGGCCGATGCCGCCCGTGCGGAACGCGCCGGTCGTCTCGAGGCGGCCTTGCAGGTCGTTCGAGTGAAACGCGACTTGCCGGTAGCGCCGCCACAGCGTGCGGCCGTCCGGCTGCAGCGCGAACGCCTCGGACGAGCGCCCGGACAGGTCGGTGTTGCGTTGCGCGACGCCTGCGTTGATCGACCAGGCCGAATCGATGCGATGCTCGAGCGTGAACTGGTGGCCCGTGTTGCGCACGTCATAGTCGCCGTCGCGCGGCTCGCCGAGAAAACGCGACGCGGGGATCACGCCGAGCTGGCCGTTGACCGCCAGCACGCCGCGATCGAGCGGCGCGCGCTGACGCGCACTCTCGAATTCGTAGTGCACCGTCGTGTCCGCGCCGATGTCCCAGGTGAACGACGGCGAGAACAGGTAGCGTTTGCTCGACACCGTGTCGCGAAAGCTGCCGTTGTTCTCGTTCATCGCGACGAAGCGGTATGCGAGCGATTTCGTGACGGGGCCGGTCGAATCGAGCGTCTGGCGCAATGCGCCGTAGCTGCCGGCCGACACGCCGAGGGTGTTCGCGCGGGTGAACTGCGGCTGCTTCGTCGTATAGCTGATGATCCCGCCCGGATCGCCGCGGCCATACAGCGCGGACGCCGGCCCCTTGAGCACTTCCATGCGCTCGAGGTTCACGGTGTCGCGCGGCACGCTCATGCCGCGATTCCACGAAAAGCCGTTGACCAGGTAGTCGGTGCCGGACGTGTTGCCGTCGCCGGCGAAACCGCGCACCGCGTAGTTGTCCCACAGGCCGCCGAAGTTGTTCTGGCGCGAGACGCCCGCGACCCAGTCGTAAAGATCGTCGCCGCGCGTCGCGGCCACGGTCTGGATCAGCTTCGTATCGACGCTGCTGACCGCGAACGGAATTTCCATCACGTCCGCCTCGCTGCGCGTCGCGCTCGTCGATTCGCGCGTGCGGAACGGCGCCGTCGCGCGTTGCGCGGACACCTCGATGGTCGGCAGCGCCGTTTCCTGCGCGTCGGCGGCGCCCATGCCGGCCGTGCCGACGACGATGGCCATCGGTGCGGCCGCCCAGTTCCTCCTGCTCATACCCCTCCTCTTTGTGTTGTTCGCGTTCGGGCACGGCGGGCGGCCTCGCGCCGACATCTGTGTTCCAAACAGTACATTCGCGCGGCAATTTAATGCAAATGAGAGGCATTTGCAATCGTAATTTTGAGATGGGGTGATGTGCACCGTCACGGGCGGCGCGACGGCAGTCGTCGCGCGTGCGGAAACGCGACTTCCAGCGCGTCGAGGCGGGGAGTCGGTGGGTTGGGGTGTGCGACGACACGCGTGCCGGCGCACGCGCGCGGCTAATCCGGCTCGGCTTTCAGCCCGCCCTCGATCCACCGCGCTTCGGACGCGCGAAGATGCGCGCGAATGGCCGTCTGGGCCGCGATCGGATCGCCGGCCTGCAGCGCGAGCAGCACGTCCTCGTGCTCACGCACGGCGGCGGTCCACGTCTGCGGATTTTCCGCGTGGCCGCGCATGGCGGCCGCGATCGGGTCGTGGCGGCTGTCGAACAGCTCGCCGACGAAGCGGGTGAGCACCGAATTGCCGGCGGCTTCCGCGATCAGCATGTGGAATTGCCGGTCGGCCTCGACGGGCGACTTGCCGGCCTCCGCGAGCCGCTTCATGCGCTGAACCGTGCGGCGCAGGCGTTCGAGCATCGCGGCCGTCATCCGTGCGGCGGCCAGCGCGGCCACGCTGCCTTCGACGGCCGCGCGGGCCTGCATCAATTCCGACGGACTGTCGCCGAGCGTGGCCATCGGGCCGACAGCGTCGGCCGCCGTGTCGCGGACATAGACGCCGGAGCCCATCCGGATTTCGATCTGGCCGCCGATTTCCAGCGCGATCAGCGCCTCGCGAAGCGACGGGCGCGATACGCCGAGCGTCAGCGCCAGCTCGCGCTCTGGCGGCAGCCGCTCGCCGATCGCGAATTCGCCCTGGCGAATCAACGCGACGATCTGGGCCGCGACCGATTGGTAAAGCCGCTTGGGTTCTGTCGATTTCATCCGATCGATTGAGGTCAATGCGCTTTCGGCGCAAGCGCGTGTCGCGGAGTCTATCACGTCTGCCTCATTGCCCCATGCAGCGGCTCATTCAGCCGGGTGTCCGGGTTTTTACTATTGGTAAGATCAGATTGAAATAGATAAATTGGCTTGACCAAAACGGGTTTGATTGCTGTAATTCATCCAAATTGGACTGACCAGGCGAAGCCGAGGTCGATCCGCCTCAAGGAGACGCAATGGCAATGCCTCGCAATCTGCCCGGTCAGGCCGCACAGGACGAAGCGGACCGGGAGATCCTGCGCCTGGAAGGGATTCGCAAGCGTTTCCCGGGCGTCGTCGCGCTCGACGGCATTCGCCTCGACTTGCGCCGCGGCGAGGTGCATGCGGTGTGCGGCGAAAACGGCGCGGGCAAATCCACGCTGATGAAGATCATCAGCGGCCAGTACCTGCCCGACGAGGGCGTCGTTCACTATCGCGGCGCGCCGGTGCGGTTTCGTTCGGCCTCCGAAGCGCAGGCGGCCGGCATCGCGATCATTCACCAGGAGCTCAATCTCGTCCCGCACCTGAGCGTGGCGGAGAACCTGTTCCTCGCACGCGAGCCGCGGCGCGGGCCGTTCGTCGACGCGAAACGCATGAATGCGGATGCGGCGCGCTGCATCGCGCGAATCGGCCTGAACGTCGCGCCGACCACGAAGGTCGGCGTGCTGTCCATCGCGCAGCAGCAGATGGTCGAGATCGCGAAGGCGCTGTCGCTCGATGCGCGCGTGCTGATCATGGACGAACCCACGTCGTCGTTGACGGAAGCGGAAACGGTGCAGCTCTTTCGCATCATCGAGGAACTGCGCGCCGACGGCGTGGCGATTCTGTATATCTCGCACCGGCTCGACGAAATGGCGCAGATCGTCGATCGCGTGACGGTGCTGCGCGACGGACGCCACATCTCGACGGACGATTTCGCCGACGTCAGCATCGACGACATCGTCGCGCGCATGGTCGGACGCACGCTCGACGATGCGTATCCGTCGCGGCACTCGGTGCCGACGGACGACGTGCTGCTCGACGTGCGGGACCTGCGCCGCGACGGCGTGTTCGGGCCGGTGTCGTTCGCGCTGCGCCGCGGCGAGATCCTGGGTTTCGCGGGATTGATGGGTGCCGGACGCACCGAGATCGCCCGCGCGATCTTCGGCGCGGATCGCCCGGACGGCGGCACGATCGCGCTGCACGGCCGGCCCGTGACGATCCGCTCGCCGCGCGAGGCGATCCGGCACGGCATCGCGTATCTGTCGGAGGACCGCAAGAAGGAGGGGCTCGCGCTGTCGATGCCCGTCGCGGCGAACCTCACGCTCGCGAACGTGCGCGGCATCGCGTCGCGCTTCGGATTCCTGCGCTTCGACGACGAGCTCGACGTGGCGCGTCGCTACGTGCAGGACCTCGCGATTCGCACGCCGTCCGTGCACCAGCGCGTGCGCAACCTGTCCGGCGGCAACCAGCAGAAGGTCGTCATCGGCAAATGGCTGTACCGCGGCTCGAAGATCCTGTTCTTCGACGAGCCGACGCGCGGCATCGACGTCGGTGCGAAATTCGCGATCTACGGGCTGATGGACCGGCTCGCCGCCGACGGCGTCGGCGTCGTGCTGATCAGCTCGGAATTGCCCGAACTGCTCGGCATGACCGACCGGATCGCCGTCTTTCACGAAGGTCGAATGACCGCATTGCTCGACACGAAACACACCAGTCAGGAGGAGATCATGCACTACGCGTCGGGACGTTCCCATGCTTGAAATGACATCCGATCGAAGCCAGGCCGACGAGCGGGCGGCGCGACAGCGGCGGCGCGACCTGATCCAGAAGTTCGCGGCGCTCGGCAGCCTCGTCGTGCTCGTGTTCGCGTTCTCGATATCGAGCGCGGCGTTCTTCTCGGTCGACAACCTGATGACCGTCGGCCTGCAGGTCACGTCCATCGCCTATCTGGGCGTGGCCGCCACCTGCGTGATCATCACGGGCGGCATCGACCTGTCGGTCGGCTCGGTGCTCGCGCTGGCCGGCGTGTGCGCGGCGCTGCTCGTCAAGGCCGGCGTGCCGGTGCCTGCCGCGATGGCGGCCGGCATCCTGGTCGGTGCGCTATGCGGGCTCGTCAACGGCATCTGCGTGACGCGCATGGGCCTGCCGCCGTTCATCGCGACGCTCGGCATGATGCTCGTCGCGCGCGGCATCGCGCTGCAGATCACGGGCGCGCGGCCCGTCTCGGATCTCGGCGACGCGTTCGGCGCGCTCGGCAACGGCGCGCTGCTGCGGATCTCGCGCATCGGCGCGGACGGCTTCCCCGACACGACGTTTCCCGGCATCCCGTATCCGGTCGTGATCATGGTCGTGCTGTTCGTCGTGGTGTCCGTGCTGCTGTCGAGAACGTCGCTCGGCCGTCATATCTACGCGGTCGGATCGAACGCGGAAGCCGCGCGGCTGTCGGGCGTGAACGTGCAGGGCGTGAAGCTGTTCACCTACGTGCTGTCCGGCGCGCTCGCGGGCGTGACCGGCTGCGTGCTGATGTCGCGGCTCGTCACCGGGCAGCCGAACGAGGGCGTGATGTACGAACTCGACGCCATCGCCAGCTCGGTCATCGGCGGCACGTCGCTGATGGGCGGCGTCGGCACGATTTCCGGCACGGCGATCGGCGCGTTCGTGATCGGCGTGCTGCGCAACGGCCTGAACATGAACGGCGTGTCGAGCTTCATCCAGCAGATCATCATCGGCGTCGTGATCCTGGGCACGGTGTGGATCGACCAGTTGCGCAATCGCCGGCCCTGACCGGCGGCAAGCAGTCCCTACCAACGAGAAGCGGAGCGAGACATGAACAAATCCATCCTGCTGGCGGCATCGGCGTGCGTGTTCGCGGCGGCGTGCAACAGCGGCGCGTATGCGGCGGGCGGCGAGATCGCCGTGATCGTCAAGACGGTCAATTCGAACTACTGGCAGAACGTGCAGAAAGGCGCGAAGGCGGCGCTCGACGGCGCCAAGGGCTACACGATGACGTTCCAGGGGCCGGCGGCCGAGTCCGACATCAGCGGGCAGGTCAACATGGTCGACAACGCGGTCACGCGTCATGTGGCGGGCATCGTGCTCGCGCCGTCCGATCCCGATGCGCTCGTGCCCGCGATCAAGAAGGCGTGGGAAGCGCACATTCCCGTCGTGCTGATCGACTCGGCCATCTCGGATGCCGGCAAGCCGTACTACCAGGCGTTCCTGTCGACCGACAACGAGAAGGCCGGCGCGTTGTGCGCGAAGGCGCTGATCGATCGCGTCGGGCAGTCCGGCAAGATCGCGATCATGTCGTACGTGCCGGGCGCGGGGTCCGAGGTCAGCCGCGTCGGCGGGTTCCGCAAGTACATCGAGAGCCATTCGAAGCTGCAGATCGTCGGCCCGTACTACTCGCAATCGCAAATGGCGACCGCGCTGAACCAGACGACCGACGTGCTGTCGGCGAACCCCGACCTGAAGGGCATCTTCGGCGCGAACGAGCCGACCGCGGTCGGCATGGGCCGCGCGCTGAAGCAGTCGGGCAAGGCGGGCAAGGTCGTGGCGATCGGCTTCGACGGCAACGAGGACCTGCAGGGCTTCGTGCGCGACGGCACCGTGCAGGCGATCGCCGTGCAGGGTTCGTGGCAGATGGGGAACCAGGGCGTGCGCACGGCGCTCGACGTGATCGAGCGCAAGCCCGCGCCGAAGCTGATCGATACCGGCGTCGTGATGGTCGACAAGCAGAACCTCGATTCGCAGGCGGCAAAGAATGTCCTGTACTGATCGCCCGTGCCGCTTTCCCGCATCGAGTCGTCACGCATGAACGCGAACGATACGCGCACCTTGCCGCGCAGCGGACTGATGGTGTCCGCGCTCGGTCTCGGCTGCTCGCAGCTCGGCGGCCTGTATCGGCCGATGTCGGCGGCCGACGCGGCCGCGCTCGTCGACGCCGCGTGGGCGGCCGGCCTGCGCTATTTCGACACCGCGCCGTATTACGGCTACACCCTGTCCGAGCGGCGCGTGGGCGCGGGGCTCGCCCCGCGCGAGCGCGGCGCCTTCACGCTCAGCACGAAGGTCGGGCGGCTGATGCGCGCCGACCCGAGCGTGCGGCCGGGCGACGACGGCTGGGCCGAGCCGCTGCCGTTCCGGCCCGTCTACGACTACAGCTACGACGGCATCCTGCGCTCGTACGAGGACAGCCGGCAACGGCTCGGGCTCGCGCGGATCGACATGCTGTACGTGCACGACATCGGTGCGATGACGCATGGCGATCGTCATGCGCACTACTGGGAACAGTTGACCCGCGGCGGCGGGTTTCGCGCGCTGGAGGCGCTGCGCTCGGGCGGCGAGATCGGCGCGTTCGGTCTTGGCGTGAACGAGTGGGAAGTCGCGGCCGACGCGCTGAACGAAGCGGCGCTCGACGCCGTGCTGCTGGCCGGCCGCTACACGCTGCTCGAACAGACGGCGCTCGAACCGCTGCTCGACGCGTGCGCCCGTGACGGGACGGCGATCGTGATCGGCGGCGTGTTCAATTCCGGCGTGCTCGCCGGCAACGGCAAGTTCAACTATGCGGACGCGAGCGCCGACGTGATCGACAAGGCGACGCGCCTGGGCGCACTGTGCAGGCGCTTCGACGTGCCGCTTCCCGCCGCCGCCTTGCAGTTTCCGTTCGGCCATCCGGCCGTCGTGTCGTGCGTGATCGGCGCGCGCAGCGTGGCGCAGTTGAAGCAGAACATCGAATGGCTCGAGCGCCCCGCGCCGGCCGAACTGTGGGCTGCGTTGCGCGACCAAGGCTTGATCGACGCGCGCGCGCCGGTTCCGGGAGCACGTGCATGACCGTGCGCATCGATGCCCATCAGCACTACTGGCGAATCGGCGCGCGGGCCGGCTGCTGGCCGCCGGCCGAGCTCGACGCGATTCACCGGGATTTCGGCCCCGCCGACCTGGCGCCGCTGCTCGACGCCGCGCGTATCGACACCACCGTGCTCGTGCAATCGCTGCCGAGCGAAGCCGACACGCGCTTTCTGCTCGATCTCGCGGCCGACACCCCGACGGTCGGCGCCGTGGTCGGCTGGGTCGACCTGAAGGCCGACGACGCAGCGGCACGGATCGCGGCATTTGCGGCCGCGCCGAAGGCGCGCGGCGTGCGCCCGATGCTGCAGGATCTGCCCGACGACGCATGGATCGACGATTCGCGGCTGGATTGCGCGGTCGCCGCGATGCTCGAGCACGCGCTGCGTTTCGATGCGCTGGTGATGCCGCGCCATCTCGATGCGCTGCACGCGTTCGCGCGACGCCATCCCGATCTGCCGATCGTGATCGATCACGGTGCGAAGCCGTTCATCGAGCGCGGCGAATTGCAGCCGTGGCTGTCGGCGATGCGCCGGCTCGCGAGCCTGCCGAATCTTCATTGCAAGCTGTCCGGCCTCTGGACGGAGGCCGGCCCGTCTGCCGGCCCGGACGTGGTGCGGGCGCGCACGCGGCCGTATGTCCACGCACTGGCCGACCTGTTCGGGCCGACGCGCCTGATGTGGGGCAGCGACTGGCCGGTGCTGCGGCTGGCGTCGGCGTGCGGCGGCTACGGCGACTGGCTGGCCGCGTGCGAGGACGATTGCGCGCGGTGGCTCGGCGCCGCGGCGCTGGACGGCGTCTTCGGCGGCAATGCATGCCGCTTCTACCGGATCGACACCGCACGCCACGACGAATGAACCCGAACGAAAGGAACCCGACATGCTCAGCGTGATTTGCGAATCCCCCGGCGTGCTGCGCGTGCAGCAGCGCGAACTGCCCGTGCGCGGCAGCGGCGAAGTGCTGTTGCGCGTGCAACGGGTCGGCATCTGCGGCACCGACCTGCACATCTTCACCGGCAACCAGCCTTACCTCGAATATCCGCGCGTGATGGGCCACGAGCTTTCCGCGGTCGTCGTCGAGGCGGAACCGGCGTCGGGGCTCGGCGCCGGCGACGCGGTGTACGTGATGCCATATCTGTCGTGCGGACACTGCGTCGCATGCCGTCACGGCAACACGAACTGCTGCGTGAACATCAAGGTGCTCGGCGTGCATCGCGACGGTGCGCTGGCCGAATACCTGAGCGTACCCGCGCAGTTCGTGCACAAGGCCGACGGCATTTCGCTCGATCAGGCGGCGATGCTGGAATTCCTCGCGATCGGCGCGCATGCGGTGCGCCGCGCGGACGTTCGCGCCGGGCAGCGGGCGCTGGTCGTCGGCGCCGGGCCGATCGGCATGGCCGCGATGATCTTCGCGAAACTGCGCGGCGCCGACGTCACGTGCCTCGACACGCGGGCGGATCGACTGGCGTTCTGCCGGCAGCATCTGGCCGTCGACGCGACGGTGGAGGTGGGCGCGGACGATACGGCGCGTCTCGCGGAATTGACGAACGGCGAGTATTTCGATGCGGTGTTCGACGCGACGGGCAACCTCGATGCGATGAATCGCGGCTTCGAGTTCGTCGCGCACGGCGGCAAATACACGTTGATCTCGATCGTGCGCGGGCACGTCGCGTTTTCGGATCCCGAATTCCACAAGCGGGAGACCACGCTGCTCGCGAGCCGCAATGCGACGGCCGAGGATTTCGCGACGGTGCTCGATGCGATGCGTGCCGGGCGCATTCCCGACCGCGCGCTGAACACGCACCGGATGCGGCTCGAGGACGTGCCGGACGCGCTTCCGCGGCTGCTGGAAGCGGGGCAGACCGTCGTGAAGGCGCTCGTCGAATGCTGAGCGATCGAATCCGGCACGCGGAGCGCACGCGATGACGCCGCCGATCCTGCAGTTCGGCACGAGCCGCTTCCTGCTGGCGCACGTCGACCTGTTCGTCTCCCAGGCGCTGGACGACGGCAACGCGACGGGCGGCATCGGCATCGTGCAGACGACCGGCAATCCGGCGAGCCGCGCGAGAATCGACGCGCTGCGCGCCACCGGTCGCTATCCGGTGCGGATTCGCGGGCGCGAGCACGGCGGTGTCGTCGACGAAATCGTCGAGTGCCACGCCGTGCATCGCGCGTGGGATGCCGAGCGCGACTGGGCGGAGATCCGCCGTGCCGCGATCGAGACGGTGCGCGTGATCGTGTCGAATACCGGCGACGCAGGCTATCGTGCCGATCCGCGCGACGCCGCGGACCTGCTGGCCCGGTCGGAGCACGCGCCGCGCGGTTTTCCGGCGAAGCTGCTGACGCTGCTGCATGCGCGCTGGCAGGCGCGGCCCGATGACGGCGTCTCCATCCTGCCGTGCGAACTCGTGACGAACAACGGCGACACGCTGCGCGACATCGTAATCGGCCTCGCGCGCGCGTGGCGGCTGCCCGACGCGTTCGCCGACTATCTGTGCAACCGCTGCGTGTGGGTCAACTCGCTCGTCGACCGCATCGTGTCCGAGCCGCTTCATCCGGTCGGCGCGGTCGCGGAGCCGTACGCGCTGTGGGCGATCGAACGGCGTGCCGGCATGGCGCTGCCGTGCCGGCACGCGCAGATCGTCGTCACCGACGATTTGTGCAGCCACGAGCGCCTGAAGCTGTTCTTCCTCAATCTCGGGCACAGCTGGCTCGCGCAGCAGTGGCTCGAGGCGGGGCGCGACGCGTCGGAGACGGTACTGGACGCGATGAACGATGCGCGGCTACGCGACGGTCTCGAGGCCGTGTGGCGCGATGAAGTCGCACCGGTATTCGTGGCGCTGGGCTTGCGCGAAACGGCCGAACGCTACGTCGACAGCGTGCGCGAGCGTTTTCTCAATCCGTTTCTCGCGCATCGCATCGCCGATATCGCCGTCAATCATCGCGAGAAGGTGGCGCGGCGGATCGAGCCGTTGCTCGCGCTCGCGGATTCGCTGGCGCTGTCGGCCGGACAACCGCGCTTGCGGCAACTCGTCGCCCGCCATGAACCGGCGGCCGGCGCTCCGGCGGCCAGCATCGCAACGACAGGGAGAGATGCATCGTGAAGCCACCGGCAATCGTGATCCTTCACGGCGACGACAACGTCGCCGTCGCACTCGACGCGCTGGCGCCGGACGTGCCGATCGACGTGCGCGGCGCACCGTTGCGGCTGGCGGACGCGGTGCCGGCCGGCCACAAGGTCGCCACCGCGCCGATCGCGCGCGGCGACGCGATCGTCAAATGCGGGCAGCCGATCGGCGTCGCGCTGCGCGACATCGCCGCCGGCGAGCACGTGCACGTGCACAACGTCGGGATGCCCGAGCGGCATGCGCACGATGACGGGCCTGCCGGCGACGCGCACGACGTTCCCGCGGATCGCCGCGACACCTTCGACGGATTCGTGCGGCCCGACGGCAACGTGGGCACCCGCAACTACGTCGGCGTGATCGCGAGCGTCAACTGTTCGGCGAGTGTCTGTCATGCGATCGCCGATGCATACCGGCACGGCGCGCTCGATGCATTCGGCCATGTCGACGGCGTCGTCGCGATCACCCATCAGAGCGGCTGCGGCATGTCGGCGACGGGGGACGGCATCGAACTGCTGCGTCGCACGCTCGTCGGCTATGCGCGCAACCCGAATTTCGCCGGCGTGCTGCTCGTCGGGCTCGGGTGCGAGGTCAACCAGGTGGGGGCGCTCGCGCAACGGCTCGACGCGGCGGCGCCCGGCACGGTGCGCACGCTGGTGATCCAGGACGAGGGCGGCGTGCGCGACACCGTGGCCCGCGGCGTGTCGATCGTGCGGGAGTTGGTGGAGGCGGCCGACGGCGCGCGGCGCAGCACCGTGCCGGCATCGCGGTTGACCGTCGGCCTGCAATGCGGCGGCTCCGACGGCTACTCGGGCATCACGGCGAACCCGGCGCTCGGCGCGGCCGTCGACCTGCTGGTTCGCAACGGCGGCACCGCGATTCTGTCGGAGACGCCCGAGATCTACGGCGCCGAGCATCTGCTGATCGCGCGGGCGGCGTCGCGCGACGTGGCCGAGCGTCTGCTTGGCAGGTTGCAATGGTGGGAGCGCTACGTCGCCGACAACGGCGGCGAAATGAACAACAACCCGTCGCCCGGCAATCTCGCCGGCGGCATCACGACGATTCTCGAGAAGTCGCTCGGCGCGGTGTCGAAGGGCGGCCGCTCGCCGCTTCGCGCCGTCTACGATTATGCGGAGCCGGTGCGGCAAGCGGGGCTCGTGTTCATGGATACGCCCGGTTACGACCCGGTGTCGGCCACCGGGCAGATCGCCGGCGGCGCCAATCTCGTGTGCTTCACGACGGGCCGCGGTTCGGTGTTCGGCTCGAAGCCGGTGCCGACGATCAAGATCGCGACGACGAGCGGCCTGTTCGAGCGAATGCAATCGGACATGGATTTCGACAGCGGCGGGATCGTCGCCGGTTCGCTCACGGTCGACGAAGCGGGCGCGCGGCTGTTCCGGCTGATGCTCGACGTCGCGTCCGGACGACGATCGCGCAGCGAGGACAACGGCATCGGCGAACGCGAGTTCGTGCCGTGGCTGCGCGGCGCGGTCATGTGACGCAACGTGCGACGGTGCGCCCTCGCACAGCGAAGGAGAAGTCGCGATGGAAACCAGCATGAGCGAGCCGACGATCGACGAAACCGGTCACGACGGCTCACTGTCGGAACTCGAGAAGGGGTTGCTGGGCGAGGCGCTGCGGTTGCTCGCCGAGACGCGCGCGCGTGCGCTGGAACTGTGTGCCGAGGTCAGCCGGCGGCAGGGCGGCGCCGCGCCGGACGTCCACGATTTCAACCTGCCGACGATCATCGAGCTGCAACGGCGGTTCGCTACACGACCTCGCCCGGACGGCGCGGGCATGGCAGCCTCCGGTCGGTTCGCGTAGCGCAAGCCGAAGCCGCCCGTGAGCGGCGCCGTTGCAGGATCGGTCTTCGATGCCGGTTACGCCGCCGACAGCGTAATCGACACGCCCGCCGCGGTGTAGACCGGCGTGGCCTTGAACCCGTCGACCGTCACCGTCGCGAACTTCGCGGCGGCCGCCGCGCCGTCGATCAGCGCGATGGTGTCGCCGGCCTTCGGCGCGTAGCCGTTCACGAATTTCACGTGCAGCGTGCCGCCCGCGATGGTGAGCGGCCCGCCCACGCGCAGACGTCCGCCGCCGTTGCCGTCGATGTCGAGTTCGAGCGTCGTGTTGTCGAGCTGCGTGTAGCGGGTGGCGACCGTCACCGGCGCGGCGGCCGCGATCCGCACGCTGCCGCCCGGGCCGACGTACACGTCGCCCTTGCCGAAAGCCGTCGCCGACGCGGCCGCCAGCGTGCCGCCGCTCACCTGCGTGCCGCCCGTGTAACCGTTGTTGCCCGCCAGCGTCAGCGTGCCGCTGCCCTGCAGCGTCAACTTGCCTGCGCCTGAAACGTCGTTGCGCCATACGTCGGCGGCATTGAGCCCGCCCTGCGACGCATCCATCGATACGATCACGTTGCCGTTGAACGCACCGTAACCGTCGGCCGCCGCGAACAGGTTCAGGCGGCCCCAGCCTTCCGCGTCGTCCATCACCGGATAGCCGGACGGCAGCTCGGTCGTCTTCAGCACGACGCGCCGCTGGTCGGGGCTCAGGTACGGGAAGCGCGTCTGCAGCAGGATCTCCGCGCCCTTCGGCACGACCGGCGGCGCGTTCGTCGATTCGATCGCACCGAAGCCGAACGTCATGCGGCGCAGGAACGCGGCCTTGTTCGCCGCGTAGTCGGCGAAGCGGTCGGTGGCCGTCGTGCCCGAACGCGCGAATGCGGAGAACGTCGCGGCGCTCGTTCCCGTCAGTTGTTGCAGCGTCTGATGGGCTTGCGTGTAGGCAGCCTGCGCGTCGCCGGCGTACGCGGTCAGGTTCGCCGCGCTGACGGCCAGCGCGAGCATGCGCCCGCCGATCACGTCGAGCGGCGAATGCATGCCGGCGAGGATCCGGTTCTCGCCGAGCTCGAGGCCGCGGCTGATCATCTCCTGGAAGCGTTCCGGCACGAGCCACGCCATCGTCGTCGCATCGCGCATCGCTTCGGCCGTGTGGCCGCTGATGAAGCCGCCGTCGGTCGCGGGCGTCGCGCTTTCGGCCGGCACGAGCGTCGGCGCGACGACCACGCTCGTGCTCCAGCGGTACGGGCGCGCGTATTTGAAGAAGCGCTTCGACGGTTCGGTCGACGCGTTGTTGCCCATTTCGTTGAGCAGGTCGACGACCTTCCCGAAGCTGGCGTTGCCGCTGCTGCTGCCGACGCCGACATTGTTGCCGGCGTCGTTGTACAGCACGGTCGTCGCATCGGCGGGCACGCTGGTGATGCTGGTCGTCTGCTGGGCGGCGGTGCGCCACGCGGCGGTGAGCGGGCCCATGCCGTCGGTCACGCTGTATCCCTTGCCGCGCCGGTCGTCGTAGTACGCGGCGTCGGCCTGTTGCGGCGTACGGGCGGTCGTCGCGTTGATCACGTACTGCACGTTGGCCGACAGCACCGCGTCGTTCAGGATCGTGCCGCACGGCACGCCGCTGTTCGGCAGCCCGGAGCAGGGCGATGGCGAGATGGCGGGGAACGCGCCGTTCGCCGGCGCGCTCACGCCCGCGTCGACCAGCATCGTCGCCGGTTGCCAGAGATCGAGGAAGCGGCTCAGCACGCGCACCGCGGCGTTGGTCGACAGCGTCGCATAGCGCGCGTCGCCGCGCTGGTTGGTCGCGACGTTGTCGACGAAAGCCGGCGCGCTCGGGATCGGCGCGCTGTCGACGAAGCCGGGGTCGGCGGGCGGCGCCGGAACGGCCGCGGCGATCGTGCCGGTCGACGCGACGTCGTCGCCGCCGCCGCAGGCAGCCAGTACGATCGCACTCGACAATGCCGCGACGTGCAGCGGGAAACGGCTTCGTGACGCAAACATGCAAGACTCCATCCTGATGGTAGAAGATGGAGGATTGTGGTGAGCGATCGTTACGCGGTCGTTACGGAATTGTTTCGTGTCGTACGCAGCGGGCGGAAATTCCCACTATTTGGTTAATTTCCTATGCTGAACATGACGGACGCCGGAATCCATGCGTCGTCCGTCACCGATACGGGGCGGCGGGCGCGGGCCTACGCGCTCGCCGTGCGCGTCTCCAGCCGGAACAGCGAGACGGCCTCGGCAAGCCGCAGCCCCTGTTCCTCGAGCGACTTCGACGCGGCGGCCGCCTGCTCGACGAGCGCCGCATTCTGCTGCGTGACCTCGTCCATTTGCGTAATGGCCAGATTGACCTGCTCGATGCCGCGGCTCTGCTCGCTCGACGCCGCGGCGATCTCGCCCATGATGTCGGTCACGCGCGAGATCGCGTGCGTGACCTGGCTCATCGTCTCGCCCGCGTTGTTCGCGATCTGCGAGCCGTCCTGGATTTTCCGGACCGATTGCGAGATCAGTTCGCGAATTTCCTTCGCGGCGCTCGACGAACGCTGCGCAAGACTTCTGACTTCGCTGGCCACCACCGCGAAGCCGCGGCCTTGTTCGCCGGCGCGCGCGGCCTCCACGGCCGCGTTGAGCGCGAGAATGTTGGTCTGGAACGCGATCCCTTCGATGATCCCGGTGATCTCGGCGATCTTGGCGGAACTCGCGCTGATGTCCGTCATCGTGTCGACCATCAGGCCGACGGCCGAGCTGCCGCGCTGCGCGACCTCCGATGCGTTGTCGGCCAGGCCGCTCGCCTGCTGCGCGTTGTCGGCGTTCAGGCGCACGGTGGACGTCAGTTGCTCCATGCTCGACGCGGTTTCCTGCAGCGACGCGGCCTGCTGTTCCGTGCGGGACGAAAGGTCCTGGTTGCCGGACGCGATTTCGCCTGCCCCCGTCGCGACGTTGCCCGAGGCGGTACGGACTTCCGAGATCAGCCGGATCAGGTTCGCCTGCATGTCGCGCATGGAGGCCAGCACGCTGCCGGCCGGCGCGGCGCCGGTCGCGGATTCGGCGCCGAGATCGCCGGCGGCGATATGGCGGGCGATATCGCTGAGCGCGGCAGGCTCCGTGCCCAGCGCGCGCAGCAGGCCGTGGGTGATGAAGAGGCCCGAGATCGCGGCCGCGGCCGCGGCGGCGATGCAGATCGCGATCAGCATCAGTCGTCGCGACGTATAGCGGTCATCCGATTCCCTCACCCGTTGGGCGGCCATCGTGCGCGAGAACGTCGCATACGCGTCGGTGGCCGCGACGAGCCGGGCCAGCAGCGGTCGGCACTGTTCGTTGATCATCGTGATCGCCTGATCGCGCCGGTTGTTCGCCGCCGCTTCGACGATGGCGCGCGCGACGGGGCCGTACTGCGCCTCGATCGCCCCGATTTGCCGAACCAGTTCGCGGGCCTTGTCGGTCGCGCCGCTGCCGACGCGGACCGCATTCGTCAATTCACCCAGCAGCGCGCCGACTTCGCGGTCGGCCTGCAGTGCGGCTTCCTTCTCGATGTCCGCATCGCGTGGCCCGGACGCCAGGACCTGGTTGCGGGCGGCGATCGCGCGCCGGTCGACCGCGGCGAGAACCTTGTCCGCCAGGGTCGCGCGGGCGTTGATGCCGTTGACATAGTCGTCGAATGCCGCGTTCGCGTTGCCGAGCGACACGATACCGACGAGCGAGACGAGCACGACCGTGCACGTAAGAAGTCCGAAAGCCATGATCAGCTTCATGCGAACCGTTAACCGTCGATCATTCATAGGAAGAATCCAGGGGTGTTATTAAATAGATTTCCTGATTATCGGAACCCTGGATGAACAGTTTAGGAACGCTGCGCGCGGCAATCGTTTGCGAGTGACCCGCCGTCAAAAAAAATTTCAGACGACGCCCGGCGTGCGTCACGCCGAGCGGGTGAACGGCTCCGGTTCCGCACGACACACGCGGTTTCTGCCTTCGCGCTTCGCGCGATAGAGCGCCATGTCCGCCTGATGCGACAGCGCGTGCACGGTGGTGGGGCGTGCGCGATGGCCGGTCGCGCAGCCGATGCTGACGGTAAAGGGCGGCACGGTTTTGGTGAACCCGTCGAGCGCGTTGCCTTCGACTTCGCGGCGAATCGCCTCCGCGACCTGCGCGGCGCCGGTTTCGTCCGTATCGGGTAATACCGCGACGAATTCCTCGCCGCCGTAGCGCGCGGCGAGGTCGCCGCGCCGCCGCGTATGCGCGCGAATGCATTCGGCGAGAAAGCGCAGCGCGGTGTCGCCCACTGCGTGCCCATGCCGGTCGTTGTACTGCTTGAAGTGATCGGCGTCGATGAACAGCAGCGAGAGACTGCCGTCGCCGCCCCGTTGCAGCCGCTCCCATTCGTCGGCCAGCGCGGTATCGAGTGCGCGGCGATTGTGCAGGCCCGTGAGCGGATCGGTTCGCGTGAGATCGGTCAGCAGCGTCTGCTTGCGCAGGTTGTCGCGCAATGCGAACGCCAGCAGCCAGACCACCGCGCAGAACAGTGTGCTGATCGCGATGGCCGACACGCCGACCGTCCACGACAGGCGTGTAATGCCCGCCAGCACGTCGCGCTCCGCCGGCGCGACGACCGCGATCAGCGGCGTGCCCGGTATCCGCTGGTACGTATACAGGCGCACGACGCCGTCGATGCTCGAACGGGCGGGATAGAAGCCCGATTCGCTGTTCACCATCCGCTTGAACGATTTCGAGCGACGCAGGAGGTTCATCTGGCCGTCGTTCAACGACGGGTTTCTCGCGAGGACCGTGCCGTCCGCGCGCACGATCGCGCTGACGCCGTTCGGGCCGACGTCGAGCCGGGACAGGAGCTGCTCGAAGTAAGCGAGATCGATCGCGACGACCACGATCCCGTTGAACGCATGATCCGGCCGCTCGATGCGCCGCGACAGCGCGATCGACTCCTTGCCGCCGCGCGAGCGTGCTCGATAAGGCTGGGACACGTAGAGCCCGACGTTGTCCGCGTCGCGATGAACCTTGAAGTAGTCGCGATCGCTGAAGTCCCAGCGATGGGTCGTGCCGCAGCATCCGTCGATCAACTGGCCGCGCCGGTCGGTCACGCCCATGCCGGTGAGGTACTGGGCCGCGGTGCGCTCGAACAGCAGATCGTGCCGCAACCCGGTGTCCATGCGCTGTACGGCCTGCTTGCCAAGGTCGGCAGCCAGCGCGACCAGCGCGTTGTTCGACGTTTCGACCGTCCGCGCGATCTGGCTCGCGAGCACGGCCGCGACGTTGCGCGACGTCTCGTGCGCATGCTCGATGACTTCGATGCGCGCGGCCCACAGCGTCGCCGCGCTGATCCCGAGCGCCGCGAGCGACATCAGCGTGCCCAACGCGCCGACGACGAGCGGGTGGCGTCCGGCCCAGTCGGCGATTTTCTCGATCGAAGTGAAGGCGGGCATGCTCGCGCTCATAGGGGAAGCCGGCTGCCGGGGCGTCGGCTCAGGTCAAATCCGGGTTAACGGCATGGTTAACCGAAAATCGAGGCCGGCGGGCGGCCCCGTCGGCGCGCGCGATCCGCCCACTGCGACGCAAACGTGTGCGACCGAAGCGGCTGGCCGCGTCGCACGCATCGTATTGGCTGCCGGCCGCGAATTTGTCCTTATGGTCGGCCTCCGCGCCGGCCATTCGGCACGACTCAATTTCCTGCCGTCGGTGCCGTTAAATGAATAAGGGTCGGCTCGTTCATCGATCCAGTTCAATCACGCGGTAACGGAGACCGAAGTCATCATGCTGTCATCAATTCGCGCACGGATACTGGCGACGTGTGTCGCCATCGTCGTGACGGCGCTGGCCGTAACAGGAGGGCTCGTTTATTACGTCGTCAAGACCCACAACGACGAGGCCATCGACCAGAATCACAAGTCCATCCTGGCCGGCCACGCGCTGGCGATCGACGAGTGGGTGGCGAGCCGGTCGCGCGAAACCCAGGCGCTCGCGGATACGATCGCGATCGGCGAAGGCGATCCGGTGCCGGCGTTGAAGCTGCTCGGCAAGTCGGGCGGCTTCGAGGTGCTGACGCTCGGCCTGCCCGACAAGACGGCGTTCTCGAACGTGCCGCTCGCGCCCGGCTATGACCCGACCGCGCGGCCCTGGTACAAGCAGGCCGTCGGCGCGGGCCATCTGGTCGTGACGGCGCTCTACCGCGATGCGACGAGCGGCAAGCCGGCCGTCGCGTTCGCGGTGCCGGTGGTGCGCGACGGCGTGGTGAAGGGCGTGCTGGCAGCCAGCCTGTTCATGGAGAACGTGAGCTCGATCGTGACCTCCGTTCACCCGACGCCGGCGAGCTTCGCATTTCTGGTGGACAAGGGCGCTCGCGTGATCGCGTCGGCCAAGACCGACCTGATCATGAAGCCGGCCACCGGTCTGTCGCCGGAACTCGATGCCGATCGCCTCGGCGCGCTGCAGACGGCGTCCGCGCCCGTCGCGGTCGACATCGACGGCGCCGCCAAGCTGATGCGTGCCCGGCCGATCGCCGGCACCGACTGGTCGCTGGTGCTCGCGCTCGACAAGGGCGACGTGACGGCCGGCATGCGCGCGGTCGCGACGACCACGCTGCTGGCGATCGTGATCGTCGCCGTCATCGCGGCCGCGCTCGTCGGCGCGATGACGAACGCGGCCTTCAAGCGCATCCTGATGGTGCGCGACGCGCTCACGGACGTATCGAGCGGCAGCGGCGACCTGACGAAGCGGCTGCCGGCCGACGGCGCGGACGAAGCCGCGCAGATCGCGCACGCGTTCAACGCGTTCGCCGAGAAGATCAGTGCGATCCTGCTGCAGATCCGTGCGTTCAGCGCGTCGGTCAATCTGGCGAGCGCCGAGATCGCCCAGGGCAACCAGGATCTGTCGGCCCGCACCGAACACGCGGCGTCGAGCCTGCAGGAAACGGCCGCCGCGCTCGAGGAGATCGCCGGCACGGCCCGCAACTCGGCCGACGCGGCGAGCCAGGTGAACCGTCTGGCGGAATCGGCGTCGGATGTCGCGCTGCGAGGCGGCACGGTCGTGCGCGACGTCGTCTCGACGATGAATGACATCACGCAGGCGTCGGCAGAGATCGCCAACATCGTCGGCGTGATCGACGGCATTGCGTTCCAGACCAACATTCTCGCGTTGAACGCCGCCGTCGAGGCGGCCCGCGCGAACGAGCACGGCCGCGGCTTCGCGGTCGTCGCCGGCGAGGTGCGCGCGCTCGCGCAGCGCAGCGCGCAGGCCGCGCGCGAAATCAAGCAGTTGATCCACTCGTCGGTCGAGAAGATCGAGGGCGGCTCCGGGCTCGTGCAGACAGCCGGTGCGACGATGGACGAAATCGTCGACGGCGTGCGCAACATCACGAGCGTGATCGCCGAAATCAGCGTCGCCGCGAAGGAGCAGAGCACGGGGCTCGAGCAGGTGAATCAGGCCGTGTCGCAGCTCGACGATACGACGCAGCAGAACGCGGCGCTCGTCGAGCAATCGGCGGCGGCCGCGACGTCGCTGCGCGAGCAGGCAGCCCGGCTCGCGCAGACGGTCGGCGAGTTCAAGCTGGCGGAGCGCGCCGTGCCGGCGTGACGGTCCGGTTGGCTGGGCCGCAGGGCGTCGGCTTCGTGCGACGCCCTGTCGGAATATCGCGGCGGCGCAAAACCGGTGCGTTCAGGCGAGCACCGCTTCTCACGCAGGTGAAGCCGAACGCCGCGCGGCCCCGCCTTTGCGATACAGCGACAGGGTCGCGAACAGCCCACAGCATGCGGCGAAGCTGAGCCAGTATCCGGGCGCGGCCTTGTCGCCGGTCACCTCGATCAGATAGGTCGACACCGCGGGTGTGAAGCCGCCAAAGACCGCGGTCGCGAGGCTGAATGCAAGCGAGAAACCGGCCACGCGGACGCTGGCGGGCATGATTTCGGTCAGCGCCGCGACCATGGCGCCGTTGTACATGCCGAAGAAGAAGGAGAGCCACAACAGCACGGCGAGCATGCGGCCGAAGCTGGGCGCGGATGACAGCCAGGCAAGCGCGGGATACGACGTCACGATGGCCGCGACCGCGATGGCCACGAGAATCGGCTTGCGTCCGATGCGGTCCGACAGCGCACCGCCCACGGGCAGCCAGAAGAAATTCGACACGCCCACGCACAGCGTGACGATCAGGCTGTCCGCCGTGGACAGTTTCAGCACGGCCCGGCCGAACGTCGGCGTGTAGACCGTGATGAGGTAGAACGTCGTCGTGGTCATCGCGACGAGCAGCATGCCGGCAAACACCGTGCGCCAATTCCGCAGCATCGTCGCGAATACCTCGCGTGCACGCGGATGATGGGTGCGCGCCTTGAATTCGTCCGTTTCCTGCAGCGTTCGGCGAAGCAGGAAAATGACCGGCACGATCGCGCAACCGATGAAGAACGGCATGCGCCAGCCCCACGCACCGATTTCCTGGCTCGTCAGCAGATGATTCAGCAGATAGCCCAGGGCCGCCGCGATGACGATCGCCACCTGCTGGCTTGCCGATTGCCAGCTCGTATAGAAGCCCTAGTGCCCGGGTGTGGCCATTTCCGCGAGATAGACCGACACGCCGCCCAGCTCGGCCCCGGCGGAGAAGCCCTGCAGCAGGCGTCCCAGCAACACCAGCGCCGGGGCGGCGAGCCCGATCGTCGCGTACCCCGGCACGCACGCGATCAGGATCGTGCCGCTCGCCATGATCGAGAGCGTCATGATCAGCCCTTTGCGTCTTCCGACTTCGTCGATGTAGGCGCCGAGCACGATCGCGCCGAGCGGGCGCATCAGGAAACCGGCGCCGAAGACGGCGAACGTCAGCAACAGCGACGCGAACTCGCTTGCCGCCGGAAAGAAGACTCGCGAGATGCTGGTCGCATAGAAGCCGAACAGGAAAAAATCGAATTGCTCGAGAAAATTGCCGCTGGTCACGCGCAGGACCGCGCCGAGCTTCGACGTGCCTGCGGCCGCGCCATCCGGCGCGATCGACGGTGAGGGATGCATGGGATGTCTCCGTTGGATGTATTGTGCGAAGCGGCCCGGAAGCCGGACCGCTTCGATTGGCCCGGTTCAGTCCGAGCCCAGTCGCAGGCGGTCGGCCTGGCGCTTGTCGATCGACCACTTGAGGAGCGCCGCGCAGCGAAAGATGCCGTGGGCGAATTTCCCGTACGGCAACGTTGCGAAGAGGGCCATCACGATGCCGAGATGAACGGCGAGCAGCGCCGCCATTGCGCTGCTGTCGCGCCACGCGAGCAGCGCCAGTCCCGACGCGCTCACGAGCATCAGCAGCGCAATGAAGCCGCGGTCCATCGGGCGTTGTGCCAGATCGGTCCGCGCGGGGTCGCGCCGCAGGTTGAGCCACCAGAGGCCGGCAGGCCCGATCAGCAGACCGATTCCGCCGGCGGTGCCGAGCAGCACGGGCAGGCTCAGGAACGCATACGGCGCGTGCAGGTCCAGCGCGTAGTGATAGAAGGTCGCGACGAGCGTGGCGGCAAAGCACAGCATGAAGCCGTAGAACGTGAAGTGGTGAAACCGGCGCCGCGCGAGCGTGAACGCATCGTCCGATTCGTTGCAGCCGTCACCGTGGCCGCCGTCGAGATAGGTGAGCGCGAGCGCGTGCTTCGCCGCCTCGGCAACCGCCGGCATGCTTGCCGTGCCCGACGACACGTCGCGCCAGAAGCGCGTCACGCCCACCCCGAGCGCCAGAATGGCGAGCCCGAACACCGAACCGAACATCGCGGCGAGCAGGTTGTGCGGAAAGACCGCATAGAAACGGCCGCCCGACGGGCCGTTCAGCAGCGAGCCGTGCATCGCGACGCCGAGCATCAGGAACAGCGCCAGCCCGATCGCGAGCGCGAGCGCGACGGTCAGGCCATTGCGCCTGTAGAGCTTGCCCAGCGCGGCGGGCCACGCATACTCGACATACGTATCGACTCGAACCTGCGCCATCGCCTTCGGCACGTTCACCGCGAATTCGTGCGGCGGCGCATATTGGCATGCGTGATAGCACGCGCCGCAGTTGTGGCACAGGTTGGCCAGGTAGTTGACGTCCGCCTTCGCGAACTCGAGCCGGCGCGTCATCGCCGGAAAGACCGCGCAAAATCCTTCGCAGTAGCGGCACGCATTGCAGATCTGCATCTGGCGCGCGACTTCCGCTTCGTTGTCGGTGACGGGCGCGATGCGAATCACGGCGGTGCCGCTCGCGCGTGTCGACGGCCGGCCGGCGGGCGCGAGCGCCCGGGCGTCGCGAAGGTGTTCTTCAATATCGTTCACGTTGAACTCCGGTCGTTTGCGCGGCCTTCGCCGCCTCGGTGCCCGCGATACGGCCGAACGCGGTGCCGATCGACATCCCGACGCCCGCCGTGTAACCCTTGCCCAGCACGTTGCCGGCCATCATTTCGCCGGCAACGAACAGGTTGCCGCTCGGCCGTCCGCCGAAGTGAACTTGCGCGCGCTCGTTGACCTTGAGCCCGAGATACGTGAACGTGATGCCGGGACGCAGCGCGTAGCCGAAGAAGGGCGGCGTATCGATCGGGCGTGCCCAGTGGGTCTTCGCGGGGTTGACGCCTTCGGTGCGACAGTCGTCGAGCACGGTGTGATCGAACGTGCCTGCCCGGCATGCGGTGTTGTACGCGCGCAGCGTCTCCACGAATGCACGTTCGGGCAGGTTCAGCCGGCGCGCGAGTTCCGGCAACGAATCGGCGCGGACACCCGGAAATACCGGCGGCATGAAGCGCCCGACGGCCTTGGCATCGATGATCGAATAGGCTGTCTGCCCCGGCTGCTGCGCGACGAGGCGGCCCCAGATCGCATAACGCTTCGGCCAGAAGTCTTCACCTTCGTCATAGAAGCGCTGCGCATCGCGGTTGACGACGATACCGAGCGATACGCAATCGATCCGCGTGCAGATGCCGCCGTCGTAGAGCGGCGCGCGCGCGTCGATCGCGACGCAATGCGACTGCGACGGGTCGCCGATCGCATCGGCGCCGGCGTCGAGCATCGCCTTGAGCAGGACGCCCTGGTTGAACCGCGTGCCGCGGATGAGGAAATTGTCGGCGGGCCACTCGCCACGCTCGTTTTGTCCCCACGCCTCGCGCAGCCATTCGCGGTTGGATTCGAAGCCGCCCGCCGCGAGCACGCAACTGCGCGCCTCGAAGCGCCGGCTCCCGCTACGCGCGGCGACGAAGCGTACGCCGTCGAGCTCGATTGCGTCGACGGGCGTGTCGTAGCGAATCTGTACGCCCAGCGCTTCGGCGCTGCGGTAATACGCGTTCACCAGCGCTTTGCCGCCGCCCATGAAGAATGCATTGGTGCGCGCCACGTGCAGTGCGCCGGACAACGGCGGCTGAAACCGCACGCCATGTGCGTGCATCCACGGGCGACAGTTCGCCGACGCGCGGATCGCGAGCCGGGCCAACGCCTCGTTCGTGATGCCGCCCGTGACCTTCAGCAGGTCCTGCCAGTACTCTTCTTCCGGATAGGCGCCGACCAGCACGTCCTGCGGGCCGTCGTGCATGCAACGCAGGTTGCGGGTGTGGTGGGAGTTTCCGCCGCGCCACTCCCGCGGCGCCGCTTCGAGCAGCAGCACCGACGCGCCGGCTTCACGCGCCATCAAGGCGGCGCACAGCGCCGCGTTGCCGCCGCCGATAACGAGAACATCGATCATCTGAGTTGTCTCCTTTGAGACGCACTCTACGGATCGGCCTCGTCAGCCGCCATCAGCGGCGCGGCAACACGTCTTCAGTTTTTGTGAAGAGGCGGCTCGCGCAGCGTGGCGCCAGGCCACCCGCCGGACGCGACGATCTCGCGCGCCACGTCGGCGAGGACGACTCGCGCGGCGAGCCCGGCGGGCGACAATTCATCGTCGGAGACGCTCGCGATCAGGTTCGGCCTCGTCGCGTGGTCGTCCGCGACCGGGACGCTCGCGAGCGCGGCATTCTCTAGCCGCGCGAGCGCCGCGCCCGGTTGAATGGTTGCACCGAGCCCGCCGCGCACCGCATCCATCAACATCGCGAGGCCGTCGACTTCGGCGGCGATGTGCGGGGTGAAGCCGGTGCGGGCGAATGCGACATCCAGCAATGCGCGCAGGCCATGCGGGCCGCTCGGCAGGATCAGCGGCACGGCGCCGAGGTTCGCCAGGTGCACGTGCGTCCCGTCGGGCATGCCGGGCAGGCCGGGCGCGCCGATCACGAACAGATGCTCGTCGAGCAACGGCATCACGCTCCAGCGCTGCGCGGGTTCTTCACGAAACAGGATCGCCAGGTCGATTTGCCGCGCACTCAGCATCGCGCCGAGATAGCCCGACAGGCTCTCGACCATGCGCAGCCGGACATCCGGATAGCGCTGTCGCATCGCCTGCATGAACGCGAGACCGAGTACGCCGGTCGTACTGGGCGCAAGCCCGACGCTGACGTGCCCCGACAGGCGCGCCTGACGCGCGGCCAGCGCCGCATCGTCGACGTGGCGCAACGCGAGCTGCGCCTGTCTCCAGAATGCAAGACCGGCGTCCGTCGGCACGACGCCCGTGGAGGTGCGTTGCAGCAGGCGCGTGGACAGCTCGCTCTCGAGCCGGCTGATCTGCTGGCTCAGTGCGGACGTCACCACGCCCAGTTCGAGCGCGGCCTTGCCCATGCTGCCGTGTTCCACGACGCAGACGAAATAGCGCAGTTGCCTCAGTTCCATCGACACCTCGAATTGACTCAGCCGCGGTATTGTCGCAGCCGACGAGGCGCCAGTGGGGCGAATCGCGCTGATCGAAGCCGTGGATCGCCGCCGGAAAGCATCTGGGGTTGCGGGATGAGCTGGCGGCGCCGCTCGCGGCGGCCGCTCCGGCTCGGCGAGTGTTCAGGTCGCGCAGTGAAGGCCGGCTACGTGTGTGCCGGCGCGAACGCCCCCGTGTCATACCGCCTCGCCTGCTGCCCGTCGATGTCGTTCGCGAAGGGCTTCATGTCGTCGCGTCTCCCGGTTTCATTCGGCAAGCAGCCCGCGCGCGGCCAGATTCGCATACAGCGCGCGCACGCCGAAGGTCCACGGCGCGATCTCCGTGCAAAGCCGCACGGTGTTGACGAGCGCGCCGAGCGCGGGTGTCGAGATCGTGACGCGGTCGCCGAGGTGATGCGTGAATCCGCCGCCAGGCGCGTCGCGATCCTGGATCGGCGAGAACATCGTGCCGAGGAACAGCATGAAGCCGTCCGGATACTGGTGATGCGCGCCGCAGGTCTGCGCGACGAGGTCGGCCGGGTCGCGGCTGATCTCGCGCATGTGGCTGATGCCGTCGAGGACGAAGCCGTCGTCCGCGCCTTCGACGCGCAGCGACACGCTGCATTCCCGCACGCCATCGAGCGTGAAGCCATCGTCGAACAGCCGCACGAACGGGCCGATCGCGCACGAACCGTTGTTGTCCTTGCATTTGCCGAGCAGCAGCGCCGAGCGGCCTTCGATGTCGCGCAGGTTCACGTCGTTGCCGAGCGTCGCGCCCACCGGCCTGCCGTCACTGGCGACCGCCAGCACGATCTCCGGCTCCGGGTTGTTCCACACCGATATGGGCAGCAGCCCCACGTCCGCGCCGAAGCCGACCGCCGACATCGGCTGCGCCTTGGAGAACACCTCGGCGTCCGGGCCGATACCGACTTCCATGTATTGTGACCACGCGCCGCGGCGCTCGAGTTCCGCCTTCAGGCGCATCGCCGCTTCCGAGCCGGGCACGATCCTCGACAGATCGGTGCCGATGGTCGACGCGATGGTGTCGCGTACCTCCCGCGCCTTGGCCGGATCGCCGCCCGCCTGTTCCTCGATCACGCGCTCGATCAGGCTGACGGCAAAGGTGACGCCGCACGCCTTGACGGCCTGCACGTCGCACGGCGCGAGCAGGTGCGTGGCGCCCGGCGTGCCGTCCAGCGCCGCCTGCAGCAGCGGCTCGACGCGACCGAGCGATTCGCCGGAAGCGGTGCGCGCGAGCGCGGCTGCATCGGGGTGGTCGAACAGGTCGGCGGTGGTCGGCACGGTGCGCGTGATGTCGAACACTTCGCCATCGCGCACGACGACGACGCTCGGGCCCGCGTGGGCGCCGTCGTGCCGCCAGACGCGGCCGATCAGCAGCGCGTGGGCGAGGTCGTGCGGCAGGCAATCGGAAACGGAAAGAGTACGCATGATCAGCTCGGCAAGGGTCGGTGGCGGTTGGGTCAGTGCGAATGGCGCGGGTTGCCGCGCTGCTCGATCACCTTCAGGTACAGCGTGGCCGGTTCGAGGCAGCCGCCGGTGGACAACTGGCCGACGAACCGGCGATAGAGTTCCTGCCACGGCGTTTGCGCCTGCGGCACGGTGAAGCTTGCGGTTTCGCGGCGGCGCGCGAGTTCGTCCTCGTCGACGAGCACGTCGACGCTGCGGCGATTCAGGTCCACGCGAATACGGTCGTTCGTGCGCAGCAGCGCGAGGCCGCCGCCTACCGCGGCTTCCGGCGACATGTTCAGGATCGACGGGCTGGCCGACGTACCGCTCTGGCGTCCGTCGCCCATGCACGGCAGCGACGTCACGCCGCGCTTCACCAGCTCGGCAGGCGGCGCCATGTTCACGACTTCGGAGCTGCCTGGGTAGCCGACCGTGCCGCAGCCGCGGATCACGAGGATGCAGCGCTCGTCGATGTTCAGCGCGGGATCGTTGATGCGCGCGTGGTAGTCCTCGGGCCCGTCGAACACGATCGCGCGCGCCTCGAACGTATTCTCCGCACCCGGCTCGGCAAGGTAGGTGCGGCGGAACGCGTCGCCGACCACCGACATCTTCATGATCGCGCTGTCGAAGAAGTTGCCCGACAGCACCATGAAGCCGGCGCCGTGCTTGAGCGGCGCGTCGAGCGTGCGGATCACGTCGCGGTCGGCGTCCTGCGCGGTGTCGACGATTTCCCCGATAGCGCGCCCCGACACGGTCAGGCAGTCGCGCCGCAGCAGGCCGGCCGCATCGAGCTGGCGCAGTACGGCAGGCACGCCGCCGGCGCGATGGAAGCTCTCGCCGAGGTATTCGCCGGCCGGCATGCAGTTGACGAGCAGCGGCACGGCTTCACCGAAGCGCTGCCAGTCCTCCAGGCTCAGTTCGACGCCCATGTGGCGCGCAATGGCGATCAGGTGCGGCGGGCAATTGGTCGAGGCGCCGAGCGCGGACGCGACGACGATCGCATTCTCGAACGCCGCGCGCGTCATGATCTTCGACGGGCGCAGGTCTTCGCGAACGAGTTCGACCGCGCGCTTGCCGGTCGCGTAAGCCATCTGGCCGCGCTCGCGGTAGGCCGCGGGAATGCTCGCGCACCCCGGCAGCGACATGCCCAGCGCCTCGGCGAGGCTGTTCATCGACAGCGCCGTGCCCATGGTGTTGCAATGGCCGATCGACGGCGACGATGCCGTGGTCAGCTGCATGAACCCTTCGTAGTCGATCTCGCCGGCCGCGAGCAGGTTGCGCGCATGCCAGATCACCGTGCCCGAGCCGACGCGCTTGCCCTCGTGCCAGCCGTCGAGCATCGGGCCGCCCGACAGCACGATGGCGGGCAGGTCGACGGTGGCGGCCGCCATCAGGCAGGCCGGCGTGGTCTTGTCGCAGCCGGTCGTCAGCACCACACCGTCCAGCGGAAAGCCGTGCAGGATTTCCACCAGCCCGAGGTAGGCGAGGTTGCGGTCGAGCGCGGCGGTGGGCCGGCGGCTTTGCTCGGCCAGCGGATGCACGGGGAACTCCATCGGAATGCCGCCCGCGTCGCGAATGCCGGCCTTGGTGCGCTCGGCGAGCTCGATGTGGTGACGATTGCATGGCGCCAGATCGCTGCCTGTTTGCGCGATACCGATGACAGGGCGGCCCGACTGCAGCTCCTCGCGCGTCAACCCGTAGTTCATGAAGCGCTCGACATAGAGCGCGGTCATGTCTGCATGCGCGGGGTCGTCGAACCATTCCTGGCTGCGCAGACGGCGGGGGGGGGGTGACATGGCAGGCTGTCTCCGAAGGGCCTTCTTGATTTTGCGTGCCGGATGGTACCGGTAACATCGCCTGGATGTTAGCACGGGTTTTTTGCGTCGCGGAAGGGATTTCGTGCGCGCGTCGCGAAGGTGTGGGGCAGGGGATCGGTGCGAAGCCGCGCAGCGTGTTGGCACGCGCCCGGCCGTCGGCTGGTCAGGCGCTTTCCCGCGGGATGATCGTGTAGTCGATCCGGATGCTTTTCGACCCGGTCGGCGCGCCGCCGTCGCGCGCCTGCAACGCCGCCAGCAACGCTTCGCCCGTGCGTCGCCCGATGCCGTACGCGTCGACCGACACGGTCGTAATGGTCGGGTGGCAGCATGTCGCCACTTCGAAATTCCCGAAACCGGCCACCGCGATGTCGGCGGGCACCGACAGCCCGCGCCGGTGACATTCCATGATCGCGCCGAACGCCGACATGTCGCTCACGCACATCACCGCGTCGGTATCCGGCCATCGCTCCAGCAGGGCCGCCATCGCAGGTCCGCCGTGGCTCATCGTGATCGGCGATTCGCCCAGCCGCACGACGCGCGGTTCGCCCAGCGCCAACGCCTTGATCTCCGCCTGGTATCCCTTGAGCCGGTCGAGGCCGCGGCGATCCAGTTCGCTTGCCCCGACCAGAAAGCCGATGCGCCGGTAACCGCGTTCGGCCAGGTGGCGCACCATCGCACGGGCGGCGCGCACGTTCGAGAAGCCCACGGCGGTGTCGATCGGGCGGGTGGGCAGGTCCCACATCTCGACCACGGGAATCGCCGAGCGCTCCAATACCTTGCGCGTCGCATCGGTGTGCTGCGACCCCGTCAGCGCGATGCAGCGCGGCTGGTGCCTCAGCATCGAGCGCACCAGCCGCTCTTCGCGCTCCAGATCGTAGTCGGTGTCGCCGAGCAGCAACTGAAGGCCATGCGGCTCGAGCGCATCGGTCAGGCCGCGCACGGTATCCGAGAAGTTGGAGCTCGACAGCGACGGCACCAGCACCGCGACGAATTCCGACCGCCCCGACGACAGCGCACCGGCGGCCGCGTCGGCCACGTAGCCGAGCTGGTCGATCGCCTCGCAGACCCGTGCGCGCGTCTCCGCGGCCACGCTGTGGCCGGCGAGCACACGCGACACCGTCATCTTCGATACGCCGGCAAGGCGCGCTACGTCTGACATGCGGGGCGGCCCGGCGGGCCGGACGGCGGTAGGACTGGGCATCGGAATCGCGGTCGGGAGAAGGCTGGAAAGGCTACATCATACCGGTGCGGCATACCGTGCAGACACGGTCGCGGCGAGCTCATCGCGGTAAGTGCTGTACTAGGGAAACCACGCGTTCGGCGGCACTTGTACGTGCGTATCGCCGCGTGCTACCTTCGAATTTGTTACCGGTATCAGCTTGCCGATCGCTCCCGTCGCCTCGTCGGCTTTTTTTTGCCACGGAATGTTATCGGTAACATCGATGCGTCAAACGCACTCGCCGGTACGAAGAAGACCTACACAAACTGGAGACAGACCGATGCCATCCCTAACGCAGGCCGCTGCCGCACCGGCCGCGGCCGATTCGTCCGAGGACGCGCTGTACCGCAAGGTCATGCGGCGCATCCTGCCGTTGCTGCTGCTGTGCTACGTCGTGGCCTACCTGGACCGCGTCAACGTGGGTTTCGCGAAGCTGCAGATGCTCGACGACCTGAACCTGAGTGACGGCGTCTATGCGCTCGGCGCCAGCATCTTCTTCTGGGGCTATTTCCTGTTCGAGATGCCCAGCAACCTGCTGCTGCACCGCTACGGCGCGCGCTTCTGGATCGCGCGGATCATGATCACGTGGGGCATCGTGTCGTCGTCGATGGCCTTCATCGTGCCGCTCGCGCAGTTCTTCCACGTCCAGACGACCACGATGTTCTACACGCTGCGCTTCCTGCTGGGGCTGTGCGAAGCGGGATTTTTCCCCGGCGTCATCCTGTACATGAACTACTGGTTCCCGGCGCGGCGCCAGAGCGTGGCGATGTCGGGCTTCCTGGTCGCGATCCCGCTGAGCCTGACGCTGGGCAGCGTCGTGTCCGGCTGGCTGATGGAGCAGACGCACGGCTTGTCGGGCATGAGCGGCTGGCAATGGATGCTGCTGCTCGAAGGGTTGCCGTCGATCGTGGTGGCGTTCATCGTGCTGGCCTGCCTGGGCGACGGCCCGCAGTCGGCGAAGTGGCTGTCCGCCGACGAAAAGGCGGTGCTGTCGCGCAACCTCGAATCCGAGGCCGTGCACAAGTCGCACAGCATCGGCGCCGCGCTGCGCAGCCCGCGCGTCTGGCTGCTCACCTTCATCCTGCTGACGTTCAATACCGGCTTCTACGGGCTGGCTTTCTGGCTGCCGTCGATCATCCGCGCGTCGGGCGTGCACAGTCCACTGCATATCGGTGTGCTGACGGCCATTCCGTATCTGACGGCCATCTTCGCGATGGTGTGGAACGCATCGCACTCGCGCAAGACCGGCGAACGCCGCCTGCATGCGGCGATTCCCGCGCTGATCGGCGGCGTCTTCCTGATCCTGAGCGCGGCGTTCGCGCAGAACGTCGCGCTATCGATCGTATTCCTGACCATCGCCACCTGCGGCATTCTCGCGCTGATGCCGATCTACTGGACCTTTCCGGGGCAGATCCTGTCCGGCACGGCCGCGGCCGCCGGCATTGCGCTGATCAACTCGGTGGGCAACCTGTCCGGGTTCACCGGCTCGATGATCACCGGCGTCGCCAAGCAAATGACCGGCAACATCAGCAACGGTACCTATGCGCTGGGCGCCTGCCTGCTGGTCAGTTGCGTGCTGATCGCGGCGATTCCGCGCGATATTCTGCAGCCGCCGGCCGGGCGGTAGGGCGTTCGTTCGATGTGACGTCCGGCCAGGGGGTATCGCGCCGCCCCGGCGCCGGATGCATCACGCCACGCGAATTGTCACGAGCGGTACTTCCGCAAAAGACGGTGTCTCGTGTGAGTCCGTGCGACCGTTACAAACGGAAACCGTGATACCTCCCGCAAGGGACGCTCGGCGCACTACGCAGCTTTTTCGTGGGCGCCGTCATGCGCCCTCCAGTGCGAAGCGCACCTTGTCGCCGAGCGTGCGCAACCGCTCGACCGGTTCGTTCGCGAACACGAAACGGACATACGCGTCGCCGTGCGCAACGCCCCATCCGGTCATGGCCGTTGCACATACACCGTGGTTCAGCAACCGCTCCGACATCTGCGATCCGGTCAGGCCGAAGTCGGAGACGCGCAGCAGCATCGACCAGCCGCCCGCCGGCATGCCGAACGGAAGCCCCGACAGTTCGGCGGCGACCGTGTCCCGTCGCCTCTCGAGTTCGCTCACGTAGCCAGGCAGATCGGATGCGGAATGTTCGAGCGCGACCGCCGCAGCCTCCTGGGCAATGCCGACCGGCACCACGACATTGGCGAGCGACACCGCCACGAGGTCGGGAATCAGCCATTCCGGCGCGACGATCCAGCCTACCCGCCAGCCAATCATGCGCAGCTCTTTCGACGCCGCGCCGACCGTGACCGTGCGCTCGGCCATGCCGGGCAGGCCCGCAGGATGGATCACCGTGCGGCCATCGAAGAGCAGCCGTTCCATCGCGCTGTCGAGGATGAGCAGCAGATCGTTCTGCACACACAGGCTCGCGATCAGCTGCCAGTCGGACGCATCGAAGAAACCGCCTGACGGCATCGACGGAGACATCAGCAGCATGGTTCGCGTTTTCGGACCGATTGCTGCGCGCAGCGCGGCTTGGTCCAGCTTCCATTCGCCGCCCGGCATGAAGGCGAACGGTACTTGCCGAGGTACGCCGCCCGCGAGGCGGACGCGATTCAGCAGACCCGCGTACGTCGGATCGGTGACGATGACTTCGTCGCCTGTCTCGACGGTGGCGAGCAGCGTGTTCAGAATGCCGGAGAGTCCGCCCGCCGACACCACCACCTGGTCGGCCGTGAAGTGCTGCCCCGAAAGCGCCGACACGTGGGCAGCAGCGCTCGCGCGCAGCCGATCCTGACCGACGAATGGCAAATAGGAGTTGGCCGAGTCTCGCTGGATTGCCGCGCGGGTAAAAGCGAGTGCCTCCGCAGTAGGCGGAATGTCGGTATCGAGATTTTCGAGTCGCAGAAGGTCGACGCCGGCATGATCGGCGATCGAACCCATGCGATCGACGCCGATTCCGGCGATGTGCTGCAGACGGGCAGGGCGGTGGTGGCGCATCGGGCCTCCGATTTTGTTACAATTTAATAGATAATATATGCATGGTGGTCGGGATGAATTTCGAAGTCAAGGAGGATCGCTCGCTGGCCGATCGGATCGCTGCCGCATTGGCGGACCGCATCATCTCGGGCGCCATCGCGCCGGGAGAGTGGCTGCGTCAGGACCACATCGCGGCAGAGTTCGGCGCGAGCCATGTGCCGGTACGCGAGGCGTTCAGACGGCTGGAAGCGCAGGGGTTGGCCGTGGTGGAACCGCGACGAGGCGTGCGGGCGGCGCCGCTCGAGGCGGCGGACGTAATCGAAATGGCAAAGATGCGCGCTGCCTTCGAGGCGCTGGCGCTGCGTGAGGCGATCCCCGCGCTTGACGCAGGTGCGCTGGCGGAACTCGATGCGATCCTCGATCAGGAGGCGGCGGCGCGTGGCATAGCCGTGCTGGGGACGCTGAATCTGAGGTTTCATCGCGCATTGACCGCGCGGTGCGGGATGCCGCGGCTCATCGCCGCGATTGGCGACATGCATCGGGCCAGCTCGCGGCATCTGTATGCGACGTGGCAGCGACTTGAGTGGCAGGATCGCTCGAACGACGAGCATCGGAACATCGTTCGGGCGATACGGGATGGCGATGTGGACGCAGCGTGTGCGGTTTTGTCCGCGCACATTCTGGCTGCGGGGGATGCGCTGGCTCAGGCGTTGCGGAGTCGGTAGGGATATGGGAGGAGCTGGGGGCATCAAGCGGTCCAAAAGGCCGGGTCGGGGGATGGCTGGCGTTTTCTCCAGGGGGATGCAGTCAAACGCGACGGGCGGCATTCGGCCAGGAGCGCTCATCGGTCAATGTCCGTTTGCTATTGCGAAGAGGGTCGGCGATGGCCATACATGACGGGCGATTGAGAAGCACACACGTCCCGAGCATTGCATTCATCTGCACACGGGAGCGGCTATTTCGCAAGCATAGATTGGTGCTATGGTTTGAATCCTGCATATTTGGGAATTCGTTCGCGCGCGTGCCCTTGACTCGGGAAGTTGCCGAAGAATTTATGAAATGGTTTTTCTCGCGCTGACTTGGTTCACACGCGCGAAGAGGTTTACACGCTTTGTGCTCTTCAACGCCGAGCGGCTGCTTCCCGCTGCCGAACTCTGACGGATCGTACACTCCCGCACATAACGACTGATGGAACTCACGGCCGAGCAAGCAAAAAAAGTCGCCCAACGTGCCATCACCAAGATAGTTGGGGAAGGCGACGACGCGGTTGTTATCGACGAATACACTCAAGAGTTCGATGTTGGCTGGGTCTTCTACTATCAATCATCGCGCTTCCTCGAGTCAGGCGACATGAGAGATCGCCTGACGGGGAATGCGCCGTTGTTTGTCAGCCGAGATGATGGCCAGGCCACCTCCATCAGCTATCACAGGCCAATTGCCGAGTCGATCCAAGCCTACCGCGCATGCGGGGACACTAACGGTTATGAAGAGTCGCAGATTCGACTCATGCGATGGTCTGCCGGGGGGAACAAGGTTCAAGCGATACGGTTGATTCGTCAACATTCGCCCGTAAGTCTTGCGGAGGCAAAGCATGCGGTCGATCAATGTCTCGCCGGGCATGAGGTAGTGGTCGCAGTGAGGGACGTCGCATCGGCCAAGCAACTGGAGATCGACCTTGCCGAGGTCGGTCTCCATGGGGTTGTCATGTTTCGTAGTACCCGCCGATAGTAATCGGTCGACTGATGATCGATTACGCTCGTCCTGCAAGGACTGCGCGTCGCTGCGCCGTGGTCGGCCGAATTCGGCATTTTCGGACATTCGACATTGCAGACTGGATCGTCGACAATCGGGTCCGGGACTATTCCGGTGACCTACTGCCTCTTCATGAATCCGGCCGAGATACGACAGAATGACTATTGATCAGTTACTGCTCGATGATATTTCCGATGAGTTGGGCGGTGGTAGCTTGAATTACGGCGTGTTCCTCAAGGCCTACGCCGTTGTGCTTGCCGAACCGTTTCAATCTACGGAGATAGTCTCAACGGCTCTTGGAGGCGGAGCGATTGCGATCGATTTTGCGGAGGTAAGTTCTGACTCAGTTATTGAGATGGTGAAATGCTGTCTCCTTTACGCCGGGGACGATGCTGCTGGACCGTCGAAAGAAACGCTCGAATCGGACGTTTTGATGGGGATGCTCGAGAAGCTTGTATCCGACTTACGGCTCACAATATCGCACGCGATAAAGGTTGAGGCGTTCACGCTAAAAGAGGGGCACCCCTTCTATCCGGTTTTCTGGGACTTTGCATTCTTGTTCCGGGCTGCTTCCGAAGCCACCATCTTCATCGGAGCTAGCTCAGATTGATTTGGGCCATGCCGAGCGACCAGTGGCCGAAAAATTTCCCGGCAGGTCCCGAACGTGTTCGATGAGGTTTCGTGGAGAACCGACGGAGGCCGCAACAACTCGCTACATCGGTCGGCAATCGACCACGAACGGTCGGTCGACATGTGCGATGCACTTCGTTAATAATTTGACGTCCACCACGCGCGAACGAAAGGGCTGTGAACTCATGCAATTCGAATTCGTTGATGTTCGATGGCGCCATCATTTTGAAGCGGAACCCACGCGTCTCGTCTCGGAGCTGGACGAACATCGCATGGAAACCCGAAAGCTCGAGTTTTTTAGGGATGGGCAGGTCGGCTATGCGTGCGCCGGCCATGCGACGTGTGGGACTGCGCTCGGCTTGGTTCCCGTTCCGTTGCTCTCAGAGATCAATGCGGATCCCGAATTCGCTGGCACCATGATTTCCGCAGACGAGTTTGAAGCCCTATGGTCAACGCACGTGCGCTGATGCCAAGTGCATAGCGCCGACGGGTTGAATCCGCAGTCATGAGCGGTCAGTCGACGTAGTCGCCCCAATCGTTGACAATGAAGTCTGCTTCGATCGACGCCACGTTTCTTATTGACTACTTCAATGCTACTTTCAAGCGATTCCATCAACAGGCTGCGTGATCTGGGGCTGCAATTGCCCGGCGAACCGTTCTTCGCGCCGGATCATCGTGCGTATCCTTCGGGTTATCTCATTATGAAACCCACTAGTGTCCAGGGGAACTCGCTTGCCAGTCTTAGTAACGCTTATAAAAATGGACATATGCTCAATGATACCGACGCTCCCGTTCCAACGGTCTGGTATGCGTCTGATCGTTGGCACGTATCAGTTTGGGATTGGACGCCTGGCCCAGGACCAGGCGACTTCGTCAGGCAGTTCGCAGACGAAGATGCCGCAATTGACTTCATCGTGCGATATTTCTTTGGCAAGACGCCAGAATTCTCCGCGCGACTCGCTCACGACAATCAGCGAACAGCGATATAGAGCGGAATTCAACGTGGGTTTTGCCCGACAGCTGTGGTCGCGATGACGATGCACTGGCGGCTCGGGGGCGCTGTTCGGCCATTACGGACCGTTCGACTTCGTAGCCGAAATCGCCGACAATTGTTGCCTAGCAACCTCGTATGGTGCAAATTCCACGCCTCCATGTATTCCATCGCGCTCGGACTACTCACGCTAGATTTCGGTGCTGCGCTGATCAGCGCACCGAGTAACGGCGACTACGATTGGATGAACGAGGATTGGAGCCATATACGGCAGGAAATTGCAGTCATCCAAGGTGAGACTTCGGCCAAAGTCATTGGGGTGACGGGGCGGTTTGCCGAGAAAGGCCCTCACGTAGTAGAGATCCTCTTGCCGCATATCTTCGTCGAAAACGAAGTCGTTGAACACCTTCTAGCCAAAACCGACTCTTCCGGTCTTGGCAAGACAAAACTACGAGAAGCTGTGCGCACTACATGCTTCTCATGGGGAAAACTGGTCTCGCTAAACTGGAGTAAGTTGGGTTACGCACCGGGTGGTACGGAATATTGCATTCTCCCAATAGACGGTCCCGCGATCTCGATGGGCTTCCTTCGGCTTGATTGGGCCGGTCTTCGAATTCGCCCTTCGTCGTAAAGTACGATTGGCAGAGTGGCTATCAGCATGGGCCATGTTGCTCGTAGTTATATGGCCGCTCCGGTAAAGTCGAGCGTCCCTTGTGGGGTGACTACAGCCGATCCCGTCGGCCAAGCCTTACGTCATGAATGCAAATCTAGGTATTGTTCTTCATAAAAGCGAGCGGGAATCGACGCTGCGACGGTTGCCTCCTGAGACAAGAACCTGGGGCGATGAGGTCGTGGAGGTTGACGCACCTGATCGCTATGCATTTCCTGGCCTCGACGGTGTCGAATTCCAGATTTATCCGGTCACCGGCTTCATTCGGAGCCAGTTGCCTGCAAATGAAAGGTCTGCAAGGCTGGAGTACGCGTGGATGACCGGTACGGCCTTGAGCAGTTACGTATTTTGGAGCAAAGCACACCACGACGAAGCGGCATTTGTCCCGCTCGAACTCGGCTTGATCACGTTGCTACGTCAACTCCGTTTTTGGGCCGTATTGTTTGCCCCCGAAGGGGAAAGGGTCGGCGAGGTTGCCGCCTTTAGCGCTGAAGATACGGTGCGCCTTCTTAGGCGTAGTGTGCAGAGCATGGCTGAATGTCCGGGGTTTCTGGCACTTAGCGAATAGCTGCCAGGCGTTGCCGAATGGACGCCAGCAGCGGGTCATGTCGTTCAGACCCGCTCGCGTCGCGCCACAACTGCCGTTCTCTGCCGCTTGTTTTCACCACTGCGGCCATCTGGCCGACCTCATGCTTTGCACAACGCGTGGCCTTGACCGCAGGCACAGCGATGCCGACCTGTGGAACGACATCTTCATTCCGACCGCCGGCTCACGACACACTGCGCCGCATCCCCCGCACCTGCAACCAAATCGCGGATATCAGAAAATAAAGCGCACCGACTCCCGCGTATCCCGCGATCTTCACGATCGCGGGCGGCATCGGCGCGTGGCTTTGGATAATGAAGAACACCCCGGCCAGCGCCGATTGCGCACCGCTGAGGATCATCACCCACTGTGCGCCGGCATGCTTCCAGCGCCGCACGGCGGTGCCGAGTTGCAGCGCGCCGGAGAGAATTGCCCACAGGCCGAACACCTCGAGCACCGCGGGCAGGCCCGCATTCAACGCGGGAAATACCGCCAGTGTCGTGACGGCGCTGATCGCGACGTTCACCGCCTGCGTGCGGTTTGCCGCCATCCCGCCGCTGCGAGAAAGGTCGACGAAATTGGCGAGCGCATCCCAGGCCGGATAAACGATCAGCAGGACCGCCGCGCCGGCCGCGCTTTGCCGGCCGACGGAAAACGCCAGCGCGACCCAGATCAGCGAGAACACCGCCCTGGAAAAGTAGTACCGTTTCAGCCATTGTTCGTCGGCAGGGGGATGAAATTCGGGGTAGCGGTCAGCCATTTGCACTCCTTCGTACATTGAATCGTCGTTCCGGCCGGCATGCAGGGTTTCCACCACGCAGATGCGGCGCCGACCGGATCTCCAGTGCGCCGAGTATCGCAATCGCCAGGGCCAGCCGCCATCGGTCAGATGTCCGATAGTAAAGTCCGCTGCCGGTTGTTTGCACCGATACGGCGAACATCGCGCCGGGCTCGCCGCGGCGAGCCGCCGACGTGCGAGCGCATGCACGCCGCCACACCGTCGCGTATGATCGTTTTCCCGCCCTCGCGAATGTCTCCACCTGCCCAATGTCCGACGCCGAAGCCCATCACGCCCCGCTGCGCATAGTCGACGCCGTACGCGCGCTGGCCTTCATCGGCGATCTCAGCATGGGCCAACCGACCGACCATTCGCCGCGCACCAGTTGGCTGGCGGCACAGCTCGCGCACGCGGCGCGATTCGACGCATCGGTGTGCGACACGGCTCGCGAGGTGGCGCTGTTGCGCTGGTCGGGCTGCACGGCGAACGCGGCGGGCTTCGCGCAGGTATTCGGCGACGACGTCGCGATCCGCGCGACGATGCTCGAGAGCCGGCCCGGCATGGCCGAAGCGATCGGCGCCGCGGGTGTCGCGCTGATCCCGCTCGCGCAGATTCATTGCGAAGTCTCGGGCGAGGTCGCGCGAATACTCGGTCTGTCCAGCGCGACGGAAACCGCGCTGCGCCACATTTTCGAAACCTGGGACGGCAACGGGCTACCCGCGCGGCTCGTGCGCGAACAGGTGCCGCCCGCCGTGTCGATCGTCGCGCTGGCGGGCGACCTCGACGTGTTCAGCCGCACGTACGGCATCGAACGGGCCCTCGAATTGATCGGCCAACGCGCGGGATCACGCTATCCGTCCGTGCTCGTCGAGACGGCTGCGCGCGACGCATCGCGCTGGCTGGCGGCGCTCGAGCACATGGCGCCTGCCGACCTGGACGCCGCATTGGCCACGCCGCACATGCAGGGCGCGACGTCCGCCGAATTGATCGCGGACGTCATCGATCTGAAACTGCCGTGGATGACGGGTTTTTCGCGTTCGGTCGCCGCGACGGCGGCCGCCTGTTACGGCCGTCTCTCGCCGGACGAGGCCGCGCGCGAACGCGTGTACCGCGCCGGGCTGATTCATGGCATCGGCAGGGCCGCGGTGCCGAACGACGTGTGGAATCTGCCGGCGCGGCTGCCCGCGAGCGCCTGGGAAAAGGTGCGACTCGTGCCGTACTGGACCGAGCGCGCCGGCAGGCAGACCGGCGCGCTCGGCGAAGCCGCGGTGCTTGCGTCGTATGCCTACGAGCGGCAGGACGGTTCGGGCTATTTTCGCGGCGCGCGCGAAGCGGCGCTGACGCTGGAAGCGCGCGTGCTGGCGGCGTCGCTCGCGTGGGTCGCGTTGCGCTCGGCGCGTCCGTGGCGCGCGGCGCTGAGCGATGCGGCCGCCGCCGGCCAGTTGCAGGAAGAAGCGGCGTGCGGCCGGCTATGCGGCGAAGTGGTGGCCGCGCTCGTGACGGGCGGCGCGCCCACGCTCCGGCGTGCCGCCACGCGCCCGTCGTCCGCCGGCCCGCGCCTGTCCGCGCGGGAAATCGACGTCCTGCGGGCGATCTCCCGCGGCGCGAGCAACAAGCAGGTCGCGCAGGCGCTCGCGATGAGTCCGAGCACGGTGCGCACCCATGTCGAGAAGGCGTTTCGCAAGCTCGAATGTTCGACACGCGCCGCGGCGACCCTCAAGGCATCGACGCTGGGGCTGCTCTGACGCGATCCGCGATGCGGACGCTTGAGTGTGTTTGCGCGGACAGACGGCCCGGCCGGTGTGGCCTTTGAAGCCCGCTCGTCCGATGGTTTATCCCGCGTGTCGAAAATGGCGGTTGCGCCGTTCAAGTCAGCCAGTCGTTCGCCCGTTTCCGCCGAGTCGTGGCCGTTGCGTCGGTGTCGGCCCAACCGTATCCCAACGCCGCGATCGCGAAGTAGACGGCACCGACGGCTTCGCACGAAAGCAGCGCCCCGGCCAGCGCGGTCCGCGCCCCGCATGAGATCGTTCGCGACGGCGCGCCCGCGTGCTTTCCGCGACGCACCGCGATGCCGATCCGAAACAGGCCCGACAGAACGGCGAGCACGCCGAACGCACGGGGCAGGCCGCTCGCCAATTCGACGATGAAGATCTGACGTACCGACATTGCAGTCATCCTCCCGGTCCGGGCATTCGCGTGACGGTGGCCTATCCTGCCACCCGGTCGTTCGCGGCGCTATCGGACAAGTGACCGATAGCGCCGACCGGAACCGATGCACGGAAGCGCGCGATCGCCGTTACGGCACCCGCGAGAACACGTCCGCGATGTGCCGATCGGGCTCGATGTCGGTGAACGCATCGATGTCGGCCATGACGTCTGCCGTCCGCGCGGATGCGAACGCGGCGTCCAGCGCGGCTCGATCCGTGAAGCGGCACATCGCCACGGCGATCATTTCGCTATCCTCACGTTCCGGAAAGAAAGCGTCGACGTATTCGAGCCCGTACGGTTTCCAGGATTTTTCCACGAGCGGAATGTGTTGCTCGACGTAGTAACGGGCATCGAACCGCGTGCCCGCGGCTCGGCGATAGGACACGACGAAATACATGCGGAACCTCCAGGTCGGACTGCCACAGCGATGAGTGTCGATACGGGCGACTACGGCCGTTCGCGTTCGGCGCTGAATGCCGGCCGGGCAGCAGCCCGCATCGACGTGTGCGCGGCGGGCGCGCGTGCGAGCGAGATGCCAAGCGCGGCGCCGACGGCAAGGAAAAACGAGATCGACAGGAGTGCGACGATGAACGCGTGCGCGATGGACGCCGGATCCTGGTGCGTGCCGAGCGTCGCATAAAAAATGCCGCCGATGATCGCCACGCTGAGCGACGTGCTGACCTGCAGCGTCGAACTGGCGATGCCGGCGATCATGCCGGACAGCGCCGGTGCGACGCGCCCGGTTACCATGCGCATCAGCGTCGGCAGCGCGAGGCCCTGTCCGAAACCGATGATGAAGAGAGCGGCGGCGAGCGGTGCGGCAGCGAGCGGCATCCCGACCGGCGTGGCATCGATCAACCCTGCGAGGCCGACGAGCCCGACGATCTCGAGGCTGATGCCGAACGGATTGACGTAAGCGCCGAAGACACGTGCACTGAAAGGCGTCGACAACGGGCCGAGCAGGAACCCCACGCCGAACGGCAAGAACACGAGGCCCGCGCTCAGCGCGTCGACGTGCAACGCATTCTGCAGGTACACCGAGAACAGCAGGAAGAACGCGCCGATCGAATACAGCACCAGCGCGATCAGCAACGCGCGGCCCAACCCCGGTGCGCGCAGCGCGGCCGGGTCGAGCAGCGGTGCGCCGCCGCGGCTGCCCAGCCGGCGCTCGTAGCGCCAGAAGCACCACGCGAGGGCAGGCACCGCGAGCAGCGACGCCCATGCCCATACGGGCCAGCCTGCTTCGCGCCCCTCGATCAGCGGCACGATCAGCGCGCCCAGCGTCAGCATCGACAGCGCGGTGCCGCCGAGGTCGAGTTTGCGCGCGTGCTGCGCACGCGTTTCCTTCAACAGCGGAATCCCGAACAGGACGACCAGAATCGCGAGCGGCAGGTTCACGAGGAAGATCGTGCGCCAACCCAGATTCAGCAGATTCAGCGAGATCAGAATCCCTCCGAGCGCCTGCCCGACCACGGCGGCGAGGCCGAATACCGCGCCGTACAAGCTGAGCGCGAGCGGCTTTTCCGTTTCGGGGAAGATCGCCTGGATCGAGGCGAGCGCCTGCGGCGCCATGATCGCGGCCGTCACGCCTTGCAATGCGCGACCGACGATGAGCGTCCACGGCGAACTCGCGAGACCGCACAGCGTCGAGGCGATCGCAAAGCCGACCAACCCGAGGAAAAACACGCGGCCGCGGCCGAACAGGTCGCCCAATCGCCCGCCGGTGATCAGCGTCACCGCGTACAGGCCCGCATACGATGAAATGACGAGTTGCTCGGCCGACGACGAGGCGCCCAGTTCCGCGCGGATCGACGGCAGCGCGACGTTGACGATGAAGAAATCCAGCGGCGGCAGGAACGCGCCGACGAGCAGAACCGAAAACATGGCCCAGCGACGCGGGTCGGGTGATACGGGGTCATTCCGTGACATGGACGGCTCTCCATACGGAACCATTCGGTTCCAAATTGGGTAAAAAAATATCAGTCGAGGATGCGCATCGTGCGGTCGACCAACGCGAGCATGTCTTGCTCGGACATACCGGTTTTCCCCAGCACGCGCATGCCCTCGATCTGGCAGACGAGCAAACGTGCCAGCACCTGTTCGTCCTGCTCGGGGATCTCGCCGCTCGCCTGGCCGCGGACGATCGCGCCCGCATAGAGTTGCTGCAGGCGCCGGAACAGGCGCCCCGTGCGTTCCGCGACATCGGCGTCGCGCGCGGCCAGTTCGGTGGTCATCGCGACGGCGAGACATCCTCGCCGGCCCGCCTCGCCGACGGAGAGCCGCGCATAGCGCAGCAGCGAATCGCGAATCGCATTCTTCACGGGCCCCGGTTGCGACAGGATGTCCGCGGTCGCCTTGAGCCCGTCGGCCATATACAGATCGAGCGCCGCCAGCAGCAGCGCCTTCTTGTCGCCGAACGCCTTGTACAGGCTGCCGCGCGACAGGCCGGTGCCGGCGATCAGGTCGGGCAGGGACGCGCCTTCGTAGCCGCGATCCCAGAAAACGTCCATCGCGTCGCGCGCGGCATCGCCAAGTTCGAATTCGCGGGGACGGCCCACGCCAGCGGGATTTGCCATTGATCGGTTTCGCAAACGATGCGGTGCCTGAAGTTGGATTCATTATATGGACCGATCGGTTCCGATGTCAACGTGTGTAGTCGGCCGGGCGCTGCGATGGCCGTCCTCGCGGACGGCCCGGATTCATCCGATCATTCGAGCCCGCCCTGGCACAGATACTTGATCGACAGATAATCGTCGAGCCCATAGCGCGAGCCTTCGCGACCATAGCCCGATTCCTTCACGCCGCCGAACGGCGCGGCCTCGCTCGCGAGCGCGCCTTCGTTGATGCCGACGATGCCCGTTTCGAGCCGTGCCGACACGCGCGCGATGCGCCGCACGTCCTGCGTGTAGAAATACGCGGCGAGCCCGAACGGCGTGTCGTTCGCGGCATCGATCGCTTCGTCCTCGGTATCGAAGCGGAACAGCGCGGCGATCGGGCCGAAGGTTTCCTCGCAGGTGAGCTGCATGTCGGCGGTGGCGTCGGCGAGCACCGTCGGCGCATAGAAGTTCGCGCCGAGCTCGGTCAGGCGCTTGCCGCCCGTCAGCACGCGCGCGCCGCGTTCGACGGCATCGCCGACGTGGCGCGCGATCTTGTCGACCGCGCGCGCGTTGATCATCGGGCCGATCTGCGCGGCCGGATCGGTCGCCGGCGCGACCTTCAGCGCGGCCACGCGCGCGGCGAGCTTCCGCGCGAACGCATCGTAGACGCCGGCCTGCACGTACACGCGGTTCGGCGATACACACGTCTGCCCGCCGTTGCGGAACTTGGCGGCCATCAGCCCGTCGACCGCCGCATCGAGCTCGGCGTCGTCGAACACGATGAACGGCGCATTGCCGCCGAGCTCCAGCGACAGCTTCTTCAACGTCGCCGCCGATTCGCGCGCGAGCAACTTGCCGACGGGCGTCGAGCCGGTGAACGTGATCTTGCGCACGCGGCCGTCGGCGAGCCAGTCGGCCGCCGCGTCGATGCCGCGTTCGCGCGACGCGGTGATCAGGTTCAGCACGCCGGCCGGCACGCCGGCTTCCTGCGCGAGAAACGCGAGCGCGAGCGCGGTCAGCGGCGTGTCCTCCGCCGGCTTCGCGACCACCGTGCAGCCGGCCGCGAGCGCGGGTGCGATCTTGCGCGCGATCATCGCGAGCGGGAAATTCCACGGCGTGATCGCGGCGACGATGCCGATCGGCTCCTTCACCGCGCTCAGCCGCTTGCCGCGCTGCTGCTGCGGGATCAGGTCGCCATACGTGCGGGTCGCTTCCTCGGCGAACCACAGCACGTACGACGCGCCGTACGCGACTTCGCCGCGCGCTTCGGCAAGCGGCTTGCCCTGTTCGCGCGACATCAGCTTCGCGAGATCGTCGGTGTGCGCGACGATCGCCGCATGCCAGGCGCGCAGGATCGCGGCGCGTTCGCGCGCGGGCGTCGTGCGCCATGCGGGCAGCGCGCGTGCCGCTGCATCTGTCGCCGCGCGTGCGTCGGCGGCGCCGCTGTCGGGTGCGTGGGCAACGGTCTCGAGCGTCGCCGGATCGGTGACGTCGAAGCGGCGGCCGTCGTGCGCGTCGCGCCACGTGCCGTCGATCAGGTTGGCGGAGCGCAGGAGTTCGGTACGGGTCAGCGTAAGCGGCATGGCAGGTCCTTGGATGAAGCGGTTCGGTGACGAAGGCGGCACGGCGGGGCGCGACGCCCCCTGCGCGAACAGCGGGCCGTCGCGTTCCGGGGTGACGCGGCCGTGCGTCAGTGACGTTCGCCGAACAGCGATTCGAGCGGATAGTGCCGTTTGACGAACGGCGATTTGATGATCACGTAACTGAAATACTTCTCGATGCCGATGTTCTGCTCGAGCAGGCCTTCGACGATCGTCTGGTAATGGCTCACGCTGCGCGTGATGAACTTCAGCAGGTAGTCGTAGCCGCCGCTCGCGAGGTGGCATTCGACGATCTCGTCGACGTTGCGGATCGCCGCGACGAACCGGTCGAAGTCCTCGCGGCGGTGGTCGGCCAGCGTGACTTCGGTAAACACGACCTGCACGTCGCCGAGTTTCTCGAGCTGGATGTGCGCGCCGTAGCCGCCGATGTAGCCGGCCTTCTCGAGCCGCTTCACGCGGATCAGGCATGGACTGGGCGACAGCCCGACTGCATCGGCCAGTTCGACGTTGGTCATGCGGCCGCGCTTCTGCAACTGGGAGAGGATGCGCAGGTCGATGCGATCCAGCTTGCTGTCCGTCATGTTCACGTGAGTCGGAAAAATGGAATGTCCGGTTACTTTAGAGTCGAACGATGGCCGCCACAAGCCCGGCTTTCCCTTGGCCCGTCAGGCCGGCTGCGCATGCGCGGCGTCGAGCGCGCGCTGCACGCCGGCGTCGGCCAGCACGTCGTCGAGCGTCTTGCGCACGCGTTCGAACAGCAGGTCGAATTCGCCCGCGGTGAAGCTCAGCGCCGGCGCGAAGCCGAGCACGCCGTCGCCGAACGCGCGGAACACCACGCCGTTCGCGTACGCGGCGGCCGCGATCTTGTCGGGCACGTTCAGCGCCGGGTCGAAGCGCGTCTTGCGCGCCTTGTCGGTCACCAGTTCGAGCGCGCCGAGCAGGCCGAGCGAGCGTGCGTCGCCCACGAGCGGATGCGCGCGCAGCGCATCGAGCCCGGCCGCGAAGCGCGGCGCCATCGCCTGGCCGTTCGCGAGCAGTCCGCCTTCGTGATAGAGCTTCAGCACCTCGAGGCCGATGGCCGCGCTCACCGGATGCGCGGAATACGTGTGGCCGTGCCCGACCACCGGCGAATCGGCGCGATCGCCCGCGATCCCTTCGTAGATTTCGTCGGACATCAGCACCGCGCCCATCGGCGCATAGCCGGCGGTCAGTCCCTTCGCGACGGTCATCAGGTCCGGATCGACCTGTTCGGCCTCGCATGCGAACAGCGGGCCCGTGCGGCCGAAGCCGGTGATCACCTCGTCGGCGACGAACAGGATGCCGAGGCGCCGGCACGCGTCGCGCATCGCTTTCAGCCAGCCGACTGGCGGCACGATCACGCCGCCCGAGCCTTGCACCGGCTCGCAGAAGAACGCGGCGACGTTGTCCGCGCCGAGTTCGGCGACCTTCGCCTCGAGCGCGGCGACCGACGCGGCGATCAGCGCCTGCGGATCGTCGCCGAGCGGATGGCGGTACGGGTAGGGCGACGGAATATGGTGCTGGTCCGCGCGCGGCAGGTCGAAATGACGGTGGAACGCGGGCAGCGCGGTGAGCCCGGCGCCGATCGACGACGAGCCGTGATAGCCGCGTTCCAGCGCGATCATCTGCTTCTTCGACGGGCGGCCGGTCGCGTTGAAATAGTGCGTGATGAAACGGATCGCGGAATCGACCGCGTCCGAGCCGCCGAGCGTGAAGTACACGCGGTTCAGCGACGGCGGCGCCAGCGCGGCGAGCCGCTTGGCGAGCTCGATCGCCGGCTGCGAGCCGAAATGGAAATAACCGGTCGCGTAGGGCAGCTTCGCCAGCTGGTCGGCGGCGGCTTTCACGATGCTGTCGCGGCCGTAGCCGACATTCACGCACCACAGGCCCGAGAACGCGTCGAGCAGCGTATGGCCCGCGGCGTCGCGCAGGAACACGCCGTCCGCGGATTCCAGCACGGTGACGCCGCGCGCCTCGTGCGCACGGTAATTGACGACGGGGTGGATCAGGTGTTGACGATCGGCTTCGATCAGCGCGGCTTGGTTCATGGGAAGGCGGGACTCTCGTCAGGTGTCAGCGGTGAGTTCATGCTAACGGGCGAGAATTCCGCATGCGTCTTCAATTTGCGGCCCGAAACGTACGCGCGCGGCGTTTGCACGGGGCGCTTCGGCATTTTCTGCTGCGCGCCCGGCGGGCCGGGCGCGCACGTCAGTAGCCGCGCGCGCGATCGACGACGCCGATCATCGGCTGGCCCGCGCGATGACGCGCGAGGTTCGCGAGCACCGCGTCGACCGCGGTGTCCGGCCGCGTCGCGCTGGCGATGTGCGGCGTGATGCGAATGCGCGGATGGGTCCAGAACGGATGGCCGGCCGGCAGCGGTTCGGGATCCGTCACGTCGAGGATCGCGCTGTCGAGGCGGCCGCTCGCGAGCGCCGCGAGCAGCGCGTTCGCATCGAGCTGCGGGCCGCGCCCGACCTGCACGAGCGACGCGCCGGCCGGCAGCGCATCGAATACGCGCGCGCCGAGCAGCCCGCGCGTGCTGTCGGTTAGCGGCAGCAGGCAGATCAGGATGTCGGTGCGGGCGAGGAACGCGTCGAGCGCCGCATCGCCCGCGTAGCAGTCGACGCCGTCGAGCGTGCGCGGCGTGCGGCTCCAGCCGGCGCACGGGAAACCGAAGCGCCGCAGCGTGTCGAGCACGGCCTGGCCGAGCGTGCCGAGCCCGAGCACGCCGACGCGCCGCGACGCGGCCGCGCGCACGGGATGCTCGCGCCACACCTGGTCGCGCTGCTGCGCCGCATAGTCGAACAGGTCGCGATGGATCGTCAGCACGGCCTGCGTCACGTATTCGACCATCCCTTCGACGATGCCCGGCTCGATCATCCGTACGACGGGGATGTGCGAAGGCACGCGCGACAGGTCGAACTGGTCGATGCCGGCGCCGACCGAGAACACGACTTCGAGGTTCGGCAGCAACGCGACGGGATCGTCCGGCGGCTGCCATGCGGCGAGATAGCGGACGGCTTCGGCGTCGCCGAGGTCCGGCCAGATCCGGAACGGCAGATCGGGCGCCTGTTGCGCGAAGCGCGCCGCCCACTGCGCGCCGCGCACCGGGTCGGCCTTGTAGAGAAAGCTCATCGTGCGTCCTGTCAACCGAGCGCCTGGTTCACGATCGCGTACGTGCGCAGCGCCGGGTCACGCGCGGGCGTTGCGCCGCGCGCCATCGCGACGACGGTGTCGACACGCGGCAGCCCGAGCCCCTGCAGCCAGTCGGACAGCCCGCTGTCGCCCGGCACGTCGAGCCGCACGAACATGCCCTCGTTCAGCGCGAGCCAGTGGCTGATCAGCGCTTGCGCGCGCAGTGCATCGGGTGCGACCACCGGGCCGATCACGTGGCCGCGGCCGAACCGGCGGAACAGCGCGAAGCCGAGCAGCTCGCCGTCGCGGTCGAGCGCGATCCCGTTCGCGGCGTCGAGCAGCGCATCGATCACCGCGCCGCGTTCGTAGCCGGCGGCGCGCGACGCGAGCGCGGCGAGGCGCGGCCCGTCGTTGGTGCCGAGCGGGCGCAGGCGCTCGCCGGGCGGCAGCGAGATCAGCGGAGGCTGGAACGCGGCGCCCTGGTGCTGATCGATCGTATCGATCACGTCGAATCCGAATTTCGCGTACAGCGGCTCGCCCGCCGGCGTCGCATGCAGAAAGATGGTTCGCGTGCCGAGGCTGTCGACCACGCGGGTCATCAACTCGCGCCCGATGCCGCGGCCCTGGCGCTCGGGGGACACGATGACCATGCCGAGCGACGCGTGCGATTCGCCGAAGCGCCAGCCGAGCGCGGTGCCGACGACGCCGGTTTCGTCTTCGGCGACGAAGCCGCCGCCGAGCTGGAACACGAAGCGCCAGTCGTCGAGCCGGTGCGGCCACTTGACGGCCTCCGACAGACGATGCGCGGCGGGCAGGTCCGTTTCGGCGAACGGGCGATAGGTAAGCGTGCGGGAAGGATTGAGGTCGGACACGCCGGACTCCGGATGGGTGGAAATGACTCGTTCACTCTGCCAGCGCGGTGGCGGCGCGGATAGGACGATTCGCCTGTTTTCCGGCGCCGGCGGGCGCTGGCGCACGATCGACGCAAACCCGCGCGATCGGCGCGCACGAACGCGCGGATCGTGCCGGCGCGGCCGGTCGATCCGACCATTCGTGCTGTGGGAATGCCGCTACGATGAATACACGGCGGCAGTGCCGCCTGCCGAAGGGCCTCACCGGCAGGCGAGCCGGCCGCGGTGGCGCGGCGCCCATCGGCCGGCTCCGCGGCGCCCGCCGGATCGCACCGCAGATCGTGCTGCATGTGCCGCGCAACACGCGGCGATTCTGCGTTTTGAGCGGCGCCGAACGACGCGCGAACGACTTTTTGCCCTGATTCAATTTCGTACAACCCAGCCCGCCCCCGGCCCTGCCGGGGCTTCACACCGACAGGACGTCACCATGATCCAGTTTGAACCGAAGTACATCACCTTCGACTGCTACGGCACGCTGACCCATTTCCGGATGGCCGAGACGGCGCGCGAAATCTATGCGGACCGGCTGACGCCGGCCGCGATGGAGGCATTCGTGCGCGCGTTCGCCGCCTATCGGCTCGACGAGGTGCTCGGCGCGTGGAAGCCGTACCGCGACGTCGTCGTCAACGCGGTCCGCCGCACCTGCGCGCGGATCGGCGTGACGTTCGACGAAGCCGAGGCCGAGCGCTTCTATCTGGCGGTGCCGACGTGGGGCCCGCACCCGGACGTGCCGGCCGGGCTGTCGCGGCTGGCGTCGAAGTACAAGCTCGTGATCCTGTCGAACGCGATGGACGAGCAGATCATGAGCAACGTCGACAAGCTCGGCGCACCGTTCCATGCCGTGTTCACCGCGCAGCAGGCGCAATCGTACAAGCCGCGGATGCAGGGCTTCGAATACATGTTCGACAAGCTCGGCTGCAAGCCGGAGGACGTGCTGCACGTGTCGTCGAGCCTGCGCTACGACCTGATGACGGCCGAGGATCTCGGGATCAAACACAAGGCGTTCGTGAACCGCGGCCACGAGCCGGGCACGCCGTTCTACAACTATTACGAAGTGTCGGACATCGGCCATCTCGCGACGCAGCTCGGGCTGTAAGCCGCCGGCGCCGGCAGATCCATCGAACGCGCGACGGCACGCGGCCGCGATGCCGCCGAGGCCCGTCGCGTCTCGTCGCGCGTTCGTTCAGCGCACGAAGCGAGGGTAATTACCGATATTGAATCGTTCAAGGCCGGCCCGCCCGGGCCGATATATGTACCGAACGGTTAATATTGCGAGGCCCCCGCATGAAGTTGTCCACGAAACTGCTGATGCTCGTCGTCGCGGCGCTGCTCGGCGTCGTTCTGCTCGCCGCGTTGTCGCTGCATACGCTGCGCGACGCGCTGATCGACAGCCGCCGCGAAGAGGTCGTCATTCTGCTGATCAAGGCCGAGCATCTGGTCGATTCGTATCGCGCGATGCAGACGAACGGCACGCTCACGCAGGAGCAGGCGCAGCAGCAGGCCAAGGCCGCATTGTCGGCGCTCAACGCGAATTCGAAGAGCTACTTCTGGGTCACGACGTCCGACGGCGTCAACCTTGTGCACCCGAACGCGAAATTCATCGGCACGCGCGCGAAAGGCAACCGCACGACCAGCGGCCTGACCGACAGCGAGGCGTACCGCGCAGGGATGGCGCAGGCGCATTTCGCGCTCGTCGACGTGCTGGTCAAGCGCAGCCCCGACGCGGACCTGGAGCCGAAGCTGCAGGGCGTGGTCGCGATTCCCGACTGGAACTGGTGGATCGGCACGGGATTTTTCTACGACGACATCAATGCGGCGTTTACCCGGCTCGCGACGGTGCTGGGCGCCGTCGCGCTCGTCATCGCCGCGGCGCTCGCGGCCATCGCATGGGGCGTGCTGCGCAGCGTCAGGCGTACGCTCGGCGGGGAGCCCGCGCATGCGACGCAGATCGCCGCCCGCATCGCCGCCGGCGAACTGGATGTGCAGTTCGATACGGCGCACGCCGCGCCCGGCAGCCTGCTCGTCGCGCTGGGCGACATGAAGGCGCGGCTGACCGACACCATCGCCGAAATCCAGACCACGACCCACTCGATCGCCACCGGCACCGGCGAGATCGCGCAAGGCAACCTGGATCTGTCGCAGCGCACGGAGCAGCAGGCCGCGTCGCTGCAGGAAACGGCCGCGAGCATGGAGCAGATCACGTCCACGGTCAAACAGAATGCCGACAACGCACGCCAGGCGAATGCGCTCGTGGCCCAGGCGAAGGATGCGACCGAACTCGGCGGCGCCGCCGTGCAGGCGGTCGTCGAAACGATGCGGCAGATATCGGACGGATCGGTGCGGATCGCCGACATTACCGTCGTCATCGAAAGCATCGCGTTCCAGACCAACATTCTCGCGCTCAACGCCGCGGTGGAAGCCGCGCGGGCCGGCGAGGAGGGGCGCGGGTTCGCCGTCGTCGCATCGGAAGTCCGCTCGCTCGCGCAACGCAGCGCCGCGGCCGCGAAGGACATCAAGGGATTGATCGACGCGTCGGTCGAGCGGGCCGGCAGCGGCAGCCGGCTCGTCGAGACGGCCGGTGAGCGCATGACGGAGATCGTCCGCTCGATCGACCGGGTGGCCGACATCATGGGCGAGATTTCGGCGGCATCGGCCGAGCAAAGCACCGGCATCGAACAGATCGGGCGGGCGGTCGCGCAAATGGACGAAGTCACGCAGCAGAACGCCGCGCTCGTCGAGCAGGCGGCGGCCGCCGCCTCGTCGCTGGACGAGCAGGCGGCGCGCCTGCGGGCCGCCGTATCGGTATTCCGGCTCGCTGCGTGACGGCTTCGCGCCGTCCGGCCGCGGCCGGCGCATCCTCCTGCATGCTGGGCGCCGCGCCGGCGCCCGCCCGACGTGCGGGCCGACTTGCCGGTGACGCACGCGTCGCCGCACGAGGGCGCGGCGCCTGACGGCTGCACGGGCCCGGTTGCCGGGCAGTCCCGTCATCTTCCCGTCTTCCCTCAAAGCCGTTCCGATCGAGCGGCATTCTTCTGAACTTTCCTGCGCGACGCACCGTCGCGATCCCCACCGCCGACGCGCGTGCATGCGGCGATCTGCCGCAATGCACCGCGCGTTTCAGCCGTCGTCGGCCTGCGCGCACGCATACGACACAAACGTGCGGTTTGCGTGAGCCAAACGCGCGCCGGATGCCGAACGGGCAATTTTGTCGGCGCAATCTGCGGCGGCCGCGGCCTTACGATTTCCTGCATCGACACGGGTTCGGCAACCGCCGCGACACGCCGCCGGGCCAACGGCGACACGTGCGCGCACGCAGCAATTCATGCTGCGCGGGTGGCCCAAAACGGTCGATTCGTATCGTGCGGGCGCCCCGAATCGCGACAAACCGCATTTTGGCGATGCTTAAATGAATTGCATGTGTACGACGTCGCGCCCGCCACCAGCAAGCGGGCACGCCGGATTGAACAACCACGCTGGACCCTTGAACCCACTTCCCACAGTCAGGAGCAGTTCGGATGAGCGACGATATCGACAATGACGGCAAGGGCGGCTTCACGCGCCGCGACATGATGAAGGTCATGGCGGCGAGCGGCATGATGGCCGCCGGCGCCGGCGGACTGCTGATGACTCCCGGCGCTGCATTCGCCGCGCCCGCGCCGAAGCGTGGCGGCAAGATCCGGGTCGCGAACGAAGCCGGCTCGACGGCCGATACGCTCGACCCGGCCAAGGGCTCGACGGGCGCGGACTACACGCGCTTCTTCATGTTCTACAGCGGCCTCACGCAGCTCGATGCGAGCCTGACGCCGCAGATGAACCTCGCCGAATCGCTGCAGACGACCGACGCGAAGACCTGGATCATCAAGCTGCGCAAGGGCGTCACGTTCCACGACGGCAAGCCGGTCGGCCCGGCGGACGTGGTGTTTTCGCTGATGCGCCACAAGAACCCGGCCACCGCGTCGAAGGTCAAGACGCTTGCCGAACAGTTCGCGGACGCGAAGGCGACCGGCCCCGACGAAGTCACGTTGACGCTCGCCAGCGCGAACGCCGATCTGCCGGTGATCCTCGCGACGCCGCAGCTCGTGATCGTCAAGGACGGCACGACCGACTTCTCGACCGGCATCGGCTGCGGCCCGTACAAGCTGAAGTCGTTCAAGCCGGGTGTATCGACCGTCGGCGTGCGCAACGACAGCTACTTCAAGCCGGGCAAGCCGTATCTCGACGAGATCGAGCTGATCGGCATCAGCGACAGCGCCGCGCGCCTGAACGCGCTGCTGTCGGGCGACGTGCACCTGATCAACGCGATCGATCCGCGCTCGACGCAGCGGGTCGCGTCGACGCCGGGCTACGCGCTGAAGGAAACCAAGTCGGGCCTCTACACCGACCTGATCATGCGCAGCGACAACCCGATCGTCGCGAACCCCGATTTCGTCGAAGGGATGAAGTACCTGTTCGATCGCGAGCAGATCCGCTCGGCGGTGTTTCGCGGCTACTCGGTGATCGGCAACGATCAGCCGATTCCGCCGGGGCACCGCTACTTCAACGCGTCGCTGCCGCAGCGGCCGCACGATCCGGACAAGGCGAAATTCCTGCTCCGGAAGGCGGGCGCGCTCGGCGCGACGCTGCCGCCGATCTATGCGACGTCCGACGCGAACGGGTCGATCGAAATGGCCGTGCTGCTGCAGCAGGTCGGCCAGAAGATCGGGCTGAACCTGCAGGTCAACCGTGCGTCGCCCGACGGCTACTGGTCGAACCACTGGATGAAGCACCCGCTCACGTTCGGCAACATCAACCCGCGCTCGAGCGCCGACGTGCTGTTCACGCAGTTCTTCAAGTCGGATGCGCCGTGGAACGAGTCGGGCTGGAAGAACGCGAAGTTCGACCAGCTGCTGCTCGCCGCGCGCTCGGAAACCGACGACGCGAAGCGCAAGCAGATGTACGGCGACATGCAGGTGATCGTGTCGCAGCAGGGCCGGGTCGGCATTCCGGCGTTCATCAGCTTCCTCGACGGCTACGACAAGCGGCTCGCGGGCCTCGGCTCGATCCCTACCGGGCCGATGATGGGCTTCACGTTCGCCGAGAACGTGTGGTGGAACGCATGACGTTGTGGCTGGCCGCCGTCGCGCGGCCGGTGCGGACCACCGCGCCGGCCACGCGCGGTTTTTTCGGGAGTGCTGCACCATGAACCGAATCCTCATCGGGCTGATCGGCCGGCGCATCGCGGTCACCGCGCTGACGCTGCTGATCGTGTCCGCGATCATCTTCACGATCACGAACCTGCTGCCGGGCGACGCCGCGCAGGCCGCGCTCGGCCAGTCGGCGACGCCGGAGACGGTCGCCGCGCTGCGCCAGCAGTTCGGTCTCGACATGCCGGCGCACGTACGTTACGCGCACTGGCTCGCGGGGCTCGCGCACGGCGATTTCGGCCGGTCGCTGTCCGGCGACATGCCGGTGTCGGAGCTGATCGGCGGGCGCCTGCCGAAGTCGCTCACGCTGGCGGCGATCACGACCGCCGTGTCGGTGCCGATCGCGCTGCTGCTCGGCATCCTCGCGGCCGTCAAGCGCGAATCGGTGGTCGACCGAGTGATCAGCCTCGGCACGCTGTCGCTCGTCGCGACGCCGGAATTCCTGATCGCGACGGTCGCCGTGCTCGTGTTCGCGGTGAAGCTGCACTGGCTGTCCGCGCTGTCGTACAGCGGCCCGATCGAAAGCCTGCACGATTTCCTGCGTGCGTATGCGATGCCGGTGCTCACGCTGTGCGCGGTCGTGATCGCACAGATGGCGCGGATGACGCGCGCCGCGGTGATCGAGCAACTGAGCGCGTCGTATGTCGAGATGGCCGTGTTGAAAGGCGCGAGTCCCGCGCGCGTCGTGCTGCGCCATGCGCTGCCGAACGCGATCGGCCCGATCGCCAATGCGATCGCGCTGAGCCTGTCGTATCTGCTCGGCGGCGTGATCGTCGTCGAGACGATCTTCAACTATCCGGGGCTCGCGAGCCTGATGGTCGACGCCGTCAGCAACCGCGATTTCCCGTTGGTCCAGGCGTGCACGCTGATTTTCTGCGTCGCTTACCTGACGCTCGTGCTGTTCGCCGACCTGTGCTCGATCGTGTCGAACCCGCGACTGCGCACCTGAGTGTTTCGTCTTCCTTCCGAGATGCCGCCCATGCAACCGATCGAACCCGTTCAACGCAGCAGCGCGCTGCCGCCATCCGGCGATCCGCCCGTGGGGCGGGGCGGCCTGCCGCCTGCCGCGCCTGCCCCCGACCAGCCGCGCAAGCGCCGCGCCGCGCACATCGCCTTGACGACCGGCGGCCGCGTCGGCCTGTCGATGGCCGGCCTGATGCTGTTCGTCGCGCTGTTCGCGCCGCTGATTGCGCCGCATGACGTCGGCGCGATCGTCACGCCCGACGTGTTCGCGCCGTTCAGCGCGAAGCTGCCGTTCGGCTCCGACTTCCTCGGCCGCGACATGCTGAGCCGGATCCTGTACGGCACGCGGCTGACCGTGCTGCTCGCGCTGGCCGCGGTGCTGCTCGCCGCGGTGACCGGCACGACGCTCGGGCTGCTCGCGACCGTGTCGGGCCGCGCGGTCGACGAGACGATGAGCCGGCTGCTCGACGCGCTCACGTCGATTCCGTCGAAGATGTTCGCGCTGATGTTCGTCGCCGCGTTCGGCTCGTCGCTGCCGCTGCTGATCCTTACCGCCGCGGTCAGCTACATGCCGGGCTCGTACCGGATCGCGCGCGCGCTGGCCGTCAACATCAGCACGCTCGAATTCGTGCAGGTGGCCAGGGCGCGCGGCGAAAGCGCGCTGTACATCGCGTGCGTGGAAATGCTGCCGAACATGATCCACCCGATGCTCGCGGACACCGGCCTGCGCTTCACGTTCGTCGTGCTGCTGCTGAGCGGCCTGAGCTTTCTCGGGCTCGGCGTGCAGCCGCCGTATGCGGACCTCGGCTCGCTCGTGCGCGAGAACATCGCGAGCCTCGGCGACGGCTCGGCCGTCGCGATCATGCCCGCGGTCGCGATCGCGATCCTGACGGTGGGCGTCAACCTGATGATCGACGGCCTGCCGCATCGCGGCCGCCGCAAGGGCGCGGCCGGCGCCGCCGGAGGACACTGATGCGACACGAATCGAACCCGCTCGTCGAGGTGCGCGGGCTGCGCGTGGTCGGCGGCCGGCCGGGTGGCGAGGAAACGACGATCGTCCACGGCGTCGACTTCGACATCGGGCGCGGCGAGGTGCTCGCGCTGATCGGCGAATCGGGCTCCGGCAAGACGACGATCGCGCTGTCGCTGATGGGCCACGCGCGCGCCGGATGCCGGATCGCCGGCGGCTCGGTCAAGCTCGACGGCACCGACGTGTGCACGCTTTCCGGACCGGCGCTGACCGCGCTGCGCGGCCGCAAGGTCGCGTATATCGCGCAGAGCGCGGCCGCCGCGTTCAACCCGTCGCGCACGATTCTCGATCAGGTGATCGAGAGCGCGCTGATCCACGGGACGATGACGAAGCGCGACGCGCAGGCGAAGGCGATCGAGCTGTTTCGCGCGCTCGCGCTGCCGGAGCCGGAGACGATCGGCAAGCGCTATCCGCACCAGGTATCGGGCGGACAGTTGCAGCGGCTGATGGCCGCGATGGCGCTGATCACGGATCCGGAGCTGGTGATCCTCGACGAGCCGACCACCGCGCTCGACGTGACCACGCAGATCGACGTGCTGCAGGCGTTCAAGAACGTGATCCGGCGCTACGGGATGAGTGCGGTGTACGTGTCGCACGACCTGGCCGTGGTCGCGCAGATGGCCGACCGGATCGTCGTGCTGAGCGATGGCGTGATCCGCGAGGCGGGCGCGACCGAACAGATCCTGCATGCGCCGGCGCACCCGTACACGCAGAGCCTGATCGCGGCGGTCACGCCGAACGATGCCGGACGCGACGCGCAGGCGCAAGCGCCGGCCGCGCCGGCGCCGCTGCTCGACGTGCGCGGCGCGATCGCCGGCTACGGCGGCCGCGCCGCGAACGGCTGGCCCGCGAAGGTGATCCTGCATGAAGTCGACCTGCGCATCGGGCGCGGGCAGACGGTCGGCGTGATCGGCGAATCGGGCTCCGGCAAGACGACGCTCGCGAAGGTGATCGCGGGCCTCGTGCCGGCGACCGGCGGCGCGATCCTGCTCGACGGCGAGCCGCTCGCCCGCGATATCGGCAAACGGACGAAGGAGCAGCATCGCCGCGTGCAGATCGTGTTCCAGAACGCCGATACCGCGCTCAATCCGGTGCATACCGTCGAGCGCACGCTCGCGCGGCCGCTCGCGTTCTATCACGGGATCAAGGGCGCGCGCGCACGCCAGCGCGTCGCGGAGTTGCTCGAACTCGTGCGGCTGCCGCCTGCGGTCGCGTCGCGGCGTACCGGCGAGCTGTCGGGTGGCCAGAAGCAGCGCGTGAACCTCGCGCGCGCGCTCGCGGCCGAGCCCGACCTGATCCTGTGCGACGAGGTCACGTCCGCGCTCGACACCGTCGTCGGCGCCGCGATCATCGATCTGTTGCGCGACCTGCAGGCGAAGCTCGGCGTGTCGTACGTGTTCATCACGCACGACATCGCGAAGGTGCGCGCGATCAGCGACGACATCGTCGTGCTGTATGCGGGCCACCGCGTGGAGACGGGCAGCCGCGACGCGCTGTGCGCGCCGCCTTATCACCCGTATTCGCACTTGCTGGTGTCGTCCGCGCCGGAGCTGCGCGCGGGCTGGCTCGACGATGCGGCCGAGCGTTGCCACCGGCCGCTGGTGCCGATCGGCGAGCGCGAGAACGAGGCCGAGCTGTGTCCGTTCCTGTCGCGCTGCGCGATGCGCGTGGACGGCGTGTGCAACCGGACGGCGCCGTCGCTGCGCACGCTCGGCAACGGCGCGCAGGTGCTGTGCCATCGCAGCGAGGAAGATCTCGCGCGCTTCCAGGCAGAGCCGATTCCCGCGGGTGTCACGCCGGTGCAGTTGTAGTGCGTGGCGCGCGAACCGTTCATCGCGCGGTGCGGTGAACGGCCCGCCGCATAGTCTGCCGCGGCGGTCGTGCAAAACGGCAATTTGTACGCGTGCCGCGCGCGAATACGCGGCAACTGCGGTTTTTGACGGTGATTAAATGATTCTCATTGAACGGTCGCCGATCGTTGTCGCCGGAATGCTCGTGAAGGATCCGATGAAACTGGAATCGTACTGGCTGGATACCCGCCCCGCGTTTCGCGACGCAAGCGTTGGCCCTGTCGAGGGGCGGGCCGACGTCGTCGTGATCGGCGGCGGTTTCACCGGCTTGTCGGCAGCGCTCGCGCTCGCGCAGCGCGGCGTCTCGGTGGTCGTGCTCGAAGCCGCGCAGGTCGCCGGCGAAGCGTCCGGCCGCAATGGCGGCCAGTGCAATACGGGCGTCGCGCAGGATTACGCGTCGCTGGCCGCGCGCATCGGCGCCGCGCAGGCAAAGCAGTTTTATCTCGCGTACGAAAGCGCGGTGAAGAGCGTCGAGACGATCGTGACCGAACAGGCGATCGACTGCGATTTCCGGCGCGCCGGCAAGCTGAAGCTCGCCGCGAAACCGCAGCATTTCGCGGGGCTCGCGAAGACGTTCGATGCGTTGCGGCGCGATGTCGATCCGGACATCGAACTGATCGAGCCGTCGCGGATCCGTGATGAAATCGCGTCCGAAGGTTTCTACGGCGGGCTCCTGCAGCGCAACGGCGCGCAAATGCATATGGGCAAGTTCGGCGTCGGCCTCGCACAGGCGGCCGTGCGGGCGGGCGCACGCGTGTACGAGCATGCGGCCGTCACGCAGATCGAGCGGCTCGACGGCGAGCGCCACCGGATAACCTGCGCCCGCGGCACGATCGTCGCCGACCGTGTGCTGGTCGCGACCGGCGCATCGCAGCACGGGCCGTTTGCGTGGTTCCGGCGGCGCATCGCGCCGGTCGGCAGCTTCATCGTCGTGACCGAACCGCTGCCCGACGCGCAGTTGAACCGGCTGTTTCCGCACCGTCGCGCGTACGTGACGTCGCGCCAGATCGGCAACTACTTCCGTGTGACGCCCGACAACCGGCTGCTGTTCGGCGGCCGCGCGCGTTTCGCGATGTCGAGCCCGCGCTCCGATGCGAAGAGCGGCGACATCCTGCGTGCCGGCATGGCCGGCTATTTCCCCGAGCTGGCCGGCGTGCGGCTCGACTACTGCTGGGGCGGGCTCGTCGACATCACCGCCGACCGGCTGCCGCGCGCGGGCCAGCATGACGGGCTTTATTACTCGATGGGCTACAGCGGCCACGGCGTGCAGATGTCGGTGCACATGGGCCGCGTGATGGCCGACGTGCTGTATGGCGCGGCCGCGTCGAATCCGTGGCGCGAACTCGACTGGCCGGCGATACCCGGCCATTTCGGGCACGCGTGGTTCCTGCCGCTCGTCGGCGCGTATTACCGGATGCAGGATTTCCTGCATTGAGGCGAGCGCCGGGAGAATTCGATATGACAGTGCAATTCATTGGCTCGCCTCGTGTCGCCCGGCCGGTCTCGCCGGCGATCGACGACGTGCTGCGCACGATCGACGCGTCGTTCGCGCAGCCGCTGAACCTGGACACGCTCGCGGCCGTGGCCGGGTTGAGCGTATCGCGTTTCACCGCGCGCTTTCGCAGCGAAACCGGGCTGTCGCCGCACCGGTATCTGTGTCTCGTGCGGGTACGCCGAGCGCAGGACCTGTTGCGCGCCGGTCTCGCGCCGTCGGTCGTCGCGACCGACGTCGGCTTCTTCGACCAGAGCCATCTGTGCCGGCATTTCCGGCGCGTGCTCGGGATCACGCCGCGCGATTACGTGGTCGCCCGAATGGGCGGCGCGCCGGTGCGAACGCCATCGGCGCGCCTGCGCAGCGAACGCCGCGATGCGTCGTGTCACGCGGCGTAAGCCCAGGCATGGACGACATGCCTGGCTGAGGATTTTCCGGCAGAAGAGCCGGCGAACGACGATTTCCGATATCGCGTGACGGCGTTGAACCAGACCGCCACGCATTGCACAGGAGCAGAAATGACCGCAGCTTTCGTGTTGCACCGTGCCGACGGCGCACCTTCTTCCACCGCGTTTCGCCGGCAGCCGTTCGGCGCGAACGATCCGTTCGCGTCGCATCGCGAGATCGCGTGGGAAGGCCCCGACGCGATGGCCGCGGGACGCATCGGCTTCGTCGGCGAGCTGGACGTGTCGAGCTTTCCGCACATCGAAACCCTCGTCGTCGTCCAGGGCGAGCTGACGCTCGAAGCGGCCGGGGCGGCTCCGCTGGTGCTCGGCCCGGGGCAAGGCGCCGTCATCGGCGGCGGCACGGCGCTGCGCATCGCCGCGCAATCGCCGGTGCTGCTGACGTTCTGCGCGGCAGCGTGCGAGACACCGACGAAACGCGGCCTCTTCGAGTTGCGCGCCGACGCGGACTTCAAGCCGTCCGCCACGCTGCCGGCCGAGGTGCTGCTGAGCCCCGCGCCGCAATGCCGCAGCGACAACGTGTTCACCGACGACGGCGCCGAATACTGCGCGGGCACGTGGGATTCGACGCCCTATCACCGGATCGTGCGGCCGCATCGCGCGAACGAGTTCATGTTCCTGCTGGACGGCGGCGTACGGTTCGCGGCGCCCGACGGCAGCGTGCTGTCGCTCGGCGCCGGCGATGCGCTGTTCGTGCCGCGCGGCGCGTCGATCGGGTGGGAAAGCAGCGAACGCGTGGCGAAGTTCTACGTGATGCAGAACGTCAAACCCTCCACCGAACGAGACTGAGCATGTCCCCTCCGCTGCGCCATATCGAAACCTTGTCCACGCCGCCGGCCGTGGCCGACGTCGTCGTGATCGGCGGCGGCATCATCGGCGTCTTCACCGCCTACTATCTGGCCCGCCGCGGGCTGTCGGTCGCGCTCGTCGAGAAAGGGCGCATCGGCGCCGAACAATCGAGCCGCAACTGGGGCTGGTGCCGGCAGCAGAACCGCGATGCGCGCGAGTTGCCGATGGCGAGCAAGAGCATCGATCTGTGGGAACGGTTCGCCGCCGAATCCGGAGAAGACACGGGCTTTCATCGCTGCGGGCTGCTGTATCTCAGCAACGACGAGGCCGAGCTGTCCCGCTGGGCCAGTTGGGGCGAATTCGCGAAGACCGCGGGTGTGACCACGTACATGCTCGACAGCAAGCAGGCCGCCGAGCGCGGACGGGCGACCGGGCGGCAGTGGAAGGGCGGCGTGTTCTCGCCGACCGACGGCACGGCCGACCCGGGCAAGGCCGCGCCGGCCGTAGCCGCCGCGCTGATGAAGCTGGGCGGCAGTGTCCATCAGTACTGCGCGGCGCGCGGCATCGAGCTCGAGGGCGGCCGCGTGGCCGGCGTCGTCACCGAGGCCGGCGTCATCAGGACGAGGACGGCCGTGATGGCCGGCGGCGCATGGGCGTCGTCGTTCTGCCGTCAGCTTGGCATCCGGTTTCCGCAGGCGTCGATCCGTCAGTCGATCCTGAGCGTGTCCCCCGTCGAAACGCCGCTGCCGGATGCGATGTACACGTCCGGCGTGTCGGTGACGCGTCGCAGTGACGGGCGCTACGCGCTGGCGATCAGCGGCCGCGCGCGCGTGGACCCGACGCCGCAGTTCCTGCGTTTCGCGCCGCAATTCGTGCCGATGTTCGCGAAGCGCTGGCGCAACCTGCTGCCGGGCGGTCTCGAAGGCGTGCGCGGCGGCCATGAAACGTTGAAGCGCTGGCGCCTCGATGCGCCGACGCCGATGGAAGCGGTGCGCATTCTCGACCCGAAGCCCGACATGCCGACGGTCGCCGAAACCTACCGCCGCGCGGCCGAACTGCTGCCGGAACTGCGCGAAGCGACGATCACGCATGCGTGGGCCGGCTTCGTCGACAGCACGCCGGACGGCGTGCCGGGCATCGGCGAAGTGCCGGGCGTGCCGGGGCTGATCCTCGCGGCGGGCTTTTCGGGGCACGGCTTCGGGATCGGGCCGGGCGCCGGGCACCTGATTGCCGATCTCGCGTCCGGCGCGCAGCCGTTCGTGGACCCGACGCCGTACCGGCCCGGCCGGTTCAGCGAGTCCGCGTGGGGCAAGGTCGCGGATTTCTAGTACAAGGCCGTCGCGCCGGTCCGGATCGCACGCGCGACCGGTCGGGGCGGCGAACGTTCGCCGGCTCGTCAGCGCGCGTGTGATGCGATGCGACAGCTTGGGAGTTCCAGATGCGTTTCAGTTCCTACTGGCTCGATACGTCGGAGCCATTCGTGAGCCGCTCGCCGGCGTTGCCCGGCGGAAGTTGCGACGTGGTGGTGGTGGGCGGCGGCATCACCGGTTCGGCCGCCGCGCTGGCGCTGGCCAAAAAAGGCGCGCGCGTGATCGTCTGCGAGGCGGGCACCGTCGGGCAGGCGGCATCGGGACGCAACGGCGGCATGTGCAACAACGGCTTCGCGCAGGATTACGCGTCGCTGTCGCAGCGCATCGGCACGGAGCTGGCCAACCGGCTCTATCTAGCGTTCGACGCGGGCGTCGACACGGTCGAACGGCTGGTCAGGGAGGAGTCGATCGATTGCGATTTCGCGCGCCGCGGCAAGCTGAAGCTCGCGGCGAAACCCGAGCACTACGACAAGCTCGTGCGCAGCCAGGCGCTGCTCGCGGCAAGCGTGGATCCCGACACGCGCATGGTCACGAAGGCCGAACTCCGCGACGAGATCGGTTCGAACCGTTATCACGGCGGGCTGCTTTTCGGCAAGAGTGCCGGGATGCATGTCGGCCGTTACGTGCGCGGGCTGGCGAGCGCCGCGCAAACCCGCGGCGCGCATATTCTCGAGCACGCGCCGGTGCTCGGCCTGAAGCGGCAAGCAGGCGGCGCCTACGCGGTGCACACGCCGCTCGGCGAGATCCGCGCGCGCCAGGTGCTGCTCGCGAGCGGTATTTCGCAGGTCGGGCCGTTCGGCTGGGTGCGCCGCCGGATCGTGCCGGTCGGCGCGTTCATCATCGTCACCGAGCCGTTGCCGAACGACCTGCTCGACCGCTTGCTGCCGACGCGGCGGATGGTCACCGACACGAAGAACTTCGTCAATTTCTTTCGTGTCACGCCCGACAACCGGATCCTGTTCGGCGGGCGCGCGCGGTTTGCCGCGTCGAACCCGCATTCCGACGCAAAGAGCGGGGCGATCCTGCGGCAGCAGATGGCCGCCGTGTTTCCCGAATTGGCCGACGTACGCATCGACTACTGCTGGGGCGGAATGGTCGACATGACGGCCAACCGGCTGCCGCGCGCGGGCGAGCGCGACGGCGTTTACTACTCGATGGGCTATAGCGGCCACGGCACGCACATGGCCACGCTGATGGGCACGCTGATGGCGGAGATCATGGACGGACGCGCGGAGCTGAACCCGTGGAAGGGTTTCGACTGGCCCGCGATTCCGGGCCACTTCGGCAAACCGTGGTTCTTGCCGTTCGTCGGCGCGTGGTATCGACTCAAGGACACTCTGCAATGAATTCCCCAGTTGTTCACCTGATGCAAGCTGGCAGGCTCGATCGCTTTTTCATCGACGGCGATTGGGTGCAGCCCGACGGCAGCGACCGGTTCGCGGTCGTCAGCCCGTCGACTGAAGACACGCTGTGCGAGATTCCGCTCGGCAGCGCGCGCGACGCCGACCGCGCGGTGCAGGCCGCGCGCCGCGCGTTCGAACGCTGGTCCGCGACGTCACCGCAGGAACGCGCGGCGCTGCTCGATCGTATCCATGCGTTGATGCTGGCGCGCGCCGAGCTGTTCGCCACGGCGCTCGCGCTGGAGATGGGCGCGCCGATCGGCTACGCACGCGGCGCGCATGTGCCGCTCGCGGCTGAACATATCCGCGTCGCACGCGACAACCTCGCGCGCTACCCGTTCGTCGAGCGGCGCGGGACGACCGCGGTCGCGCGCGAGCCGATCGGCGTGTGCGCGCTGATCACGCCGTGGAACTGGCCGATCTACCAGATCACCGCGAAGGTCGGGCCGGCGCTCGCCGCAGGCTGCACGGTGGTGCTGAAGCCGAGCGAGCTGTCGCCGCTCAGCGCGCTGCTGTTCGCGGAAGTGATTGCCGACGCGGGCGTGCCCGCCGGCGTATTCAACCTCGTGAGCGGCAGCGGCGAAACGGTGGGCGCCGCGCTTTCGTCGCATCCGGAAGTCGACATGGTGTCGATCACCGGTTCGACGCGCGCCGGCGTGCTCGTCGCGCAGGCGGCCGCGCCGACCGTCAAGCGCGTCGCGCAGGAGCTGGGCGGCAAGTCGCCGAACCTCGTGTTGCCGGATGCCGATTTGCAGCGCGCGGTGCCGCCGGGCGTCGCCGCCGCGTTCCGGAACATGGGCCAGTCGTGCAGTGCGCCGACCCGCATGATCGTGCCGCGCGACGCGCTCGGCGAGGTCGAGGCGCTGGCCGTCGCGACCGCGCAAACACTCATTGTCGGCGATCCGTTCGACGAGGCAACGACGCACGGGCCGCTCGCCAATCGCGCGCAGTTCGGACGGGTCGCGCAGATGATCGACGTGGGCATCGACGAACGCGCGAAGCTGATCGCCGGCGGCCCCGGCCGGCCCGCGGGTTTCGACAAGGGCTTCTATACGCGGCCGACGATTTTCTCGGAGGTGCGCACCGACATGGCGATCGCGCAGCAGGAGATCTTCGGCCCGGTCCTCGCGATCCTGCCTTACGACACCGTCGACGAAGCGATCGCCATCGCGAACGACACCGTGTACGGGCTCGGCGCGCACGTGCAGGGCACCGACATGGAGCGGGTGCGCGCGGTGGCCGGACGGATCCGTGCGGGGCAGGTGCACCTGAACTATCCGGCATGGGATCCTCAAGCACCGTTCGGCGGATACAAGCAGTCGGGCAACGGCCGCGAGTACGGGATCGAAGGGATGGAGGAGTATATGGAAGTCAAGTCGATCGTCGGCTTTTACGATTGACGCAGCCGCTGCGCGCGATTCGCGCCGGCAGTACAGTGGGAAGCCCGTTACATTCCGAAGGTGCCGAAATTGGACAACCCCGTCATCTCCGACTCATCGCTGCAAACGCATCACGCGCACTGGGCGAAGCTGCGCCGCGACCTGCATGCGCATCCCGAGTTGCGATTCGAAGAACATCGGACGGCCGACGTCGTCGCCCGCGAGCTCGAGGCGCTCGGCTATGCGGTATCGCGCGGGCTGGGCGGCACGGGCGTGGTCGCGAGCCTGCCCGGTGCGGACCCGCGCCGCGGCATCGTGCTGCGCGCCGATCTGGACGCATTGCCGATTCACGAAGCCAACGACTTCGCGCATGCGTCGTGCACGCACGGGATCATGCATGCGTGCGGCCATGACGGTCATACCGTGATGCTGCTCGGCGCCGCACGGGTGCTGAAGACGCTGCCGCAGTTGCCGGGCACCGTCCATTTCGTGTTTCAGCCGGGCGAAGAGGGCGGCGCGGGCGCGCGCAGGATGATCGACGACGGCCTGTTCGAGCAATACCCGACGGAAGCGGTATTCGGCATGCACAACTGGCCCGGGTTGCCGGCCGGGCATTTCGGGTTGCGCACGGGCCCGATCATGGCCGCGGGCTCGCGCTTCAGGATCACGGTGACGGGCAAGGGCGCGCACGCGGCGCAGCCGCATCTGGGCATCGATCCGGTGCCGCTCGCATGCTCGATGGTGCTGCAGTGTCAGACCATTGCCGCGCGGCACAAGGATCCCGTCGACCCGGCGGTCATTTCCGTGTGCATGTTCCATGCGGGCACGACGGACAACGTGATTCCCGACACCGCCGAGCTGCGCGGCACGATCCGCACGCTGTCGTCGGCATTGCAGCAGAAGCTGCAGCGCGACGTCCGGCTCGCGTGCGAAGGGCTCGCGGGCGCCTACGGCGCGCAGGTCGACGTGGAGTTTTTCCAGTACTACCCGGCGACGGTCAACACGCCGGCCGAGACGGCGCTGTGCGAAGCGGTGATTCGCGATACGTTCGGCGACGAACGCCTGTCCGCCAACGTGCCGCCGAACATGACGTCCGAAGACTTCGGCTTCATGCTGGAGGAGCGGCCGGGCGCTTACGTGTTGATCGGCAATGCGCAGGACGGCACGAGCGCACCGGCGCTGCATCATCCGAAATACGACTTCAACGATGACATCATTCCGGCCGGCGTCCGGTACTGGGTCGCGCTGGCGCAGCATTATTTCACGCGATCGCCGTGATGCGTCGGAGTGGCGTTGACACCGGCTGAGTTTGGGTCGATCGGGCGTCAGGTCCGGGAACGGCGTGCTTCCTGATCGTCGTGCACTCATGCCAGCCCGGGAGCGCCGTGCAATTTTTAGCCGCTTCGATGTCATCGCCGTGCATTTATATGATGTGCCGTGTCGCACAACGACACTATTTGAAAGGATTGCTGAATGAACCACGAACATGAAGTGAAGGAGCACGGCGCGACGTCGGCGCTTCGCTACCGCAGATTCACAGCGGCGGACGTCCCCGCCGCCCATGCTCTTTCCATGGCGCTTCGCTGGCCGTTCCGGGCGGAAGACTGGCAGTTTTCCGCGGAAACGTCGGTCGCGTTCGCGGCCGAGGAAAACGGCGAGGTCATCGGCACGGCGATGTGCTGGAAGTACGGTGCGGATCGCGCGGCGATCGGGCATGTGATCGTCTCCGACGCGCATCAGGGCCGAGGCATCGGCCGCAAACTGATGGAAACGCTGCTCGACGAACTCGGGCCGCGCATCACGTTTCTGCACGCGACGCCGGCCGGTCGGCCGCTCTACGAGAAACTGGGGTTCACCGTGTGCGGGTCGCTAGGCCAATATCAGGGGAACGTCGATCGGCCTGCCGCCGTTGTCGTGCCCGACGGCGAGCGGCTGCGTGCCGGATCGCCGGCCGACTGGCCGCGCCTGGTCGAACTCGCCACGCGTGCGTCCGGCCTCGAGCGCGAGGCGCTGTTGTCCGCATTGCAGAAGCGGGGAGAAAGCGTCGTGCTCGAACGTGACGGCGAGGTCGTCGGGTTTTCGGTGCTGCGGCGCTTCGGTCGCGGTGACGTGATCGGTCCGGTGGTCGCGCCGCGTTCGAGCGACGATGCGCGTGCGAAGGCGCTGATCGGCTATTGGCTGACGAAACGAGACGGTGAATTCGTTCGCATCGATGTGCCTGACGGGAGCAGTTTGCCGGACTGGTTGAGCGAACAGGGACTGAAGCACGTGGATACCTGTTCGAAGATGGTTCGCAACGCGCCGGCCGCGGCACACGAGGGCGCGGCCGACCCGATCTACGGACTGTACGGGCTCGTCAGTCAGGCGATGTTGTAGGCCATCGGCCGGATAGGCGATCGTGGCGGCAGGCGGGAACAACCGATTGTATCGACGCCGCCGCTTCGCTGCCCGACATCCGAATGCCGGGCCATCCGGTACGTGTTCCGCGCTGCCGCTGAGCGATCGCCGTCGCCGGCGGCGGCACGGCGATCGCGGCGAACCGGTCGCGCGCGATGCCGGTTCAACCGCCTGGCGACCGCCTGCACTCCCGCACGGAGCATGAAGGCGCGGCATCGCGTTCAACGCAGCAGCACGGCCACGAAGGCGCGATACGTCCTCAGCGGGCGGCCGAGGATCGCGGTCAGCCGCTCGACGTCGCCGGCCTCCGGCACCATCCCGTCGCTGACGTAGCGTTCGGCCATCAGCCGCATTTCGTACGCCATCCATTTCGGCATGAACTGCGCCAGATTGCGTTCGAACGGTGTCGGATCGTCGCCGCCATAGGCAACGGCGCGGCCCAGCGTGTCCGACCAGATCGATGCCAGTTGTTCGCCCGTCAGCGTGTCGGGCCCGACGAGGTTGATGGTCTCGAGCGGCAGCTTGCCCGGCGCGTCGTTGCGACGGATCAGCTCGATCGCCGCGACTTCCGCGATGTCGCGCACGTCGACCATCGCGACGCCCTTGCCGCCGATCGGCATCGGGTAGACGCCGTGGCCGACGATCACGTCCTTGACCATCGATTCGTTGTCCATGAAATACGCAGGCCGCAGGATCGTCGCGCTGAAGCCCATTCGCTCGATCATCCGCTCGGCGCCGGACTTCACCGCGAAGTGCGGCACGTTCACGAAGCGGTCGGCGTGGAGCACCGACAGATAGACGACGCGCTCGATACCCGCTTCGCGGGCGAGGTTCAGCGCGATCAGCGCCTGCGTGAATTCGTCGCCCGCCACGCCGTTGAGCAGGAACAGCGTGCGGACGCCGGAGAGCGCCGTACGAAGCGCGTCGACGTCGAGCATGTCGCCCTGCATGACGGTCACGGCCGCCGGAAAATCGGCCTTGGCCGGATCGCGCACCAGCACGCGCACGTCGGCGCCGCGATCGACGAGTTGATGGACGACCTGGCGGCCCACGCGGCCGGTGGCGCCGGTAACGAGAATGGTCATGATGTTCGCTCCTGAGATAACGATAGGGTTGACTGCCCACGTAAGTTAAGTGATCCACATGCGATCCGGAAGATGTGATAAATAGACGTATCGTCTCACTGGTGGAACACATGGACCTGCTTGCACTCGCCGATTTCAATCTCGTCGCCCGCCATGGCAGCTTCGGGGAGGCCGCGCGGGTGGCCGATCGCCCGAAAGCGACGCTGTCGCGCCGCGTCGCGGAACTGGAGAACAGTCTGTCGCTGCGTCTGTTCGAGCGCGGCTCGCGCGGCGTGAAACTCACGCAGGAAGGGCGCGCGCTCTACGAGCGGACAGGCGCGCTGCTCGCGGAACTCGCCGACAGCGCGTCGGCCATTGCAGCGGGAAGCGAACGGCCGCGTGGCCGGCTGCGCATCAGCGCGCCGATGGTCTTTTCCCAGTTCGCGATGGGGCGGCTCGTGGCGACGTTCGCGCTGAAATACCCTGACGTCCGGCTGGAGGTGACGACCGAAGACCGGCCCGTCGACATGATCGAGGAGGGCTACGACCTCGTGATCCGCGTGAACCCGGCCGCTGACGAAAGCCTGATCGGGCGCGTGTTCCTGCGCGACCGGCTGGTCGTCGTCGCGCGGCCCGAGCTGGCGCGGCCGAGCGGCGACGCGCCCGCACCGGCCGTGGTTCGCGGCACAAGCGACGGCCCTGCGGCATGGGAGGTCGCGGGCCCGGACGGTACGGCGCGCATACCGGTCGAACCCGTGGCGCGGCTGTCGTCGCTGAGCATGGTGCGCGATACGGTCCGCCTCGGCTTGGGCGCCGCGTGCCTGCCGGTGTCGCTCGTGAGCCGCGACCTGGCGGCCGGCACACTCGTCAGTTGGGGCGACGTGCCGGGGCCCGATATCGCGCTGTGGGCGTTGTATCCGTCCAGACGGTTGTTGAGCGCGCGCGTTTCCGCGTTTCTCGATCACCTGAAGGAGGCGTTTCCTTCAGGCAAGCCGGAAGAACTGGCTGCGTATATCGAACCGGGGCAGTGAAACGGGCGCGGCAGCGCACGCGCGTCGCGATGTCGTGAGCCAGATGCCGTCGCCCTTTCGGAATCGAACCGGCGCTTTCACGCCGGCTGCGCGACCGGCTCCGCCTGCGCACGGCACACACGATTCCTGCCTTCGCGCTTCGCGCGATAGAGCGCCATGTCCGCCTGATGCGACAGCGCGTGCACGGTTGTGGGGCGTGCGCGATGGCCGGTCGCACAGCCGATGCTGACGGTAAAGGGCGGCACCGCATCCGCAAACCCGTCGAGCCGGTTGCGTTCCACCTCGCGGCGAATCGCCTCCGCGACCTGCGCCGCGCCGGTTTCGTCCGTATCGGGCAACACCGCGACGAACTCCTCGCCGCCGTAGCGCGCGGCGAGGTCGCCGCGCCGCCGCGTATGCGCGCGGATGCATTCGGCGAGAAAGCGCAGCGCGGTGTCACCCACTGCGTGCCCATGCCGGTCGTTGTACTGCTTGAAGTGATCGGCATCGATGAACAGCAGCGAGAGACTGCCGTCGCCGCCCCGTTGCAGCCGCTCCCATTCGTCGGCCAGCGCGGTATCGAGCGCGCGGCGATTGTGCAGCCCCGTGAGCGGATCGGTCCGCGTGAGCTCGGTCAGCAGCGTCTGCTTGCGCAGGTTGTCGCGCAATGCGAACGCCAGCAGCCAGACCACCGCGCAGAACAGCGTGCTGATCACGATGGCCGACACGCCGACCGTCCACGATAGACGACGGATGCCGGCCAGCACGTCGTGTTCGGCCGGCGCGACGACCGCGATCAGCGGCGTGCCCGGTATCCGCTGGTACGTATACAGGCGCACGACGCCGTCGATGCTCGAACGGGCGGGATAGAAGCCCGATTCGCTGTTCACCATCCGCTTGAACGATTTCGAGCGACGCAGGAGGTTCATCTGGCCGTCGTTCAATGACGGGTTTCTCGCGAGGATCGTGCCGTCCGCGCGCACGATCGCGCTGACCCCGTTTGGGCCGACGTCGAGCCGGGACAGGAGCTGCTCGAAGTAAGCGAGATCGATCGCGACGACCGCGATCCCGTCGAACGCATGATCGGGCCGCTCGATGCGCCGCGACAGCGCGATCGACTCCTTGCCGCCGCGCGAGCGTGCGCGATAGGGCTGGGACACGTAGAGGCCGACGTTGTCCGCATCGCGATGGACCTTGAAGTAGTCGCGATCGCCGAAGTCCCACTGCCGGGTCGCGCCGCAGCACCCGTCGATCAGCCGGCCGCGCCTGTCGGTCACGCCCATGCCGGTCACGTATTGCGCCGCGGTGCGCTCGAACAGCAGGTCGTGCCGCAACCCCGCGTCCATGCGCTGCACGGCCGGTTGGCCGAGATTGGCAGCCAGCGCGATCAGCGCGTTGTTCGACGTTTCGACCGTCCGCGCGATCTGGCTCGCGAGCACGGCCGCGACGTTGCGCGACGTCTCGTGCGCGTGCACGACGACTTCGCTGCGCGCGGCCCACAGCGTCACCGCGCTGATCCCGAGCGCCGCGAGCGACATCAGCGTGCCCAACGCGCCGACGACGAGCGGGTGGCGTCCGGCCCAGTCGGCGATTTTCTCGATCGAAGTGAAGGCGGGCATGCTCGCGTGCGGTTTCCGATGCCGGCTGCAATTGCGCCGGGCAAATCCGGGTTAACGGCACGGGTAACGGAAAATCGAGGCCGACATGGCCGCCGGTGGACGGCCGCGGCATCGCGAGACGCGGCGGCGCGTGCGGCCACTCCCGGAGCGGTGGAGATTCCGGTCGATTGATAACCATATCGCATCAATCATTCCGAAAATCGCACTTATCGTTTCATCAATACCGCGCCAACATGCCGGAAAACGACAATCGACCCGCCCCTCCCGCGTATTCCAGGATTTTCAGGAGACACCCCGATGCATCCCTCGTCCAGCCTTCCGGCCGAACGTTCGAAGGCCGCCGCGATCTTTCGCGTCACGGCCGGCAATTTTCTCGAGCAGTTCGACTTCTTCCTGTTCGGCTTCTACGCCACGCAGATCGCCAACGTCTTCTTTCCCGCGCAAAGCGAATTCGCGTCGTTGATGATGACCTTCGCCGTGTTCGGCGCCGGCTTCCTGATGCGGCCGCTGGGCGCCATCGTGCTGGGCGCGTACATCGACGAGGTCGGCCGCCGCAAGGGCCTGATCGTCACGCTGTCCATCATGGCGAGCGGCACCATCCTGATCGCGTTCGTGCCGGGCTACGCGACGATCGGCCTGCTCGCGCCCGTGCTCGTGCTGATCGGCCGGCTGCTGCAGGGCTTCTCCGCGGGCGCCGAACTCGGCGGCGTATCGGTCTATCTCGCCGAGCTGGCGACGCCGGGCCGCAAGGGCTTCTTCACGAGCTGGCAATCGGCGAGCCAGCAGGTGGCGATCGTCGTCGCCGCGGGCCTCGGCTTCGCGCTCAATCAGTCGCTGAGCGCGACGCAGATCGCCACCTGGGGATGGCGCGTGCCGTTCTTCGTCGGCTGCATGATCGTGCCGTTCATCTTCATGCTGCGCCGCAACCTGGAGGAAACCCGGGAATTCAAGGCGCGCAAGCATCGCCCGGGCATGAAGGAAGTGTTCGGCACGCTGGTCCAGAACTGGGGCGTCGTGATCGCCGGCATGATGCTGGTCGCGATGACCACCACGAGCTTCTACCTGATCACCGTCTATGCACCGACCTTCGGCAAGACGGTGCTGCATCTGAGCACCGCCGACAGCCTGCTCGTGACGCTCTGCGTCGGCGTGTCGAACTTCGTGTGGCTGCCGATCGGCGGGGCGCTGTCCGACCGGATCGGCCGCCGGCCGCTGCTGGTCGGCATGACGATGCTCGCCGTCGTGACCGCCTACCCGGCGCTGTCGTTCCTCGCTCACGCGCCGTCGTTCGCGAACATGCTGCTCGTCCTGCTCTGGCTGTCGTTCATGTACGGCATCTATAACGGTGCGATGGTCGTCGCGCTCACCGAAGTGATGCCGGTGCAGGTGCGCGTCGCGGGCTTCTCGCTCGCGTACAGCCTCGCGACGGCCGTGTTCGGCGGCTTCACGCCGGCCATTTCGACCGGGCTCATTCACATGACGGGCGACAAGGCCGCACCGGGCTACTGGATGAGCTTCGCCGCGGTGTGCGCGCTGCTCGCGACGTTCGCGCTCTATCGTCGCCGCGCGGCGACGTTGACGCCCGCGCATTGACGTCCCGCTCATCCGGAACGTTCACTCGTACCCACGAATCCGCACGACCACGACCATGAGAAATCCGTTTCTGAAATTCTGCGCGACCGCGCTCGTCGCCACCGCGGCGGTGGCGGCCAACGTCCACAACGTACAGGCCGCCGAACTGCACGTGATGAGCTCGGGCGGCTTCACCGCCGCCTACAAGGTGCTCGGCCCCCGGTTCGCGTCCACGTCGGGCAACACGCTCGCGACCGCGCTCGGCCCGTCGATGGGCAAGTCGCCCGAAGCGATTCCGAACCGGCTCGCGCGCGGCGAGCCCGCCGACGCCGTGATCATGGTCGGCTACGCGCTGGACGACCTGATCAAGCAAGGCAAGGTCATCCCCGAATCCCGCGTCGAGCTGGCCGATTCGCGCATCGGCATGGTCGTGCGCGACGGCGCGGCGAAACCCGACATCAGCACCGCCGACGGCCTCAAGCAGGTGCTGCTGCACGCGAAATCGATCGCCTATTCGGACAGCGCGAGCGGCGTGTACGTCGAGCGCGAGCTGTTCAGGAAGCTCGGCATCGAGGAGCAGGTGAAGTCGAAGGCGAAGATGATTCCGCGGATTCCGGTGGCGTCGGTCGTCGCGAACGGCGACTACGAAATCGGCTTCCAGCAGGTCAGCGAGCTGCTGCCCGTCAAGGGCGCGACCTTCGTCGGCAAGATTCCCGAATCGCTGCAGTCCGTCACGCGCTTCGCCGCAGGCATCCCGGTCGGCGCGCAGCACCCGCGGGAAGCGAAGGCGCTGCTCGACTATCTTGCGTCGCCCGACGTGCAGGCCGACGTGAAAGCGACCGGCCTGGATTCCGTTTCCGCACATTGAGCCCGATCGACGGCAAGGCTTGGCGTCAGACCGCCTTCCCGTCACCGCCGCCGTTGGCGGCGGCAGCGTCTTCATCGGCGGCGTCCGCCGACGCCGGCCCGGCCACGGCGAGCCGCCGCACCAGCCGCGTACGATCACACGCGCCTTCCCACGACGACACGAAAATCACCGCGCACGCATTGCTGATCACGCTGGTCAGCGCGCGCGCCTCCGACATGAAGCGATCGATGCCGACCAGCAGCGCGACGCCGGCGACGGGCAGGTCGGGCATCACGGCAAGCGTCGCGACCAGCGCCACGAGCCCGCTGCCGGACACGCCGGCCGCTCCCTTGGACGTGAGCAGCATGATCGCGAGCATCGTCGCGATCTGCGGCGCGGAAAGCGGGATGTCGCACGCCTGCGCGATGAACAATGCCGCGAGCGTCAGATAGATCGCGGTACCGTCCAGATTGAACGAATAGCCGGCCGGCAGCACGAGCCCCACCACGCCCTTGTCGCAGCCGAGCGCTTCCAGCTTGACGATCAGGCGCGGCAGGACCGGCTCCGTGGACGAGGTCGCGAGGACGATCAGCAACTCCTCGCGCAGGTAGCGCAGGAGCCGCCACAGCGCGAAGCCGTGCAGCCGCGCGAGCGGCGCGAGCACCAGCGCGACGAACAGCACGCAGGCCACGTAGAAGCACACCATCAGCTTCGCGAGCGAGCCGACCGAGCCGATGCCGAAGCGGCCCACCGTGAACGCCATCGCGCCGAATGCGCCGAGCGGCGCGAGCCGCATGATCATCGCCAGCACGCGAAAGACGACCTGGGCGATGCCGTCGATCAGCGCAAGAACGGGCCGGGCGGCGCGCGGGTGCGCATTCAGCGAGAAACCGAACAACAGCGACAGCAGCAGCACCGGCAACACTTCGCCGGTCGCGAATGCGCCGAGCATCGTGTCCGGAATCACGCCGAGCGCGAACGCCACGAGGCTGCGTGGCTCCGCATGCCTCGCATACGGCGCCAGGATGCTCGCATCCAGATGATGAACGTCGATGTGCATGCCGGCGCCCGGTTGCAGCACGTACGCGGCGGCGAGCCCGAACGCGAGCGCGGCGGCCGTCAACAGATAGAAGAGGGCGAGCGCCCGCACGATCGTGCGGCCGATGGCCCGCCCGTCCGACAACGACGTGATGCCCGACACGATCGTGCAAAAGACGATCGGGGCGATGGTCATCTTCACGAGCGCGACGAACGCGTCGCTGAGCGGCTTGAACATCGCGCCTGCGGCCGGCCACGCGTGACCGATGCCGATGCCGAGCATCATCGCGAGCAGGACCTGCACGTAGAGCGATTTGAACAGCCGGGCCCACCTCACGATGCCGTCTTCCTTCGTTTGCGTGCCGTCGTCGTCATGCCGATGTGCCGTTGCCGGCGGCGCCGCCGCGCTTCGCGTCGACGATCATCCGGTGAAACGCCTCGGCGGCCGGCGTCAGCGAGCGCCCGCGCCGTTTGACGATGCCCACGCGCCGTTTCACCGCCGGCTCGACGAGCGGCACGCTCGTGAGGACAGGGTGGTCATGCCCCGGCATCGCCATCGACGGCACCGCGGCGACGCCGAGCCCCGCCTCGATCAGGCCGAGCAGGGTCGTGACGTGGCGCGCCTCGCACACGCTCGGCTTACGCGGCGCGACGGCCGCCAGCGCCTGGTCGAGCAGCAGGCGGTTACCGGAAGTCTTGTCCACCGACACGTAATCGTGCTCGTAGAGTTCGGTCCAGGTCACGCGCTTCCGGCGCGCGAGCGGGTGGTCGCGACGACAGGCGGCGACGAACCGTTCCTGGAGCAACACCTTGAACTCGATCTCGGCCTCCTGGCTGCCGAGAAAGCTCACGCCGAAATCCGCCTCGCCGCTGATGACGGCGCCCAGCACGTCGTTCGCGCTGGCGTCGAGCAGTTTCACCCGGATGCGCGGAAAGCGCTGATGATAGCGGGCGATGATGGGCGGCAGGAAGTAGTAGGCGACCGACGGCACGCAGGCGATCGTCACATGGCCCAGGCGGCTCGACGACACGTCGCGGATGCCGAGCAGCGCGGCGTCGAGATCGTCGAGCAGTTGTTCGGCGCTCTGCGCGAACACGCGGCCGACGGTGGTGAGCGCGACGCGGCGCGTGGTGCGCTCGAAGAGCCGCACGCCGAGCGCGTCTTCGAGCTTGTCGATCCGGCGGCTCAACGCAGGCTGGGAAAGGTTGACCGCATCGGCGGCCTTGCGGAAACTGCCCGTTTCCACCACCGCGCGAAACGCCTGCAAGTCCGTCAAATCGAAGTTGATGCTCACGGGTGAATCTCCGCCACTCAGGATGCGCAGCATTTTGCATGATTCCGCCGGCATCATGCGTGCGGCGTCGTCCGTGCGGCGGCGATCGCGCGGCGCGGGGTGCCGCCGGGCCGGTCACGATGCCGAGGGCCGCGCCGCGAATCGATCGTTCCGCGCCGCTTCCTGATGTACCGTATCGCTTTTGGCCGGGCAATGCTTCGGCGCGGCGCCGGCCACTCGGGCGAGCCGCTCTCTTCAACGGATTCCAGCATGCGCATTCCACCGCTCAAGGCCATCATCGCGTTCGAAAGCGTCGCCCGGACCAAAAGCGTCAACCGCGCGGCGGAAGAGCTCGGCCTGACCGCGTCCGCCGTGAGCCATCAGCTCAGCAACCTCGAATCGCAGATCGGTCAGCCGCTGTTTCAGCGCGCCGGACGCGGCCTCGTCCTCACGCCGACCGGCGAGCGCTATCTGGCCGACGTCACCGGCTCGCTGGCCGACCTGAGCCGCGCGACCGAGCGCGCGTCGAGCCGCACGGAAGTCGATATCCTGCGCGTGCATTCGAGCCCGAGCTTCGGCCTGATGTGGCTGCTGCCGCGACTGTCGTCGTTCCAGGAGGCGAACGGCGATATCCAGCTGAACCTCGCGTGCTCATACGAAAACGTGTCGTTCTCGAACGGCTTCTACGACATCGACGTCCGGCACGGCTACGGCAACTGGGACAATCTCGAGGTCCGGACCGTGCGCGGCGAATTCATCGCGCCGCTCGCGTCGCCGCGCTATCTCGAACGGCATTCGGTGAAGGCGCCGGAAGACCTGCTCGCGCATCGTCTGATCTATTCCGAAACGCCGCTGGTCCAGTGGAAACAGTGGTTCGGGCGGACCGGCGTCCCGCTTGCGGCCCAGAAGACCTTCGATTTTTCGTTCGACCGTTCATACATGTCGCTCGAAACCGCCGCGCTCGGCCTCGGCATCGCGCTCGAAAGCCTGATGCTCGCGTCGGTGAAGATCCGCGAAGGGCTGCTGGTGCCGGTCTTCGGCGCGGCCCACGCGGTCGAAGTCGGCGCGCATCATCTCGTGTACCCGCGGCAGAACGCGGAACTGCCGCGCGTGAAGCGCTTCCTCGCGTGGATCGAGCGGGAGGTCGCCGCTCACGAGCGGGCGGATTGAACGACACGTCCGGCGGCGCCCCCCCGATGTTGCGGTGCAGCATCGGCAGCCGGCCGATATCTGAAATTTTCTCAACTATGGCTGAACGTTTCCGCGTTGATGCGGGTGCCCGGTGAGCCGACACTCCGGACAACACATCAACACAGGAGACAAGCGATGTTGCTCGACAACCAGGCCATCATCGTGACCGGCGCCGCGTCGCCACGCGGTATCGGCAAGGCCACGGCCCGCGCGCTGGCCGCGCAGGGCGCACGCGTGGCGATCCTCGACCTTCGCCGCGAAGACGCGGAAGCGGCCGCCGCCGAACTCGGCCGCGACCATCTCGGCCTCGCATGCGACGTCACCGACCGCGACGCATGCGTGGCGGCCGCCCACGCGGCGCTGGAGCACTTCGGCCGCATCGACGGCCTCGTGAACAACGCCGGCATCACGCAGCCCGTGCGCACGCTGGATATCTCGGCGCGCGACTTCGATGCGATCGTCGACGTGAACCTGCGCGGCACGCTGTACATGTCGCAAGCGGTGCTGCCCACGATGAAGGCGCAGCGCGGCGGCAGCATCGTCTGCATGTCGTCGGTCTCCGCGCAACGCGGCGGCGGCATTTTCGGCGGGCCGCACTACAGCGCCGCCAAGGCCGGCGTGCTCGGCCTCGCGAAGGCGATGGCGCGCGAATTCGGCGCCGACCGGATCCGCGTCAATTCGATCGCGCCCGGCCTGATCCAGACCGACATCACCGGCGACAAGCTGACGCCCGACATGCGCGAGGACATCATCAAGGGCATTCCGCTCGGCCGGCTCGGCGATGCCGCCGATGTCGCCAATGCGTGCCTGTTCCTGCTGAGCGACCTGTCGAGCTACCTGACGGGCGTCACGCTCGACGTCAATGGCGGGATGCTGATTCACTGAGAACGGCGCCGCCCGACAAGCGGCGCCGACCATCATGCACCCGGGACAACCCGGGGCCATGGCAGGAGACAGACATGAGAGCAAAGTACCCCGCATCGCCGGTTCAGGGCGAGACGCTGCAACGGGACGACGCGCAGACCTTCGAGACCGCCACATACGCGAAGGTGGCGCGCAGGCTGATCCCGTTCCTGATGTTGTGCTACCTCGGCGCGTATCTCGACCGCGTCAACGTCGGGTTCGCGAAACTGCAGATGCTCAACGACCTGCGTTTCAGCGAGGCCGTCTACGGCATGGGCGCGGGCATCTTCTTCCTCGGCTATTTCGTGTTCGAGGTGCCGAGCAACCTGATCCTGCATCGCGTCGGCGCGCGCCGCTGGCTCGCGCGCATCATGCTGACGTGGGCGGTGATCTCGGCGAGCTTCGTGTTCGTCAAGTCGCCCACCGCGTTCTACGCGCTGCGGTTTCTGCTCGGCGTCGCCGAAGCGGGCTTTGCGCCGGGCGTGATCCTGTACCTCACGTACTGGTTCCCGTCCGCGCGGCGCGCGAAGGCGCTGTCGCTGTTCTTCATGGCGATTCCGCTCGCCGGGATCGTCGGCGGGCCGCTGTCGGGCGCGATCATGCACGCGCTGCACGGCGCGATGTCGCTGGCCGGCTGGAAGTGGTTGTTCCTGCTCGAGGCGCTGCCGTCGTTCGTGCTGGGCTTCGCGATCCTGCTGTATCTCGACGACGGCATCGCCGGCGCGACATGGCTGACCGACGCCGAAAAGGCCTTGCTCGCACGCAACGTATCGGCCGACGCCGCGCACACCACCGCCCATGCATCGATCCGTACGTTCGTCGCGGACCGTCGCCTCTGGCTGATGGCGGCGATCTACTTCTGTGTCGTGCTCGGGCAATACGGCCTCACGTTCTGGCTGCCGACGATCATCCGCAAGGCGGGCGTGGCCGATCCGCTGTGGGTCGGCCTATTGACCGCGATTCCGTATGCCTGCGCAATCGTCGCGCTGCCGCTGATCGGCATCAGCGCGGATCGCCGCCGCGAGCGCCGTTTCCATCTCGCGGTGCCGATGCTGGTCGCGGCGGCGGGCTTCGCGACGTTGCCGATGCTCGGTAGCGTCGGCGCGTCGATCGTGTGCCTGAGTATCGCGTCCGCCGGCATCCTCGCGTCGTCGTCGCAGTTCTGGTCGCTGCCCACCGCGTTGCTGAGCGGGATGTCGGCGGCAGCCGGCATCGCCGCGGTCAACTGCTTTGCCAACCTCGCGGGTTTCTTCTCGCCGGCGATCGTCGGCTGGCTGAACGACCTGACCGGCAAGTCGACCGCGGGACTCGTGTTCATCTCCATCGCGATCACGGCCGGCGCGCTGCTGGTGTTCCTCGTGCCCCGATCCGTCAACCGCTGATTCGATTCGTATTCCTTCCCACATGGAGATATCGATGGATACCGAAACCATTCATGAACCGGTCACGCTCGCCGAGCGCGCGTACCGCATCCGAAGAAACGCCGTGCTGATGGGCGAAGTGCAGGGGCAGGGCTATGTCGGCCAGGCGCTCGACATCGCCGACGTGCTGGCCGTCGCGTATTTCGGCGCGATGCGCTATCGCGCCGACGATCCCGAATGGGAAGGGCGCGACCGCTTCCTGCTGTCGAACGGGCACTACGCGATCGCGCTGTACGCGGCGCTGTTCGAAGCCGGCATCCTGCCGGCCGCTGAACTCGAAACCTATGGCAGCGACGACAGTCGCCTGCCGATGTCCGGCATGGCGAGCTACACGCCCGGCATGGAAATGTCCGGGGGCTCGCTCGGGCAGGGGCTGACGATCGCGGTCGGCCGTTGTCTCGGCCTGAAGCGCAACGGCTCGGATGCGTTCGTCTATACGCTGTTCTCGGACGGCGAGCTCGACGAAGGCGCGATCTGGGAAGGGCTGATGTCGGCCGCGCACTGGAAGCTCGACAACCTGATCGCGATCGTCGACGTGAACAACCAGCAAGCCGACGGCCCGTCGACCCAGATCATGGCGTTCGAGCCGCTGGTCGACAAGCTCGAGGCGTTCGGCTGGTACGTGCAACGCGTGGACGGCAACGACATCGATGCGGTCAAGCGCGCGTTCGACCACGCGCGCCGGCATCACGCGCCGCAGCCGCGCATCATCGTCTGCGACACGAGGATGGGGTGCGGCGTGCCGTTCCTCGAAGCACGCGAGAAAAGCCATTTCATCCGGGTCGATGCGCACGAGTGGCAACTCGCGCTCGACGCACTCGAAGCAGGGAGACACGCATGAGCACCGTCGACAACAAGCCGCGCCTGAAGACCTCGGCGATGATCGCCTCCATCGCGGCGGAAGGGCAGGCGACCCGCGCCGCGCCGTTCGGCCATGCGCTGACCGAACTCGCACGCACGAACGGCAACGTGATCGGCATGACGGCCGATCTCGGCAAGTACACCGACCTGCACGTCTTCGCGAAGGCATTTCCCGAGCGTTACTACCAGATGGGCATGGCGGAGCAATTGCTGATGGGCGCCGCCGCGGGATTTGCGCACGAAGGCGCGCAGCCGTTCGTCACGACCTATGCGGTGTTTGCGACGCGCCGCGCGTACGACTTCATTCATCAGGCGATTGCCGAGGACAATCTCGATGTGAAGCTCGTCTGCGCGCTGCCGGGGCTCACGACCGGCTACGGGCCGAGCCACCAGGCCGCCGAGGATCTCGCGCTGATGCGCGCGATGCCGAACATGACCGTGATCGATCCGTGCGACGCGCTGGACATCGAGCAGATGGTGCCGGCCATCGCCGCGCACAACGGGCCGGTGTATGCCCGTCTGCTGCGCGGCAACGTGCCGGCCGTGCTCGACGAATACGATTACCGTTTCGAACTCGGCAAGGCCAAGCTGCTGCGCGACGGCAACGACGTTCTGATGATCTCGTCCGGCATCATGACGATGCGTGCGCTCGAGGTCGCGAAGGCGCTCGAAGCCGACCGCGTCGACGTCGCCGTGCTGCACGTACCGACGATCAAGCCGCTCGACACGGCGACCATCGTCCGCGAGGCCGCGCGCAAAGGGCGCATGGTCATCGTCGCGGAGAACCATACGGCGATCGGCGGGCTTGGCGAAGCGGTGGCGACCACGCTGCTCGGGGCCGGCGTTACAGTGCCGTTTCGGCAGATCGCCCTGCCGGATGCGTATCTCGCGGCGGGCGCGTTGCCGACGTTGCACGAGCGGTACGGGATCTCGGTCGGCGCGATGCGAGCGACTATCAGGTCGTGGCTCGGATGATCGGCCGACCGTCCTGGCGTCGCGTGCGCCGTTCGCGATCCGAATCGCTCCTTGACCCGGCTCGATTACGTCTGACATACCGGTCCGACACGACGGACCGTCGCTGGATCCACGCGACCGCGAGTTCGAGCGCCTGGTCGCATGCTTCGCGGGTATCGGCGAAGTCGCCGTCGACGCCGAGCGTCCGGGTTTCCCCGTCGCGATCCGTGAGGATCGCCGCCGCCGAGTAGCGGCCCGTCTCCGTGTCGGTCACCACGGCCCGGACCTCATATCCGCCATGTTCGAGCGTCCTGTTGGTATGCATCGGGTGCCTCCTGCAGGAAAATTCGACAGGTGTGACGACGCGCTGGCGCCGCCGCGAAAGCGGGGCGCCAGCACTTCATGCCGCAAGCGCAAGCGCGGGATGCCGGCAAGCGTCGCGGGTCGCGCCGGTCGATGAAACGCGGCCGGCGCGTCCGCTTATGCCGCCGTCACCTGGATGCGCCTCGGCTTCGCTTCTTCGCGCCGCGGGATGCTCAGTTTCAGCACGCCGTCGCGCAGTTGCGCGTCGATGCGCGACACGTCGAAGTCCGGGCTGAGCGTAAAGGCGCGCGAGAAGTGCGGATGCTGCACTTCGCCGTGCTGCAGGCGCAGCCCCGGTGGCGTCGGAACGACGGCCTCCGCTTCGATCGCAAGGCTGCCGTCATGCACGCGGACGTCGAGCTTTTCGCGCGGCACGCCCGGCAAGTCCGCGTACAACGTGATGCCGTGCGTATCCTCGACGATGTCGACGGCTGGCGCAATCCGCGTGCGCGGCGTGTCGCGCCGAGCCGGTTCGCGGCTCGTCACGGCCGTCCCGGTATCGGCCGAACGGGTCGTCAATTCAGTCGTGTTGGTGTCACTCATGATGTCCTCCGTCATGCGTTCGTGACGTTGCGCTGTTGTTTACTGGACGGTAATCGCCCGCGGCTTCGATGCTTCCGACTTGCCGACGGTGATCGTCAGGCAGCCGTTCGTATAGTGGGCCTCGATCTTGTCGGGGTCCGCATGCGGCGGCAGTTCGACCACGCGGCGGAACGCGCCCATGAACCGCTCGTTCGCGTAGACGCGCCGCTCGTCGTCGGTCGTGGCGCCGTCCGGGGGCGTGCGCTCGCCGCTGATCGTCAGCAGCCGGCGATCGACCGAGATGTCGATCTTCGCGGGGTCGAGACCCGGCGCGAACGCGACGATCTCGACCGTATCGTCGGTGCTGCCGATATTGACCGGTGGAAACGCACCGGGCCGCGGGGCGCGCAGGCTGGCCGGAAAACCCGTGAACATGCCGGCCATCTGCTGTTGCAGGCGGTCGAATTCCGCCAGCAGATCGGAGGGGAAGAAGATATCGCTCATGACTCGCTCCTGTTGTACCCCTGCGGGGGGATGAACCGGACCACGCGCTCCAGTTCGTCCATCCGCGATGAGGGTCGCTGACTAACAAATCGAAACACGCAGCGCGTAAACCGCGACTGCCTTGAGCGATACCTAAAATAGGATGCGTCGAGCGAATTTCAAGAGGGGGGCGCACGCGATCCGCAGGTAGTCGGTCACGCGGCGCGTAGCCGGCTTGCTGCCGCGCATCGGCGGCTGGTGGAGAGAGCGGGCACGGAGAGGAAGAAGGCGGAATTTGCAACGCATGCGAATAGACGCGGCGGCGTGGCTACGCCGTCGCGCCGGTTTCGTGCGCTCAACGCGCCGGGCCCGACGGCGGCTTCACTTCGGAGAGATCGTCCTCGCGAACCTCGGCCTGACGCACCGTGGTACCGTCTTCGCCGGTTTCTGAAATATCGGTTTCGAAGGTCGACTGCCCGTCATCGGGTTTCTGGGCAGGTTTCGCGTCGCCGTCCTGTTTGTCCGGCTGTTGCTGTTGACGTGTCATTTTGCGCTCCTTGTCGCAACGGGGAATGTTGCGCACCTAGCAGTGAGCAAGGCGCGGGCCACGCGCATGCGGATCCCGACCCGAGCGGTACGGCCCCATTCGTTGTCGCCGAAAATTGACGCCGCTGGGCCAGGGACTGCTGCCGGCGATTGCGTCCATCGTGGAGGTCGGGTCGCGCCTGCTCCTTTCCGGCCACGCGGCGCGAGCCGCACGGCGATCACCGCGGCCCGCCGCCACCGCGCGGGCTATTGCGCCCCCGTCGTCCGCATCCGCTTCGTATTCGGCAACGGCGCGTGCTGCATCGGCCCCTTGACGAGTTCGCTCATCGCGTCGCGGATCCAGCGGTTGGCCGGCTCGTGATGAAAGCGCGGATGCCAGTGCAGATAAAGCTCGTACGTGGGGGCGGCAGTCAGATCGCGATGCTGGCGGAGCTGCGCGCTTTGCCGATCCGGACAGTCTCGTCACGACGATCCGTGAACGAGGCGTCGTGTACGACGTCATGCCGGAGCCACGCTTTACGCGTCTTTCAGCCAGGGCATTTCCACGGGCGACACGACCAGTTGCCGGAATTCGCGTTTCAGATCGAAGATGAATCCGACCAGAATCATCGAGTCGGCGTAAGGAATCGGAAAGACTTGCGGATTTTCCGGCGTACGCAGCGGGCGCTCCGGCGTGTCCGCCGTCGCCGCGGCGTTTTCGCGAACGCTTTCCAGGTCGTCTGCCATGGCCGGGCCACCGGCTTTCAGCACGCGGCTACGCAGGTCGCTGAAGGGTTCGATGCGCGCGGCGTCTTCATGGTACTCGGGCACTTCATAAACGAACCAGGACATTGTCGTCTCCCATGAGAAGGGGCGCTATTCTAACGCTACGCGAGGATCCACCGAAAATGGAGGCCGCCCACTTCTCCAGGCATGTCTACGCGCCCTGCGAAGTCATCGCATCTCAGGCGGATCGCGGCAATGTCACGCTTCGGATAACGCCTGATGCGCCGCGCGAACAACCGCGTCGACCGTAATGTCGAACTTGTCGTACACGTCCTTGATTTTCCCGGATTCGCCAAAGCCGTGCATTCCGACGAACCGGCCTTGCGGACCGATGTACCGCTCCCATCCCAGTTCGACCGCCGCCTCGACCGCGACTCTCGCGGGAGAAGTGCCGAGCACGGCCCGTTGATAGTCGCGTGGCTGTTCCTCGAAGAGCAGGCGGCACGGCATCGATACAACGGCTGTCGGCACTCCTTCCTGTTGCAGGATGTCGCGCGCCTGGACGGCGAGGTCGACCTCCGAACCTGTCGCGAGCAGCGTGAGTTGGCGCGGCCCGCCATCGGCCTCCCGCAAGACATAGGCGCCCCGCGCCGACTTGTTTTCGTTTCCAGGCTCGTTGCGCAGAAGCGGCACCGGCTGGCGCGACAATGCGAGGAGTGCAGCCCGGCGGGGCTGTTCGAGAATCAGTTCCCAACACTCTGCCGTTTCGACCGGATCGGCCGGCCGATAGACGGCGAGTTGGGGAATGGCCCGAAGGGCGGCAAGGTGTTCGACGGGTTGATGAGTGGGGCCATCTTCTCCGAGACCGATGGAATCGTGCGTCATCACGAAGATGGATCGCACCCGCATCATCGCGCTCAACCGGATCGCCGGACGGCAGTAGTCCGAAAAACACAGGAAGGTGCCACCGTACGGAATGAGGCCTCCATGAAGCGCGATGCCGTTCATGGCCGCGGCCATGCCGTGTTCGCGCACGCCGTAGTGGAGGTATGAACCTTTGAACCGGCCGGGCTCGATCGCGATCTGGTTCTTCGTCCTCGTATTGTTGGACTGCGTCAGATCCGCGGAGCCGCCCAGCAATTCCGGAATCGCGTCGACGAGATGATCGAGCACCGCACCGCTGGCCTTGCGGGTGGCCATTGCACTGCCACTGGCAATAAATGCCTGCCGGGCCGCCGCGATCGCCGCCTGCCAGTTATCCGGAAGGTTTCCGGCATTGCGCCGGTCGAATTCGGTGCGTAGCGCCTGCGGCGCCCGGCGGACACGCTCGTCCCACGCGAGTCTCGTCTTGCGGCCGCGCGCGCCGATCTCCCGCCATGCTTTCAGCAAGTCATCCGGGATTTCAAACGGCGGTGAATGCCAATCGAGGGCTTGGCGTGCGCCCGCGATTTCATCCTCGCCCGGGGCATCGCTATGGGCTTTCTCGGTTCCAGCCTTCGTCGGAAAGCCGAACCCGATGATCGTCCTGCATGCGATCAGGGTCGGTCGGTCAGGCGTTGCGCGGGCGGTAGCGATAGCGTTCCGGATCGCATCCGTGTCGTGACCATCGATTTCCAGGACGTGCCATCCCGCCGAGTGAAAGCGCTCGATCTCGTTGTCCGAGACCGCGAGCTGAGTTGCGCCGTCGATGGAAATCGAATTGTTGTCCCAAAACGCGATCAGTCTGCCCAACCGGAGGTGGCCGGCCAACGAAATGGCCTCGTGGCTGATGCCTTCCATCAGGCAACCGTCACCGAGAAATACGTATGTGTAGTGATCGACGAGATCGTCGCCGAAGTGCGCATTCATCACACGCTCGGCCAATGCCATGCCGACGGATTCCGCGATGCCTTGTCCGAGGGGACCGGTAGTCAGTTCGATTCCGTCGGCGTGCGAGTACTCCGGATGACCCGGCGTCTTGCTGCCGACTTGCCGGAACCGCTTCAGCTCGTCAATGGTCATGTCGGCATAGCCGGTGAGATAGAGAAGGCTGTAGAGCAGCATCGACGCGTGTCCGTTGGAAAGGATCAACCGGTCGCGATCGATCCAGTGGGGCGCCGATGCATCGAATTGCATGAACTCCTTGAACAGGACCGTCGCGACGTCGGCCAGCCCCATTGGCGCACCAGGATGGCCGCTGTTGGCTTTCTGTACTGCGTCCATGGTGAGGAAGCGGATACAGTTCGCCAGCGCGCGAAGATGGGGGTCTCGTGGGGACGGTATTGCTTTTGCAGCCGTCCCGGAGTTTGCGGTGGGATCGCTCATCGGTTCTCCTGTTTTGGTCGGGAAAGACGAGGCTGCGGTGCAATATGCATACCTTCTCGGCGGTGATGCGGTCTCTGGCTGGTTTGGGATTCGACTCTTTTAAATTGATAAACAGCATTATGTAAAATTAAATAAAACCGACTGCACGACATGCTGCTGATCAAGCGTCCTCGCGTTCGAATCTTGCGACCGGACGCGAGTCCACTCAAAGAGAGCGAGTCCTGACAGAGCTTTCTGCAATGTTTTATCTAGGGGTAGCGTCGAGTAGGAACAACATGGGTTGTCAAGGATCGGCGTGCCGTCTTGGTCTCCAGCCTGTCATCGGCGGGGTCGTCACCAAGAAAACGTCATGGGGAGGACTCTCCGACCGAATGAACTCGACTGCCCTTTTGTTATTTCGTTGGGCAGTGTCCAGGTCAATGGGAGGATCAGCGCCATCCCAAATACAATCGACTCTCGCTTCGAATCCGGGGTTACGCCAGATTCCACCTTCGATTCGAGCGACAACCACACCATGTTCGGCTGCTTGCTCGCAAACAGCGATTGCCGCTTCTGCCGTGAGTTTCATCACAATACTGCCAGCAAGGGAGAAAAAATCATTCGATGAATCGTATACGCGGTGATGATCGATATTCATTGTGTTCATTTCCATTTGATCCGACCATCGTGAATCCATGTTGGATCATTCTTCCCGCTCACCTGGACAACTTCTCCGGTTATGTCATTTACTATGACATAACCATCCGGTGACCCATACACAGTCGCCGGGTCATTTCTGGGAATACCATCCGGAGTCTTCGATGCCCCCCGATTGTCCATCGTCGTCCCTGCAGGGCCATCGTCAACGGTCGCCTGAACCTCTTTATCCGTCCACCCGCGCTCGTCGATCTGCCGCGCGATTTTGTCGTCGATAATGAGATTGCGTGACGCTGATTTCGACCATCAGATCGCGCGAGAGCCATCGACCCGATACGTCATATTTCCAACAACCTCTATCAGGCGTGTGCAGCACGTTCGAGCACTTCGCGCGCGGCGCGCCCTAATACCTCTTCCGACCATTGATTCACGCTCTCCCCTGCAACGGCCGCCGCGACGCCTACGGCCGCGTGTGTCTCAGGATTGAGTCGCAGCATCAGCTTTCCAGACGCAGGCTTTTGCGGTGATCGCCCCATGCGTGCGCATTCTTCGAGATAGTGGTCGACGGCCGCATGAAAATCCTGCGTCAGCTCGGCGACCGTCTCACCGTGAAAACTGATCTTGTCGGCGACGCCGAGCACATGCCCGACAAAAATATTGTCGCGGCCGTCGAAATCGACGCGAGCGTAATAGCCGTTATACGTCATTGCGTTTGTCATGGCTTTATCTGCTATTCGTTGAACCAGTCGCGCGCATCCTCCACCTGATAGCGCTTTGCCACGTGGATGCGGGCGATGCAGGTATCGGCGCCCCCCGTTCAGCTTGAAGGCGATGCGCGACCCGGCGCTTGCGTGAATGCTGCCGCCCAGCGCGACAGCCAAAGCTTCGATATCCGCGCACACGATGCCGCCGAAGGTTGGCTTCGTATAGATCGCGGTCAGCTTGCGGGCGCGTTTCGTTTTCATGGGTGGGTGATATCAGAAATTGATATCACCAAACGGGTGAATGATAGCAAAATGTGCTATCTGCTTCCCCCCGACGCGATAGCAGGCCGCTGGCGCCGCCGGCCGTTGGGGCGGTCTCGGGCATTCCTGTGAGGCCGCAAGCCCGGCAGGGGGCGGACGTCGGCCGGCCGGGCCGGGTTAGGGGCCGGGGCAGTTGCACGAGCCTCCGACCCCGCGCCCGGAAATCGCAGTCCCCTCCCCGCCGGCCTCTCTCTAAATAGGTCGTTTTTGATGCACCGACGGCCAACCGCGCAAACGCCACGCGCGGGGTTCCGGGTACTTCATCTGATCACACCCTGCCTCGCCCGGATATCACAAAGTTTCGACGTTATCCACTGCAGTGGGCCGCCTCCAATATTCCCGCCGCACCCGACATAATCATTTAAAATTCCTCACCAAATACCTACTTGATTAACGGCAGCGAAATGAAAAATCAATAATAAAGAAAATATCTTGTAATTATAAAAACGACCTCCTAGCATCCCCCTGCTGTTCGCGACATGTCTTGTTTAAAAGTCATCACTTGATGCATTCCTCGAACAAACCCATTCATAACCTGGGGAATTACATGAAGAAACTGTCTCGACTGCTGCCCATCACCGCGATTACCATCGCGAGTCTCAGCGCTTTTGCCCAGGCCGGCGACCCGCCGGCCGCGGTCGACAAGGCCCTGCAACTGATCCAGCAGAACCCGGCCGCCTTCAGTGTCGCTACCGGCGGCACGGCACGCACGTTGAAGTTCGCGGGGCCGCAAGCAACCGCACCGACCGATGGCGATCAGTTCCAGGTACGTGACGTGATCGTCGATCCCGACGGCACCGAGCACGTGCGCTTCGATCGCTTCCATGCGGGCCTGCCCGTGATAGGCGGCGACGTGGTCGTCCATTCGAGCAACGGGCAACTGAAGCAGGCGAGCGTGACCCAGCTCGCACCGATCAATCTCGCCGGCACGATCGGCAAGGTCGGGAACCGCGCCGTGGTGCGCAACGCACCCGACGTAGGCGCGACGCGGGCCAGGCACATCGCGGCCGCGCGCTTCAACTCGGACGTGCGCCGCGTCGACGACCCGGAACTCGTCGTGTTCGCACGCGACGTCACGCCGACGCTGGCCTATGCGGTACGCGTCTACGGCAAGGCGACCGACACGCACGGCGACGCCGTGCTGTACTACGTCGATGCGCGCACCGGCACCGTGCTCGACGCACAGGACCTGATCAAGACCGCCGCCGCGACCGGCACCGGACGCTCGCTGTACTACGGCAACCTGACGCTCACGACGGACCAGACCGGCACGAACGCGTACCGGATGCTCGACCCGGGCCGCGGCGGCGGTTCCGTCTACGATGGCCGCGGGCTGAGCTCGGACGAAGTCGAACAGGCGACCGACCTGCCGATCTTCACGAGCAGCACGAACGTGTGGGGCAACAATACGACCACCGACCGGCAGACCGTCGCGGCAGACATCGACTACGGGCTCGCGTTGACTTGGGACTACTACAAGACCACGCACAACCGCAACGGCATCTTCAACGACGGCCGCGGCGTGAAAAGCTACGCCCACGTGGTGTTCAATACCGGCAGCGGCACGACCGGCGCGAACGCGGCATGGCTGTCGTCGCGCGTGATGGCATACGGCGATGGCGAGCCGGGCACGCGCCTGCCGAAACCCGTGGTGTCGGTCGACGTTGCCGGGCACGAAATGAGCCACGGCGTGACCGAGGCCACCGCCAACCTGAACTATTCGGGCGACGCGGGCGGCCTGAACGAGGCGACGTCCGACATCTTCGGCACGCTCGTGAAGTTCTATGCGAACAATCCGAACGATCCCGGCAACTACGTGATCGGGGCGCGCGTGGTGAGCGGCGGCCTGCGGAAAATGTACAAGCAGGATCTCGACGGCCGGTCGTACAGCTGCTATCCGTCCGGCGGCTTCTCGTGGTCGAATCCGCGCCACGATCCGCATTTCACGTCGGGTGTCGGCAACCGCTTCTTCTACCTGCTGTCGGAAGGGCCGACGGTGCCGTCCACCGACACCGGCCTGTCGAGGACACAACTGGTCTGCAACGGCGACACGACCTTCAGCGGGTTGGGCCGCGACAAGGCCGGCAAGATCTGGTACCGGACGCTGACCGTGTACCTGAACGCCAACTCGAGCTACCCGAACGCGCGGCGTGCGTCGATCCAGGCGGCGAATGACCTGTATGGCGTGAACTCGGCCGAAAGCGCGACGGTCGCGCGCGCGTGGAGCGCGGTCGGGGTGAACTGACGGCGTGCGGGTGAACGCGCCGATCGCCGGACGGCGCGTGGCGGGCCTTGCTTCGGAGGAAAGCGATTCGGTCATCGTCACGCGGCGCTCGAGTGAATGACGGGAACATGCCAACCGGCCGCCTGTACGCACAGGCGGCCGGTGGCGCCGCGGGTTTCGCATCACCCCGCCGCGACCAGCGGATTGAACGACGTGTCCCACAACGGCGCGACATGGGCCGGCCCGTCCAGCACGCCGATGCGGGCAAACACGTCCGCGACCTGCTGGTGCTGGGCGACCACGTCGGGCGTCACCGGCAGCAGCGCGTAGTCCTCGCTGCGCTGGTCGAACATCGTGACGAGGTCGGCAACCGGCACGCGCGTCTCGCGATTCTGCGCGATGGCGTAGTCGCGGAAATGCCCGTTCGCCCACGCATACGCACGCCGGAACCGCAGCAGCAGATCGCCCGTTGCCGCGCGGCGGCGCGCGTCGTCGAGCGTGCGCGGATTCGCGTACACCGGAAAATTGCCCGACAGATAGCCCTTCCCCGTTTTCAGCACGCGGGCGCCGTAGCGATTGCGCGCGAGCTGGCCGTTGTAGCCATAGATCGCCCACGCGTCGATGTCGCCGCGATCGTACGCGGACAACCCGTCGGTCGGAGACAGGTTGATCGGCTGGATATCGTCGAAGGTCAGGCCGGCTTCGGCCAGTTGTCGATACAGGAAATAGTGCGAGGTCGTCGCGCGTACGTAGCCGACGCGCTTGCCCTTCAGATCGGCGATGCCACGAATCGGCGTGTCCTTGCGCGCGAGCGTGACCTGGTTGTTCAGGTCTTCGCGCACACGCGAGATGAATCTCACATTGGCTTTCTGGCGCGCGGCGAACACGGCGGGAATTTCGCTACCCGAACCGATATCGAGCGCGTCCGCGTTGAGCGCCTCGATATGCAGCACGCCGTTGTTCAGCTCGCGCCAGTCGATCCGGTACGGCGTGTCGCCGAGCCCGGCTGCCTGCAGCAGTGCGCGCCAGCCGCCCTTGTAGGTCGCGACGCGCAACGTCGTGCCGGCCAGATCGGCGTCGGCGGCCGGCGCGGCGAACGCGGCCAATGGATGCGCCGCCACTGCGGCGCCGGCAAGCAGCAGGCGGCGACGTACTGCCGACATTGACGACATCGGATGCTCCTGTCGATCGGATGGAATAGGATGGAAAGCGAAACCGCCGCGTCAATGCAGCGCCGGAAAGCCGTGGCGCTCGGCCAGCAGTTCGAGGATGCGGCGCGCGTCGGTGACGAAGCGCACGTCGCCGAGCGTCTGCGCATCGTCCGGCGCGGGCCGGTCGCGGCCCAGCACGAGCACCGGCAGGCCCTGGTGCGCGTCGTCGAGCGCGTCGATCACCGCAGGCCGCGGCCGCTCGAAGCCGATGCGCTTCACGTCGACGCGCGCCGCGAGATCGGGCGCGCTCGCCAGCAGCCCCTCGATCGGCAGTCCATGCGGACAGACGAAGCGCTGGCCCGGATGCTTCGGATCGGCAAAGCCCGGTTCCAGCAGAAACAGTACATCGCGACTCATGTCAAACGGCTCCTTTGTCGTTGATCGGCCCAATCGGCAAGCGCGCATGCCGAGCGCGTTGCCGCTCACGAGGCATGCTGGCCCGCGGCCGGATGCCAGACTCTACCGTTGCGCCCCGCACGGTCCTACCAACGTTTTGCGAAATCGATATGCGAACGCGCATAGCGCATCGTCCGGTCGCCGCCTAGCGGCCGTTGCGTAAACGCATCGCCGTGCAAACGACGGGTATTGCGCACATCGAATGATTTCATCGATCGATATGACCGCATACGTGCATTTCCGGCGAGCGACGTTCGCGGTCGGCGCGATGCGTTCGCCGCAGCAGGCGCGCCGGACGCGATCGCGGCGCACCTGTCGGGCCGACGGCAGCGCACATTACAAATCGGCCGCGCAGCGAATTACAAACCACGGATCGGCCGTTCATCGGCGCGTCCATCGTCAATAGCATCGTGATCCTCACAAACGTACTGATAAAAACAGAGGATGGTCATGATCAAGAAAACGGTGGTACTGGGTTTGGTTTCGATCGGTTCGGTCGGCGCGCATGCGCAGAGTTCGGTGACGCTGTACGGCGTGGTCGACGCCGGCATCGCGTATACGAACAACCAGGGCGGCGCGAGCAACATCCAGCAGACGAGCGGCAAGCTGAGCGGCAGCCGCTGGGGCCTGAAAGGCGCGGAAGATCTCGGCGGCGGCGTGCAGGCGGTGTTCACGCTCGAAAGCGGGTTCCGCCCGAGCGACGGCGGACTCGGCCAGGGCGGCCGCCTGTTCGGCCGCTCAGCGTACGTGGGCCTCGGCAAGAAAGGCCTCGGCACGCTGACGTTCGGCCGTCAGTACGAGCCGATCACCGATCTCGTCGCGCCGTACTCGGGGCCGGGTTTCTGGTCGCCGGCCACGCACGTGGGCGACAACGACAACCTGAACCAGAGCTTCCGGCTGAACAACGCGGTGAAGTTCCGCAGCGACACGATCGCCGGCTTCACGGCCGACCTGCTCTATGCGTTCAGCAACCAGGCCAATGGCGGGGCAGGCACCGGGTTCTCGAACAACAACGCGTGGGGCGCATCGGCGAACTACGTGAACGGGCCGCTGTCGTTCGGTGGCGGCTATGTGCGGTTCAATCATCCGAATGCGGCGTCGAATACGAGCGGCGCGGTGGGCGGTGCGACCTCGACCACCGGCAACGACTACAGCGGCGCGTTCTTCTACGGGCTGAACGGCGGCGTACTGAAGCAGCAGATCGGCGCGGTGGGCGCGAACTACGCGCTTGGCCGCACGACGCTCGGCTTCGCGTGGAGCCACACGCAGCTCGACTATCTCGACGGCTCGTCGCGCAAGTTCAACAACTACGACGTGAACGCGCGCTACCAGCTCACGCCGGCGGCCACGCTGATCGGTGTCTATACGTTTACCGACGGGCGCGCGAGCGGCCTGCCGGGCACGAGCGGCCAGACGCTGAAACCGCGCTGGCACCAGTTCACACTCGGGTTCGACTATGCGCTGTCGAAGCGCACCGATATCTACGTGTCGGGCATCTACCAGCTCGCGGCCGGCGATGCGAGCACCTCGACCTCCGGCGGCTATCGCAAGATCGCGGCGATCTCGAACATCGGCAGCGCATCGTCGACGAATCGTCAGCTTGCATTCGTCAGCGGGCTGCGCGTGAAGTTCTGACGGCATGCGCATCGGGCGCGGCGCAATCGTCACGATAAGCAAAGCGGGAATCGTTGTTTGCCGCGCCGCGCCCGGTTGCCGAAAATGATCGTTTCCCTGCGCGCGGCTCCCGCGTGCGACACGCGTTCGACCATGACCGATTCCCGTTTCCCTCCCCGTGCGCCGCGCGCCGGCCGACGCGCGGCGCTGCGTCAGCTCGCCGGCGGCTGGGCGGCCGCGATGCTGCCTGCCGGCGGCGCGCTCGCGAGCCCGCCGCTCGACGTGCCGCCGTGGACGCGCGCTCCCGGCGCACCGCTGCTGTCGCCACCGTACGGCGTGCCGGGTCAGCACGAGCGCGACGTGATCCGTCGCAGCGCCCGCCCCCCTGCGCTACCCGGTTCCGGCTCGTCGATGACGCCGCTCGCCGACCTGTTCGGCGACATCACGCCGAACGGGCTCGTCTACGAGCGTCTTCACGCTCGACGACCTGCTGCGCTTCCCGTCCGAATCGCGGATCCACTTCCTCGAATGCTCGGGCAACACCGGCAGCGAATGGAACGGCCCGAGCGGGCTGCCCGTTCAGTTCACGCACGGGTTGCTGTCGTGCTGCGAATGGACCGGCGTCCGGCTGTCGACGCTGCTCGACGAAACGGGCATCGATCCCGACGCACGCTGGCTGCTCGCCGAAGGCGCGGACGGCGCGGCGATGACGCGCAGCCTGCCGCTCGACCGAATCCTCGAGCGCGCGCTGGTCGTCTATGCGCAGAACGGCGAACGGCTGCGCCCGGAGAACGGCTACCCGGTGCGGCTGATCGTGCCGGGATTCGAAGGCAACACGAACATCAAGTGGCTGCGACGGCTGAAGCTGGTGCGTGCGCCGGAGATGACCCGCGAGGAAACGTCGAAATACACGAACCTGCTGCCCGACGGCTGCGCGCGGCAGTTCGTGTTCGAGATGGACGCGAAGTCGGTGATCACGCGGCCGTCGGCCGGCCATCGGCTCGCCGCGCACGGCTATTACACGATCGGCGGCTACGCGTGGTCGGGCCGCGGCCGGATTCGCGCCGTCGACGTGTCGACCGATGGCGGCCGCACGTGGCGCCCCGCGCGGCTCGCCGGCGACGTACGCGACCGCGCGCTGACGCGCTTCGAGGCCGACTGGGTGTGGCGCGGCGAGCCGGCCGACCTGCAAAGCCGCGCGACCGACGAGACCGGCTACGTGCAGCCGACCCGCGACGCGCTCATCGCCGCGCGCGGCCTGAACTCGCAGTACCACTACAACGGCATCCAGAACTGGCGTGTCGGCACGGACGGCGAGGTGCGCAATGCGTAAGCCGCTCGCTTGCCTGCTGGCGGCCTGCATGATGACGTCGGGCGCGTTCGGCGCCGGCTTCGGCCTCGGGCAGCCGGTCGATCGCGCGGCGTTCGCCGCGTGGGACATCGACGTCGCGCCGGACGGCAGCGGCCTGCCGCCCGGCGCGGGCACGGTCGTACGCGGCGGCCATGTGTTCGCCGACAAATGCGCGATGTGTCACGGCGCCGGCGGCGAAGGCGGCGTCGGCGATCCGCTCGTCGGCGGCATCGGCTCGCTCGCGAGCGCGAAGCCCAGAAAGACGGTCGGCAGCTACTGGCCCTACGCGACGACGCTGTTCGACTACATTCGCCGGGCGATGCCGTACAACGCGCCGCAATCGCTGAGCGCGGACGACGTCTATGCGGTCACCGCGTACGTTCTCCACCTGAACGGCATCGTGCCCGGCGACGCCCGGCTCGACGCGCGCACGCTGCCGCGCGTGCGGATGCCGAACCGCGACGGCTTCGTGCCCGATCCGAGGCCGGGCAAGCTATGACGCGTCCCGCACCGCTTGCCGCCGCATCGAGCCGCGCACCCGCGTGCGTCGCGCCCCACCTTTCAGCAAGGACCCCGTGATGAGCGATTCCTCCGTCACCGCCCCGCTCGCGCCGTCGCCGTTCGTCGACGTGCGTTCGCCGGCGGATTTCCCCGACAGCCCCGTGTCGCGCACGCTCGAGCAGCCGTTGATGCTCGGGCTGTTCCTGCCGATCCAGGCCGGCGGATGGAGCGCATCGACGCTGCCACGCACAACGGACTGGACGTTCGACTACAACGCCGATCTCGTGGCGCGCGCCGAAGCGCTCGGCTTCGATCTTGTGTTCGCGCTGTCGCAGTGGCTGCCGAAAGGCGGCTACGGCGGCGTGTTCGACGGTCAGGCGCTCGACTCGTTCATGACGCTCGCCGCGCTGACCGCGCGCACCGAGCGGATCATCCTCGTCGCGACGAGCCACGTGCTCTACGGGCCGTGGCATCCGCTCCATTTCGCGAAGTTCACCGCGACGCTCGACCACATCTCGCGCGGACGCTGGGGCATCAACGTGGTGACCGGCCACCGCGCGATCGAGCACGAGATGTTCGGCTGGAACCGGATCGAACACGACCGGCGCTACGAGATGGCCGCGGAATTCCTCGACGCGGTCCAGCAGTTGTGGGCGCAACCGGATAATTTCAGCTACACGCCGGAACTGTCGAGCTGGCGGCTGGGCGGCGCATTCGTGACGCCGAAGCCGCGCTATGGCCGCCCGCTGCTGATCAACGCGACTGGCTCCGACGCGGGCATCGCGTTCGCCGCGCGCTATTCGGACATCGTGTTCGTCACGAGCCCGGCCGGCCCCGACGCCGAACGCGCGATCGACGCGCTGCCCGCGCACACCGCGCGCGTGAAGGCGGCCGCCGCCGCGCGCGGCCGCACGATCCGCACGCTGCTCAATCCGCTCGTGATCTGCCGCGAGACGGCGGCCGAAGCGCGCGCGTACCGCGACGCGATCGTCGCCCATGCGGACGATGGCAGCTTCCACCGCTTCGACAGCGACGCGCACGCGTGGCGCGGCGGTTTCGAGCTGCGTGCGCAGGCCGCCGCACGCGCGATCGGCGGCAACATCTCGATCACCGGCTCGCCCGACGAAGTCGCCGATACCATCGTGCGGCTGCACCGCGCCGGCATCGACGGTATCCAGTTGAGTTTCTACGACTTCAAGCCCGATCTCGACTTCTTCGGCGAGCGCGTGCTGCCGCTGCTGCGCGAGGCCGGCTTGCGGCGTTGAAGCCCGATTTGAAACGCGGCGCGCCGGCACCGCCATAGCCAGCGGTGGCCGTCGTCAGAACACGCGCCCTTCGGTCAGGTGCGTCGTCACGCCGTTCAATTCGTAATCGCCGACCACACGCGCCTTGTGTAGCAGCGGGTTGTGGCTGAAGATCGTGCGCAGGTTGCGCCAGTGGCGATCGAAGTTGTGCGTGCGCGCCGTCGCCGACGCGCCGCCCACTTCGAACAGCCGCTCGGCCGCATGCAGCGCGAGCTTGCTGACGATCAGTTGCGTGCGGGCAGTGGCAAGCGCGCTGTCGAGCACGAGCGCATCCGCATCGGCTGCGCCCGCTTCGATCGCGTCGGCGGAGCGGTCGAGCGCGCGCGCGTTTTCTCGCACGAGCGCATCGATCGCGTGGCTGTGCGCGGACAGCTCGCCGACGATCTGCTGGACGAAATGATCGTCGCGCGCGGTCGGCGCGGGGCTGTGCAGCGCGGGACGGCCGTGCGCGAGCACGTAGCGGCGCGCGTCGGCCACCACGTTGCGCACGATGCCCGCGCCCGTCGCGACGAGATGAAGTTGCCGCAGCGCGCCGCAATGACGGCCGACGAGCGTCGATCCGTCGCGCGGAGCCACTTCGTCCGCGAACACCTGCACGTCGTTCAGCAGCAGGCTGCCGCTCGCGGTCATGCGCTGGCCCATGCCGTCCCAATCGTCGAGCACCTGCAGGCCGTCGCGCGCCACGGGAATGATCACGGCGAGCGCGTCGCCCTGCTCGTTCTCCACGTTGATGCGCGCGAAATCGGCGAACGCGGTGCCCGTCGAATAGTATTTGCGGCCCGTCACGCGATGGTGATCGCCGTCGCGGCGCAGCACGGTCGTGTTCTCGCCCGGGCGCGACGTGCCGCGCTCGGTCGAGGCGCCGCCGAAGATCGCACCGGCCAGCACGCGCTCGAGCTGCACGTCGTTGAATGCGGTGCGAGGCGACAGCCGCAGCGTCTCGGTCTGGTCGTAGTGGATGCGCAGCGCGTGCGCGAGATTCGAATCGGCGGCCGCCAGCGTCGCGATCGTATCGAACAGGTCGACCAGCGTGCCGCCCAGGCCGCCGCGCGCGACCGGAATCCGCAGCGCGCCCAGCGCCGAGCGCCGGAAGATCGCGAAGCCTTCGAACGGCAACTCGCGACGCGCCTCGCGCTGTGCGGCATCGTGCCCGATCGCGGTCGCGAGATCGGGCAGCGCGGCAAGCGCGTCGCGCAATGCTTCACGCGGATCGACGGCGTCACGGGCAGTCATTCGGCAGGTCCTTGTTTGGGGAGATGGGGAGCGTCGCGGCAACGCGCGACACGGCGTCCGTTACACGGCGTCCGTTACACGGCGTCCGTTACACGGCGTCCGTTACACGGCGTCCGCAAAGTATAGAGACGCACCTGCCGCGCGTGAAAAACCGATTTCAGCTTACGTTATGCCCGCGCCGGGATTGATCGCGAACGGACGCGTCAGTGCTGAATGCCCCAACGCCGCACGGTCGCGCGTTCGAGCGTATCGAATACGAGGTTCTCGACCAGCAGCCCGATCACGATGACGGCCGCAAGCCCCGCGAACACGCGGTCCGTATACAGCTCGTTGCGGTTCTGGAAGATGTACCAGCCGAGCCCGCCCTGCCCCGCGCTCGCACCGAACACGAGCTCGGCGGCGATCAGCGTGCGCCACGCGAACGCCCAGCCGACGCGCAGCCCCGACAGGATCGACGGCAGCGCGGCCGGCACGAGGATCAGCGCGATCTGGCGCAGGCCCGTGAGCCCGTAATTGCGCCCGGCCATTTTCAGCGTGGCGGGCACGCCGGCGAAGCCGGTATACATGCTGAGCGCGAGCGGCCACAGCACCGCGTGCACGAGCACGAACAGCAGGCTGCCGGTGCCGAGCCCGAACCACAGCAGCGCGATCGGCAGCAACGCGATGGACGGCAGCGGATTGAACATCGACGTGAGCATCGTCAGCAGATCGCGGCCGATGCGCGTGGATACCGCGAGCGAAGTCAGCGCGAACGCGAGCAGGACGCCCAGCGCATAGCCGCGCAGCAGCACGGACATCGAGATGCCGGTCTTGACCAGTAGTTCGCCCGACTCGATGCCTTGCACGAACGCGGCCAGCGTCGCGCCGAAGGTGGGGACGAGCAGATCGTTCGCGACGATGCGCGCGACGATCTCCCATGCGGCGATCAACACGAGCGCGATGACGCCGCGGCGAAACCACGCGGCGCCGGCGACGCGGCGCAGCAACGGCGCCGGCGTCGCACGCTCGGCATCGGGCGGCGTGTCGAGCGTGCGCGTGTATTCGGCGCGCACGGGCGGCAGCGGCGGCAGGACCGGATCGATCGTACTCATGATGCGGCGTCCTCCGTCGTGGGTGCCCGGGATGTGTCGGTGTCGAACAGCAGGCGGTGGATCCGCGCGACGTTGTCGCGGAAGTCGCCGGTGTCGACGTTCGCGAGCGAATGTTCGTGACTGTTGAGCTCCGCGCGCACGCGGCCCGGATGCGGCGACAGCAGCAGAATCCGGTTGCCCACCACGAGCGCCTCCTCGATCGAGTGCGTGACGAACAGCAGCGTGAAGCGGAATTCGTCCCACAGCCGCAGCAGTTCCTCCTGCATCTTGCGGCGCGTGAGCGCGTCGAGCGCGGCGAACGGTTCGTCCATCAGCAGCACGCGCGGCTGCATCGCCAGCGCCCGCGCGATCGCGACGCGCTGTTTCATGCCGCCCGACAGCGTGTGCGGATACGCATCGGCAAACGTGCTCAGCCCGACCTTGTCGAGATAGTGCAGCGCGCGCTCGCGTGCCTCGGCGCGCGACAGCTTCGCGGCGGCGCGCAACGGAAACGCGACGTTCTCGACGACCGTCTTCCACGGCGGCAACTGGTCGAATTCCTGGAACACGACGATGCGGTCGGGGCCCGGCCCGCGCACGGGCTGGCCATCGAGCGCGATCGAACCCGACACGGGCTCGATGAAGCCGGCGATCGCCTTCAGCAGCGTCGACTTCCCGCATCCCGACGGGCCGAGCAGCACGAAGCGGTCGCTGCCGTATACGTCGAAGCTCACCTGATGCGTCGCGCGAACGATCCGCGTGCCGCTGCGGTATTCGAGGCTGACCTGGCCGATCGCCAGCAGGCGTTCGCTGTGCGTGCCGGCCGGTGCGGCGCTCGCGGCCGGGCGAGCGTCCGCACATGTATCGGGCACGGCGGACGCGGCCGGCGACACGCCGCCACGTGCCGCATACGGCGGCAACCAGGTTCGGGGAGAAGTGGCGTTCACGATCGAATCTCTTGCGGGGAAAGCATCAACATACGGCCGGGCACCGTGCGGACCAACCATCGATTGCGCATATCGAAACCGCGCCGACGCATAAGCGTCGATCGCGGCGCCGCTGCATCGGCGCCGTTCAACTGCCGCCGGCCGTCGCGGGATCGTCGAAGAAGTAGTCGCGCCACGACTTCGGCTCGTTGCGGATCGCCCCGGTGCGATGCATGAACTGCGCGAGCGGCAGCGTGTTCTGCGGCGCGGTCTTGAACTGCACCTGCGGATTGCGCAGGATCTTCAGCAGCAGCGCGCGATCGATCTTCGACCCGTTCACGCGAATGTAGGTATCGGCAGCGCGCTCGGGGTCGGCCGCGATCTGCCGTGCGGCGTCGGCCAGCGCGGCGACGAACGCGCGATACGTCTTCGGGTTGTCGTCGCGGAATTTCTCGGTCGCGTACAGCACTGTCGCGGAGCTCGGGCCACCGAGCACGTCATACGAATTCAGCACGATGTGCGCGTTCGGGTTGCCGGCGAGCTCCTGCTCCTGGAACGGCGGATTGCCGAAGTGGCCGGTGATCACGTTGCTGTTCGCCAGAATCGCGGCCGTCGCGTCGGGATGCGGAATCGCCTGCGTGAGTGAGTCGAGCTTGTCGAACTGCTTGTCGCCCCACTGCTTCGCGGCCGCGTACTGCAGCACGCGCGACTGCACCGACACGCCAACCGCCGGCACCGCGATGCGATCCTTCGCGCTCAGATCGGCGATCGTCTTCACGTTCGGGTTGCTGCTCACGAGGTAGTACGGGAAATTGCCGAGCGACGCGACACCCTTCACGTTCTGCCGGCCGCGCGTGCGATCCCACACGGTCAGGAGCGGGCCGACGCCCGCGCCCGCGACATCCACCGCGCCGGACAGCAGCGCGTCGTTCACGGCCGCGCCGCCCGACAGCCGCACCCAGTCGACCTTGATGTCGAGGCCGGCCTTGCGCCCTTCCTTCTCGATCAGTTGCTGGTCGCGCGCGACGTTCAACATCAGGTAGACGACGCCGAACTGCTCGGCGATACGGATGCGGCCCTCCGCGTGCGCGGCTTGCGGGATCACCGCACCCGCGAAGGCGAGCGCGGCGGTGAGCGTGGCCGCCAGCGCGCGGCGCGCCGGCAAGAACGAAAACGACATCGGAACTCCGGTCAGGAACGGGCGGAAATGAAGGACGCGGCGCGCGGCTCAGAAAGGCGCGTCGCCTTCGATCGTCGTGCGGTACAGCTTGCGGCGCAGGTGGTCGGGCGTGCCGGCGGCCAGATGCATCAGCGAACGGTTGTCCCAGAACACCAGATCGTGGTCGCGCCACGCGTGCCGATACAGGTGCTCGGCGCGCACGCTGTGCGCGAACAGTTCGTCGAGCAGCGCACGGCTTTCGTCGTCGGGCAGCCCGACGATGCGCGTCGTGAAATGCTCGCTGACGAACAGCGCCTTGCGGCCGGTTTCCGGATGCGTGCGCACGACGGGATGAACGACTGCCGCGACCTGCGCGATCTGTTCGGGCGACAGGTTGGGACGCCACGGGCTGCGCGCCTGCAGCTCCGCATAGCGCGCGAGATACGTATGCTCGGCGCGCCGCCCTTCGACCGCGCGGCGCAAGTGGGCCGGCAGCGTGTCCCACGCGAGGTGCATGTTCGCGAACAGCGTGTCGCCGCCTTCCGCCGGCAATTCCTGCGCGTGCAGCAGCGAGCCGAGGCTCGGCTTTTCCTTGTAAGACAGGTCGGAGTGCCAGAAATGGCCGGCGTCGCCGAGCCCGACCGGTTTGCCGTTCTCGACGATGTTCGACACGATCAGCACTTCCGGGTGGCCGGCCAGCGCGAACTGGTGCAGCACGTGAATCTGCAGCGGCCCGAAGCGGCGGCTGAATGCGATGTGCTCGTCCGGCGTGATGCGCTGGTCGCGAAACACCAGCACGTGGTGATCGAGATGCGCACGATGGATGCGCGCGAAATCGTCGGCGTGGAGCGGTTGCGACAGGTCGACGCCGATCACCTCGGCACCGAGCGGCGCGTCGAACGGCACGATGTCGAAATGCTGCGCCGCGCCGTCCGGCCGCGAGGCGGGATGCCCGGCGGAAAGCGTTGCGGCGTCGCGGATGGCGGTAGTCGTCACGGCACGGCCCTTGATTCGGTCAAAACGCGAATCTACGAGGCCGCGCCAACGTGCGTCAACGAAGCGATTCGGATACGTTTATCTGCTGCGGTGATAAAGATCGCTGCTCGCGCATACGGCGCCGATCGGGGGATCGTGCAACCGGTGCCGATGACCGCAGACTCCGCCCGGGTTCATCCCGCGTCGGCCTGCACCGCGAGCCGACTAAGGCTGCCCCGCACCACCCGACGCGCCATAGATCTGCCCGGTCACGTAGCTCGAGCGCGACGACAGCAACTCGACGTAGATCGACGCGATTTCCGCCGGTTGTCCCGGCCGCCCCATCGGCACCTGCTCGCCGAACGTCTCGACGTTGTGCGTCGTCTGTCCGCCGCTGACCTGCAACGGCGTCCAGAACGGCCCCGGCGCGACACCGTTGACGCGGATGCCGCGCTGGATCATCTGCTTCGCGAGCCCCTTCGTGAAATTCGCGATCGCCGCTTTCGTCATCGCATAGTCCAGCAGGTTCGCGGACGGGTCGTACGCATTGACCGACGTCGTGTTGACGATCGCCGAACCGGGCGGCATGTGCGCAATGGCGGCCCGCGTGATCCAGAACATCGCGTACAGGTTGGTGCGCAGCGTCCAGTCGAACTGTTCGGTGCTGATGTCGAGGATCGATTCGTGACTCTGCTGGCGAGCCGCGTTGTTCACGAGGATGTCGAGCCCGCCGAGCGCGGCGACCGCCCGCTCGACGAGGCCGTTGCACGCGCCTTCGCTGCGGATGTCGACCGGCAGTGGCACCGCCTTGCGCCCCGCGCTGCGGATCAGGTCCACGACTTCGCGCGCATCGGGCTCTTCGTCGGGCAGATAGACGATCGCGACGTCCGCGCCTTCTCTGGCACAGGCGATCGCCACCGCGCGGCCGATGCCCGAATCGCCGCCGGTGATCAGCGCCTTGCGGCCGTCGAGCCGGCCGCTGCCGCGATAGCTGCGCTCGCCATGATCCGGCCGAGGCGTCATGCGGCCCACGAGGCCCGGCCACGGCTGGTGCTGCTGCGGAAACGGCGCATGGGGATAGAGGGTGCGCGGATCGCGCGGCGCCGTATCCCCGGCATCGGCCGGGCCGCCGCCCGTCTGCGCGATCGTCGGCAGGGCGACGCTGGCGACCAGTCCGGCCGTCGTGCCCTGCACCCATTTGCGACGGGATTCGGAAACTTCGTCTGATGACATGGTGGACTCCGGTGCGTGGATGGCGGAATGGAGCGGGACGCGACGATTCGGCCGGCGTCGCCGCTACAGCGGCCGCGGCCGATTGCCCGAATCGTCCGGCGCGTCGTGCTCGTCGGGCCACGGCTTGCCGGCCGGATCGCGCACCTCGGTCTGGCGCGGATCGTCGGGCACGACTTTGCGCGCCTGGTCGTCCGGAATCGTGTCGAGTTCGCCGCCACCGGGCGCATGGCCGCGGCGCGCGGTCGATTCGCCATCGGGGGCCGGCTTGCGCCGGTCCGGCGCGTCGGTCGTCTCGCGTGCCGCGTCGGGCGACGCGGTGTGCTGTCGTTGGGTGTCCTGCGTCATGACGTTCTCCCTGTCCGGATGCTGACTGCGCCGCACCACGCGACGGCGGGCGGTGCGGCAGCCTGCAACGCTTCCAGCAAGCGACATGCCGTTATCGGGCCGCCTCGCCGCACGGCCAGCGGGTGAATCCGCTGAAGAAATTACAAGCGACGCATCATCCGATGCAGGAGCGGCAATCCGCGTGGCACGCGCGATGCTCGATAGCGACATGCCGGCTGCGCGCCGGTGCCCTGTCGACACCGAGGAGGACGATCATGATCCCGACGCACGCGACAAACGCGACACCGAACGACGACGATATGACCGACACGCCGGACATTCCACCGCCGGAGCGCGACGACCGTCACGACGACCTGCCCGACTTGCCGGACCCGGCCGAAGTGGGCGAGGACGGTTAGCACGCACGTCGCCGCGGCGCGCGTTGCTGGTCTGCGCGTCGCGCGAAGCGAAGTGCGCGGCCCGCATCACCTTACCGCTTGTTGCCGGGTTCGCGCGTTCGCTCGCCGTACGTGCCGTTGCCGCAATGCGGGCACTTCGGGATCGGGTGCCCCGCCTGCACGTGCGTCGACCGATTGCATTTCTCGCATCGAAAGTCCCCGGTCTTTTCCGCCTTTTCGCCTGCATGCGCCGTCATCGTCGTCCTCCTTCCGGCTCTGCCTTACCCGCGCTTCACCGCGTACGCCGCCTTTCATGCGCGACCTCGCCGGTCGGCACCGCATCGACGTCCTGCAGCGGGTCGCCCGGAATGCGGCGCTTCGCGGACTGATCGACCGGCGAATCGGCCGTCTGCCCGACGCGCCCGTCCGCGCTGCCACCCTCGGCATCGAGCTGCTGCTCGGCCCGCTGCCAGTATTCGTCGGCCCGGCCGTCCGGCGCGCCGTCTGCCTGCCACAGCCGATACGCACGCTCGCGGACCTGCGTTTCCCTGTCTTCGTTCATGTCGTTCTCCGTGTCTGTCATGGCACTTCACCGATCCGGGCGCGCCGGCGCCGACACCGCGCCGAGCGTCGACGACATCGCGCCGTCCGCGGCCGTCGCCAGATCGCCCAGCGCGACGATGCCGACCAGCCGCTTCTGCCGGTCGACCACCGGCACGCGGCGAATCTGCGCATCCTCCATCTTCTTTTGCACCACTGAAATGTCGTCGTCCTCATAACACCAGTTCGCGGGTCCGCTGACGACGCCCTCGATCGACTCGTTCGGCGGCACGCCCATCGACACCGCGCGCACGACGATGTCGCGATCCGTCAGCATCCCGATCAGCCGCGTGCCATCGCAAACGGGCAGCGCGCCGACGTTCAACTCGCTCATCAGCCGGGCCGCCTCGCGCAGGCTCTGCGTCGGGCCGATGGTCGCGGCGTCGCGTGTCATCACCTCCGATACACATGTCATGTTTCGCTCCTCGGTAAGCCGCCCACGGCGGCCTGCTGCACGAGCATCGCGCGTTCCAGCGGCCGCGCACGTCAGTTCTCCGTCGAGCAACGGACCGACGTCAGGCCAGCGGATTCGACGATCCGCATCAACTGCTTCAGCATCACGTCGGCGCTGGCCGCTTCGCGCCACTGCACGAACAGTTCTTCATCGCGCACCGTGCGTGCAGCCGTTTCGCAAAAGCTTTTCGTTCGGCACGTGAATCCCGCCCCGCACAATTTCGCGATCAGTTGTTCGCGCGCAACCGAGCCCGGCGGATATTCGATCGTGACCAGCGCGGTCCGGACGCGCCGCAAGCGCTGCTCGACCAGCCGCAGCGGCCAGACGACGAGCAAGGCGAGCACCAGCCCGAGCGCGCCGAGTGACAACTGGCCGCCGCCGACGCACAGCCCGATGACGGTGACGAACCACAGCGTCGCGGCCGTGGTGACGCCGGATACGAGGCCATCGCGATGAAGGATCGCGCCGCCGCCGATGAAGCCCATGCCGGTCAGGATGCCGAGCGGCAGCCGCATCAGGTCCAGCACCGAAAACGCGCCCTCCGGCTTGCCCGCCTGCAGCAGCAGCGCATTGACCTGCAGCATCGACAGGCATGCGGCGAGACAGACGAGGATCGTCGTTCGCAGCCCGGCCGTCTTGCCGGATTCGCTGCGATCGAGGCCGATCAGCCCGCCCGCGACGAGCGCCAGCGCGATCCTGACGAGAACGTCGTGCCACTGCAGTACGACCGGCATCGGTTCCATGCGCGCCTCCCGTGCAAATCGTCATGTGGCGGGGCGCGAACGCCGCCGCCGACGCCTGCCCGGCGCAAGGACCGGGCCTGCTTTTCGGGTGCGGCGGCGCCTGTAGTACGTCGGACGGAATTGTAGAAAGGGCGTGCGGCGCGCACCGTGCCACGGTGGTGAAGGTGTTCGGCGCTCGTCCGCGGAATGATCGTGCGTCGCCACGCCGGCCGCGGACGGCGACGAACCGACCGCCGCCCGCGAACATCCGCCGGGCGCTTTCCCCTGGCGTGGCTGGGCGGACGCACATGCAAAGGCGCTGGGCGCCCCGCGCTCCGTATCCGATCAGATACGCGGACGGCTCTCAACGGCCGTTTCCAGACAATCTGTTCCCGATTGGGTACGAAATGCCGTACCCCGGCCTCGGAAGCATCTGTTCGTTCCCGTACGAATACGAATCAGCGCCGGATCTGCCGAGTTATGCGATACTGTTCCCGCTCAGATACGAAGCACGGAGAACGTCATGTCGGAGTCCCGGTCCGTCGACACGATCGGCGCGCTCGCCCACCTCATTCGCTCCGCGCGGATCCAGCAGGGGTTCACGCGGGACGAACTCGCCAACGCGACCGGCCTGTCGCCGAAATTCATCAGTCAGGTGGAAGCCGGCAAGCCGACCGCGCAAATCGGCAAGGTCATGCTGCTGCTGGCCGAGCTCGGCGTGCACCTGTACGCCGAGTCGTCGGTCGAGATATCCGAAGCCGCCGCGCTGAAGGCCGCGCAACGCCGCAGGAGCAGCCATGGCGGCTAGAACGCTGATCGCGTCCGCCAACGGCGTGCGCATGGGCACGCTGACCGACGACAAAGGCATCTGGTCGTTCGCGTACGACCCGCAATGGCTCGCGTCACCCGCCGCGTATCCGCTGTCGCCGGCGTTCCCGCTGCGCGCGGGCGTGTTCACCGACACGTCGACCGATCGCCCGGTCCAGTGGTTCTTCGACAACCTGCTGCCCGAGGAAGGCATGCGCACGTCGCTCGCGCGCGAGGCGAAGGTCGATGCGGCCGACGCGTGGGGCCTGCTCGCGTACTTCGGCCGCGAATCGGCCGGCGCGCTGACGCTGCTGGCCGAAGGCGAACACGAAGCGCCCGGCGGCCTGCAGCCGCTGCCGCTCGACGAGCTCGAACGGCGAATCCAGGCGATGCCCGAGCGCGCGCTGACGGCGACGGCACCCAAGCGCATGTCGGCGGCCGGCGCGCAGCAGAAGCTGCTGCTGGTGCTGCGCGGCGACGCGCCCGACTACGCGCTGTTCGAGCCGGTCGGCAGCGAACCGTCGATGCACCTGCTCAAACCCGACATGCGTGCGGCCGGCTATCCGCATTCGGCGATCAACGAGTTCTTCTGCATGCGGCTCGCGAAGAAGATGGGGCTCGACGTACCGGATGTGCACTTCCTGCGCGCGCCGTCCGCGTGCTACGTGATCGACCGGTTCGACCGCGATGTCGCGTCCGAACCGGCCGGGCGCGTGCATACGATCGACGCGATGCAGTTGCTCAACTACGACCGCGGTTTCAAATATCAGCGGGCGAACGCACAGGAACTGGCCCGCGCGATCGAGCGCACCAGCACGAGAGCGCTCACGCGCCTGTCGGTGTTCCGCTGGACCGTGTTCAACGTGGTGGTCGGCAATGCCGACGCGCACCTGAAGAACCTGTCGTTCTTCGTCGACGCGCGCGGCTACCGGCTCGCGCCGTTCTACGACATCGTCAGCACGGTCGTGTATCACACGCCGACGCACCGGCCCGACCATCGCGGCGATCACTGGCCGCACTGCGAGCTGACGATGCCGCTCGGGCATGCGACGCGGTTCGCCGATATCGACATGGACGCACTGGTCGCGTTCGGCCAGGCGCTCGGTCTCAGGGAGAAAGCGGCCGCCAGCGAACTGCGGCGCTTTCTCGAACCGCTCGATCGTCTCGTCGAGCAGGCGCTCGATGAAGTGCGGCACATCGCGCATCCGGACGCCGGGGAAATGCGATTGCTGAATTCGATCGTCGCGATGCCGATCGCGGAGATGGGGCGCGCGCTGCGGTAGACGTGCGGATAGGCTGCCGCGCGCGGATGGCGTGCCGCCGCCGGATACCCGCGCGGCGCCCGGCCCGGCGAATACCTGGGCGTCAGCGCCGCACGGCAAAGGCATCGACGCCCGTCGCGGCCGCGGACCACGCCCACAGCCGCGCCGCTTCCTCCGGATCGATCGCATGCGGCCGCACGCCTGATTCCTCGTTGCCGCGCGTCACTGTCGCGACGTCGCAATCCTCGCAATAAACACCGCCGAGATCGGCAACGCGCGGCGACGTCGCCGCCCATACCTGGGTTGCCGCACCCTGCTCAGGTGTCTTGAAAGTCGGATCGATCGGCACACCGTGCTCGTCCACCCAACCTTGCGCCATCATTTCCTCGCGCGTCAGATGGCGCTGCAGCGGCGTCGCGATCTTGCCGGGATGCAGCGAATATGCGCGAACGCCGAATGGCGCACCGAGCACGTCGAGCTGCACCGCGAACAAGGCGTTGGCGGTTTTCGACTGGCCGTACGCCAGCCATTTGTCGTAACCGCGCGTGAACGCGATATCGTCCCAACGGATCGGCGACAGCCGGTGCCCGAGCGACGACACCGCGACCACACGTGCGCCGTCGCCGTGCGCGAGCGCAGGCCATAGGCGGTTGACGAGCACGTAGTGACCGAGGTGATTGACGGCCATCTGCGCTTCCCGACCGTCGCCGACACGGGTCTCGGGGCAGGCCATGATGCCCGCGCTGTTGATGACGATATGTACGTTGCGCCGCGCGTCGACGAACCGGGCCGCGAATGCATCCACGCTCGCGGGGTCCGCGAGATCGAGCGTCGCGATCTCCACGCCGGCGATGCCGCGCGTCGCCTCGCGCGCGGCCGCGACGCTCCGTGCGCCGACGACGACGCGCGCGCCGGCTTGCGCCAGTGCACGCGTGGTTGCGAGCCCGAGACCCGAATGGCCGCCCGTGACGATCGCGGTCTTGCCGCGCAGGTCGAAACCGGCCAGGACGTCGCTCGCCGTCGATGCAGCGTCGAATCCGGAATGAAGGGGTTGCTGCCTGCTCGTCATTGAAAGCTCCAGGAACGGCGTGCGAAGCACGCGGCCGCCCATCGGCCGCGTCACTGCACGAGCCCATTCTCCGGCCGCGCATCCGGACTGTGAATGCAATAGAATCCGGTTTTTCGTCGAGATCGTCCGGGATTGCGCGTGGACCCGCTATCGGAAGTGCTGTCGCTGCTGGAAACGCGCGACTCGTTTTTCACTGGCCTGCGGGCCGGTGGCCCATGGGCCGTCGACCTGCCCCCGCCCGACGGGATCAAGTTCAACGCGGTGGTCGAAGGCAGTTGCTGGCTGACCGTCGACGGTGCGGGGCCACCCGTCCGGCTGCGCACGGGCGACTGCTTCCTGCTCGCTGCGCCGCGGGCATTTTCGCTGGCGAGCGATCCGTCGGTCGCGCCGGTGCCCGCCGCCGACGTGTACCGACATGTCGACCGCGGTATCGCGCACTATGGCGAACCGGCCGATTGCTTTCTGATCGGCGGCCGCTTCGCCTACGAAGAACGGATGCCGCTGCTGCTCGGCAGCCTGCCGCCCGTGGTGATCGTGAGCGGCGATTCCGAACCGGCGGCGGTACTGCGCTGGTCGCTGCAGCAACTCGCACGGGAGTTCGTCGCGGCGTCGCCGGGCGGCTCGCTGATGGTTCGGCATCTCGGACACATGATGCTCGTGCAGATCCTGCGGCGCTATGTGGACGCCGGCGCGAACGGCGACGTCGGGTGGCTGGCCGGATTCGCGGATCCGCGGGTGAGCGCGGCGCTGGCCGCGATTCACGCGGCGCCCGAGCGACGCTGGACCGTCGACGCGCTGGCGGCCTGCTGCCATGTGTCGCGTTCGACGTTCGCGCTGCATTTCAAGCGGCGGCTCGGGTTCGGCCCGCTCGAATACGTGTTGCGGTGGCGGATACAGCTGGCGATGCGCGAACTGCGCCACTCCACGGCGTCGATCTCGGCGATCGCGCAGCGGCTCGGCTACGACTCGGATAGCGCGTTCGGCCATGCGTTCAAACGCATCGTGGGCTGCTCGCCGCGTGCCTATCGTCATGACGTGACGAAGGAATCGGGCAACTAGCGTCGTTACGGCCCTCCTCGGGCACGCGGTGGTGCGAATACGTCAACGCCCAGAACTTGCATCGCGACCATCGGGATAAGTATTCTTATCAATATACCTGCATTTCATTTAAAAACTCGGCCGAGCAGCAATTCGTCGGCGCATCACCCGTTCGTATGCCGCAATTCCCCTTCGATGTGCTGCGGCAGCCTCAGCAAATTGAAGATCGGGCACACCGCTTCGACCGCCTGATGCAACGCCCGAATGACCTCCGGCGGCTCCGGCGACACGATGTCCAGCGTATAGCGGATGTTGTGCGGGAATACCGGAACGTGCTCGAACCCCGGCTGCTGCGCGAGCGGATGCTGGTCGCCGGTGACTTCGACTTCGATCGCGTCGATCTTCAGGCCCCGCTCCGCGGCCTGGATCAACGTGATGTGCGTGAGGCAACTGCCGAGCACGCCCAGTTGCAGTTCCGGCGACGCAGGCCCGAGGTTGTAGCCCGCGAAATCGGGCGGGCTGTCGCTGATCACCTGGAAGTCGCGAATCCGGATCTCGCGCACGCCGCTGCGACCGAGCGCGCGCACGGTCGCCTTCAGCGGCGTCGCCTTGAGATCGGGATCGTTGCGGGCGGCCTGCTGCTTCGCTCGCCAGGCGTCGCGCTTTTGTACGAGATAGTCGTTCAGGGTCGTCATGGTCAAGTCATGGGTAGGCGGCACGCAGGCGACGGATCGGTTCGTTGCGCGCCAGGGCGATTACTCGGCCGCCGGAATCCACGCGGCCGTCGCCGCGTCGCTCGCGCGGAACGCCGGAAACTTCGCGCCGAGTTCGGCGACGGTATGAATGTCGTTCTTCACGAGATCGTCGCGCGTAATCAGCGTCGGCTTGACCGCGATGCGCGCGCCCGGGTTTTGCCCGGCCACCAGCAGCGCCGCGGCTCGGACCGACACCGCGCCGACGACCGCCGGATTGGTCGCGGCCGTCGCGACCCACGCGCTGTTCGGCGCGCGAATCGCCTCGATGTCGGCCGTCGACACGTCCGCGCTGTAGATGCGCAGCTTCGACGACAGCCTGGCCTCGTCGGCCGCGAGCTTTGCGCCGCGCGCGAACTCGTCGTACGGCGCGAACACCACACGAATGTCGGGATTGGCGCGATACGCCGCGGCCGCCTGGTTCGCGACCGATTGCGCGATCGGATTGTCGACGGTGCCCCAGCGCGCCTTTTCCTTCACCTTCGGGTGCGCACGCTTGAAGTCGCGCCACGCGGCATCGCGCCGGTCGAGCGGCGCGAATCCGGCCACGTACACGTACCCTGCCGCGAACGCGTCGCCGTTGTCCTTCACGGCCTGATCGAGCAGCAGGTTCGCCAGGTCGCGATCGTTCTGCTCGATCTGCGGCACCATCGGATTGGCGAGATCGACGTCGAACGCAACGACCTTGATGCCTTTGTCCAGCGCACGCTGAACGACGTCCTTCAGCGATTCCGGCAAGCCGTGATTGACGATGATCGCGGACACGCCGATGCTGATCGCCTGCTGAATCTGCTCGCGCTGCTCCGCCGCGTCCTGCCGGCCTTCGTAGATGCGCAGATCGACGCCGAGCGCACGTGCCTGCTTCTGCGCGCCGGCTTCGTAGGCCTGGAAAAAATCGCCGGTCGACAGGTAGTTGACGAGCGCGATCTTCACGCCGCCCTTGTCGAATGGCGCCGGCGCGCCCTTGAGCGGGCCGGCGTACGCCGCGGGCACACCCAGCACGAGCGCGACGCCCAGCGCGAGCGCGCCGAGTTTCGGTTCGATGCGTGACTTTCGGCGAAGCAATGAGCGCATGGCGCGTCTGTCTCCATATAGAACGATATCGGTTCAATCTATCAGCGCGACACGCAAACTCAAACCGACCGATTCGGCAATCGATATTACTTTGGATAACAAACAGTCCAGCCTGAAGATTCTTCGAACCCGTCCATGCCTGATCCGAGTCTCGGCGACCTCACCCATCACGCCCGGGCGTCCGCACGGCGACCGATGCCGAAGGTAAACGCGAGGGCCAGCACGAGCAGCACGCCCTTGATGAAATCCTGCATGTAGTACGGTGCGTTCAGCATCGTCAGCCCGTTGAGCAGCACGCCGACGAATACCGCGCCGACGACCGTGCCGAACACGTTGGGCCGCTTCGCGCCCCACACCGCGTAACCGATCAGCGCGGCGGCCACCGCGTCGAGCAGCAGCGAGTGCCCCGCGCTCACGTCGCCGCGGCCGACCCGCGCGGCGATCAGCACGCCGCCCAGCGACGCGATCGCACCCGACACGACATATGCGGCGACGCGGTAGCGCGCGGCCGGTGCGCCGGCCAGCCGCGCGGCCGTTTCGTTGCCGCCGATCGCATAGATCACGCGCCCCCAGCGCGTCGCTTCCATCGTGATGCAGGCCAGCACCGTCACGGCCGCAAGCACCAGCACCGGCAACGGTACGACGTCGAACACGCGCAGCCGGCCGAGCGCGAGAAACGCGTCGGGGAACACGCCCGTCGCATCCGTGCCGTCGGGCAGCACGGAGCCGGTCGCCAGCGAACGGCCGCCGGTGGGGATCAACTGCAGGCCGGCCAGCAGGAACAGCGTGCCGAGCGTCGCGAGCTGGTCGGGCACGCGCAGCCGCGTAATCAGCAGGCCGTTGAACAATCCGGCGGCCACGCCGAGCGCGACGCAGGCGATCACGGCCGCCCACGCGCTGCCGTGCCAGACGACCAGCACGTAGCTCGCGGCCATCTGCGCGGTCGCGGCCACGCTGCCGACCGACAGGTCGAAACCACCGGCCGCGAGCGTGACCGTCACGCCGACGCCGAGCAACGCGACGATCGACACCGCCTGCAGGATGCTGAACAGGTTGTCGAGGTTCAGGAACGCGGGCTCCCTGATCGCGAACACGACCACGAGAGCGGCGAGCACGAGCAGGATGCCGGTTCGTTCGAGCGCATCGCGGATGCGCGCCGGCCCGGCGCGCGACGATCGTTCGACGGATGCGGCATGACGTACATCGGAAGAAGTCACGGGTTTCATGAGCAAGCACCCACGATGGAAGCAGTCGGAGGCAGACCATCGAGCGTCGCGCGATCGAACCGCACGATACGGTCGGCGATCTCGGCGGCTTCCTCGAGATCGCTGACGAACACGATCGTCGCGCGCTCATGTGCATGACGGCGCAGCGTATCGACGATATCGGCGCGCGCGCCCGCATCGATGCCCTGGAACGGTTCGTCGAGCAGCAGCAGCCGCGCCGGTTCGGCGTGCCAGCGCGCGAGCACGACCTTCTGCTGGTTGCCGCCGGACAGGTGCGCGACGCGATCGTCGGGCCCCTCGCAGCGAATGCCGAACCGCGCGATCGCCGCCGCGGCCGCCGTGCGTTCGCGGGCTCGGCGCACCGCGCCGCTCGCGAACCAGCGCGACAGGAACGGAAAGCCGATCGTGCCCGCGATCGACGCGAACGGCACGCTATCGGGAAACAACGACGTGCGCCAGCGATCCTCGCCGGCCAGGAATACGCCGGCGCGAATCGCGTCCGCCGGCGAACGCGGCCGCCACGGCCGGCCGTCGAGCGTCATCTCGCCGGCCGCCGCCCGCACCGCGCCGAAGATCGTCCGTGCGAAGCGCGACTTGCCGCCGCCGACCGGGCCCGCGATCGCGACGATCTCGCCGCGCCGGACATCGAGATCGAACGGCGTGCTGGTCGGCGTCAGCCGGATCTGCCGCACGCTGAAGCCTGAGCCGGGCCCGGATTCGGCCTGTGCGGCCCGCTCCGGCGCCAGGGCACGCGTACGCGGCAGCGGCCGGCCGATCATCGTTTCCACCGCGGCGTCGAAATCGATTGGCGCGGCCAGATCGGCGACGATCCGGCCGTCGCGGACGATCGCCGCGCGATCGGCGATGCGACGCAAATCGCCGAGCCGATGCGACACGAGCAGGATCGCGACGCCATCGCGGCGCAACGCGTCCACCAGCACGAACAGCCGCTCGGCCTCCGCTGCGGACAAGCTGGCGGTCGGCTCGTCGAGAATCAGCAACGACGGCTGCCCGGCCAGCGCGCGCGCCAAGGTCACGCGCTGCTGGTCGGCCAGCGACAGCAAGGCCAGCGGCGCCGCCAGATCGACGTCGAGCCCGACCCGTGCGGCGAGCGACCGCGCCGCGGCGCGCCGCGCGGCCGGTGGCACGCGCCACGGCGAGGCCGGGTCGCACAGCCGGTCCAGCAGCAGGTTGTCGGCGATCGACAGCGTTGGCACGACGGCATCGGCCACCGACTGGTGCACGGTCGCGACGCCGAGCCGCTTCGCCGCGTGCGGCGAACCCGGCCGATACGGTTCGCCGTGCAGCGTCAGCGTGCCGGCGTCCGCTTGCAGCGCGCCGCTCAGGATCTTGACGAAGGTCGACTTGCCCGCGCCATTCGCGCCCATCAGCGCGACGACTTCTCCGGCGCCGATCGACAGATCGAGCGCCGCCAGCGCGACGGTCGCGTCGAAGCGTTTCGCGATGCCGGCGGCGCTCAGGACGGGCGGCGACGCCGATCGATGCGATCGATCTTCGCGCCGCGTCGTGTCCATGGTTTCGTTCATCGCGCCATTCATGCCCGAAGATTCCGGTCGGCACGAGGCGGTTGCAGCAGGAACAGTACGTCGTCGGTCATGTCATGCAACTCCGCTGAGAGTCGTCCGGTATCGATCGGCCGGTCAGCCCGCTTCCGGCACGGGAAACCGGAACGAAGCGCCGTAGGCCGTATCCGGCAGGCGGTCGCGGCCGCCCAGCCGTGAACGGAAGGTGCCGCTCGCCGGCGTCGTACGGTACAGGCCGCGCTTCTTCAGTTCCGGCACGATCAGTTCGGCAAAATCGTCGAGCGTGCCGGGGCTGATCAGCGGATTGAGCATGTAGCCGCTCGTCGTCGACTGCCGCGCATGCTCGGCGAGCTGGTCCGCGATTTCGTCGGGCGAGCCGACGAGGATCAGGTCGGTGCCGCGCGTGACGCTCGCGAACTTGCGCCGCACGTCGCCGGCCGTGAGCGGCTTGCCGCTGCCGTCCGGCCGCACCACGTAGGACGTCAGCCCTTCCGTGTGCGTCGTCAGCGGCTCGTCGTCCGCATAGCGGTCGATGTCGATGCCGGTGTCGCCCGCATAGCTGACGAGTTGCGCGTGCCGGTGATAGTGCTGCTGCAGCGTGTGATATTTCTCCTTCGCGTCGCTCGACGAGCGCGCCGTCACGATCCGCAGCACCGTCAGCGACTTCACGTCGTCCGCCGCCCGGCCGCGTTCGGCCGCGAGCCGCCGAATCTCGTCGAGGCCCGCACGGATCTCGTGCGGGTTCGACTTCGCGACGAACACCACCTCCGCATGCTTCGCCGCGAACTCGCGTCCGCGCCCCGACCAGCCGGCCTGAATCAGCACGGGCGAGCGCTGCGGCGACGGCGCGCAGACGTGCGGCCCCTGCACGCGATAGTGCGCGCCTTCGTGCGCGATCGGCCGCACGCGGTCGCCACGCGCATAGCGCGGCGCGTGCTTGTCGGCGACGACCGCATCGTCCGCCCAGCTCCCTTCCCATAGCTTGTAGACGACGTCGAGAAATTCCTCCGCGCGCGCGTAGCGTTCGTCGTGGCCGATCATCCGGTCCAGCCCGAAGTTGCGTGCGGCGCTCGTCAGGTAGGACGTCACGATGTTCCAGCCGATCCGGCCGTTGCTCAGATGATCGAGCGTGCTGAAGCGGCGCGCGAGCGCGAACGGATGCTCGTAGGTCGTGCTCGCGGTCACTCCGAACGCGAGCCGCTCCGTCTGCGCGACCAGCGCCGGGATCAGCATCATCGGATCGTTCGCGGGCGCCTCGACCGCCCACTGCAGCGCCGCGTCGGCCGACCCGCCATAGACGTCGTACAGGCCGAGCACGTCCGCGAAGAACAGCATGTCGAGATCGGCCTGTTCGGCCGTGCGCGCGAGGTTCGACCAGAACCCGAGCGTATTCGCACGCAGCCGTTCATCAGCCGGATGGGTCCACAGGCTCGGCGCGCCGCCGCAGCCGACGCTGGCTTGTTCATACAGGGAAAACAGCAAGGGGCGAGGATCGGACATCGTGGAATTCGTTACCAGGGCTGGAATCAGTTGGGCGCCGCCCACGCGCCCGACGACGCGCGGCGGCGCCGGGCGGGCATGCGTTCGTCGGGTGCGCGCGTCAGGTAGCGATTGACGCGCTGCTCGAGACGGGCGGCAGGAATGGTCAGCAGCGCGACCAGCACGACATAGACGATCGCCGCACCGGCCAGCGGTTCGTACACGCGCAACGTCTCGAAGCGCAGCGTATTGGCCGTGCCCATCACGTCGAACACGGTCACGGTGGACGCGAGGACGGTCGATTTCAGCAGCAGGATCGCCTCTCCGGTGAGCGCGGGCAGCGCAAGCCGCCACGCTCGCGGGCCGACGATGCGGCGCAGCACCTGCACGCGCGTCATCCCGTATGCGTGGCCGGCCTCGATCTCGCCAGCCGGCACGCCGGCGATCGCGCCGCGCAGGATTGTCGCGACATACGCGCTCTCGTTCACGCTCAACGCGACGATCGCGTACCAGAACGCGTCACGCAGCAGCGGCGACGCCCAGCTGTCGCGCATCCACTCGCGCGGGACGATCTGCCCGAATCCGTAGTACAACAGATAGAGCTGAACGAGGAGCGGCGTGCCGCGGATCAGCATGAGCCAGCCGCGCGCGGACCAGCGCACCGGCGTATGGCGTGCGCCGGCGGCGAGCGCGAGCGGCACGCCCAGCAGCACGCTGGCCGCACCCGACAACAGCGTCAGCGCCAGCGTCGTCGGCACCGCGGCGAGCAGCTTCGGCATTACCGTGTCGAGCAGGAAAGGCAGCGAGAAGATCATGTCGTCGCACGCCTCGTGCCGCGATTCGCATGCCGTTCGAGCGCCGCGAAGATGCCCGCCGACGTGACGCTCAGCAACAGGAACAGCGCGGCCGTGACCAGATAGAAGAATACGTAGTGCCGCGTCGCGCCGGCCGCGAGCTGGCTCGCCTTCAGTAGATCCGTGAACGAACCGAGCACGCTGATGAACGACGCGTCCTTGGTCGCGTTCAGCCACACGTTGCCGACGCCCGGCAGCGCGAGCCGCGCGGCGGCCGGGAGCCGGATGCGCGCGAACGTCTGCCAGGACGTCATCCCATACGCGTGCGCGGCTTCGATCTGGCCGACCGGCACGTTGACGAGCGCCGCGCGGAAGATGTCGGTGAGATACGCGCCCTGGATGAAGCCGAGCGACAGTGCGGCGACGACGAACGGGTCGAACGCGAAGTCGCCGGGTACGATGCCGCTGCCGCGCAGCGCGTTCTCGATGGCCGGTGCGACCGCGTAGAACGCGAGCAGCAGGCACAGCAGCTCGGGCAGCGCGCGCACGAGCGTCGTATAGAGCCGCGCCAGCCACACGAGCGCCGCGCAACGCGACAGCTTGCCGAGTGCGCCGGCGATGCCGAGCAGCACGCCGGTGCAGAACGATGCGGCCGCGACGCCGAACGTCAGTGCGAACGCGCTCGCGAACACGCGGCCATAACCGCCGTCGCCGAAGGCGAGCAAAGCGAGCAGCGAATCGTCCGCGGCCATCGGTTCAGCGGCCCTTCTCGATCGTGCCTTTCAGGTTCGGATAGCGGGCGGTGATCGCATCCCACGTGCCGTCCTGCTGCAGTTGCGTGATCGCGGTCGACAGCTTGCCGCGCAGCGCATCGCCGTGGCGCACGCCCGCGCCGATGCCGAGGCCCAGCACCGGATCGTCCGCGCACGTGGCCTTGACCTCGAAGTCCTTGCCGTCGCGCGACGCGAGGAACGCCGTGAACAGCCCCTTGCCCTCCTGCACGTAATCGACGCGACCGGACACCAGATCGGCGAGCGCATTGTCGAACTTGTCGAACGCCTTGATCTGCGCGTCCTGCTTGAAGCGGGCATCGAGGAATGCCGAGAAGTTGGTGCCGGCCTCGACGCCGATCACGCGGCCCTTGAAGGTCGCGGGGACCGCGCAGTCGACGCGGCGCCGGTCGCTTTTCGCGCCGACGAACACCGTCGGCGATTCGTAATACGCGCGGCTGAAATCGATGGCTTTCTGCCGTTCGCCAGTGATCGTCATCGACGACCAAATCACGTCGATCTTGCGGTTCTGCAACGCCGGAATCAGGCCGTCCCACGCAATGTCGGTGAGCTCGCATCGCACGTTCAGCTTGACGCACGCGGCATCGAGCACGTCGACTTCCCACCCCTTCCACTTGCCGGTCGCGTCCTTCGAAAAGAAAGGCGGATACGACTCGGCGTCGATGCCGACGCGCAACGTCGGCTGAGCCGCACGGGAAACCGGCGCAAGGCCGAGCACGAACAGCGCGGCCGCTGCGGTGCGGGCCCGGGAGTAGAGCAGTCGATTCATCAGGCAGGCTTCTGGAATAGTCTCGAAATCGCCGGCATCGCAACCGGCAGCAGGATGCGAGACTGTAGAGCCTGCCTATGTGTGTACCAAATGGTTATTTTTTCGATGAATATCTGATCCGGCGATATACGACGAGTCAACCGATCCGCATACCACACGCGGAACGCAGCGCCGCTCGCCGAGTGCCCCGCCTGAAACGGTACGAGCCGCCGTTGAGGCGAAGGCGGCACGACGCGGCATCGCCGGCCCGAACCACCCGCCCCCGCCCGAAACCCGCGCGTCACCGCCCGATCGGCAACCCGGTCGGCTCGATCCAGCCGAGCTTGTACGCGATCAGCAGCGACAGAAACAGCGTGACCGACAATCCGACGCGCGCGGCGAGCGACCACGCCATCCGCTTGGACTTGCCGCGATCGTGATTCATGAAGTACAGCGCGAAGATCAGGCTCGCGATGATCATCGCGAATGCCACAGAAACCAGCAGGGTTTTCATTGCCGTTGCCTTTGAAGATCCGAATCGGCCTGAATCAGTTCGGCCAGTTTTTGCCGCTCGTCGGCGACGCCGCCGACGCCCGACGCCGGCCAGTCCAGCGCGACGCCGTTGCCGAGCGAATCGCGCACCAGCGCCTGGTAGCGCCGGTCGTTGATCGTGCCGTGCTCCATCGTGTCCGAGATCTCGCGCCGGAACGGCAGCGGGAAACTCGCGTACGCGCGCGACAGCGCCGCATATTGTCTCGCATCGATCTCTTTCGACGAGGGTATGACGGTCCAGATCACCACGGCGACGATGGCCGTGAACGGGATCGCCGTGTAGCGAAGGATGAACTTGATCGGGGTCATGAAGCGGTGAGCAGAAGTAATCGCAGGCGCGCGCCGCGCAGCGGCGCAACAGCCACCCGGCGGTGCGTCGCATCATTGTACTGAAAGCACCATCCCGCCAACAGAGTATGATAATGGCATTATCATGTTCATCACATGATTCCACAGCGCCGGTATCCGGTGCAAGCGGCGTGCCCGACACGCCGCCCGCACTGGCTTTCCGCCTGTACCCGCGAATCCGCGACGATCGAGCGAAGCCCCTATGCCAGCGCAGTACTTTCGAAACCTGACCGGAAAACACCGCAGCGCGGACGCGAACCGCCAGCTCGGGTTTTCGCTCGCGTTCGTCGCCGGCGCGGCCAATGCCGGCGGCTTTCTCGCGGTCAAGCAATACACGTCGCACATGAGCGGCATCGTGTCGGCGATCGCCGACCAGACGGCGCTCGGCGACGTGCGGCTCGCGCTCGCCGGCATCAGCTCGCTGGGGTCGTTCCTGATCGGCGCCGCCTGTTCGGCGATCCTCGTCAACTGGGGCCGCCGCCGCGGGCTGCACAGCCAGTTCATGCTGCCGCTGCTGGTCGAAGCCGCGCTGCTGTTGCTGTTCGGGCTGCTCGGCAGCCATCTCGCGCTGTGGGAAACGTTCTTCGTGCCGGTGACCGTGACGCTGCTGTGCTTCATCATGGGGCTGCAGAACGCGACGATCACGAAGTTGTCCGGCGCGGAAATCCGCACGACGCACATCACCGGCATCGTGACCGACCTCGGCATCGAGCTCGGCAAGCTGTTCTACTGGAACCGCTCGGCCATCGACGTCGACGCGCACGCGGTAATCGCCAACCGGTCGAAACTGCGGATACACGCGACGATGCTCGCGTCGTTCTTCGTCGGCGGCCTGGCCGGCGCGATCGGCTTCAAGCACGTGGGCTACGTGTCGACCGTGCCGCTCGCCGCGGTGCTCGTCACGCTCGCCGTCGTGCCGGTGATCGACGATCTGCTCGCGCTGGTGCGCAGCAAACGCTGATCGTGCGGCGCTTGGCGCGGTAACGCCGAAAACGGATCGATTATAATTTGATTAACATATCGACCACCCTCGCCCCGTCATGGAAACGAAAACCGCCCGCCTGACCGTCCTGATCGATCCCGCGAAGAAGGAAGCCTTCGAGATGCTCTGCGCGGAGCAGGATCTTACGCCGTCGCAAGTCGTGCGGCAGTTGATCCGCGACTATCTCGACCGGCACGGCGTCACGTACAAGACCCGCAGCGCGATCGGCAAGCGCGTGAAATAAGCACGGCCCGCCCCCTCGGTCCGGCTACGCGCCGATCTCCCAACGTTCGTGCGACTGCGCGCGCCAGACCAGCCGCCGCGAATCGATGCCCTCGCCGTGCTTCATGCGTCTCGCGGTGGCGGCCAGCTTCAGTTCACCGGCCTGCGGGCACGCGAGCGCCCGCTCCAGCAGGATACGCAACGACGGCAACCGGCTGCCGTCCTTCCATGCGAATGCAACGAAGTTGTTGTCGTCGCCGCACGGCACCAGCGCATACGACGAACCGAATACCGATCGCAACTGCTCGAGGTGCTGCGGCAACGCCGGATCGTCGTCCATGAAGTTGATCGCGAGCACGCCGGATTCGCTCAGGCGTGCGCGGCACGCATCGAGAAAAGTGGCACCCGTACAGCGGCCGCGCATGCCGTCGGCGACGAACGCATCGTGCAGGATCACGTCCGTGCGGACGTCCGCCCGCTCCAGATGATCCGCGCCGTCGGCGCACACCACGGTGAAGCGCGCATCGTCGGCAGGAATCCTGAACGTGTCGCGCAGCGCGATCACGTCGGGATTGATCTCGACCGCATCGATCGTCGTGCCGGGCAGGTGGCGGTAGCAGTACTTCGCGAGCGACCCGCCGCCGAGCCCGAGCATGCAGATGTGTGCGGGCTCGGCCTGCAGCAGCAGGAAGCCCATCATCACGCGCGTATAACCGAGTGCGAGCCGCACCGGATCATGCAGCGACATGAAGCTCTGGGTGCCGAAATGATCGAAGTGCAGCGAGACCGCGTGCTGCGTCTCCAGCACGAACGGTCGGCCGTCGTTCAGCGGCGTCGCCAGGAACCTGACGAACGCGTCGTAGGCAGTGCGATCCTCGGCCATGTGCGGGTACTCGAATGAAAAAAGCAGCGGCTGAAAACGCGGATGCAACGGTCGCCTGACCGTGCGCTCAGACCTTCTTCAAGTAGCACGCCTTCAGCATGAAGCCGCCCATGTCGGTCTTGCAGTCGACTTCGTGATCGCCGCCGACGAGCCGGATGCTCTTGACCTTGGTACCCATCTTCAGCGTGATCGACGAACCCTTCACGCGCAGGTCCTTGATCAGCACGACCGAATCGCCGTCCGACAGCACGTTGCCGTTCGCGTCCTTGACGACGTCGCCCGCCGGTTCGTCACCGGCCTCGGCGCCGGCGTCGGCCGACCATTCGTGGCCGCAGTCCGCGCACACGGTCAGCGCGCCGTCGGGGTAAGTGTTTTCCATCGCGCATTGCGGGCAGGCAGGGGCATTCATTGCGGCTTCCATTCGGGAGGAGTTCGGGTCGGTCGACGATGCCGGGCGAGCAGGTTGCGCGCCCGGATACGCCGAGACTCGCCCGCCGGCAACGCCGCGGGCCGGCATCGGCGCACACGGCATTATAATGTAATTCACATGATCTGGCCGATGCATTATAATCCCCCACTTTCCGACAATCCGCGAACTTGAATACGCCTTCGCAGCGGATGTCGGCATGTTCGCGCCGAATGGTGCGCACAATGCACCCGGCCGGCACCCGCGCCCCTGCGGAAATTCGTGACATGCCAGCCGCCCGATGTCCGCTACACGTGCGTAACCCTGCATGTCGCGCGCCGCCCCGCCCACTTGTCCGGAGGCTTTCCAGCATCGTGGCAACCGTTGTGTACGTTGAAATCGGCCCCGCATGGAACCGCAATCGCGGCCGCGCCGCGCGCGATGCGACCGTCGACGCGGCACGCCGCTTCGACAGCGACATCCTGCTGATCGCGAACGGGCACGGCAGCAACGCAAAAAACAGCGGCGCGATCGCGTCGCTGCAGGTCCACGGCGGCACGTCGGCCCAGGTGCTCGCCACCGGCCCCGACGAGGAAGCGGCGCTGCACGCGCTGCTGCCGTTGTTGCAGGCAAGCTGATGCTTGCGCCTCCTCCGTCCGGCCGTGTGCCGCCCACCCCGAAACGCCATTTCCCGAGGAAGCCATGAACGATACGCTCACGTCCAACACCCCCAATCTGTCGGCCTCCGCGATCTGGGCGCTCGAACGCCTCGCCGACGTTCGCTACGGCCGCGATGCGCCGGCGCTCGGCTGGTCGATCGCGCGGGAGCTCGTCAACGCCGGGTTCGTCAGCCATCCCGCGCACGGCCGCTCCGGCGCATCGATCACGGCCGAAGGGCGCTCGTTCCTGAAAAGCCGCAAGTAACGCCATCCGGCACGGGCGCGATCCCGCGTTGCGCGCAACACGCGGGCGCGGCGATGACCACCGTCAGGAAGCAGGCCGACCGCTCGCCGCGGCCGGGGGTTCGCTACAGGCATTCGCCACACGGCGACGAACGGCCGCATTCGTCGAACGCCCCGCGCGATGCACCCGACCGCGACGTCGTCACGCGAGCCGGTCCATGCGGGCACCGCCGGCCGTCCGCGCGATGCGGTCGCATGCCTCGATGCGGGTGGGGAATTGCGTCCACGTCGCCGTTTACGCGGTATCGTACGAGACCCGAGCGCGGCGCCCTGCGTCGCCGCCCCTTCCTCATGGAACGCCCGATGACATTCAGCGCCGTGCCCCCCGTCTCGTCTCCGCCCGTTCTCGACACGCCCCGTCTGATCCTTGAAGGCCACCCGCTCGGGGACTTCGACGCACTCGCCACGATGTGGGCGGAACCGGGCGTCGTCGCGCATATCTTCAACGGCACGCCTTCCACGCCGCGCGACTCGTGGATGCGTATGCTCGCGTATCGCGGGCTGTGGCCGCTGCTCGGCTATGGTTACTGGGCGATTCGCGAAAAGGCGTCGGGGCGTTACGTCGGCGATCTCGGCTTCGCGGATTTCCACCGCAACATCGACCCGCCGATCCGCGGCGTGCCGGAAGCCGGCTGGGCGCTGGCGACGTGGGCGCAAGGCAACGGCTATGCGACCGAGGCGCTCGCGGCCGCGCTCGCATGGCTCGACGCGCAACAGCGGTTCGAGCGCAGCGTGTGTCTGATCGCGCCGACCAACGTCGCGTCGATCCGGGTCGCGGAGAAAGCCGGGTACGGCGAGCCTCAGCGCATCCGCTTCAACGACGCCGATTCATTGATGTTTTCACGCAAGCGCCGGTAGGCGCGTCGAACCGGCGGCCGAGTCAGTCGGCGACCGGTTCGTAGCGATGCATGAAGAGGCCGTCGTCCATCGGCCAGCAGTTGCCGGATTCGTCGCGCACGATCCAGTCGCCCGGCTTCACGGATCGCCAGCCTTCCGGCGTCGCGATCGCCCACAGGCCGTGACGGCGCTCTACCCGTTCATGGTCGCCCTCGGCGAACCACCGTGTTGCATCGACCTGACTGGCGCGTTCTCTGAATTTCATGCCATCACCAAAGGAAACGGATTTCAGTGTCGCGTGGCCGCGGCGCCGGCATCGAGCGACCGCTGCCGCGCCCTCAGCGCGTTCGTTGCCGTGCGGGCTGCGTGCAGCGCCATCCAGCCCTCCGCGATGAGCGCCTCGAGCGTGTCGCGCGCGACGGTGGAAATCCGGACGTCGATCTCCTGCACTTTCATCAGCGCCGACACGACCTCGTCCGGTTGATCGGGTGCAAGCGCAACGATGAACGCCGAACGCGTCTCGGCGGCCCGAACGGCCTCGCTCCAGTCGGCGCGCGCCACCGCCGCTTCGATCGCATGCGTGAGTGCGTCGAGACTCTGGACGACTTGCAACGGCGTCATTTCGCTTCCCCCGTCAGTAATCGATAGCATCCGCCCGACTGCCCATCGGAGCCGGCGCGGCGGCGACCCGACTCGCGCGCATCCGGTTCGTCACGTGAGCGACATGACTCGACGCTTCGCCGAGACCGGTAGCCGATACGACCGCGAAACAGGCGCAATGCGCGACGCGCGGATCAGGTGTGTGGATTGTAGGGAGCGGAACGCGGCGACGTCGGTAATATTTTGTAATGATATGTCGACTAACCTTGCCTGGCCTGGTGTCGGGCGGTGCGGGAACGGTGCGGGAACGGTGCGCGGCGTCGAAGTGGCGCAAACGTTTTCGTCTGACGGATGCGCGGGCGCGCATCGTCCCGAGCGCCGCGCCGACTCTCGCATCGAACCGTTTCAGCCTCACGCGCGGCCCCGCGTCGCTTGCCCCGCGCGTTTCCTCTGATGGCGGCGATTGGCGCGCAGATAAGCTCACCGAACGATCCAGATTTCCCCACATTCCATCGGAATGTTGCGCAGTATCATCCACGTCGCTTCGGCCACGACACGCTCGGACTGGGCCTGACCGCTCTCCACCTTCCCGTTTTGCCCCTTCGTTTAGCGATGCCCATCCGAATCCTGATCGTCGAAGACGACGTCCCGCTGTCCGCGCTGATCGCCGAGTACTTGCGCACGCATCATTACCAGGTGGACACGCTGTGCGACGGCGCCGGCGCGGCAGCGGCGATCGTCGCGAGCCGCCCCGACGTGGTGCTGCTCGACATCAACCTGCCGGGCAAGGACGGCTTCGAGATCTGCCGCACGGCGCGCATGCAGTACGACGGCATCGTGATCATGGTGACGGGCCGCGACGAGCCGTTCGACGAATTGCTCGGGCTGGAACTCGGCGCGGACGATTTTCTCCGCAAGCCGCTCGAACCGCGTCTGCTGCTCGCGCGAATCAAGGCGCAGTTGCGGCGCACACGCGTGCCGGCGGGCGACGCCGTGCAGGCTTCGCCGCAGCGATACGTGTTCGGCAAGTTCTCGATCGACCGGGCCGATCGCCGCGTGCATCTGCCTGACGGCAGCATGCCGCGCCTGACGTCGACGGAATTCGATCTGCTGTGGGCCCTCGTGTGCCGCGCGGGCGAGGTAGTGAGCCGCGAAGACCTGACGCTGCTGCTGCGCGGCATCGCGTTCGACGGCCTCGATCGTTCGATCGACGGCCGCATCTCGAAGCTGCGCCGCAAGCTGCGCGACGACGCGAACGAACCGAAACGGATCAAGACCATCCGCTCCAGGGGCTATCAGTTCAGCAAGCACGCATGGGATTGAGGCCGCGCGCGGGCCGACGGACGGCGTTGCGCGCGCGCGGCAACCGACGCCCGCCGCGCGCGCGAGGCTACTGCGCGCGCGCCGTGCCGGTATCCTCATTCGCGGCCGGCCCCGCCTGCCAGCCGCCGCCGAGCGCCTTGTACAGCGCAACGAGATCGGTGGTCGTCTGCAACGCGCCCTGCTCGGCCTGCTGCCGGCCCTCCGACCATTGCCGCTCGGCATCCAGCACGTCGAGGAACGGCGACAGGCCCTTCCGGTAGCGATCGCGCGCGAGATCCAGCGCGCCCTGTTCGGCCTTCACCGCGTCGTCGAGCGCGGCCGCGCGCGCCTGGTCGGTGCGGTACACGGCCAGCGCATTGTCGACGTCGCGCAGCGCGACGAGCACGGCTTGCCGGTAAGCGAGCGCCGCTTCGGCCTGGCGCGCCTGCGACAGCCGCAGGTTCGACACGAGCGCGCCGCCGGAAAAGATCGGCAGCGACACGGCCGGCCCGAACGCGTAGAACAGATGCGACCAGTGCGCGAGCTCGCGCACGTGCGACGCGCGCAGGCCGACCTGCCCCGTCAGCGAAATGTCCGGATAGAACTGCGCGACCGCGACGCCGACGTCGGCGGTGGCCGCATGCAGTTCGGCCTCCGCACGGCGGATGTCGGGGCGCCGGCGCGCGAGCGTCGACGGCAGGCCGACCGGCACGGTCGGCGGCACCGCCGGCAACGCGCGCGGGGCGGTCAGCCAGTCGTCGAGCACGCCCGGCGCGCCGCCGACCAGATAGGCGAGACCGTTGCGCAGCAGCACGATCTGCTGGTCGAACTGCGGCAGTTGCGCGCGGATCTGCGCGAGCCGCGCGTCGGCGCTGCGCACGTCGAGATCGCTCGCGAGACCGTGCGCGGCCTGCTCGCGCGTCAGGTCGAGCAATTCGCGCTGCGCGCGTTGCAGGTCGTCGGCCAGCGCGCGCTGCGCTTGCGCGCCGCGCAGTTGCAGATAGGTCTGCGCGACTTCGGCCTCGAGCGACAGCAACGCGTCGTCGCGGCTCGCGACCGCGGCGCTCGTCTGCGCGCCGGCCGCTTCGACCGAGCGGCGCACGCGGCCGAACAGGTCCAGTTCCCACGATGCGTCGAACCCGGCCTGCCACAGGTTGACCGGCGATTCGAGGGCATCGAGCGCGCCGCGTGCACCTTGCTGCACGCTTGCCCCGGTGCCTGGCCCGAACCGGTCGAGCGGCGAGCCCAGCGCGCCGAGACGATCGACGCGCTGGTCGATGCCCTGCTCCTCGACGATGCCCTTCAGGCCGAGCTGCTCGCGCTGGTAGCTCGCGTTCGCGCGCACGTTCGGCAAGCCCTGCGCGGCGGCCGCGCGCACCTGCGCGCGTGCCTGCGCGATGCGCAGCACGGCCGCCTGCACGTCGAGGTTGTCGTGCGCGGCGCGCTCGACGAGCCGGTCGAGCAGCGGATCGCCGAACGCGCGCCACCAGCGCGGATCGGGATCGGCGTCGATCGTGGGCGACGACCGCGCGGCCACGCCGGATGCGGGAGACGCCGCCGGCCCGTCCGCCTGCATCGCATGCCAGGTGGCCGGGACGTCCGCTTGCGGCGGATGGTAATCGGGGCCGACGGTGCAGCCGGCGATGATCGTCGTCATCGCGCCGCACACGATGCGGCGAATCAGGCGGTGGCTGCGATTGTCGCGGCGCATGCGCATGTCAATGCCCTCCCGCGCCGCGCGCGGCCTTCGCCGGCGAGAACAGGAACGTCAGCGGAATGCTGAACGCGCAGAACACCGCGAGGATCGCGAACACGTCGATATACGCGAGGATCGTCGCCTGCGAGACGAACGTTTCGTAGAGCCGGCCGGTCGCGGTCTGCAACGCGGCCGGCGGCGGCGCGCCCGTCAGCGCGCCGATCGCGCGCGCATTCTCCCGCAGCGCATCCTGGAAGTTCTGCGACAGCGTCGACATGTGCGTGGACAGGTGCGCCATGCGCGCTTGCGTGCGCTCGCGGATCAGCGCGGTCGACACCGAGATGCCGATCGAGCCCGCGACGTTGCGGAACATCGTGAACAGCGCGGACGCGTCGTCGTTGAGCCGCCGCGGCACGGTCAGGTACGCGAGCGTCGTGATCGGCACGAACATGAAGCCGATCGCGAGCGACTGCGCGCACCGGATCATCACGAGGTGCTTGTAGTCGATGTCCGGCACCAGCATGCGCGAATAGATCAGCGCGCCGCACAGCAGCACGAAGCCGAACCCGACGAGATAGCGCGTCTGCACGTGCGGCATCAGCCGGCTCACGAGCGGAATCTCGAGCGTGATCAGCAACGCGCCGGGCGACAGCACGAGCCCCGCGAGCGTCGCCGTGTAGCCGAGATGCTGCTGGGCGAGCTGCGGCACGATCACCGCGCTGCCGTACAGCACCGCCGCGAACGTCGCGATCGTCACGCAGCCGAGCGCGAAATTGCGGTCGCGCAGGCACGACAGGTCGACCACCGGTTTCTTCGTGCGCAGCAGCCACAGCGTCGCACCGATCAGCCCGAGCGCGGACAGCACCGCGAAGACGCGGATGAAGGTCGAGCCGAACCAGTCCTCGTCCTCGCCGCGATCGAGCATCACCTGCAGGCAGCCGAGGCCGATCGCGATCAACCCGATGCCGATGTAGTCGATCGAGATCCCGCGTTCGGCGTCGCGCCGCCACGGCGGATCCTCGACGAGCTGCATCACCGCGAGCACGGTCAGCGCGCCGATCGGCACGTTGAGCAGGAACACCCAGCGCCACGAGAAATGGTCGGTGATCCAGCCGCCGAGCGTCGGCCCGAGCACCGGCGCGACGACGATCGCGATCGCCGAGATCGAGAACGCGCGGTTGCGCTGCTCGGGCGGGAACGTATCGAGGATGATCGACTGCTGGTTTGGCTGCAGCCCGCCGCCGAACAGCCCCTGCAGCACGCGGAACACGATCAGTTCGCCGAGGTTGGTCGCGACGCCGCACAGGAACGAGCACACGGTAAATGCGGCGATGCACAGCAGGAAGTAGCGCTTGCGGCCGAGCAGGCGCCCGAGGAAGCCCGAGATCGGCAGCACGATGCCGTTCGCGACGAGGTACGACGTGAGCGTCCAGGTCGCCTCGTCGTAGCTCGCCGACATCGTGCCGGCGATGTGCGGCAGCGCGACGTTGACGATCGTCGTGTCGAGCACCTCCATGAACGCGGCGAGCGTGACGACGATCGCGATGAGCCACGGGTTCGCGGCGGGGCGCCATGCGCCGCCGGACGCGCCGCCGCGGTCGGGCGGCCGGTTCATCGGCGGGCCTCGCGAGGCGGGAACGGCATGCGGGTATCGGGCATCGGATCGCTCCGGTCGATGCCGGCCGCGGCACGGCGGCCGGTCATTTCAGATGGACGGTCGGCTCGACCGACAGGCCGAGACCGAGCGGCGGACGGGTCGGCAGCGGGCCGTCGAGCACGATCTTCACCGGCACGCGCTGCACGATCTTCACGAAGTTGCCGGTCGCGTTCTCGGCCGGGAACGCGGAGAAGCGCGAGCCGCTGCCGAGCTGGATGCTGTCGACGTGGCCGTGCAGGTCGAGATCGGGATACGCGTCGACCGACACGTCGACGCGATCGCCGACGCGCATCCGTTCGAGTTGCGACTCCTTGAAATTCGCGGTGATCCACACGCGCGGCGTGACGATCGAGAAGATCGACGTGCCGGCTTGCAGGAACGAGCCCAGTTGCACGTTGCGCCGCGTGACCCAGCCGTCGGACGGCGCGCGCATCTCGCAGTACGACAGGTTCAGGTTGGCCGTCTCGAGCTGCGCGCGCGCCTGCAGCACCTGCTGGCGGCGTTCCTCGACGGCCGTCTCGGCCTGCCGGATCTGCTGCGGCACGAGGCTCGCGGTGCGCGCCTGCGCCTGGGCCATCGCGACGTTCGCGTCGGCGGTCGCACGTTGCGCGTCGGCCGCATCGATCGCCTGCTGGGAAGTTGCGCGCGCATCGACCGCCCGCTGCCGCGCCTGCGCGGCGAGCGCCTGCCGGTACGCGGCTTCCGCCGACTCGATCTGCGCGCGCGCCTGCCGATACTGGGCCGGATACTGCACACGCGCGATATCGAGCTGCACGCGCGCCGCGTCGAGCTGCGCCTGTGCGAGACCGAGCTGCGCCTGCGCCGCGTCGACCTGCGCGCGGTAGTCGCGCGGATCGATCTCGACGAGCACGTCGCCGCGCCGCACGAAGCTGTTGTCGTCGACCGCGAGCCGCGTCACGTAGCCGGACACGTGCGGCGCGACCGCGATCGCGTTGCCGTCGGTGTACGCATCGTCGGTGCTTTCCTGGTTGCGCGTCGCGAGCCACCAGACGAGCCCGCCGACGAGCAGCACGACCAGCACCGCGCCGAGAATGATCAGCGTTTTCTTACTGGGCCGCTTGCGTTCGCCTTCGCCGTTGTTGCCGTCCCCGTCTCCGTCGCCGCCGGTGCGGCCGCCACGATCGTCGTGCGGATGGCCGTCGCCGCCACCGCCGCCCGGCGCGTCGGTCGGGTGCTCGCCGTTGCGGCCCGGCGCGGCGCCCGAGCCGCTGCCGCCGCCGGACGGGGACGGCCCCCGCCCCGCCACCCCAGCCCGGCCCC
>NZ_JAIZQG010000012.1:0-192828 GCF_020419965.1 Burkholderia sp. AU39826
GTGTGGCTGGTCGTCCTCTCAGACCAGCTACTGATCGTCGCCTTGGTAGGCCTTTACCCCACCAACTAGCTAATCAGCCATCGGCCAACCCTATAGCGCGAGGCCCGAAGGTCCCCCGCTTTCATCCATGGATCGTATGCGGTATTAATCCGGCTTTCGCCGGGCTATCCCCCACTACAGGACATGTTCCGATGTATTACTCACCCGTTCGCCACTCGCCACCAGGTGCAAGCACCCGTGCTGCCGTTCGACTTGCATGTGTAAGGCATGCCGCCAGCGTTCAATCTGAGCCAGGATCAAACTCTTCAGTTCAAACCTGTTACTGTTTTCGGTTCCGTAGAACCGGTCGCTCACTCAAAGCTGACAGGAATATGAATCACTTCATAAACCTGACTTACTTTAGTGTGAGACTCTTGATACTTTCGCTATCTGATCCGAGGATCAGCTCGCTTTCATCAAGCGCCCACACTTATCGGCTGTTAATTTTTAAAGAGCGTTTCTGCGAGGAACCTGAGACCCCTCGGCAGCGCTGCGTTTTCAGCAGCAGAGAAGCGAGATTATGAACCGTGTTTCGCAGCTCGTCAACAACTTTCTGAACGACTTCGTTGCGACTGCGGGGCCCATCTTCCTGCGCCGCCGAGGCTCGTTACCACCGAACCCCAACAGCACCGCTTCCCTTCCTCCCGCGCCGCGTTTCCGTTAGCGCGAAAGAGGCGTGATTCTAAGCAGCTCGCGGCATTCGCGCAAGGGATTTCGCAAAAAATTTAAGGGGCCGCACGCTCCCGCGTGCGGCCCCTTAAATATGGAAGCAACCGGCCCCGTCAGAAGGCCGCGCGCATCTGGCGTGCGACGATCTCCATATAGTGATCGAGATCCGGCGTCATCTTGCCTTGCTTCTTCGCCGTATCGTCCCAGCGGCGCAGGCGCAGCGCGTCCTCCGCGTACGGGCGCTGCAGAAACGCCGCCGCCTCGTCGTCGCTGAAAATGCCGCCCTGCAACGCCAGGCTGCGCACCGAGTCCGGCGACAGGCTCTCGAAGTAGCCGGCGTCCGTGCGGCACAGGCAGCGCTTCGCGTCGACGTGCAGCCGGATCGGTTCCAGCACCGCGTCGGAAAACAGCGGCCGCAGGAACGGCAGCACGTAATACTGGTGCAGATCGTCTATCCCGCGCGCGCTCGGCGTCTCGCCCTGGCGATTCAGCAGATGGCCGAGATCGTGCAGGAACGCCGCCGCGACCAGCGCTTCGTCGGCCCCGGACTCCTCCGCGAGCAATCCGCTCTGCAATGCATGTTCGAGCTGCGTGACCGGTTCGCCGCTATAGGCCACATGGCCATGCTCGCGATACAGCGCGTGAATCTCGTCCATCGTCAGCGCCATTCGTTTACTCCCAAGGCAGCGAGAACGTCTTCAGGTTCGTGAAGCTCTTCATCGCCTCCTGGACGCCCTCCTTGTACCCGAGCCCCGAATCCTTGATCCCGCCGAACGGCGACAGTTCGATCCGGTATCCCGGCACTTCCCACACGTTCACCGTGCCGACTTTCAGCTCGTTCACGAACCGCACGACGGCCGCCGTGCTGTCCGTACAGACACCCGACGACAGCCCGAACGCCGTGCCGTTGCTGATCCGGATCGCGTCGTCGATCGTGTCGAACGCGATGACGGGCGACACGGGCCCGAACGTCTCCTCGCGCACGATCGTCATCGACGGATCGACGTTGTCGAGCACGGTCGGCGCGTACAGCGCGCCGCGCCGCACGTTGCCCGTCAGCAGGCGCGCACCCTGCGCCACCGCCTCGTTGACGCGCGCCTCGAACAGCCGCGCCGCCGCTTCGTCGATCACGGTGCCCATTTCGTTCGCGGGATCGAACGGATCGCCGTGTTTCCATGCACGTGTCTTCTCGACGAGCAATTCGGTGAACGCTGGCGCGATCGAGCGCTGCACCAGTATCCGCTTGACGGCCGTACATCGCTGGCCCGAATTCCGGTACGACCCGCACACCGCAAGCGACGCCGCGCGGTCGAGATCGGCATCGGCGAGGACGATCAGCGGATCGTTGCCGCCCAGCTCCAGCACGATGCGCCGGTAGCCGGCCCGCGCGGCAATCGCCTTGCCGATCGCGACGCCGCCCGTGAACGTGATCAGCGACGCACGCGGATGCGTGACGAGCTCGTCCGCGATTTCGGCCGGGTTGCCGGTCAGCACCTGCAGCATCGGCTCCGGCAGCCCGGCTTCGTACAGCAGATCGGCCAGATAGAACGCCGACAGCGGCACCTTCTCCGACGGCTTCACGATCACGCGGTTGTTGGTCGCGATCGCCGGCGCGATCTTGTGCGCGACCTGGTTCATCGGATGATTGAACGGCGTGATCGCGACGATCACGCCGTCGAGCGGCTGGCGCTGCGAGAACACGCGCCGCGCCTTGCCGTGGGGCGTCAGGTCGCACGAAAAACTCTGCGCGTCGTCGCGCAGCGCCTCGACCGCGGCGAACTTCAGCACGTCGGCGACACGGCCGATCTCGTAGCGAGAATCCTGTTTCGACAATCCCGACTCGAGCGTGATCAGGTCGGACGCTTCGTCCGCACGTTCGCGCAGCAGCGCGGCCGCGCGCTCGAGGATCTGCGAACGTTCGTAACGCGTCAGCGCCGGCCGGTACGCCATCGCGTAATCGAACGCGGCGCGCACGTCGTCGACGCTCGCCAGCGGCGCCGTACCGACACGCGTGCCGGTGTACGGATCGGTGACGTCGAACACACGGGCGCGCGGCGCGCGCGTGCCGCACCACCGCAGCGCCTCGGCGAGGAACGCCGGGTGGTCTTGCCGGGGATGAGCCATCATGTCGCGATCCGGTTCAACACGAAATCGAACACGTCGAAGTTGCGCGGGCGGCGGGCAGGGTCGTCCCGCTCGATGCGGCGATTGAACAGCAGCGGTACCTCCTGCTCGGACACGCCGCCATGCGAACGCAACGGCACCGTGAGGCCCGACAGATCGTGTTCGCGCTCGCGCGTGCCGAGCGTCATGTCGCGACGGCCGATCACGACGAGATCGCCGATCCGGTCGGCCGGCAGTTCGAAACGTGCCGCGGCTTCCGCGTTGTCGAGCACGAGCTCGACGCCGTCGAGGCCGCCGACACGCCACATCGCCTCGGCCCGGTCGACGCCCGGCGCCAGGTAGATCGTCGCAAACGAACCGAGCGCGCCGTGATGGACGACGTACGGATCGGTAATCGGCAGGATCACGCGCGCAGCCTGCGTGCCGTACCAGCCGTCGAAAGCGTCCTGCAGATAGATCACGTTCGGCCGCCCCGTCGCCGGATCGTGCTTCGCGTTCATCCCGTGGTCGGCCGTGAGCCCGATCGCCCAGCCGAGCGCGTCGAGCTGCGCGAGATAGCCGTCCATCATCGCGTAGAACGCGTTCGCGCCGGCACTGCCCGGCTCGCATTTGTGCTGCACGTAGTCGGTGGTGGACAGGTACATCAGGTCGACCTGGCGCGTCTGCGCGAGCCGCACGCCGGCCGCGAACACGAATTCGGACAACGCCGCGCTGTATACATCCGGCGACGGCAGGCCGACCCAGTCGAGCACGTCGACGATCCCGTTTTCCGTGAGATTAGCCTGCGCGGCCTTCTCGGCCGAAAAGCAGACGCCGTTCAGTTGCCAGCCGAGCAGCCGGCGCAGCTTGTCCTTCGCGGTCACGACGGCCACCCGCGCGCCGGCGTCGGACGCCGCCGCGAGCAGCGTGCCGGCGCGCAGGTAGGCCGGGTCGTTCATCATGACTTCGGCGCCGCGCCCGCCGTCGGCGGCAGGATCCCAGAAATAGTTGCCGCAGATGCCGTGGACCGACGGCGGCACGCCGCAGACGATCGACAGGTTGTTCGGGTTGGTGAAGGTCGGCACGACGCAATCGGCGCGCCACGCGGTGCCTTCCGCGATCATCCGGGCGATGAACGGCGCGACGCCCGCTTCCACCGCGCGTTCGAGATAGTCGTATTCGCAGCCGTCGACACAGACGACGACGGTCGGCTCGACCGGCAGCCGGTAGCGTCGGCCATTGACGTCGATCGAGCGTCCCGCGAGATTCGCCGACCCATTGCCGGCGGCCAGTTGCTCGCCGAGGCGCCGCAAAGCGAATGCGGCGTTCACGATGCCGCCCGCTTGCCGCGCGGCACGCGCGCGGCGATCAGCAGCAGCGCCGCGAGCGACGCGCCGAGCATCAGCAGCGACAGCGCGGACGCCGGCAGGTAATAGCCGCGCTCCACCTGGCCGATCACGACGATCGGCACGGTCGCGAAGCCGGGCGGATACACGGTCAGCGTCGCACCGAGCTCGCCGAGCGACAGCGCAAAGCCGAGCGCGAGGCTCGCGCGCAGCGCCGGCACGAGTTGCGGCAGCAGCACGCGGCGCAGCACCATCGCGGGCGGCGCACCGAGGCTCGCCGCGGCTTCGCGCAGCACGGTCAGCTCCGGACGCAGCGCGGCGGCCGCGCAGCGATAGCAGAACGGCAGAACCAGCGCGAGCTGCACCAGCACGACGATCGCCGCCGAACTCGACAGGTCGAGCGGCTTCTGGTGATACGCGATCAGCACCGCGAGCCCGAGCACGACGCTCGGCACGCCGTTCGGCACCATCACGAGTGCGTCGACGACCGCGCCGAGGCCGCGCCGGTCGCGCCCTTCGAGCGCGAGCGCCAGCCACAACCCGAGGACCGTGCCAAGCGCCGAGACGCCGAAGCCGATTTCGAGGCTCGTCAGCAGCGCGTCGTATTCCTGCGACCCGAGCCGCTCGAACCAGCGCAGGCTGTAGCCGGCCGGCAGGATCGTGCCCGACCACTGCGTCGACACGCTCGACAGCGCGACGACGATCACCGGCAGCACGAACAGCCAGAAGCACGCGAACGCGGCCAGCGCGAGCGCGGCGCGCGACGCATGCGCGAGCAGCGCGTCGGTCCAGCCGATCCGGTGACGCGGCACGGCCTGCCCGATACGAAATTCAGCGGACATCGTTCCCTCCCGTCGCACGCCGGTTCACCCGGCGATAAACCGCATACAGCGCCAGCGACAGCGACAACATCACGACCGCGCCGGCCGACGCGGTCGGCAGGTCGAGATCGACGGTCGCGCTGCTGTAGATCGAGACCGGCAGCGTGACGAGCCGCGCGCTGCCGAGCACGAGCAGGATGCCGAACTCGTTCAGCGTCAGCAGGAAGCACAGCACGGTGCCGGCGGCGATGCCCGGCCACGCGATCGGCAGCACGACGCGGCGCGCGAGCATCCAGCCGGGCGCGCCGAGGCTGCGCGCGGCTTCGATCAGCCGCAGGTCGAGCGTCGCGAACGACGCGAGCGTCGGCCGCACGACGAACGGCGTGTAGAACACGGTCTGCGCGAGGATCACGCCGCCTATGCCGAACAGGAAGTCCAGCGGCGGATTCTCGAGATGGAACAGACGTTGCAGCGCGATGCCGATCGAGCCTTGCGAGCCGTACAGGAAGATCAGCGTGAACGCGACGAGAAACGACGGAAACGCGACGTACAGCTCAAGGAAGCGCGTGACGAGCGACGCGCCCGGGAACGGCCTGAAGAACAGCAGCGCGGCCAGCAGCACGCCAAGCACCGACGCGGTGCTGGCGCTCGCGAACAGCACGCCCAGCGTCGTCAGCAGCACGTTGCGCGTGTCGGGATTGCCGAAGAAGGTCCGGTACGCGGCAAGACTCAGCCCGTGGTCGCCCGACACGCTCAGCAGCACGAGCCGCACCAGCGGATAGACGACGAGCGGGCCCAGCACGACGATCGCCAGCACAGCCAGGTGCAGGTCGCCGATGCGCCTGCGGCGCCGCGCGGCGGCGGCGTGCGCGGCGGCCGACGCGAGCACGTGCGGCGGCAGGCCGGCTTCAGGGCTCGATAAGGACGACATCGTCTGCCTCGCAATGCAGGGAAACGCGCGCACCGCGCTCGGGAGCCGCACCGCGGCCGCGTTGCATCGTCACGCGCACGGGCTCGTCGGGCGCCGCGTCGATCACGACCGCGATCGACAGGTCCGCGCCCTGCCATTCGACCGACGACACCGTGCCATGCAGGCCACCGGCGGCGGGCGGTATCACGGTCAGGCGCTCGGGGCGCACGCACGCGACCTTGTCGCGCACCTCGTGGCGCGGATCGCCGAGCGGGAAGATCACGTGCGGCGGCAACAGGTTTGCCGGGCCGAGATAGCGCGCGACGTAGCCGTCGCGCGGTGCGTCGTACAACTGCTGCGGCGTGCCGAGCTGCGCGATGCGGCCGTCGCGCATCAGCAGCGCACGGTCGGACAGCACGAGCGCGTCGTCGCGGTCGTGCGTCACGCACACGACGGTCAGGTTCGGCAAGCGCTCGTGCAGCGCCTTCAGCTCGCTGCGCACCGACGCGCGCAGGTTGGCGTCGAGCGCCGACAGCGGCTCGTCGAGCAGCAGCACGTCGGGCTCGATTACGAGCGCGCGCGCCAGCGCGACGCGCTGCTGCATCCCGCCCGACAGTTGCGCGGGCAGGTGGTGGCCCGCATCGCCGAGCTGCACCAGCTTCAGCGCATCGGCGACGCGGCGCGTGACTTCCGACGACGCCATGCCGCGGGCGCGCAGCCCGAATGCGACGTTCTCGAACACCGACAGGTGCGGGAACAGCGCGTAATTCTGGAACAGCAGACCGAGATTGCGCTTGTGCGGCGGCGCATAGGTCAGGTCGCGTCCGGCCACGGTCAGCGTGCCGGTCAGGCCGTCGGCCTTCACGAACCCGGCGATGAAGCGCAGCAGCGTGGTCTTGCCGCAGCCGCTCTTGCCAAGCACGGTCAGAAATTCGCCGGCGCCGATCGACAGCGACAGATCGTCCAGCACCGTGCGTGCGCCGTAGCGCACGCTCAGATGCTCGATCCGCACGCCGCCCGGCGCGCCGGACCGCGGCGTCGCGTGCGGTTCGGCGGCGCCGAATGCGCCGGGATGGGTCAGGGCGGTGTCCACCGGGTTCATCCTCTTGCTCGCTGATACAGGCGGCGTGCGCCGCTCACTTCGGCTTGACGACGTCGAGCGGCTTGCCCGAGCTGCCGATCACGTCCTTCTTCCAGCGCTCGATCCATTCCGGCTTCTTCGCCATCACCTGGGTCCAGTCGACCGGAATCAGCTTCACGCCCGCGATCGCCTTCTTGACCGCTTCGCCGTTCTTGCCGGCCAGCGGCACGTCGATGCGGCCCGGGATGCCGTACATGTCCGGCACCTTCGACTGCACTTCCGTCGACATCAGATAGTCGATCAGCTTCCTGCCGGCATCCTGGTTCGGGCCGCTCTTGATCAGGCCGATGCCGTACGGGAGCTGGAACGTGGTCGGCTGGTCGCCGGCCTTCGCGGCCAGGAAGATCGGCTTGACGGACAGCGCGCCGTGTTCGGCGTCGTCGAGGTCCATCTGCAGATCGCCGTTCGCGACGCTGATCTCGTTACGCGACAGCAGCACGTTCAGGTATCCGGTGCCCTTCGTGTGGAACTTCACGCTCTGCGACAGCTTCGCGAGGTAGTCGAATGCCTTGTCCTCGCCCATCAGCGACGTCGTCAGGATCAGCACGGCCATCCCGTCGCCGGCCGTGGCCGGGTTCGAGTACGCGACCTTGCCGGCGTAGGCCGGCGCGAGCAGGTCGGCGAACGTCTTCGGCTGGTTTTTCACGACGTCCGGATTGATCGCGAACGAGAAGTAGTTGTTCACGAACGTCGCCCACGTGCCGTCCTCGGCCTTCGCGATGGCCGGCACGTTCTTGTAGTTCACGCTCTGGTACGGCTGCAACAGGCCCATCTGGCCGGCCTGCTGGATGAACGGCGGCAACGTGACGATCACGTCGGCCTTCGGGGCGTTCTTCTCGATGTTCGCGCGGTTCACCACCTCGCCGCTGCCCGCCGTCACGATGTTGACCTTCACGCCTTCCTTCTTCTCGAAAGCCGGCAGCACATCGCGATAGAGATTCTCGAGACCGTCCGCCGTGTACAGCACGACCGCGTTTGCCGCATGCGCCGGCAGCGCGGCGCCTTGCAGCAGACCGGCGGCGCAGGCGGCCAGCGCGAGCTTGCGGAACGCGCCGGCGGCGGCGCGCGAGGGTTTCTGCAGTGTCATCTCACTTCTCCGTAGGCGGAACACCAAACGGCCGGGGCACGATCCGGCTCTCCTGTTATCTCCGGGCAGGCCGCCTCGCGGCCCGCCGCGCTACCGCGCTCAGGCTGCGTGTCGCGCGGCAACCGAAGGATCACAGCGTTCGATGACAAAGCCGTGACGAATGCCACAATTTCCAAAAAATGACACATTTTGCCACTATCATGCAAGTCATTCAGAAACGCCATCCGGCGTTTCCTTCGCCCTTTGCTGGAGGTAAAAACCATGCCCGACCCGATCTTGCTGACGCCCGGCCCGCTCACCACGTCCGCCACAACACGCCACGCAATGCAACATGACTGGGGGTCGTGGGACGCCGCTTTCAATCAGATGACAGCCAGCGTCTGCGCCGACCTCGTCGCCATCGCGCGCGGCGGCGACGCGTACGTGTGCGTGCCGATGCAGGGCAGCGGCACGTTCTCGGTCGAAGCGGCACTCGGCACGCTCGTGCCGCGCGACGGTGTCGTGCTGGTGCCCGACAACGGCGCGTATTGCGCGCGCATTCTGAAGATTCTCGGCAGGCTGGGCATCGACGCGATCGCGTTGCCGTTCGGCGAAGACGCGGCCGTCGACGCGGCAGCCGTCGAGGCCGCGTTCGCGCGCGAGCCGCGCATCACGCACGTCGCGCTCGTGCACCTGGAAACGAGCGCCGGGATCCTGAATCCGCTCGATGCGATCGCGGCCGCGTGCCGGCGGCACGGCAAGCGGCTGATCGTCGATGCGATGAGTTCGTTCGGCGCGCTGCCGATCGCGCTGGCTGGCAGCGGCATCGACGCGCTGATCTCGGCCAGCGGCAAATGCCTCGAAGGCGTGCCGGGAATGGGATTCGCGATCGTGCGGCGCGACGCGCTCGACGCGAGCGAAGGCAACTCGCCATCGCTCGCGCTCGATCTCCATGATCAGTACGCGTATCTGCGCAAGACGGGGCAATGGCGCTTCACGCCGCCGACGCACGTGATTGCCGCGCTACGTGCCGCGCTCGACCAGTACCACGCCGAAGGCGGCCAGCCGGCGCGCGGCGCACGCTATGCGGAGAACTGCCGGACGCTGATCGAATCGATGCGCGCGCTCGGCTTCGTGCCGTTCCTCGACGCGAGCGTGCAGGCGCCGGTGATCGTCACGTTTCACGCGCCCGACCATCCGGCCTACGATTTCCGCCGCTTCTACGACGCGGTGCGCGACGCGGGCTTCATCCTGTATCCGGGCAAGCTCACGCGGCTCGAGACGTTCCGCGTGGGCTGCATCGGCGCGATCGACGCGAACGATATCCGGCGCGCGGTCGCCGCCATCGCGGCCGCGGTCGAATCGCTCGGCATCGCGATGCAGCACGCATGAAGTGGGGTGCATGCCGGCCCGCGCGCCGGCGCGCGCACACAAAAAAGCCCGGCGGCCGAATGGCCGCCGGGCGAACGCACCGAGTGTGCGGGGAGTCTGTACTTACAGCTCGATCCGCTTGATGTCGCCGACGACGAAGATGTACGACAGTGCACCGATCAGCGCGATCACGCCGATGAACACGAGCGCGCCGACGAACGAGCCGGTCGACGCGACGATGAAGCCGACGACGAGCGGCGTGATGATGCCGGCAAGGTTCGCCGCGAAGTTGAAGATGCCGCCCGTCACGCCGAGCAGGCCGTCCGGCGCGATGTCCGACACGAGCGTCCAGCCGAGCGCGGCCATCCCTTGCGCGAAGAACGCGACCGACATGATTGCGATCACGGCTTCGTTGCTCTGCACGTAGTTCGCGAGAATGATCGTCGATGCGAGCAGCAGCCCCGCGATGATCGGCAGCTTGCGTGCGAGGTTCGCGGACTTGCCGCGGCGCAGCAGCCAGTCGGAGAAGATGCCGCCGAACATCACGCCGACCGACGCGGCGATGAACGGCATCACCGCGAAGAAGCCGATCTTCAGCCAGCCCATGTGGCGCTCGGTGGCCAGATAGGTCGGGAACCAGGTCAGGAAGAACACGAGCGTCGAATTGCCGGCGAACTGGCCGAGGCAGATGCCCGCGAGCTGGCGCTTCTTCACCAGTTGGCCAACCATCGACCAGCTGAACTTGGCCTGCGCCGGCTTGTCGCCCTTGTCGCCGTTCTTGCGCGCGCCATGAACGAGACCGCCGCCCGCCTCGATATAGGCCAGTTCCGCCGCGTTCGCGCCCGGATGGTTGCGCGGCTCGTGGTAGAACTTCCACCAGACGAAGCCGAACGCAATGCCGACCGCACCCACGACCCAGAACAGCGAGCGCCAGCCGAACGCGCCCATCAGCGCGAACAGCACCGGGCTGAAGAACGCGAGGCCGATGTATTCGCCGACGGTATACGTGCCCGTCGCCATCGCGCGTTCGTTCTGCGGGAACCAAGTCGCGACGACGCGGCTATTGGTCGGGAAGCACGGCGCTTCCGTCACGCCGAGACCGAGGCGGCACGCGAGCAACGTCGCGACGCCCGGCACGAAGCCTTGCAGGAACGTGCACAGCGACCACAGCGTCATCGACCAGTAATAGGTGATCTTGCTGCCGAAGCGGTCGAGGAACAGGCCGCCGGGCACCTGCATCGCCACGTACGTCCACGAAAACGCGGAGAACATGATGCCCATCACGGCCGCATTGATGCCGAGCTCCTTGGTGAGCTGCGGCGCAGCCACGCCCAGCACGGTGCGGTCGAGATAGTTGATCATCGTGCCGATCGCGAGCAGCGCGAGGATCTTGTAGCGCGCCGACGTGCGCCGGACCGTGCCGGCCGCCTGCGCCGACGCGGCGCTCGTGTGGGTGGTGTGCTGCATGGTCGTCTCCTGGTCTCTTTGTGTGTCTGTAAGGGGTCAGCGCGCGACGAGCGACTGAAAGTGACCGAACATCCGCTCGGCGTCGGGCGTGCGCCCGGTGAACAACTCGAACGCGTCGACGGCCTGGTACACGGCCATCCCGCCGCCCGGCAGCGTCGCGCAGCCGGCCGCGCGCGCGGCGTGGATCAGCTCGGTTTCGAGCGGGAAATACACGATGTCGGCCACCCACATGCCCGCGTGCAGCAGGTCGGCCGGCAGCGGCAGGCCCGGATGCTTGGCCATGCCGGTCGGCGTGCAGTGGATCAGGCCGGTCGCGGCGCGCATCGCGGCCGCGAGCGCGCCGCCCGACGGCGCACCGCCCGACACGACCTGCGCGGCGGGGAAGCGCTGCTGCAGCTCGGCCGCCAGCGCGGTGGCGCGCGTGCCGTCGACGTCGAAGATCGTGAGTTCGGTCGCGCCCATCTGCAGCGCCGCGTGGGCGACAGCCGCGCCCGCGCCGCCCGCGCCGAGCTGGACGACGCGTTCGAGCGACGCGCCGGGCAGCCCGCGGCCAAACGATTTCGCGAAGCCCGACCAGTCGGTGTTGTGGCCGATCCGCTTGCCGTCCTTGAACAGCACGGTATTCACCGCGCCGAGCGCGCGCGCGTCGTCCGACAGCGCGTCGAGGTGCTCGATCACGCGCTGCTTGCACGGGTGCGTGATGTTCAGCCCGTTGTAGCCCATCCGCTGCGCGGCATCGAGCAGTTGCGGCAGCGCGTCGACGCTCACGCCGAGCACGTCGAGATCGAGGCGCCGATACACGTAGCCGAAACCCTGGCGGAAGCCTTCTTCCTCGTGCATCGCGGGCGACAGCGAACCGCCGATGCCCTGGCCGATCAGGCCGATCAGAAACGACGGGCGGCTCATCGTGCGGCTTCCTTCGCGAACAGCGTCGCCAGGCGCTGCAGCGCGAACACGTAGCCCTCGGTGCCGCAGCCGCAGATCACGGCTTCGGCGAGCGCCGACACGTACGAATGGTGGCGGAACGCCTCGCGGCGATGGACGTTCGAGATATGCACTTCGATCACCGGCTTCGCGATCGCGGAAAGCGCGTCGGCCAGCGCCACCGACGTATGCGTATAGGCGGCAGGGTTGATCACGATGCCGTGCGTGTCGTGACGCGCGGCATGCAGCCAGTCGATCAGCTGGTGCTCGGCATTCGACTGGCGAAAGTCGATGTCGAGCCCGAGCCCTTCCGCCGCCGTGCGGCAGCGCTGCTCGAGATCCGCGAGCGTTTCCGCGCCGTAGATATGCGGCTCGCGCGTGCCCAGCAGATTCAGGTTCGGGCCGTTCAGTACCAGCACCTTGTGCTTGCTCATCGTGTTTCTGCTCCTGAAACAGGGGCGGACCACGATCGGCGCCGCCCCGAAGACATCGGAATTTGGCGCTAGTGTGCGCCCGGGCGAGCGGGCTGTCTTTTCGGGTTTTCGCTAATTTGTACCATCTAGTTAGTTTGTACAATACACATCACTAGCCTAGTAAATTCGGGATATGGCGCGCGCGCCGAACTCAACGACTGGTCCATTCAGGGTCGGTTCGAGCAGCGCCATACCCCGCTCATCAGCAGGAATCGCCCATGCAGCGCTCGATCGCCACCGTGTCACTGTCCGGCACGCTCGCCGAGAAACTCGCCGCCATCCAGGCCGCGGGCTTCGACGGCGTCGAAATCTTCGAAAACGACCTCGTCTACTTCGACGGATCGCCGGCCGATGTCCGGCGCATGGCCGCCGATCTGGGCCTCGACATCGTGCTGTTCCAGCCGTTTCGCGACTTCGAGGGCGTGAGCGCGGCCCAGCTCGCGCGCAATCTCGACCGCATCAAGCGCAAGTTCGACGTGATGCATGCGCTCGGCACCGACCGCATCCTCGTCTGCAGCAGCGTGGCGGCCGACACGATCGCCGACGACGCGTTGCTCGTCGACCAGCTCGGCGTGCTCGCCGAAGCCGCGCGGCAGGCCGGTGTGGTGGCCGCGTACGAAGCGCTCGCGTGGGGCCGCGTCGTGAAGCGGTACGGCCACGCGTGGAAGCTCGTGAATGCGGTGAACAGCCCGCATCTCGGCCTGGCGCTCGACAGCTTCCACACGCTGTCGCTCGACGATTCGCCGGACGCGATCGCCGACATCCCCGGCGACCGGATCGCCTTCGTGCAGATCGCCGACGCGCCGAAGCTCGTGATGGACGTGATCGAATGGAGCCGCCACTACCGCTCGTTCCCGGGCCAGGGCGACTTCGACCTGGCGCGCTTCACCGCGCGCGTGATCGAGTCGGGCTATACAGGGCCGCTGTCGCTGGAGATCTTCAACGACGGCTTCCGCGCGGCGCCGACCGCGCTCACGGCCGCCGACGGCCATCGCTCGCTGCTCTATCTGGAAGACCTGACGCGCGCGCGGCTCGCCCAGGAGGGCCGCGCGCCGGCCGCCAGCCAGCCGCTGTTCGCACCGCCCGCGCCGCCCGCGCACGTCGGGTTCCAGTTCATCGAATTCGCGGTCGACGCGCAGGCGGCGGCGACCGTCGGCGAATGGCTCGGCCGGATGCGCTTCCGGCTCGCCGGCAGGCATCGCTCGAAGGACGTGACGCTGTTCCAGCACGGCGCCGCATCGATCGTGCTCAATGCCGAGCGCGACTCGTTCGCCGATGCGTTCTTCCAGCAGCACGGGCTGTCGCTGTGCGCGTCGGCGTTTCGCGTCGACGACGCCAAAGTGGCGTTCGAACGCGCGGCCGGCTTCGGCTACGCGCCGTTCTCCGGCCGCGTCGGGCCGAACGAGCGCGTGCTGCCGAGCGTGAAGGCGCCGGACGGCAGCCTCGAATATTTCGTCGACGAAGCGCCGGATGCGCCGACGCTGTATGAATCGGACTTCGTGCTGACCGACATCGACGGCCCGACCGAAGTCGGCCCGCTGACGGGCATCGATCACGTGTGCCTCGCGCTGCCGGCCGACGCGCTCGACACGTGGATCCTGTTCTTCAAGACCGCGTTCGGCTTCGAGGCCGAGCGCAGTTGGCTCGTGCCCGATCCGTACGGGCTGATGCGCAGCCGCGCGGTGCGCAGCGCCGACGGCTCGGTGCGGATCGCGCTGAACGCATCGGTCGACCGTCATACGGCCGTCGCCGAATCGCTCGACCGCTACCACGGCACGGGGCTGAACCACGTCGCGTTCCGCACCGACGACATCGTGAAGACGGTCGCCGCGTTCGCGGCCGACGGCGTCCCGTTCCTGCGCATTCCGGCCAATTACTACGACGACCTCGCCGCGCGCTACGCGCTGCCGGACGAACTGATCGACACGCTGAGCGCGCACCACCTGCTCTACGACCGCGACGAGCACGGCGGCGAATTCCTGCACGCGTATACGGAACTGGTCGACAACCGCTTCTCGCTCGAGATCGTCGAGCGGCGCGGCGGGTACGACGGCTATGGCGCGGCGAATGCGGCCGTGCGGCTCGCCGCGCAGGCGCAGCGCAGGAAATAGGGCGAATCGGGTATCGTGGGCATCGACAGTGGAGGTGGTCCGCGGTTGAAGCAAGGAGGCACGTCCCGCGCGCACCATCGTGGCGAACGAGACGGGCGCGTATCAGCCCGCGCGGCTCACCGCGATCGGCCCGGGGACACTCATAAAAAAGCCCGCATCTCTGCGGGCTTGTAAGATTAACGGCGCATCTTCATGCAGGTTTGGCATGCTCTTCATGTAAGGCCTCCAACGCCGCACGCGCCAGGAAACCACTCCTGGTTTCGTGACGGGATGCCACATACGCGTCAATCTTATGAAGTACAAATCTTGGCAAACTTACGTTAATACGCTCAGGCTTCGAGTCGAGCTGAGATAAGTCAACGCTCACGAAAGCCCACACAGCCCCTGCGTAGTCCGGGTTGCTTGCCAAATTTTCGATGGTCGAGCAATTAAAGGCGACGTCCTCGCCCAGCTCGATTAAGGTCTCGACATGAGAGACGATTGCTTCTTTTGTGTTCCTGATTGCATCATCGATGGTCTCGCCCCAGGAATGAACGCCCGGTATATCCGGAACAATCACTCCGTAGACGGTCCCATCGTCCTTATGGATTGCGATGGGAAATTCCATGTTTGCCATTCCTTTGTTGTCCTGCTTCCGTGGTAGCACTAGCTTCTCTTATGTACCGCTTATTGACATTCGTCTTATGTGAAGCGACCTTGGTTGCATCAATTTTAAAAGTACTGCTTCCTTCCCCTGCATCCTGTTGGGTCGGTAAAAAACCGCCGGTCACTTCAGACCAGCGGTTTTCAGGATGCTCTTTGTTGTCCCCATTGGCAGGTCCTTGTTCGGGTGTGGAACCGTCGCAAGCCCCGGCTTCGTGGGGTGTTTGAAGTGGTGGTGGCTGCCTTTCGTTCTTACCAAAAACCAGCCGTCCTCTTCTAGCATCCGGATAAGCTCTGCTCATGGCTCCTCCGCTGTGCTTGTGTGTAATTATACACACGGACAAGGAGGGCACAAGTATTTTTGTGTAGTTGTGTGTATAGCGACAGGCCGTCGCTTGGGCGGGGTGTTCAAGGCGCGGAAACGCCGGGAGGCGGCCTCTGAGGATGACCGGAGTTACATCCCGTAACCCGTACCGCAGTGCAGCATCGCGCTGGCTGCCCCGATTTTAAGAATCGCTTAAGTCTTCGACGGCACCATCCGCAGCCAGTACCCGATGGTTATCTCGAAAAGGAGGAAAGCGATGAGCGCCGTAGAAGCACCCGCGGGCCGCCCGGCCGCGCCCCCTGCAAAGAAGACGATGCTGCGCCGCCTGCTCAGTCATCATGAAATCGCGACGCTGCTCGTGCTGCTGCACGCACCGATCGGCGCGAACGCCAAACCCGAATTGCCCGCGCTGCAGGAAGCCGGCCTCGTCGAAATGGTCAAGCTCGACCCCGATACGGCCCCGAGCTTCCGCCTGACCGAAGACGGCACGGCCGTCCTGAAAGGGCTCGGCTACCGCTGAGCCGCCGGCTTCAGCCTCTCCCGCTTCCCCGCCTTACCGCCTCACCCGATCCCCGCGACGCGCCGGCCACGCCGGCGATTGGCGTCACCCCGCCCGCTCCTGCAGCATCAACCGGTATTCCGTCGGCGTCACGCCGACCGTCGCCTTGAACTGGCGCGTGAACGCGCTGTGATCCGTGTAGCCGCATAGCGCGGCGACGTCGGTCACCTTGTCGTGCGTGACGAGCAGCGCGGTGGCCGCGTCGAGCCGCGTCTTCAGCAGCACCTGGCGCGGCGTCAGATGGAACACCTTGTGGAAGTAGCGTTCGAGCTGCGCGACCGACATCCCGGCCATCTGCGCGAGTTGCTTCAGGTTCAGTGGCTGCACGTAGTGATCCTGGATGTGCTGGACCACGTCGGCGAGCCGGCTGTACGCCGGGTGCGATCCCTCGTGCGCCTTCAGGTCGCGCGAGATGCCCGCGAGGCCCACCACCCGGCCCGCGGCGTCGCGCAGCGGCTCCTTGCAGGTCAGGCACCAGCCCGGCTGACGGCCCGGATACAGGTGCAGCTCCAGCTGGTCCATCAACTGCTGGCCGGCATTGATCGTCGCCATGTCCTGCTCGAAATAGCTGCGGCCGAAGCGGCGCGGAAACACCTCGTCGGCCGTCTTGCCGAGCAGGTCGCGCTTGTCCTTGTAGCCGCAGCGCATCGCCAGCGTGCGGTTGACGAGCGCGTAGCGGCCGCTCGCATCCTTCACGAAGAACGCGACGTCCGGCAGCGCATCGAACACCGGTTCGAGCAGACGGAAATGCGCGAGCATCGCGCCGAAATCGGCGTTGTCAGGCGGGTCGCGCAACGTGTCGGACAGGCTCATGGGCGGTACGGCAGGCAAGGTCGTCATCCCGGCAACCGCGAAGCGAGTGGCAGATGGCGTCGATTATAGGAGCGCCCCTTCGATCGCGTCGCATCGAACGCGGGGCGGACAAGACGGCGGCCGGCGGCATCGCGCGCCCCGACAGGTTCCATCGGAGGGGCAATGCTGGTTGCGCACGCAACCAACGCGCCCGGCGTGCGGGCCGGCGACCGTTCCGCCTTCGCCGCAGGCGGCGCAGCGCATCGACACGCCGGCGCCACGCACCGGATCCGTCATCCTAAAAATGCCGGCGACCCGCGTCTTGGCGTGTTTGCGCATTCGCCATGACGATTTCGGCATATATCAGGGTAATCGACGATATGCCGATATCGTCGCCGGCCACGCATCGAACGCGCAAGACGCACGTATTTTCGTTACCTAGACTTCGCTTCACGGTCACGAGACGACCTCCCGCCGCTGCCGGAATCGGCATGCACGCCCGCCGCATCCACGGTCGCGCACGCCGATTCCGGCACAGCCTGCGCAGCAGGCGGCACGCCTGCATGGCCTGCGCATCGGCTTGCGGACCGAACCGTCTCGCCCGGTTTACCGGCGCCGGCCCGCATGCCGGCGGCGGCCCAACCACGCCATCAAGGGGAAGTGAAAGTGAAGCTGAAGGTATCGCACGTCGCGCTGGCCGCTGCCTGCGCACTGTCGGGCGCGCACGCCGTCGCCGCCGACGTCGTCAAGATCGGTTTCGCCGCGCCGCTGACCGGCCCGCAGTCGAATTACGGCACGGACATGCAGAAGGGCGTGCAACTCGCGATCGCCGATTTCAACGCGACGCATCCGACGATCGGCGGCAAGCCCGTCACGTTCCAGCTCGACTCGCAGGACGACCAGGCCGACCCGCGCACCGGCACGACCGTCGCGCAGCGGCTGATCGACGGCAACGTCCGCGGGATCATCGGCCACTTCAACTCCGGCACGAGCATTCCCGCGTCCGACCTGTACGATCGCGCGGGGCTGCCGCAGATCTCGATGGCGACGTCGCCGCAATACACGGCGCGCGGCTACAAGACGACCTACCGGCTGCTGACGAGCGACGCGCAGGCCGGCCGCATCGTCGGCACGTACGCGGTGAAGACGCTGCGCTTCAAGCGCATCGCGATCATCGACGACCGCACGGCCTACGGCCAGGGCATCGCCGACGAATTCGCGAAGGCCGTGGAAGCGGCGGGCGGCACGATCGTCAAGCGCGACTTCACGAACGACAAGGCGCTCGATTTCTCGGCGATCCTGACCAACCTGAAGGGCGTGAATCCGGACGCGGTGTTCTACGGCGGCGGCGACGCGCAATCGTCGCCGATGATCCGCAAGATGCGCCAGCTCGGGATGAAGTCGGCGTTCGTGACAGGCGAGATGTCGCGCTCGCCGACGTTCCTGAAGGTCGGCGGCGACGCGGCCGAAGGCGCGATCGTCTACATGGGCGGGCTGCCGAAGGAAAAGATGCCGGGCTTCTCCGGCTACGCGGCACGCTACAAGGCGCGGTTCAACGAAGACGTGATCACGTACTCGCCGTACTCGTACGACGGCACGATCGCGCTGCTCACCGCGATGAAGGACGCGAACTCGACCGATCCGAAGGTGTATACGCCGTATCTCGGCAAGGTGTCGATCAAGGGCGTGTCGGCGCCCAGCATCGCGTACGACGCGAAGGGCGACCTGAAGGATGCGCCGGTGACGATCTACAAGGTCGAGCGCGGCGCGTTCAAGCCGGTCGATACGATCGCCGGCAACTGACCAGCGAGGCCCTGCCCCGCGCGGCGCGCCAGCGGCTCACCGGCCGCCCGCGCCGCGCGCGCTTCGGCTGCATGGTCCGAAGCCGTTCCCGGCGCACGCCCGCGCGCAGGCATTTCGCGCTCCTGTAGAATCCCCCCACCCGCTTTGACGCTTCGTCCGCGCCGCGCCCCATCCTGGTGCGGCGGCACGTGTTTCGCGCCTCACCCGGCACGCGGCACGCGTCGACGACGCAAGCCGCGCCTTGCCAGTCCATGCCGAAAAGCGGGCCCTGGAGACGCAGCACCCACAACTACATTCGAAAACCGATCGTCCTGACCATGCAAGCTTCCGAATTGAGCGGCGTACCTCGCGCCGCCGAACGCGCGCTCACGCGCAGCGACTACAAGACCCTTGGCCTTGCCGCACTCGGCGGCGCCCTCGAGTTCTACGACTTCATCATCTTCGTGTTCTTCGCGCCGGCGATAGGACAACTCTTCTTCCCGCACGACATTCCCGACTGGCTGCGCCAGTTGCAGACGTTCGGCATCTTCGCGGCCGGCTATCTCGCGCGCCCGCTCGGCGGCGTGATCATGGCGCACTTCGGCGACCTGTTCGGCCGCAAGCGGATGTTCACGCTGAGCGTGCTGATGATGTCGGTGCCGACGCTGCTGATGGGCCTGCTGCCGACCTACGACACGATCGGCATCCTCGCGCCGGTGTTGCTGCTGCTGTTCCGCGTGCTGCAGGGCGCGGCGGTGGGCGGCGAAGTGCCGGGCGCGTGGGTGTTCGTGTCCGAGCACGTGCCGTCGCGCCATATCGGCTATGCGTGCGGCACGCTGACCGCGGGCCTCACGGCCGGCATCCTGCTCGGCTCGCTCGTCGCGGCCGGCATCAACAGCCGCTACTCCGCGGCGGAAGTCGGCGCGTTCGCGTGGCGGATCCCGTTCCTGCTCGGCGGCGTGTTCGGGCTGTTCTCCGTGTACCTGCGCCGCTGGCTGCATGAAACGCCGGTGTTCGCCGAGATGAAGGCGAAGAAGGCGCTCGCGGCCGAGATTCCGCTGAAGGCGGTGCTGCGCGACCACGGCCGCGCGGTGATCGTGTCGATGCTGCTCACGTGGATGCTGTCGGCCGCGATCGTCGTCGTGATCCTGATGACGCCCGCGCTGCTGCAAAAGCAGTTCCACCTGTCGCCCGCGACGACGCTGTTCGCGAACAGCGTCGCGACGCTGTGCCTGACGGCCGGCTGCATCACCGCCGGCTCGCTCGCGGGCTGGATCGGCGCGAAGCGCGTGCTCGCCATCGGCGGCATCGGGCTGGCCGCGTGCTATTACCTGCTGTTCGCGCAGGTCGCGGCCGATGCGTCGACGCTGCCGCTCTACTACGGGATCGCGGGCTTCATGGTCGGCACGATCGGCGCGGTGCCGTTCGTGATGGTCAAGAGCTTCCCGGCCGTCGTGCGCTTCTCGGGCATCTCGTTCTCGTACAACGTCGCGTATGCGATCTTCGGCGGCCTCACGCCGGTGATCGTGTCGCTGATGATGAAGTCCAATCCGCTCGCACCGGTCGTGTACGTCGCGGCGATCTGCGTGCTCGGCGCGATCGCGGTGCAATTCTCGAAGGATGCGAAGGACGTGAAGGACGCACGCTGAACGTCGGCGCGCATGCGCCGGCCGGATGAACGAAGGGCCGAATCCCGCGGCGTGCGGGATCCGGCCCTTTTGATTTGCGACGGCGCAGCGGCGACGGCGCAGGCGTGCTCAGTTCAACGCAGCACGCCGTACGACGAACTCGGCCGACGCAGCGCGTCGATGCTCGCGCCGCCGGCGCCGGTGACGAACAGCAGCAGGAAACCGCCCGCGATCGCGACGTTCTTCCAGAAGTGAATCACCATGTCGTGCTGGACGGCGGCGCTCGTCGCGTCCCAGAAATTGTGCCCGACCATCGCGGTCGCGATCGTGTAGACCGCCATCAGCAACGCGAGCGGCCGTACCTTGTAGCCGACGATCAGCAGCAGACCGCCCAGCCCCTCGATCGCGACGACGATCGGCGCGACGACCTGTTGATAAGGCACGTTCATCCCGTGCAGATACGCGACGAAGTCGCTGTAGCCAAGCAGCTTCATGATGCCGCCCCACAAGAACAACGCCGCCAGCGCCAGGCGCGCGAAAAAAATGACGCCGGAATCGACGGTACGCGTCATGCCTTTCTCCTCGTATGCAATTCGGCCGTCCGCGCGGGGCGCGCCCGGGCGGTTCGGCGCCGCGCGGCCCGGCAGGGCGCGCGGCAAATGGGCCAGCATAGAGGGTCTTTTCGCGGTGTCCAAGACCTTGTAGCAAATCTTTACAACGCGGCGACCGCGCCGGCAGCCCGGCGCGCTGAAAAACGCGTTTAGCCCGCGTCGCTCAACAACACGCCTTTCTTGAAGATGAAGCAGCCGTAGCCGCGCGTTTCGCCGGTGACGATCACCGCGTACGCCTGCTGCGCGCGCTCGTAGAACGCGAAACGTTCGACGCCGGCAAGCGGCACCGCGCGCCCTTCCGCGCGGTCGATCTCGGCCTGCACTTCGCGCTGCACGGGCGGCACCGCGGCCGCGTCGCCGACGACTTCCATCCGCCATGCGGGCGTATCGACGAACGTATCGAGCGGCAGCACCGACAGCACGGCGCGCACGACGCGCGCCGAATCGGCGCCGTCGATGCGCAGCGCGCGGCCGACCACCGTGTGCTCCGCGACGGATTCCGCCGGAAAATTCGCATCGCAGATCGCGATTTCGTCACCGTGGCCCATTGCGCGCAGCGTGTGCAGGATGTCGGCGTGCAGCAGCGGGTCGAGATTCTTCAGCATGTCGGTTGTCTCCGGGATCAGGAACGAATCGCATAACGTTACCCGATCCCGGCGGCCGCTGCGCATGTGCCGTTCGCGTCACGCCGCCGCGGCCGGCATTTCGTCGATGAAACCCGTGACCGAAGCGAGGCGGCCCGATGCGTCGACGGTGCCGAAGTCCGAACCCTTCACGATCGCCGCGCCGTCGGGCGACACGAGCGCCCACGAGAACCGCAGGTGCTGGCCGAACGCGTCGACGTCGGTCGTGCGGCGGAAGCGGTACGCGGGGAAGCGTTGCTGCACGGCGGCGATCATCGTGTCGATGCCCGCGTGGCCGTCGCCCGCCATCAGCGGATCGCGATAGGCCGCGTCGCTCGCATACGTCGCGTCGATCAGCGCACGACGGCGTGCGCCGTCGGGTTCGTTCCACGCGGCGAAGTAGCGGTCGATCAGGTCGGCATGCACGGACGATGCGGATTGAGCGGTGTTCATGGCGAGGCTCCTTGTGTCGGTGGACGATATCGCGAACGTTTCGTGTCCGCGTGCCGCCATCGTCGCCGGTCTCGCGCGGGCGGTCGATTACGCAGGAGGTAAGGAAATCGCGCGTGCGCCATCCCGAAAGAAAACGGGCGCCCGAAGGCGCCCGCATCGCGTACCTGCCGCGCGCGTCAGGTCACCGGCGCCGGATTGAACAGCGTCAGCGCATTCGCGAGCTTCCATTGCTCGGCCCACGTGCGGCGCTTGCCGCTCGCGACGTCGAGCATCAGCCGGAACAGTTCCCAGCCCATGTCCTCGATCGTCGCCGTGCCGGTCGCGATCCGCCCCGCATCGAGATCCATCAGGTCGTGCCAGCGGCGCGCGAGATCGCTGCGCGTCGCCACCTTGATCACCGGCACCTGCGCGAGGCCGTACGGCGTGCCGCGGCCGGTCGTGAAGATGTGCAGGTTCATCCCCGCCGCGAGCTGCAGCGTGCCGCAGATGAAGTCGCTCGCGGGCGTCGCCGCATACAGCAGCCCCTTCTGTCGTGCACGATCGCCGGGGCGCACGACGCCGGCGATCGGCGCGCTGCCCGACTTCACGATCGATCCCATCGCCTTCTCGACGATGTTCGACAGGCCGCCCTTCTTGTTGCCCGGCGTCGTGTTCGCGCTGCGGTCGACACGGCCGCGCGCCAGATAGCGGTCGTACCAGTCCATCTCGCGAATGATCTCGCGGGCGACCGTCTCGTTCGCCGCGCGCGACGTGAGCTGCGCGACGCCGTCGCGCACTTCGGTCACTTCCGAGAACATGATCGTCGCGCCCGCGCGCACGAGCAGGTCGGCCGCGAAGCCGACCGCCGGATTCGCGGTGAGCCCCGAGAACGCGTCGCTGCCGCCGCACTGCACGCCGACGACGAGATCCGACGCGGGGCAGGTCTCGCGGCGGCGGCGGTTGAGCCGCTCGAGATGCGATTCGGCCATCTTCATGATCGAGTCGATCATCGAGTTGAAGCCGACGTGCGCGGCGTCCTGCAGGCAGACGACGCCGCCGTTGTCGCTCGCGCCGTCGGCGGCCACCGGAATCGCGCCCGGCGGCAGCAGGCGCTCGGGCTGGAGCTTCTCGCAGCCGAGGCTCACCGTCATCACCTCGCCGCCGAAGTTCGGGTTCAGGCTGATGTTGCGCAGCGTGCGGATCGGGATGTCGGCGTCGGGCGCATCGATCGCGACGCCGCAGCCGTACGTATGCTCGAGCCCAACCACGTCGTCGACGTTCGGGTAGCGCGGCAGCAGTTCGTCCTTGATCCGCTTCACCGCGTGCTCGACGACGCCCGACACGCACTGCACGGTCGTCGTGATCGCGAGGATGTTGCGCGTGCCGACCGAGCCGTCGGCATTGCGGAAACCCTCGAACGTATAGCCGTCGAGCGGCTCGAGCGGCGGCGCGGCGCGCGTGGCGAGCGGCAGGTCGTCGAGCCCCGGCGGCTCGGGCATGCGCATCGTGCGCTCGTTGACCCAGCTGCCGCGCCGCAGGTCGGCCAGTGCATAGCCGATCACCACGTTGTAGCGAATGACCGGGTCGCCGGCTGCGAGGTCGACGAGCGCGACCTTGTGACCCTGCGGCACGCCTTCGCGCAGCGTCAGCCCGTCGGCGAACGTCGCGCCTTCGGGCAAACCGCCGTCGTTGACGACGATCGCGACGTTGTCGTCCGCATGCACGCGGATGTAGAGAGGGGAAGCAGTCATCGGAATTCCTGGAAGCAGTCTGCGATATCGTTAGTCATCATATGACATTCAACCGCATTCCACGATGCTGCGTAAACCCTTATCCGGAAAGACCCTACTCTTTGCCAGTCAGCAAACCGCTTGCGCCGCGCTTTCTTGCGTTGTACGATGACATACAACGACATCGCCACTTCGGCTCGTATGCCGTTCCCGACGAACCAGCACTCGCGCTAGACGGACGACCCAACCATGACTTCACCGCAAGAACTCAAACAGATCATCTCCCACGGCCTGCTGTCGTTTCCGCTGACGGATTTCGACGCCGACGGCAGCTTCCGTCCGTCCACCTATGCCGAGCGCCTGGAATGGCTGGCGCCGTATGGCGCGAGCGCGCTGTTCGCGGCCGGCGGCACCGGCGAATTCTTCTCGCTCACGCAGCGCGAGTACTCGGACGTGATCCGCGTCGCGACGGAAACCTGCAAGGGCAAGGTGCCGATCCTCGCCGGTGCGGGCGGCGCGACGCGCGTCGCGATCGAATATGCGCAGGAAGCCGAGCGCCTCGGCGCGAGCGGCGTGCTGCTGATGCCGCACTACCTGACCGAAGCCAGCCAGGAAGGGATCGCCGAGCACGTCGAGCAGGTCTGCCGCGCGCTGAAGATCGGCGTGGTGGTGTACAACCGCGCGAATTCGAAGCTGAATGCGGACATGCTCGAGCGCCTCGCCGACCGTTGCCCGAACCTGATCGGCTTCAAGGACGGCGTCGGCGAAATCGAGAGCATGGTCACCATCCGCCGCCGCCTCGGCGACCGCTTCGCGTACCTCGGCGGCCTGCCGACGGCCGAAGTCTATGCGGCCGCGTACAAGGCGCTCGGCGTGCCGGTGTACTCGTCGGCGGTGTTCAACTTCATCCCGAAGACGGCGATGGCTTTCTACGAAGCGATCGCGAAGGACGACCACGAAACGGTCGGCCGCCTGATCGACGAGTTCTTCCTGCCGTACCTGAAGATCCGCAATCGCCGCGCAGGCTACGCGGTCAGCATCGTGAAGGCCGGCGCGAAGCTCGTCGGCCACGACGCGGGCCCGGTGCGCGCACCGCTCGTCGACCTGACCGACGAAGAGGCGGCCGAGCTCGACGTGCTGATCAAGAAGATGGGCCCGCAGTAAGCGGGGTTCGCCGGCGGCGCGGGCCCTTCATCGGCACGGCGCGCCGGCTCCCCCGCTGATCCGTATCCGTATCACGCGATGGCCGCGCGGCTCGACGAGCCGGCGCGGCCATTCCATTACATCTGCGCGATCGCGCCGATGATCCGCTGGCGCACGCCGGCGAGCGTGCGCTGCGTCTCGTCGATCCCCTTGCGCGCGGCAACCGGCCGGCCGCGCGCCGGCGACTCGGCGCCCACGATCTGTTCCAGCACGTCGCGGTCGACGACCGCATCGAAGAATCGCCCGACCGTGAACATCGCGTACTGCTTCGCGGTGGCGAGATGCGTGTTGGCCTGCGTGAGCGCGTCGGCGCGCTGCGCGCCGTTCGGCCCCTCGATGCTGCGGCGGTGCTTCAGCGCGAACACCACCGCCTCCATGTCGTACCTGAAACGCTCGACGGCCCTGCCGAAGATCAACGAATGCGGATCGGAGCCCGCGACGGGCCGCCCCTGGTTGATCGTCACGTCGAATTCGCTGCCGCCCAGTTCGCGCTGCAGCGCGAACAGCGCGTCGGCCAGCACGCGCCCTTCGCTGTATTCGCCGATCTGGGTACGGACCGATTTCGCGACGTCGCCGATCGCTTTCCACAACCCGGCCGCGAACAGGTGGTCGCCACGCTTGCTGATATTCATCGGATGGTTCCTCGTTGGTCTTGTGATCTCTCAGGCTCGCCCGCGGGCCGGACGGCCCGGGGCTTCGCTACTGTAGGAGAATTGCCGGCGACAGGAAAGCCACTCCGAAAAAAAGCGGAGACGGCCACCGGCCGCCTCCGCTTTCGTCCATCCGGCAAGCAGCCCGGCGTTCCCGCCGGGCCGCCGCCACGTCACTCGGCCTTGCCGTCCCGCAGCCGCGGAATCGCGAGCGGATTGCCTTCCTGCAGCGCTTCGGGCAGCAGGTCGTCCGGGAAATCCTGATAGCACACGGGCCGCAGGAAACGCTCGATCGCGGTCGCGCCGACCGACGTGACGGCCGGGTTCGACGTCGCGGGGAACGGCCCGCCGTGCACCATCGCGTCGCACACCTCGACGCCGGTCGGGTAGCCGTTGACCAGCAGGCGCCCGGCCTTGCGTTCGAGGATCGGCAGCAGCCGGCGCGCGAGCGGCTTGTCGTCGGCGTCGATTTGCAGCGTGGCCGTCAACTGGCCTTCGAGCGCGTCGAGCACGCGCGCGACTTCGTCGAGATCGCGGCAGCGCACGATCAGCGACGCCGGCCCGAACACTTCGTGGCCGAACGCCGGCTCGCCCAGGAACGCCTGCGCGCCGACTTCGTACAGCGCGCCGCCGGCCTGGCAGTGACTCTGCGCGGCCTCGCCCGCGCCGATTTCGCGCACGCCCGGCAGTTCGGCCAGCTTGCCGCGCCCGTTGCGGTACGCATCGGCGATGCCCGGCGTGAGCATCACGCCGGCCGGCTTCTTCGCGAGCGCCTGCGCGGCGGCCGTCTCGAAGCGGTCGAGATCGGGGCCGTCGATCGCGAGCACGAGGCCCGGATTGGTGCAGAACTGGCCGACGCCGAGCGTCAGCGAATCGACGAAGCCCGTCGCGATCGCGTCGCCGCGCGCGGCCAGCGCGGCCGGGAACAGCACGACGGGGTTGATGCTGCTCATTTCCGCATAGACCGGAATCGGCTGCGGACGCGCGTTCGCGAGCTGCACGAGCGCCATCCCGCCCTGCCGCGAACCGGTGAAACCGACGGCCTGGATCGCCGGATGGCTGACCAGCGCCGCGCCGGTCACGCGGCCGGGGCCGATCAGCAGCGAGAACACGCCGGCCGGCATGCCGGTTTTCTCGACGGCGGCGCGGATCGCGCGGCCGACCAGCTCGGACGTGCCGAGATGCGCTTCATGGGCTTTCACGATCACCGGGCAGCCCGCCGCGAGTGCCGACGCAGTATCGCCACCGGCCACCGAGAACGCGAGCGGGAAGTTGCTCGCGCCGAACACGACGACGGGCCCGAGCGCGACTTTCTGCAGCCGCAGGTCCGACCGCGGCAGCGGCGTACGAGCCGGCTGCGCGGGATCGATCGACGCGGCGAGGAAGCGTCCGTCGCGCACGACGCGCGCGAACAGCCGAAGCTGGCCGACGGTGCGGCCGCGCTCGCCCTGCAGCCGCGCGACGGGCAGCCCCGTTTCGGCGTGCGCGCGCTCGATCAGCGCGTCGCCGAGCGCGACGATTTCATCGGCGATCGCTTCGAGAAACGCCGCGCGGGCCGCGAGCGGCTGCGTGCGGTACGCATCGAACGCGTCGCGTGCGAGCTCGCACGCGCGGTCGACGTCGGCCTGCGTCGCGACGCCGAACGCCGGGGCCTCGATCGGCGCGCCCTTCGTCGGATCGAACGCGTGCAAGGTGCCGGCCGAGCCGACCACCGCTTCGGCGCCGATCAGCATCTCTCCTGTCAGTTGCATGGGGTGTGCTCCGTGGTTCGGGAATAGATAGCGCATTGTAGCGCAACAGATACGATGTCTGCCGACATCATGACATCGTTCGCGCCGCCTGCGAAGGCGCCGACGATACACTCCGCCGGCCTTGTCCGGCCAGCGAATCACGACTTTCCCACATTGTGACGAGGCCTTCAGAGGGAAAACCCGAGGTTTCTGAATTCGGCCATCGTCAATAAACTTTCGGCCATGTCATACGACGACGTACATTTAAAGTGAACAATCAGACCTCCCCTCGCGATCTTCCGCTCGATCTCGCGCGCACCGCGCGCCGGACCGCCGTGCGCTACTGGATCCTCGCGATGCTGTTCGTCGTCACGACGCTCAACTATGCGGACCGCGCGACGCTGTCGATCACCGGCACGCCGATCCGCAAGGCGTTCGGCATCGACCCGGTGACGATGGGCTACATCTTTTCGGCGTTCAGCTGGGCGTACGTGCTCGCGCAACTGCCGAGCGGCTGGCTGCTCGACCGCTTCGGCGCGCGGCGCGTGTATGCGGCGAGCATCTTCCTGTGGTCGGCGTTCACGCTGCTGCAGAGCACGATCGGCCTCGGCGGCAGCGCCGCGTTCGCGGTCGCCGCGCTGTTCGCGATGCGCTTCGCGGTCGGCATCGCGGAGGCCCCCGCGTTTCCGGCGAACGCGAAGGTCGTCGCGAGCTGGTTCCCGACCGCCGAGCGCGGCACCGCGTCGGCGATCTTCAACGCCGCGCAGTACTTCGCGGCCGTGGTGTTCTCGCCGCTGATGGCCTGGCTCACGCATGCGTACGGCTGGCACCAGGTGTACCTGTGGCTCGGCGTGGCCGGCATCGCGCTCGCGTTCCTGTGGCTGCGTGTCGTGAAGGACCCGGCCGACCATCCGGCCGTGAACCGCGCGGAACTCGACCATATCGAGCAGGGCGGCGGGCTCGTGCGGTCGAGCGGCCAGCCCGCCGGCGCGCGCGGCGGCGGCGCTTCCGAAGGCAGCCGCGTGGCGGGCTGGTACTACGTGCGCCAGTTGCTGTCGAACCGGATGCTGATCGGCGTGTACCTCGGCCAGTACTGCGTGAACGTGCTCACGTACTTCTTCCTCACGTGGTTCCCGATCTACCTCGTGCAGGCGCGCGGGATGTCGCTGCTGAAGGCCGGCTTCATGACGTCGCTGCCGGCGATCTGCGGGTTCCTCGGCGGCGTGCTCGGCGGGATGCTGTCGGATGCGCTGATCCGCCGCGGCGTCTCGCTGACGCTGGCGCGCAAGATCCCGATCGTCGGCGGGATGGCGCTGTCGATGGCGATCATCGGCTGCAACTACGTCGACAGCGAAGCGCTGGTGATCACGCTGATGGCCGTGTCGTTCTTCGGGAAGGGGATCGGCTCGCTCGGCTGGGCCGTCGTCGCGGATACCGCGCCGAAGGAAGCGATCGGCCTGTCGGGCAGCCTGTTCAACATGTTCGGCAACACGGCGGGCATCGTCGCGCCGATCGCGATCGGCTATCTCGTCGGCGCGAGCGGCTCGTTCAACGGCGCACTCGTGTTCGTCGGGCTGAACGCGCTCGTCACCGTGTTCAGCTATCTCGTGATCGTGAAGGACATCAAGCGCGTCGAACTGCGTCATCGCGACGCGTGAGGCTCGACCTCGGGAAAGAGGCGGCCGCGTAACAGCGGCCGCCGTTTTTGCATCGGATCGACGTCAGGTCGACGCGTGCACGGCACGCAGCATGTCGTGCACGCCGGACGTCATCAGCGCGAGGAATGCGACCAGGCCGACGTAGCAGAGCGCGTAGGTCGTCTTCGTCTCGATCGACGTCGCGTAGTACGCGCGGTTCTCCGGCGCGTCGGGATCGTAGCGCCACGCACGCTTCAACTGAGGCAGCGCGAGGATCGCCATCACGATCAGCAGCGGGCTCGGCCGATACGCGAACAGCGCGATCAACACCGGTACGCCCGCGAACCAGATGCGCGGCGACAGCACCGCGGTGATCCTCCCGCCGTCGAACGGCGACAGCGGAATCATGTTGAACAGATTGAGGAAGAAACCCGTGTACGACAGCGCGAGCAGCAGGTTGCTGTCGGTGTGGCGCGCGGCCGCGTAGCAGGCCAGCGCGCCGAGCGTGCCGACGAACGGCCCGGCAAGGCCGACGTACGCTTCCGTTTCCGCGTCGTGCGGCATCGCCTTCAACTCGATCCACGCGCCGACGAACGGGATGAAGGTCGGCAGCCCGACGTCGAGCCCGCGCCGCTGCGCGGCGACGTAGTGGCCGGCTTCGTGCACCAGCAGCAACGCGACGAAACCGGCCGCGAAGCGCCAGCCGTAGAACAGCGCATAGACCGCGATCGACGCGAGCATCGTGCCGGCCGATACGAGCACCTTGCCGAGCTTCAGCCCGCCGAAGATCAGCAGCAGCAGCTTCGTCATTCCTTGCGCTCCGTGGCGGCCGCGTCGGATGCGTCGGCGACGGCCGGCACCGCGGCCGCCTTCGGCTTGCGCCCGAAGAAACGCTTGAGCGCCGCGCCGCCGGCCAGCAGCGCGACCGCGCCGATCTTGAAGAACTTCACCGCGAACGCGCCGATCAGCGCGAGCAGCCCGAGCTTCTTCGCGCCGACGCCGACGATCAGCGCCGCGAGCCCGTACTCGGCGACGTGGTCGGTCGACTGGTTGAAGTCGGCGTAACGCTTGCCGTCGTTGAAGCGGATGTTCGACAGCAGCGCGTCGGCCGATGCCTTGTACTTCGGCAGGTCGGCGAGCGTCGACGCCATCGTCAGCGACAGGTAGCCGTCGCGGCCGAGCACGAGCGTCCGGTAGTTCACGCCGTCGGTCCCCGCATTCGGCGCCGCGCCCTTGTCGCGGATGATCGCGGACCACACGAGCCGGTGCGTGGCCGCGTCGTACGCGGGCGCCTTCGCCCAGCCGACCACCTCGGTTTCGGGCAGGCCGCGCGCCTTGCGCGCCGGGTTGTTTTCCTCGGTGCCGGCCTGCAGGCTTTTCAGCAGCTCGTCGGGCTTCCAGTCCTTCGCGTCGTCGTCGCGGATGTAGCCGCTCGGCTCGAACGACACGACCGAGATCCAGTCGGCGTCCGGATCGTCGGGCAGCACGAGGCCGACCAGCTTCGATTCGTCGATCGCGTTGCCCATCGAGCGCAGGTAGCGGCCGGCTTCGGCGGCCGGCACGAACGACTCGCCGGCCTTCAGCTTCAGCACGGCTTCGTGTTTCACGTCGATGTCGGTCGGCCCCTTCACGACCGCTTCGTTGGCGGCCGCGGCGGCGGCCCTCATTTCGACCTGCGCGGCTTCGGTCTGCGCGTGGCCGCTGGTCGCGGCGAGGGCGAGCGTCGCCACGCAGGCGAGCCGGACGGCAAGTTTTTTCATTGTTGGATTCCCCTGGAATGCCTTGTTGTCGATGTGCGCGGCGTCCGGCCCTGGCATCGTGGCCGCGGGTCCGGCGCCGCCTCTCAGGTGGCACGGGGGCTATGGTAACGCAGCGGCGCGACGCGCCAGGGAGCGAAATGCGGGGCGGGAGGGAGGCCACGGTGACAGCCGGCGGAATCGACTCAAGCGGCGAAGCACGCCGGCCTGGAATGCTTACCTGCCGGGTAATGCCCGACGCGCGCAGGATTGCCTATCATCTCCACCATGAACTCGACCGCCGCCCTCCATTCGCTTCCCCCGTCCGCCGGCCGCGTATCCGGCATCGGCCCGCTGCTGCGCACGTGGCGTCAACGCAGGCGCTTGAGCCAGATGGCGCTCGCGCTGGAGGCGGACGTATCCGCGCGACACCTGAGCTTCGTCGAATCGGGCCGCACGCAGCCGAGCCGCGAGATGGTGCTGCACCTCGCGGAGCGCCTCGACGTGCCGCTGCGCGAACGCAATGCGCTGCTCGTCGCGGCCGGCTATGCACCGCTGTTTCGCGAGCGGCCGTTCTCCGATCCGCAGCTCGATGCCGCGCGCCACGCGGTCGAAGCCGTGCTGCGCGGCCACGAGCCCTACCCCGCGCTTGCGGTGGATCGCCACTGGACGCTGCTCGCCGCGAACCGGATGCTCGGCGCGCTGGTCGCGCAGGCCGATCCGGCGCTGTTGCAGCCGCCCGTCAACGTGCTGCGACTGAGCCTGCATCCGGACGGTCTCGCGTCGCAGATCGTCAACTGGCACGAATGGCGCGCGCATATCCTGCATCGGCTGCAGCGGCAGATCGACGCAAGCGGCGACCGCACGCTGCATGCGCTGCGCGACGAGCTCGCCGCGTATCCGGCGCCGGCCGGCCAGCCCGACGATTCGCACGCACGCACCGATTTCGCGGATATCGCCGTGCCGCTGCGGCTACGCACGGCGAACGGCGAGCTGACGTTCTTCAGTACGACGACGGTGTTCGGCACGCCGGTCGACGTGACGCTGTCGGAACTCGCGATCGAGGCGTTCTTTCCGGCGAACCCGGAAACGGTGGACGCGATGCGGGCGCTGGCGGACGCGTTGCCGGCGCAGTGACGCGCCGACAACGCAGCGCGTCGCACGGATCCCGTCTTCATGTGGACCACCGGCAAGCGCAGGCCGGTGCCGCCGCCGGCGCGAGCACATGCATCAGGCAGCGTCGCCGCCTCCTCTTCCTCGCCAGCGAGCACGTGATCGTCGGCAACCCGGCTGCTCGGCGCCGGTTATCGCTCACTGCCTCATCACACCCCCACTCGACGAATGTCTGCCGAAGCATAGCGTTCAGCCGCCGCGGCAAACATGCGCGCGACTCGAATCCATCAAAATGCGTCGTCGCGATTCGGACTTCGGACTCGCGAAGTTTTGACACAGCCGTGACGGAAACAAGCAAGTCGCCGTAATCCGCGCCCGGCTCCCGTCGCGTCGAGACCGACGAAGGTTAAATTTCGTTAGTAGACCTTTCATTTTTACAGATCGAAAAATCGATATCCGTCACGAAAGAGACACGAACGAATCGATGCAACCGGGATGGCGGGCGGGGACCATGCAAGCCACAACACGATTTTTACATCGAGCTCAGGAAAACAAATGAACACGCATCATCAAGGGTTGGGAAATTCCGTACAACGCGCACCGCGCACATCGAAGGTCGCGCTTGCCGTCACGGTCAGCGCAGCCGTGGCCGCATTTGCCGCTTCCGCGCCCGCGCGAGCCGACTATGTGCAAAACGGCACTTCGACCGAAACGTCCGCGGGCTGCGTCGGCAACATCGCCATTTCGGGCAGCAGCACGTATCCGGCCGCGGCAACCGGCTGCGACAACATCGCGATCGGCACGGCGGCCGTCGCGAATTCGGGCTCGTCGACCGGCGCCTATAGCGAGACCGTCGCGATCGGCCGCATGGCGGCCGCGACCGGTACGTTCGCGACGGCCGTCGGCGGAAACGCCGTGGCGACCGGCGACCAGGCGACGGCGATCGGAACGGCTTCGAGCGCAGTCGGCACTCAGGCAACGGCGGTCGGCAACGGCGCCATCGCGAACGGCGCCACGGCGTCCGCCTTCGGTCAGGGCTCATTCGCCGTCGACCAGTCGACAGCGGTCGGGCAAGGCGCGAGCGCCACCGCGACGTTCTCGACGGCCGTGGGCAAGGGCAGCATTGCCGCAGGCGGTACGGCTCTCGGCTTCCAGGCCAATGCCGGCGCGGCCGATGCGGTCGCGCTCGGTGTCGACAGCTCGGCATCCGCGACCGGCAGCGTCGCCATTGCCCGTGCGACGGCCTCCGCCGTGAACGCGGTCGCCATCGGCGAAGGAGCGAACGCCGCCGACGCGAACTCCGTCGCGCTGGGCGCGAACGCGACCACGCGCGCCTATACGACCGTCAACAGCGTGGCGCTCAACGGCGTGACCTACAGCGGCTTCGCGGGCACGCCGGTCGGTGTGGTCAGCGTCGGCAGCGCGGGTGCCGAGCGTCAGATCGTCAACGTCGCGGCTGGCGCCATCAGCGCGACCAGCACCGATGCGGTGAACGGCTCGCAGCTCTTCTCGATCGCCAATCAGGTGTCGACGCTGACGGCGGACCTGGCCAATCTCACGACGACCGTCGGCAAGATCTCGTCGAGCGTCCCGGGCGGCACGGTGACGAACCCGACCGACACCGCGATCGGCACGAATACGTCGGTCACCGCGACGAACGGCACCGCGGTCGGCAACGGCTCGAACGTCTCGGGCGACAACGGTACGGCTGTCGGCGTCAACGCCACGGTCACCGCAACGAACGGAACGGCCATTGGCACGAATTCGAAAGTCACGGCGGCGAACGGAACGGCGATCGGCACGGGCTCGAACGTGTCCGGCACGGATTCGACCGCGATCGGCACGAACAGCCGGGCCACCGCGAACAACGCCGTGGCGCTGGGCGCGAATTCGGTTGCCGATCGGGACAACACGGTGTCGATCGGCTCGCCCGGGGCCGAGCGCCAGTTGACCAACGTGGCGGACGGCACCGCACCGACGGACGGCGTGAACGTGCGCCAGTTGAACGGTGCGATCAACTCCGTGCGCGAGGAAATGTCGAAGTACCGCAAGGACGCGAATGCGGGCACGGCCAGCGCGATCGCGATGGCGAACCTGCCGCAAGCCGTGCTGCCGGGCGAGAAGGTCGTCGCGCTCGGCGGCGGCACGTACGGCGGTCAAAGCGCGATGGCGGTCGGCTTGTCCGTCGCGACGGCGAAATGGCTCGTCAAGGGCTCGGTCACGACGGCGGTGTCGGGGCACGGCTCGTTCGGCGCGGGGGCGGGCGTCGGCTACCGCTGGTAATCGGCTTGCGACAACGACGCGTCAGGGCGCTGCCCCTGACGCCCGACGGCCCGCCATCGGCGCCACGGCGCAGAGGGCGGGCCGCCTTCACGTATAGAGCGACGCCTGCGGCAATTCCGCGGTCAGCGCGAACCGGCCCACATCGCGCAGCCGGTAGTCGAGCGGATCGTGCAGCGTGTGGGTGCGCGCGTTCCGCCAGAAGCGGTCGAGGCCCAGCGACGCGGCCGTCGCGCGCGCGCCGCATGCGTCGAACAGCGCCTCGCCGTTGTCGAGCGCCGCGCGCTGCGCGACGATCTTCGCTTCGGATACCGCGAGCGCGACTTCGGCGCGTTCGTCGGTTGTCAGCGCATCCTGCCGCGCCCATGCGTGCTGCAACGCGACGGCCGCGCGATCGGCCAGCGCCGCCGCGGCGATCGCACGCACACGCATGTCGCCGAAGCGCTGCAGCGTGTACGGATCGTCTTCGGCCCGCTCGACGTCCGAATGAACCCACGGGCGGCCATGCTGCCGCACGTAGTCGCGCGCCTCGGCCAGCGCGCCTTCCGCCAGGCCGACGAACAGGTTCGTCAGCACGAGCTGCGACACGAGCGTGCGCAATGTCGCGCGCGGCGTCGGCGGCGCTTCCGAGCGATGCAGCACTTCGTCCGCCGCGAGCGTCACGCCGTCGAAGCGCACGCTGCCGCTGTCGGTCTGGCGCTGGCCGACCGGATCCCAGTCGTCGTTGACCGTGATTCCGGCCCGATCGGTCGGCACCACGCCGAACACGGTGCGGCCGACGGCCGGATCGTGCGCGGACACCGTCATCCGCTGCGAGCCGCGCGTGCCGGAACAGAAGCCCTTCACGCCGTCGAGCCGGTAGCCGCCGTCGGGCGTCGCCGTGGCCACGAGCCGCGTGTCGAGCGGATTGACCGCGTTGCCCCACCACCAGCGCCCGTCCACCGTGCCGCGCAGGTAGCGCTCGCGCTGCGCGGCGTTGCCCCATACGTCGACGCTCACCACCTGCAGGCACTGAAAGCCGACGAGATGCGCGAGCGCGCTGTCGACCCGCGCGACCTGCCGGATCACGTCGTAGATCGCCGGCCACGCCGCTTCCTGCCCGCCGAACGCGCGCGGCACCGCGAGCGTCAGCAGGCCCGCGTCGGCGAGCCACTGCTTCTCCCGCGCGGCATGACCGCCCGCGCGGTCGCGCTCGGCGGCGCTCACGCGCAGCGCGTCGATCGCGCGGGCCAGCGCAGCGCGGTCGACGGCCGGTGTATCGGTATCCGGCGCCAGCGTCGCCGGGCCGCGTGGATCGTTCATGCGACAGCTTCCTGTTCAACGGTTTCGCCCGACAGCGGTACGAGCGCGCCGAGCCGGCGGCCGGTCAGCCGCGACAGGATCTCGCGCCGCCAGTCGTCGTAGATCGCACGATATTCCGCGATATCCGCGCCGAATACCAGTGCGGTATGCGCGTACTCGTCATGCAGATAGCCGTCGAGCCGCGCCTGGGTTTCCTCGTCGGCCGCGATCACGCGATCGATCAGCGCGTCGCGCTCGGCGGGCGCAAGCGCGTGCAGCGTGTCGAACCACCACTGGACGATCTGCACGCGATGCCATTCCTCGTCCGGCCGGATCCGGTTCTCGCCGTGCTCGCGCATCGCGCTGTCGCCGATACGCCCCGTCTTGCGCTGGATCCACAGCTTCGCGAGGATGTGCAGCTCGTAATGCCATTCGAACGCGAGAAAGCCCGCGACGTCGCGCACCGCGATGTCGCCGATGCGCGCCCAGTGCGCGGCGACGAGCCGGTCGACTTCCGGCAGCGGATCGCGCCCGGTGAGTTCGGTTACGCGCTCGCGGCCGATCACCGCGTGCGCGCCGTCGTCGCCGAGCTGGCGCGACAAAATCAGCTGGAAATGCGGATCGTCGCGGAACAGCGTGTCGATCGCCTTCGCGACGACCTGCACGATGAAGAGATCGTGCGACGCCATCTTCGTGTAGTAATCGGCGACGGCGGCCAGTTCGTCGTCGTTGCGCGGCTCGCGCGGCGGCGTCGCGAGTTTGTCGGGGAAGTCCGGACGATGGCGTCGCGCCACCTCCAGAAACAGCGCTTCCTCGAATTGTCCGTTCCATTCGCGCGGCGCGCCGATGGGCAAGGTCATAGGTTTTTTCTCTCAGGATCAGGAATGAAACGAGCAGACGCTCGTGGCGTCGCTCAGGTACGCCGGGTCACGCGTCGGACCAGGCGGTCGCCCGTGATTTGCACGGCCGAGACGAGCGCGATCAGGATCACGATCACGGTCGCCATGACGGTGGTGTCGAAACGTTGATAGCCATAGCGGATCGCGAGATCGCCGAGGCCGCCCGCGCCGACGGCGCCCGCCATCGCGGTCGAGCCGATCAGCGCGACGACGGTGATCGTGAAGCCGCCGAGCATGCCCGGCAGCGCCTCCGGCAGCAGCACGTGCCATACGATGTGGCGGCGCTTCGCGCCCATCGCGAGCGCGGCCTCGATCAGCCCCCGATCGACTTCGCGCAGGCTCACTTCGGCGATTCGCGCGAAGAACGGGATCGCGGCGATCGACAGCGGCACGACGGCCGCCCACACGCCGATCGTCGTGCCGATCAGCACGCGCGTGAACGGCAGCAGCGCGACCAGCAGGATGATGAACGGGGTCGAGCGGAACACGTTGACGAGCGCGCCGAGCACCGCGTTCACGCCGCGCCGCGCGTAGATGCCGCCGGGCGCGGTGGTCACGAGGATCACCGCGAGCGGGATGCCGATCAGCGCCGCGATCGCGGCCGACGCGGCGACCATCGACAGCGTGTCGCGGATCGCGTCGAGCAGTTCGGGCCACCAGAGCTCAAACATAGCCGAGCACCTCCGCATGATTCGCATGACGGCGCGCGCGCTCGAGCAGCGCGGCGACCGCCGCGCCGTGCGCCACCGACGCGCCGGCGTCATCCGCACGCGGCGTCGCGGCGATCACGAGCCGCCCCTGCGCGTGCCCCTGGATGCTTTCGATGCCGCCGTGCAGGAACCGCACGGAGCCGCCGAGCGCCGCCGCGAGCGCGCCGACGTCCGGCTCGCCGCCGCTCTCGCCCGTATAGCGGACGTCCAGCACGATCCGGGCGCCGTCGGGCAGCGCGGATTGTTCGGGCAGCGGCCGCACGCGCGCGGCCAGTTCGGCCGGCAAGTCGTGCTGCAGCGTGCTCAGCAGCGCGCGCGTCGCGCCGTGGCGAGGATCGCCGAACACGCGCCACACGGGCCCCGTTTCGACGACTTCGCCCTGTTCGATCACCGCGACCGTGTCGCACACCGCGCGGATCACTTCCATCTCGTGCGTGATCAGCACGATCGTCAGACCGAGGCGGCGGTTGATGTCGGCGAGCAGCGCGAGGATCGATTGCGTGGTTTCCGGATCGAGCGCCGACGTCGCTTCGTCGCACAGCAGCACCTCCGGATCGTGCACGAGCGCCCGCGCGATGCCGACGCGCTGCTTCTGCCCTCCCGACAGGCTCGCCGGATACGCGTCGCGCTTCGCGGCGAGCCCGACGAGATCGAGCAGCGCGTCGACCTTGCGCGCGCGCTCGGCCTTCGGCACGCCGGCGATCTTCAGCGGCAGCGCGACGTTCTCGAACACCGTCTTCGCGGACAGCAGGTTGAAATGCTGGAACACCATGCCGGTGCGGCGCCGCAACGCGACGAGGCCGTCCTCGTCGAGCGCGCCGACGTCGACGCCCTGCACGCGCACGCGGCCCGAGCTCGGCCGTTCGAGGCCGTTCAGGAGCCGCAGCAGCGTCGACTTGCCGGCGCCGCTGCGGCCGATGATCCCGAACACCTCGCCGCGCCGCACATCGAGCGTCACGTCGCGCAGCGCGGCCGCCTGGCCGCGCGGCGTCGCGAATACCTTGCCGACCTGCTCCAGCGACACGGCCGCGCCGTCTGCCGGCGTCACGGCTTCGTCATGCGCTGCCGCACCGCCGCCTGCCCCGGCCCGCACGGCCGACGCCTCGATGAAACCCAGCGTATCGAACAATTGCGTCATCGCTTCGCTCCGTCACGTTCAGGCATGCGCGGGATGCGCGGGTTCGGCCACGGCCGCCGGCCGATGCCGCGCGCCGGTGTGCCAGGCGGGCAGGCGCGGGCCCGCGCCGAACAGCTTCTCGCGCAGCGTCGGCGCGGGATCGTAGTCTTCCTTGTAGACGCCGCGGTTCTGCAGCTCGGGCACGACCCAGTCGACGAAATCCTCGAACGACTCGGGCATCACGGTGCGCGTCAGGTTGAAGCCGTCGATGCCGGTCTCGTCGATCCACGACTGCAGCTCGTCCGCGACCTGCGACGGCGAACCGACGATCGGCGCGTAGCGGCCGCCGAGCGACATCTGTTCGAGCATCCGGCGCACGGTCCACGTGCCGGTCGTGCTCTTGCGCGAGATCGCGTCGACGGCCGACTGGATCGAATCGGTCTTCACGTACGAGATCGGCTCGTCGAGGCCGTACTTCGCGAAGTCGATGCCGGTCGAGCTCGCGAAATGCGCGAGGCCGGCTTCCGGGCTCGCGTAGCGCCGGTATTCGTCGAACTTTTCGCGGGCAAGCAGTTCGGTCTCGGCCGTCACGACGCTCACGCCGGCAAAGATCCTGATCGACGCCGGGTCGCGCCCCTGCCGTGCGGCGGCCGCGCGAATGTCGAGCGCCGCCGCGCGCGCCGCGGCCTTGCTCTGCCCGTTCACGAACACGCATTCCGCGTGACGGCCCGCGAACTCGACGCCGCGCGCGGACGAGCCGGCCTGGTACAGCACCGGCGTGCGCTGCAGCGACGGTTCGCTCAGATGAATCGCATCGATCGAATAGAACGGCCCGTCGTGCGTCACGCGCCGCACCTTGCCCGGCTGCGCGAACACGCGCGCCTGCGCGTCGCGGATCACCGCGTCGTCGTCCCAGCTCTGTTCCCACAGCTTGTAGACGACGTCCATGTAGTCGTCGGCGCGCTCGTAGCGGTCGTCGTGGCCGATCTGCTGCGCGAGGCCCATCCCGCGCGCGGCACTGTCGAGGTAGCCGGTGACGATGTTCCAGCCCACGCGCCCTTTCGTCAGATGATCGAGTGTCGACATGCGGCGCGCGAACAGGTACGGCGGCTCATAGGTCAGGTTCGCGGTCACGCCGAAGCCGAGATGCCGCGTGACCTGCGCCATCGCCGGCACGAGCAGCAGCGGATCGTTGACGGGCACCTGCACCGACTCGCGCAGCGCGGCGTCCGGCCCGCCGCCGAACACGTCGTACACGCCGACGATGTCCGCGAGAAAGATTCCGTCGAACTTGCCGCGCTCCAGCGTCCTCGCGAGATCGGCCCAGTAGTCGAGATCGGTGTAGTGCGCGGAGCGGTCGCGCGGATGCGTCCACAGCCCGTGGTTGATGTGCCCGACGCAGTTCATGTTGAACGCGTTGAGCAGGATCTTCTTGCGGTTCGCCGTCGTCATGCCGCCTCCGTCACCACGCGATCGCGTACAGCGAGCCGAACGCGTTGTCGAGCGCCTTGCGCACCGCCGGCGAGTGCTGATAGATCGAGATGAACTTGCGGATGCGCGCGTCGTTGGCGCTCTCGGGCCGCACGACCCACTGGATCGCGAAGTTCTTGTTCTCGGTGCCGTCGAACAGCAGCGCGCTGTTCGGGTCGGTCGTGCCGGCGAGCTTGATGAAGCTCGGGTAGCCCTGCGCGAGATCGACGTCGTCGAGCGAACGCGCGAGCTGCGACGCTTCGAGCGGAATGATCTTCAGGTGCTTCGGGTTGGCGACGATGTCGTGCGTCGTCGCGCGGTAGTCGGCGCCCGGCTTCAGCGTGATCAGCCCCGCGCGCTGCAGCAGCAACAGCCCGCGCCCGCCGTTGACCGGATCGTTCGCGATCGCGACGCGCGCGCCGTCCTTCAGCTCGGCGAAGCTTTTCACCTTCTTCGAATAGAGGCCGATCTTCATGATCGTGCCGGGTGCGATCGAGATGAAGTTGTAGCCGCCCTGCTTCTTCGCGTTCTCGAGAAACGGGATGTGCTGGAAGTAGTTGACGTCGATGTCCTTGTTCGCGAGCGCCGCGTTCGGCGTATTCCAGTCGGTGAATTCGACGATCTTCACGTCGAGGCCCTGCTCTTTTGCCTCCTTCGCGGCGATCTTCAGCGCCTCGATCTGCGGACTGGTCGAGATGCCGACCTTCAGCGGCGCGGTGTCGGCGCGCGCGCCGTTCAGCAGCACGACGCCGAGCAGCGCGGCCGTCAGCAGGCGGGCCAGGCTGGCCACGCGGCCGGCGGAAAAGCGGGCGGAAAACACGGGATGCAGCATGGGAACGACTCTCCTGTCCAAAGACGGTATCGACGGATGAGCGACGCCGCGGCGAACGCGCGGGCGTTCTCCGGACGGTCGTCGTCGCATCGGAAAAAGATCAGCCGATGATAGAGAGCGGCGGTTGGGCGGTCTACGAAGCGATTGTGCGAAGAAAATCGCGCGCGGCGATATGGCGGGCGGCGGCCCGGGCGGCTGGCGTGGCCGGCCGCCCGGGCCGCCGCCAGGCCGAAATCTCGGCCTGAGCGCCGCGCCGATTCCGAAATCTCGGCCAGCCTACCGGGAACCCCTTTCCGCAGACGAAACAAATCCCTTATGAATCAATGCCTTAAAAATATTCCGGCAGGCCGGAATACTGGCACGGGGGTTGCGTAATAGACGGCACACGATGCCGCGAAGCGATGCAGGCATTCCAAACATCAGGAGACACGTCTTGCAGACCTCTATCCACACCCCGTCCCATCCGGAACCGATTGCCGCCGCCGGTCCCGCCACGCGTGAACGCTTCTGGCCGGAAGGCTGGTGGAAGCTGATGGAAATCCGCATCGGCATCATTCCGCTGCCGATCTACGTGATCCTGTTCGGGCTGATCGTCGGCTTCGCGGTGACGGGCAAGGTGCCCGGCGAGATCTCGATGGCGATCGCGGTGCTCGCGTTCTTCGGCTTCACCTGCGCCGAACTCGGCAAGCGCCTGCCGCTGCTGCGCAACATCGGCGCGGCCGCGATCTTCGCGACCTTCGTGCCGTCGGCGCTCACGTACTACCACGTGCTGCCGAAGCCGGTGCTGAACCTCACGGTCGAATTCACGAAGTCGACCAACTTCCTGTACCTGTTCATCGCGTCGATCATCGTCGGCAGCATCCTGAGCATGGATCGCCGCGTGCTGATCCAGGGCTTCGTGAAGATCTTCGTTCCGCTCGCCGTCGGGTCGGTCGCCGCGGCGATCGTCGGCACGGCCGTCGGCACCGCGCTCGGCCTCGGCGCGCGCCACACGCTGCTGTACATCGTCGTGCCGATCATGGCGGGCGGCGTCGGCGAAGGCGCGATTCCGCTGTCGATCGGCTATTCGGAACTGATGCACCTGCCGCAAGGCGAGATGTTCGCGATGGTGCTCCCGTCGGTGATGCTCGGCAGCCTGACCGCGATCATCCTGTCGGGCGCGCTCGACATGCTCGGCAAGCGCCTGCCGCATCTCACCGGCAATGGCCGCCTGCAGGTCGGCGAAAGCGGCGACATGACGCCGGAGAACGAGGAGATCCGCGGCCACGTCGACGTCACGCACATCGCGGGCGCCGGCATCACCGCGATCACGCTGTATCTCGTCGGCCTGATGGCGCACAAGCTGTTCGGCCTGCCCGCGCCGGTCGCGATGCTGTTCCTCGCGGTGCTGGTGAAGCTCGCGCGCGCGGTGTCGCCGCCGCTGCAGGAAGGCGCGTTCGTCGTCTACAAGTTCTTCTCGACCGCCGTCACGTATCCGCTGCTGTTCGCGATCGGCGTCGCGATGACGCCGTGGGACAAGCTGACCGCCGCGTTCACGATCGTCAACGTGGTCACGATCGTGTCGACCGTCGCGACGCTGATGGGCACCGGTTTCGTGGTCGGCCGCCTGCTGAAGATGTACCCTATCGACACCGCAATCGTGAACGCCTGCCACAGCGGGCAAGGCGGCACCGGCGACGTCGCGATCCTGACCGCCGCGAACCGGATGCAGCTGATGCCGTTCGCGCAGATCGCCACCCGCATCGGCGGCGCGATCGTCGTCACGGTCACGCTGATCCTGGTCGCGCACTTCGGATAACGCGCGGTCGCGCGCACCGTCGCGCCGGCTGCTTCGCACGCGCCGCCGCCGGCCCTGCCGGCGCGCGGCGCGTGTCGTTCGGGGAGGGCCGCTAGCGGAGGGCCGGTTGCGGACGGCCGGTTGCGGACGGCCGGTTGCGGACGGCCGGTTGCGGAGGGCCGGTTGCGGAGGGCCGGTGGCGGACGGCCGGTAACGGGCTTCGATGAGGGCGAACGTGCAGAAGAGCTTCAAGGGAATCCCGTGGTGGGGCTGGGCTTCGGCCGCGGTGCTGTACGTCGGCGTGGCCGGCGCGGCCGTCGATTTCGCGTGGGAACGCGCGATCGACGCGCTCGAGGAGGCCGGCGCGCACCGGCTCGATCTGTATGCGTCGAGCCTGAAAAGCGAGCTCGGCCGCTTCGAGATCCTGCCCGGCCTGGTCGCGCGGCAGGACGGCGTGCGGGCAATGCTGAAAGCCGCGCCGAACGATGCGCCCGAACTCGTGCATGCGGTGAACACCTACCTCGAAGCCGTGAACCGCGACGCGGGCAGCGGCGCGGTCGACGTGATCGATCTGCAAGGCGACGTGATCGCCGCGAGCAACTGGAACGAGACGATCAGTTTCGTCGGCACCAACGTGTCGTACCGGCCGTATTTCAAGGACGCGCTCGCGCGCGGCAGCGGCCGCTTCTTCGGCATCGGCACCAACACCGGCGTGCCGGGCGTCTACTTCGCGAGCGCGGTGCGCAGCGACGGCGCGCCGATCGGCGTCGCCGCCGTGAAGATCAGCGTCGACCCGCTCGAATCGGCGTGGCGTGCGCCGGGCGTCGCCGCGATGGTCGTCGACAGCAACGGCGTGGTCGTGATCTCGACCGAGCCCGCGTGGAAATTCACCGCGCTGCGCCCGATCACCGCGCAGCAGCAGCGCGACATCCAGGCGTCGCGCCAGTACGCGGGCCGCACCGTCGACGCACTGCCCTATCGCCGCATCGGCGACCACGGCTCGGCCGCGTGGTTCGGCACCTTCCCCGATCCGCGCCACGCCGGCCGCACCACGCGCTATCTCGTGATGTCGCGCCCCGCGCCGCAGGCCGGCGATTCGCTGATGGTGCTGCTCGACATCGCGGGCGCGCGGCGCCAGCAGCAAACGGCGTTCGTGTTCGTCACCGGCGCGTTCCTGATCGTCGCGCTGCTGGTCGGCTATGCGATCCAGCGGCGCCGGGCGATCCTCGCGCGGCTGAGCGCGCAGGACGCGCTGCGCCGCGCGAACGACCGGCTCGAGCTGACCGTCGCGCAGCGCACGGCCGCGCTGACGGCCGCGAACGAGCGGATGCAGCGCGAGATCGACGAGCGCGAGCGCACCGAACAGCGGTTGCGTGCGTCGCAGCAGGAAGTCGTGCACGCGGGCAAGCTCGCGGTGCTCGGGCAGATGGCCGCGGGCCTCACGCACGAACTGAACCAGCCGCTCGTCGCGATCCGCACGCTGTGCGACAACGCGCGCACGTTCTTCGAACGCGGCCAGCCGGCGCCGGCGCTCGCGAATCTCGAACGGGTCGGCAAGCTGGTCGACGGCATGGCCGTGCTTACCGGCGAGCTGAAGACCTTCGCGCGCAAGCCCGACGTCGAGCGCGTCGCGGTGTCGCTGAACGAGGCCGTCGCGCATGCGCGGCTCATCTACGACGCGCGCATTCGCGACGAAGGCGTGCGGCTCGACGTCAACATCGCGCCCGGCACGACCGTCTCGGCCGAATCGAGCCAGTTGCAGCAGGTGATCGTGAACCTGCTTGGCAACGCGCTCGACGCGGTGCACGACGCACCGGTGCGTCGCATCGTCATCGAGGCGGCCGAAGTGGACGATGCGGATGGCGCCGGCCGCGTGCGTTTCACGGTGGCCGACAGCGGCGCCGGCATCGCGCCCGACGTGCTGCCGCACCTGTTCGAGCCGTTCGTCACGACCAAGCCGCGCGGCCAGGGCCTCGGGCTCGGCCTCGCGATCACGTCGCGCATCGTCGAGGCGTTCGGCGCGCGGATCGCCGCGACGAACCGCGACGAAGGCGGCGCGCAGTTCACCATCGAATTCGCGGCGGCGACGCCGCAACAGAGGACAGAGCATGGAAGATGAGATTCGGGTGCTGGTCGTCGAGGACGATGAAAACGTCCGGATCGGCGTCGAGCAGGCTGTCGCGCTCGCCGGGTTCCCGGTCGACGCGTTCGCGTCGGCCGCCGACGCGCTCGCGCACGTCGCGCCCGGTGCGCCGGTGGTGATCGTGTCGGACGTGCGGATGCCGGGCATCGACGGACTGCAGTTGCTCGACCGCGTGATGGCCATCGATGCGCAGATTCCGGTCGTGCTGATCAGCGGCCACGCGGACATCTCGACGGCCGTCGGCGCGATGCAGGTCGGCGCGTACGACTTCATCGAGAAGCCGTTTTCGTCGGACGTGATCGCCGGGCGCGTCGCGCGCGCGGTCGAGAAGCGCCGGCTCACGCTCGAAGTGCAGGGGCTGCGCGCGGCGCTGAACAACTGGCAGGGCATCGAGGCGTTCGTGCTCGGCAAGTCGCCCGCGATGGCTGACGTGCGCAAGAAGATCCTGCGCCTCGCCGATACGTCGGTGTCGGTGCTGATCACGGGCGAGACGGGCACCGGCAAGGAGTTGATCGCGCGCAGCCTGCACGACTTCGGCAGCCGGCGCGACGCCCATTTCGTCGCGCTGAACTGCGGCGGCCTGCCCGAGCAGGTGTTCGAGAGCGAGCTGTTCGGCCACGAGGCCGGTGCGTTCACCGGCGCGATCAAGAAGCGCATCGGCAAGATCGAATGGGCGGATGGCGGCACGCTGTTCCTCGACGAGATCGAGACGATGCCGATCGCACTGCAGATCAAGATGCTGCGCGTGCTGCAGGAGCGCGTGGTCGAGCGGCTCGGCGCGAACGACCTGATTCCGGTCGACTGCCGCGTGGTGGCCGCGTCGAAGGCCGATCTCGCCGAACTCGCGGCCGACGGGCGTTTTCGCGCGGACTTGCTGTATCGCCTCAACGTCGCGCAGATCGAGCTGCCGCCGCTGCGCGAGCGGCGCGAGGACGTGCCGCTGCTGTTCGAGCACTTCGTGCTCGCGGCCGCGCGGCGCTTTGGGCAGCCGGCGCCGGTGGTTACCGCCGCGCAGGTGTCCGAACTGATGACGCACGCGTGGCCCGGCAACGTGCGCGAGCTGCAGAACGTGGCCGACCGCTTCGTGCTCGGGCTCACCGGCAACAGCCTGCTGTCGTCCGGCGAGGCGCCGGCCGTGGGCAGCACGCTCGCGGAACAGCTCGCGTATTTCGAGCGGATGCTGATCGAGGACATGCTGCGGCGTCACCACGGCAACGTCGCGGACGCGAGCGAGGCGCTCGGCATGCCGAAGAAGACGCTCTATCACAAGCTGCGCCACCTGCGAATTCCCGCGCGCGGCGACGCGGCGGCCGACGGCGGCGAATGACGCGCACGAGGACACGTACTCCGGCATGGATCGCATCGACATCACCGAACACGGCCGCGTCAATGGCCACTTGATCCGCGGCGTCACGCGCGCGCGGAAAACCTTCCGCCCGAGCGACTGGCCCGAGCGCCTGGCGGGCGTCATCACGCTGTTCGTCGGCGAACGGCGGCCCGGCTATCCGTGCGCGCTGTCGCGGCTCGCGATGCCCGTCGTCGACGGCGGCGTCAAATGCCTGTTCGTGTCGGACGAATTGCGCGCCGTGTGCGCCGATGCGTTCGAGTTCGCGATGCGGTTTGCCGCCGACAACGATCTGCCCGTCGAGCTTCAGACCGCGCCCGCATTGACGGTGCGCTGACGCACCACCCTTCCTTTCTCGACGCAAAGGCGCGTGCGCGCAGGCTGCCGCACGCCCTTTCGGCGCTGCAATCAATCATCAGATGATTGAAGGCTTGGACGCATGACCACGCTCCGACAAGGGTTTCCAGCGCAGCCATCAATAAAATTGATCGTCACGATGAAAATTATGCGTTTTCCTTGCAGGTCGCCGTGATGCATAGTTGCGTCGTGTTGACGCACCTTTGAGTCTTTCAGCCATGAACATGCGAATCGAGCCGTCCGTGCTCGCGAACCCCGACCTGCAATTTGCGACGCTTTCGTCAGGCATCAGCCTGCCGTATGTCGAGCGGGGCGGCGGTGCGCCGATGGTGTTCGTGCATGGCTCGCTGTGCGACTACCGCTACTGGGATCCGCAACTGGCGGCGCTATCGGCCCACTACCGCTGCATCGCGCCGAGCCTGAGCCACTACTGGCCGGCCGTCGAAGCGGGCATCCAGGACGAGTTCAGCTGGCAGAACCACGTCGACGAGCTCGCCGAATTCATCGACGCGCTCGATCTCGGCCCCGTGCATCTGGTCGGCCATTCGCGCGGCGGCAGCGTCGCGTTCAACGTCGCGCGCCAGCATCCGCACCTCGTCGAATCACTGACGCTCGCCGATCCGGGCGGCCCGCTCCAGCAGCCGGGCGTGCGCGAAGCCGCGCTGCCGGCCGCCGCGATCGCGCTGCGCACGAAGGCCGTGAACCTGATCGAGCAGGGCGAAGTCGAAGCCGGCCTCGAGATGTTCGTCGATTCGGTAAGCCTGCCCGGCGCATGGAAGAAGAGCACGTCGCGCTTTCGCACGATGGCGATCGACAACGCAAGCACGCTGCCGAAGCAGTTGCGCGACCCGCTGCCCGCGTATTCGCAGCACACGGCTGGCGACATCGCATGCCGCACGCTGCTGATCGACGGCCAGCGCAGCCCGAAGATGTTCCGCCACAACGTCGACACGCTGTCGCAGTGGATCGGCCATGCGCAACGGCAGACCGTCGCCGGCGCATCGCACGGGATGAACGCCGCGAGCCCTGCGGTGTTCAACCGTTACGTGCACGAGTTCGTCGCCGCGTAATGCCGCGGGCGGCGTGCGCGCCGCCTGTCTTCCTCTCTCTTGCAGCAGCGAAACGGCGCGGGTGTCCGCGTCGTTTCGCATCCCTCTGCATCCGTCTACATTACGCCGCCGGCGCCGCCTTGCGCGTCACCGCATCCGGCAACCCGAACACGCTGTCGAACGCCCAGTTGTACGCGAACGTGAAGATCGGGAAGAACACGATCAGCACTGCGTCATACAGGAACGCATGCCATAACGACACGTCGAGCCACCACGCGATCAGCGGAATCAGGAACGTCACGAGCGCGACCTGGAACCCGATCGCATGCACGACACGCCGCCCGACGGTGCGCGTCGTTTCCGCGCGCCGCCGCTCCCATGCCTCGAAGCCGAGGTTGTACAGAAAATTGACGGTGACGCCCGTCGTCGAGATCATCACGCCGAGCAGCCCGCTCGTCGCCGCGCTCGCGCCGCTCAGCATGCCGAGCACCGACGACGCGACGAGGATGCCGAGCACCTCGAACATCACGACGTAGACTATGCGTCTCTTCCATCCTTGCATGACCGACCACCTTCGTTTCGAACCAGGTGGCGAGACTACAGCGGGCACTTCGTCCGCAAAAGTCAGGTCGTTTCAATTTTTCTGACAGGAGCCGGCGGACCATGCTGACCAGCGATCACATCGACATGCTGCTGACCGTCATCGACAAAGGCTCGTTCTCGGCGGCCGCGCGTGCGCTCGGCCGCACGCCGTCGGCGGTCAGCATGGCGATCGCGAACCTCGAGGCCGAGCTCGACCTCGTGCTGTTCGACCGCGGCTCGCGCGAGCCGACGCCGACCGCCGCGATGGCCGCGCTGCTGCCCGACGCGCGCGCGATCGCCGAACGGCTGCATGCGCTGCGTGCGCATGCGCAGCACTTGTCGGAAGGCGTCGAGGATTCGCTGCGGCTCGGGCTCGCCGCCGAAATTGACGGCGCGCCGATTGCGCGCGCGCTGACGGCCGTCGCGGTGAAATATCCGGCGCTCGCGGTCAGCGTCGTCACGGCGCCGCAGGACGCGATCGTCGACGCGCTGCATCGTGGCGCCGTCGATCTTTGCGTCGCGTACGGCGGGCTCGATCTGCATCCGCAGGAACAGATTCACGCGCTGTGGACCGAGACGCTGATCGCGGTCGCCGCGCCCGGCCATCCGGCGATTGCCGAAGCCGCGCATCCGGAGGCGATCGAGCGATTGTCCGGGTTCCGGCAGATCGTGATCGCCGATCCGGAGCGGCCGCTCACCGACGTGCGGCCGCTGATCGGCAACCGCACGTGGAAGGTGACCGACATGGCGACCGCGATCGCGCTCGTGAAGGCCGGTCATGGCTGGGCGAATTTGCCGGAGTCGGTCATCGGCCGGTATGTGGCCGACGGCGAACTCGCGTCGCTCGTGTTCGCGAACATTCGCAACGGGCTGCCGTTGCCTGTGTATTTGCGGCGGCCGAAACATATGGGGCTCGGCAAGGCGTCAAGCGAGCTGGTGCGGGCGCTGCGGGCCGAACGCGCGGAGATGTGAGCGCCGCCGCACCCGTCGGAAGGTGCCGAGTGAGATTGACCGTTAGTTGCGGCACGCGGTGCGGTAAAAAGGTTCTTCGGAAATTTCCGTGGACGTCGCCTTCCGACCCGCTGCAGCCATCGGATGCCCCGGCAACTCGACGGCAAGGTTCAGTGTCAGGCTGACCCTCCAATGTCCAACTGCATGCACCGGCGAAGGTCCTCAGACAGTAGCACTGACGGGCCCGTTACTCCGCGCTTGGGTAACGGACTGCGCAAGCGGGCGCCCCGGGCTGCCCTTTACTCTCTTGACGCGGCGTCAGGAGCCGTTCAAGCAGATCGGGGCTGTCTAGTTGCGCAATCCACCAGTTCAAAGCGTTCCCTACCTTGTCCTCGCGCCAAGCGAGGTAGCCATTCGTGAACTCGCGCACACCCACAATGCGACGCGCGACCAGCCTGCCTTCGTGTATCGGTTCTTTCGCCACGAAATCGGGCAGCATCCCGACAGCGATACCTTCGCACAGTGCTTGCAGTTTGGCTGCGAGCGTCGGCACGATGATCAGCGGCTGTCCGTCACGGGTGGCCACGGATTGCGGTTGCAGTTCGCGAGAAGTGTCACTGATGACAACACCTCGATATCTTGCGATCGTTTCGCTCTCCAACGGCTCGGGCATGCGAGCGAGTGGATGGTCCGGTGCCACGACAAAAACGTGCCGGAGGGTTCCGATTGGCCGGGCCGCGATGTTGGCCGCATGCGGCGGCTCGCCGAACGCCCCGATCGCGAGATCGGCACGCCGCGTAACCAGGGCATCCCACACGCCGCCAAGCACCTCGGTGGAAAGACTTAGCTGGGTATTCATCTCCAGGCCGTAGAAGGCATGGACATACGGCCATAAGGACTGGATTGGCAAGATTGCATCGACGCATAGTCGAAGCTCCGATTCCCAACTGTCTCGAATGCCTTTTGCTTTGGCCTCCAGGTGTCGAGCCGCGTCCAAAAGACGACGCCCATCTTCCACAACAGCACGACCCGCTTCCGTGAGTCTCGCCCGTCTGCCGCCGCGATCGAACAGCTCGACCTCCAGGTCACTTTCCAGCTTTTGCACAAGGTAAGTGAGCGTCGACGGAACTCTATGCAGCAACTCGGCCGCCTCGGCGAATGTACCGGTCCGGTCAATTGCATCCAACACTTCGAGAATTTCGAATGACAGCTTGGTCGTCATACAGCAGATACTTCTATTGTTCACAGGATTCACCGCGACGGCCGAGCGGCTTTGCCGCAGCAACGCATCCATGCGGTTGCCCAACCTTTCGGGACTCGCTCGGATGCTGATCGGATGGACAAAGGCGATTCGTCCCTGAACCGGATACATCTGCCGGATGCTCTCGTTGACGAAGCCTCCGGCCACGCAATGGTCATTGCGGCAAGAGTCTAAGGGACACGCTGCTGTTTGTCTGCTCGTGGCGTGACGCACAGTTAGCGCATGATTCTGCTCGCGTCAATTTAGTTTCGCGCGAACGAAAGGAGACGCATCGTGCCCGCATCTTCGAGCGTCAGCCGGCGCGAAGGTCAACAGACGTGGCATATGACGCGTTTGCTAGATGCGGCGTTCGGCATGGCGACGACAACGGCCATTCAGCTTGCCGCGGCGAGTGTCCCTTCCTGGCCGATCGCCGACGTTCCTCCACGGAAATTTGGATGACCCATAAAAAACCCGGTCCGCGTTGCCACGGACCGGGGTTCGTCGATCAGCCACTTGCTTGAGCAGCACGCCCGTCAAGGGCCGCAGCGTCAGCGCCCAGCCACTTCCGCCTTGCCGGCCCCTGCATCGCCGATCGCCGTCGGTGCCGCGCCCCACCCGCCGCCGAGCGCACGAATGAGATTGACGGTCGACACCGCCTGCGCCCCCGTCAACTGGTTCGCCTGCAACTGCGACTGCAACACCGACCGCTCGCTGTCGATCACGTCGAGATACGCGACCTCCCCTTCCTGATACTGCGTCCGCGACAGCGTCGCCGCACGGCGCGAAGCATTGACGGCCGCATTCTGCGCGCGAATCTGGTCGTCGAGCAGGCGCAGATCGGCGAGATTGTCCTCGACCTCGCGGAACGCGACGAGCACCTGCTGCCGGTAGTTCGCGACCTGTTCGTCGTACTGCGCGCGCGCCTGCTGCACGCCCGCCGCACGGCGCCCGCCGTCGAACAGCGGCAGCGTCAGCACGGTGCCGGCGAACGGCCCGAGCAGGAACGTGCGGCTCGACCACAGGAACAGGTTGCCGAGCGTCGATGCTTCATACCCGAACGACCCGGTGATGTCGAGCTTCGGGAAGTACGCCGACTTCGCCAGCCCGATCCGCGCATTCGCGGCCGCCATCGCGCGCTCGGCCGCCGCCACGTCCGGGCGGCGTTCGAGCAGCGCGGACGGCAGGCCCGGTGGAATCTTCACCGCGACCGGCACGATCGGCGTTTCCTTGAACGCGAAATCGGCCGGCGCCTTGCCGAGCAGAATGGCCAGCGCATGCTCGGACGCCGCGCGCCGGCGCGCGACGCCGACCGCATCGGCCTGCGCGCTGGCCAGCTCGTTCTTCGCGCGCGACACGTCGAGCTCGCTGATGTCGCCTTCGTTGAAGCGGCGCTGCACGAGCTTCAGCGCCTGCTCGCGCAGCTCGACCGTGCGGCGGTACAGGTCCTGATCCGAATCGAGCTGGCGCAGTTCGAAGTAGTTCTGCGCGACGTCGGCCTGCAGCGCGAGCTGCACCGAGCGGAACAGCGCCTCGCTCTGCGCCTGGTCGGCACGTGACGCCTCGACGTTGCGGCCGACGCGGCCGAACAGATCGGCTTCGTACGACACCGTGCCCTGCGCGCGCCACAGCGTCGCGTTGGTCGGGCCCGTACCTTGCGGCTGGAACTGCGACGCCGACGACAGCCCCTCACGCGTCGGCCCGAACCCGGCGCCGACCTGCGGGAACCATTGCGAGCGCGCCGAACGCGTCGCCGCACGCGCTTCCTCGACTCGCGCCGCCGCGGCCTTCAGGTTCTGGTTCGCGGCGAGCGCCTGCGCCTCGAGCGAATCGAGCACCGGGTCGCCGAACACCTTCCACCATTCGCCGCGATGTTCGCCATCCGACGGCTCGGCCGTCTTCCACGTGCCGGCCTGCTCGCCGGCGGCGAGGGTCGGCGCTTCCTTGAACGCGGCGGGCGCCGCCGCGTCCGGACGCTTGTAGTCGGGGCCCACCGCGCACGCGGCGAGCAGCGTCGCGAGCAGGGTGCTCGCGGCCGCCACCTTCGCGAAGCGCATCAGGCCGTTCGTGTTGTGCAAGTTATTCATTTTCTGGTCCTCAAGCATCGGGCGCCGGCACGCCGTACCCCGCCGAATCCTTGCCGGCGACGTGGATCTTGCCGCCCGCGAGCGTACGCAGCACGACGTAGAACACCGGCGTCAGCATCAGCCCGAACAGCGTCACGCCGAGCATCCCGAAGAACACCGCGACGCCCATCGCATGGCGCATTTCCGAACCGGCGCCGGTCGACGTAACGAGCGGCACCACACCCATGATGAAGGCGATCGACGTCATCAGGATCGGGCGCAGCCGCAGCCGGCTCGCCTCGATCGCGGCCTCGAGCGGCGTCCTGCCGTCGTGTTCGAGCTCGCGCGCGAATTCGACGATCAGGATCGCGTTCTTCGCCGACAGCCCCACCAGCACCATCAGGCCGATCTGCGTGAAGATGTTGTTGTCGCCCTGCGTGAGCCACACGCCCGTCAGCGCCGACAGAATGCTCATCGGCACGATCAGGATCACCGCGAGCGGCAGCGTCAGGCTTTCATACAGCGCGGCGAGCACGAGGAACACGAGCAGCACGCTGATCGGGAACACCCACATCGCCGAATCGCCCGCAAGAATCTGCTGGTACGTGAGGTCGGTCCACTCGAACCGCACGCCGCGCGGCAGCGTCTCGTGCGCGATGCGCTCGACCGCGGCCTGCGCCTGGCCCGACGAGAAGCCCGGCGCCGGGCCGCCGTTGATGTCGGCCGCCGTGTAGCCGTTGTAACGCACGACCATTTCCGGGCCGAAGGTCGGCGTCACCGTCACGAGCGACGACAGCGGCACCATTTCGCCCTTGTCGTTGCGCGTCTTCAACTGCAGGATGTCGTCCGCGCGCTGGCGGAACGGCGCATCGGCCTGCACGCGCACCTGGTACACGCGCCCGAAGCGGTTGAAGTCGTTCACGTACAGCGAACCGAGATACACCTGCATCGTGTTGAACACGTCGGTCACCGGCACGCCGAGCTGCTTCGCCTTCACGCGGTCGAGATCGACGTTGAGCTGCGGCACGTTGATCTGGTAGCTTGTGAACAGCGGGCCGAGTTCAGGCGCCTGCTGCGCGCGCTTGATGAAGTCGTTGGTCGCATCCGACAGCTTCGCGTAGCCCACCGCGCCGCGATCCTCGATCTGCATCTTGAACCCGCCGAGCGTGCCGAGGCCGAGCACCGGCGGCGGCGGGAACACCGCGACGAACGAATCCTTCATCGCGCCGTATTTCTGGTTCAGCGCACCCGCGATCGCACCGGCCGACAGCGCCTTGCCGTGCCGTTCCGAGAACGGCTTGAGCGTGACGAACACGATGCCCGCGCTCGAACTGTTCGTGAAGCCGTTCACCGACAGCCCCGGGAACGCGACCGCGCTCTCGACGCCCGGCTGCTTCAGCGCGATCGCCCCCATGTCGCGGATCACCTTCTCGGTGCGGTCGAGCGATGCACCGTTCGGCAACTGCGCGAACGCGATCAGGTATTCCTTGTCCTGCGCGGGCACGAAGCCGCCCGGCACGACCTTCGACACGAGCACGGTCGCGCCCACCAGCACGAGGTACACGCCGAGCATCAGCGTCTTGCGCGACAGCACGCCGCGCACGCCGCGGCCGTAGTTCTCCGCGCCGCGATGGAACACCTTGTTGAAGCGGCGGAAGAAGCCGCCGAGCACGCGGTTCATCACGCGCGTGAGCCAGTCTTCCTTGTCGCCGTGCCCCTTCAGCAAGATCGCGGACAGCGCCGGCGACAGCGTCAGCGAGTTGAACGCCGAGATCACCGTCGAGATCGCGATGGTCATCGCGAACTGCTTGTAGAACTGGCCGGTCAGGCCCGACATGAACGCGAGCGGCACGAACACGGCGACGAGCGTCAGCGCGATCGCGATGATCGGCCCGCTCACTTCCTGCATCGCCTTGTAGGTCGCCTGCCGCGCGTTCATCCCGCCCTCGATGTTGCGCTCGACGTTCTCGACGACGACGATCGCGTCGTCGACCACGATCCCGATCGCGAGCACCATCCCGAACAGCGACAACGCGTTGATCGAATACCCGAACGCCAGCAGCAGCGAGAACGTGCCGATGATCGACACCGGCACCGCGATCAGCGGAATCAGCGACGCGCGCCAGGTCTGCAGGAATACGATCACGACGATCACGACCAGCGCGATCGCTTCGAGCAGCGTGTGCACGACGGCCTTGATCGACGAACGCACGAACTGCGTCGGGTCATAGACGATCTTGTAGTCGACGCCGGCCGGCATGTCCTGCTTCAGCTCGGCCATCGTCTTGCGCACCTCGTCCGAGATCTGCAGCGAGTTCGCGCCCGGCGACTGGTTGATCGCCATCGCGACGGCCGGCTTGTTGTCGAGCAGCGAGCGCAGCCCGTATTCGGACGCGTCGAGCTGGATTCGCGCGATGTCGCGCAGGTGCGTGACGCCGCCGTCCGGCGTCGTCTTCACGACGATGTCGCCGAACTCGTCTTCCGTCTGCAGACGGCCGCGCGCGTTCACCGACAGTTGCAGCGGCGTGCCGGGCAGCGACGGCGACGCGCCGATCACGCCGGCCGCGACCTGCACGTTCTGCTCGCGGATCGCCTGCACGACGTCCTCGGCCGACAGCCCGCGCTGCGCGACCTTCTGCGGATCGAGCCACACGCGCATCGCGTAGTCGCCCGAACCCCACAGCTGCACCTGACCGACGCCCTGGATCCGCGACAGGCGATCCTTCACGTTGATCAGCGCGTAGTTGCGCAGGTAGGTCATGTCGTAGCGGTTGTCCGGCGAGATCAGGTGGACCACCATCGTCAGCGTCGGCGAGCTCTTCACCGTGGTGATGCCGAGCCGCTGCACGTCTTCCGGCAAGCGCGGCAGCGCCTGGTTCACGCGGTTCTGCACGAGCTGCGTGGCCTTGTCCGGATCGGTGCCGAGCTTGAACGTGACGGTGATCGTCATGTTGCCGTCGCTGTTCGCCTGCGACTGCATGTAGAGCATGTCCTCGACGCCGTTGATCTGCTCTTCAAGCGGCGACGCGACCGTCTCGGCGATCACCTTCGGGTTCGCGCCCGGGTACTGCGCCTTCACGATCACGGAAGGCGGCACGACCTCCGGATATTCCGAAATCGGCAGCAGGAACATCGCGATCACCCCGCCGAGCAGGATGATCACCGATAGGACTCCTGCAAAGATCGGCCGGTCGATAAAGAATTTGGAAATGTTCATGGGTTGCTCTGTCTGGTTGAACGCGGATGCGAAGCGGCGTGCCGCTTACGAATCCGCCTTCGCCGGTGCGGCCGGCTTCGCGGTACCCGCGAGCGGCGCGGACGGCTCGTCGCCGCCCGTCATCGGGACCATGTGCGGCTTCACCTGCTCGCCGGGGCGCACGCGCTGCGTGCCGTTCACGATCACGCGATCGCCGGCCGCGAGCCCGCTCACGATCACGCGCCGGTTGCCGTGCTGCATTCCCGGTTGCACTTCGCGGTACGACACGCGGCCTTGCTGATCGACGACGAACACGAACTTCTTGTCCTGATCGGTGTTGATCGCGGCATCGTCGACGAGCAGCGCCTCGTGCGGCGCGCTGCCGCCCACCTTCACGCGCGCGTAGAGGCCCGGGACGAGCGTGCCGTCCGCGTTGTCGAAGCGTGCGCGCACGCGGATCGTGCCCGACGACGTGTCGAGCCGGTTGTCGACCGAGTCGATCTCGCCGCTGCGCGAGTAGCCGGTCTCGTTCGCGAGGCCGAGCTCGACCGGCACCTTGCGGCCGTTGCGCGCGCCGTTGATGTATTGCAGGTAGGTCTGCTCGTCCGCGTCGAACGACGCGTAGATCGGCGACACCGACACCAGCGTCGTCAGCGGCGCGGCCGACGCACCGGCCGACACGACGTTGCCGAGCGTGATTTCCGCACGCGACACGCGGCCCGATACCGGCGCCGTGATGCGCGTGTAGCCGAGGTTGATGCGCGCCGTTTCCAGCGCGGCTTCGGCGGCCTTCAGGTTCGCGTTCGCTTCGCGCGCCGCGTTCTGCTTCTCGTCGTAGTCGCGCTTCGCGATCGCGTTGTCGCCGATCAGCCGCTGCGCGCGCTGCCAGTCGGTCTGCGCGTAGCCGTTGCGCGCCTGCGCGGCCGCAAGCTGCGCGGCGGCGCGATCGACTTCCGCCTGGTACGGGCGCGGGTCGATCACGAACAGCACGTCGCCCTTTTTCACGAGCGCGCCGTCCTTGAAATTCACCGCGACGATCGTGCCCGACACCTGCGGGCGCACGTCGACTTTCTCGACCGCCTCGAGGCGGCCCGAATAGCTTTGCCAGTCGGTGACGGTCTGCGGCACGACGGTCGCGACGTCGACTTCGGGCAGCGGCGCCGCCGCTTTCTCGGGCGCGTTCGCGTTCACGCGCATCGCGCCGAACGTGCCGAGGCCGACGACGGCGAGCGTGACGATCGCCGCGGTCGCGATTCGTGAACGGGTGGTGCGTAGGATGGCCATGTGGATCTCCGGTAAGCGTGGATTGGTCTGGTTATTCGGAACGGTTCGGCTGGCGCGCCTGGAAACGGCACTGGAAGAAGCGCACGGCTTCCTCGAACGCGGCTTCGTGCGTGGCGAGCGCGGCGTGCGTGATGTCCGGGTAGCGGATCACCTGCGTGAGCACGCCCGACGAAATCAGGCAGCCCGCATATTTCTCCGCCTCGACGTGCAGCACGTCGTTCTGCGCGGTGACGACGAGCGTCGGCGGCAGCCCCGCGAGGCGCACCGATTCGATCGGCGCCGCGTACGGGTGCATGCGCTGCGCCGCCTGCGGCAGGTATGCGCGATAGCAGGCCGCGCATTCGCGCGCGGTGATGTCGGACGCGAGGCGCTCGGCGTCGCCGATGCGCGTCATGCTCGGGTCGAGCATCGGCCCGAACAGCGCCTGCGCGGCGATCGACACCTCGCCGCGGTCGCGGGCGATGAAGGCGAGGCAGTTCGCGAGCTGGCCGCCCGCATCGTGCCCCGCGACCCCGATCTTCTTCGGATTGCCGCCGAACGCGCGGGCGCGCGTCGCGGCCCACACGGCGGCGCGATACGCATCCTCCGGCGCGGCCGGAAAAGGAAAGGCCGGCGCGAGCGAATAGTCGACCGACACTACGAGAGCTGGTAAGCGTTCTGCTAAAAAACGCGCGGCGAAATCCGCGTCTTCGAGCGAACCGCGAACGAAGCCGCCGCCGTGGAAATAAAGCACTACTGGCAACCCGGTCTTGTCCGGACGACGGTAGAGGCGCAGCACGATGTCCTGTGCGTAGCCGGGAATTTCGATTTCGGCAACCGTCAGCGCCCCGCCCGCTGTGGCTTGCGCGGGCAGCGCGGCTTTCAGGAATTTGCTGAATTCAGAAGCGTCCATGACGATGCGGCATCCATTTCGAGATGGAACGAATTCTGAGTCCGGCAGACATTGGGATAAATGCCTATAATCCGGCAACACAATTCAACGCCCCCGAACAATCCGAGGCTGCGTTTACCCATGAGGTAGCGCAGCCTTGTTGTTCGCGGGCTCATTAGATTGCGGAGGTTGTGATGGACCGGCTTCAGGCCATGCAGGTGTTTACTCGCGTCGTCGATACAAGCAGCTTCACCAAGGCAGCAGAAACGCTCGGCCTGCCGCGAGCGTCCGTCACGACGATCATCCAGAATCTCGAAGCCTTCCTCGGCGTGCGGCTGATGCACCGGACCACGCGCCGGCTGTCGCTCACGCCGGACGGCGCCGCGTACTACGAACGGTGCGTGCGGATCCTCGCGGACGTCGAGGAAACCGAAGCGAGCTTCCAGGCCAACAACCGGAAGCCGCACGGAAAGTTGCGTATCGACATGCCGGGCTCGATCGGTCGGCTGCTCGTGATTCCGTCGCTGTGCGAATTTCATACGCGCTATCCGGACATCGACCTGCAGCTCGGCCTGTCCGACCGGCCGGTCGACCTGCTGCAGGAAGGCGTCGACTGCGTGATCCGCGTCGGTGCGCTGCAGGATTCGTCGCTCGTCGCACGCCGCGTCGGCCTGTTCGAGTGCGTGACCGTCGCGTCGCCCGACTATCTCGAGCGCAACGGCGAGCCGCAGACGATCGACGATCTGAGCCAGCACAAGGCCGTCAACTACTTCTCGAGCCGCACCGGCCGCACGATCGACTGGACCTTCCTGATCGACGGCAAGGAAGTCGAGATGAAGATGGAGGGCATCGTGTCGGTAAACGACGCGGATGCGTACGTGACCTGCGGTATCGAGGGCTTCGGGCTGATCCAGCCGCCGCTCTTCATGGTGCTGCCGCACCTGCGCGAGGGCCGGCTCAAGGAAGTGCTACCCGGCGTCAAGCCGCTGCCGATGCCGATTTCGGTCGTGTATCCGCACAGCCGCCATCTGTCGCCGAAGGTGCGCGTGTTCGTCGACTGGGTGGCCGAAGTGTTCGACCGCTGCCCGCTGCTGAGCGGCAAGGGCAGCCTCGACGCGACATGCAGCAAGCGCACGTTCGAGGAAGCCGAACGCGCGCCGGCGCTCGATACGCCGGTCATCAACGAGTGGGTCGCGTAATCGTCTGAACCACGCGTGCGGGCCGCGGCGCCCGCACGTCGTCCCGCCTGCGCGCCGCCTGGGCACCCTCTCCAAGCGCGGCGCCCCGATCCTTCCCGAATCCGCAGTAAGCCTTTGCGCAACCCGCGGCAATCGGCCGTGTGCGTCGTCGCGCGCCCTCGCCGCAGCCCCTGCGACGCCGGCGCCACGGGGCTGCGGGCCGTTTCCGCATTCCCCCACCGCACGTACGGATTCCGATTGTTCCAGTCTCGCGACAATTCAATTCGTGCGAGCCGCATTTATCGCGACGGAACGGACACCTAGAGTAAACCCTGTCGCGCACCTCGTTGCGCATCGAACAGATCCCGCCTGGCGGGACCGGAGTAAGCGCCCAGGCGCCCGCTCCGACATCTTCAGGAGTGACGCCATGAACCACCGCCATCTTCTTTCGGCCCTTGCTCTCACGCTTGCCGTGTCCGCACCGGCCTTCGCCGATTCGGGTACGCCGCACGCCGGCGACTACGGCAACACGTCGTGGTATTCGCAGCACAACGGCCCGCGCACGCGCGCCGAAGTGAGCGCCGAGGTCGTGCAGGCACGCAAGGACGGCACGCTCGCGTACCTGCGCAAGGCAACGTCGTACCCGCAAGGGCTCGAGCTCGCACAAGGCGCCTATCGCCCGATGCCGGAAAGCAACCAGCTCGCCGGCGGGGGCCGGTAACCGCGCGAGGCCGCGCAGCGGGTTGCCCCGCGCGCGGTGTCTCGAACCACCTCGTCGACGACTCGCTGAGTCAGTGAGTTGCAGGAGCACATGATGAACGATCAACTTCCTTCGCCGCTCGATCACTGGGACGACACCACGCCGGTGTGGACGCCGTTCCGCTCCGGGTCGCAATCGCATTGACGCTCGCGGCGACGTGTCGCCGATACCGTCCTGCGGCGATCAACGGCGCGGCACTCCATCACGCCATTCGCCCCAGTGCGTGACGATGTCCTGCACGAGCGGATTGCCCGCACGGTACAGGTTTTCGGTCGCCGGCGCGAAGCCGCCCTGGTCCGCGTAGTTCAGCAGGTTGTCCGCGCTCGTCTGTCCCGCGTACGGCCGGTCGAAATCGGACCCCGTGCGCAGCACGGCGACGCGCGACAGGTCGACCCGCTTCACGCTCGCCGCGCGCTTGAGCGCTTCGTACGTTGCGTTGTCTTCCTGCGCGGTCATGCAGTAGGTGCCCTTGCCGTCCGTGAGGATCTTGGTCCACTGGCGTGCGCGCTCGCCGATCAGCGTGCCCGAGAACCACGTATTGCCCGATGACGTATCGCACTGGATCACCGTCGGCGGCCGGTTGGCCGGCGCGTACGTGAACTTCGCGCGCGCGGCCTGCGCCTGTGCGCTGTCCGCGAGCACGACGTTGCGCGACAGCGCGTATGCGGCGTCGGTCAACTGCGGGTTGAGCTGGAATACTTCGGTGCGATAGTCGAGCGGCGGCTTGTCGTTCGGGCTCTTCGTGTTGATGCCGAGAAAACCGGTGTTCCACCCGGCCGGAATCTCGCGCGCATCGAGCTCCCACTGCAGGCTGAAATCGACGAGGTATTTCGACCACGCGGCCGAGCCGACCGTGCCTTGCGCGGGATCGACGCCTGCGATGCCCGAGATCAGGAAGTACGTGCGGCGCAGATCGAAGCGCTGCGAGAACGTGAGCGCCATGATCGTCGCCGACGCGTTCGCATAGCCCATGCCGGTCGTGACCACGCACACGTCCTGCTTGTTGCAGTGGACGGCCGGATAGTCGGGCGACAGGCCCGGCACGGCGATGTCGCGCCACGGGCCGAGCCGGTCGAGCCACGCCTGGCCTTCCGGACCGAACATCGTGATGATCATGACCTTGACCGGGCGGCCCTGTGCACCGGTCTCGGCGAATGCGGCGTTGCCCGCATTGTTGCCCTGGTTGTCCTGCGCGATCGACGGCGCGGTCGCGCAGGCCGCGAGCGAGAATGCAGCGGCTGAAAGGATGGAGCGAGTCAGCATCGGCGTTCCTTGTTTCAGTGATGTTGGATGAGAACGGCTGTCGGAGACTGCGCGAGGGAGTATAGAACGGGCGTGCGCGATGCGGAACCCGACTACGAAACGGCGGGCCGTGTTTCGTGCGAACGGATGCGTGTTGCGCGACGGGAAATTGCCCACTCGTCGCGGCCTTGCAAACATCAGGAATGCTATCTGGTTTTGCCGCCAACCGCGACCTCGGCCGCTTCTCGCCGCGCTACACGCGCAACAGCCCCGCGACGCCATATCCAAGCACGACGAGTGCGGCGACCACATGGCTCGCGGCGAGCCATCCCGGCGACTTCACGAAGCGCCCGATCGCGCTGCCGCCGAACGCGAACACGAGCTGCCCGGCGAGACTGCCCGCGAACACGCACGCCACGCCGAGCAGCCAGTGCCGGTGCGCACCGGCGGCAGCGGTCGCATAGCCGTAGAACAGCAGGATGGTCAGCGGATTCGCGAGCGTGACGAAGAACATCGACATGAACGGGCGATCGGCCGGCGGCGTCGGTACGCTGCCGTCGAGCGTGCGGCGCCGGTCATGCAGCGCCTGCCACAGCATCCGCGCGCCCATCGCGAGCAGCACGAACGCACCGACCATGCGGAACACCGACAGATACGACGCCAGCGTGCCCGCGAGCAGCGCGCCGATCGTGAACGCGACGACCGCATAGCAGCCGTCGGCAGCGGCCACCCCCGAGCGCCGCGCGCACGCCGGTCGCCGTACCGGCGCGCATGCCGTAGTGCGCGATCATCAGTGCGACGGGCCCGACCGACAGCGCGATCGTCAGCCCGAACAGGAAGTCGTTCATCGGTCGTCGATGGCATCGACACCGTCGATGGAAAGCGTCGATTCCGGCGAAGTCGAAACGATGCGGCGTGTGAATCCGGCGTCAGGCGACGTCGACGCGTGCGGGCCCGTCCACCATCTCGCCGATCACCGCCGCGCGGTCGAAACCGTCGGCACGGAAGCACGCGAGCACGTCGTCGACCGCTTCCGGCGCGCATGCGACCAGCAGCCCGCCCGACGTCTGCGGATCGGTCAGTAGCGCCTGCGCGACGGGCGGCAGCGCGTCGGCGAGCCGCACATCGGTGCCGTACGCGGCCCAGTTGCGGCCCGACGCACCGGTGAACACGCCGTCGGCGACGAACGTCTCGACGCCCGCGAGCCACGGCAGCGACGCATAGTGCACGCGCGCGGTGAGCCGCGCGCCGCGCGCCAGTTCGAGCGTATGGCCGAGCAGCCCGAAGCCCGTGACGTCGGTCAGCGCATGCACGCCCGACAGCGCGGCGAGTTCGGCGCCCGGCCGGTTCAGCTTGGTGGTGGTCGCAACCATCTGCGCGTAACCGTCGGCATCGAGCTGGTTCTTCTTCAGCGCGGCCGACAGCACGCCGACGCCGAGCGGCTTGCCGAGCACGAGCACGTCGCCCGCGCGCGCGGCCGCATTGCGCTTCACGCGCGACGGATGCACGACGCCGATCGCCGCGAGCCCGTAGATCGGCTCGACCGAATCGATCGAATGGCCGCCCGCGACCGGAATGCCGGCCTCCGCGCATACCGATTCGCCGCCGCGCAGCACGGCCGCGATCGTTTCGTGCGGCAGCACGTTGATCGGCATGCCGACCAGCGCGAGCGCGAGAATCGGCTTGCCGCCCATCGCATAAACGTCGGACAGCGCGTTGGTGGCCGCGATGCGGCCGAAGTCGAACGGATCGTCGACGATCGGCATGAAGAAATCGGTGGTCGCGACGATCGCCTGCTCGTCGTTGAGCCGGTAGACGGCCGCGTCGTCGGACGTCTCGGTGCCGACCAGCAGATCGGGGAACAGCGCGGGCGGCGTCGCGCGCTTGAGCAGTTCGGACAGCACGCCCGGCGCGATCTTGCAGCCGCAGCCGCCGCCGTGCGACAGGCTCGTGAGGCGCGGAACGGCGGGCGGGGCTTGGGTGGCTTCGGTCATCGTCGGCATCCGGTGAATAACAACGTTCTATTATCGGCAATTCCGCGCGAGCGCGCGCGGTACGCTCGCCGCGTTGCGGAGCGTATTGCGCTTCGATCGGTCTTTGGCGGAATCGCAACGAGTCGATATTGCCGTGCTCACGCGTCAAGCCAGCGCCACGGCCCCGCCGAGCGCCCGCTCGTCGATCGCCTCGGCCAGCGTCGCGAACGCCGTCCCGATCTCGTCTTCCGGCACGCACGCATAGCCGAGCAACAACCCCGACGCGGCGCGCGAACGATCCGCGTAATACCCGGACAGCGGCCGCACGACGATGTTGCGTTCGAGCGCGGCCTGCGCGACCGCGCGATCGTCGACGCCCGCCGGCAATTGCGTGACGAGGTGCAGCCCCGCGTCGCTGCCCAGCGCGTGCAACGTATCGCCGTAGCGCCGCGCGACCGCGTCGAGCAGCACCTCGCGGCGTTGCCCGTACAGCGTGCGCATCTTGCGGATATGCGACACGAAATGCCCTTCCGCGATGAATTCGGCGAGCACTGCCTGCTGCAGCAGCTGGCCTTCGCGATACAGCTCCGCGCTCGCGGTCGCGAAGCTTTCCGCGAGCGGCTCCGGCGCGACCAGATAGCCGACCCGCAGCCCCGGGAACAGCGTCTTGCCGAAACTGCCGACGTAGATCACCTGCCCGGCCGTGTCGAGGCCCTGCAGCGACGCGAGCGGCCGGCTGCCGTAGCGGAATTCGCTGTCGTAGTCGTCCTCGATGATCCAGCAGCCGTGCTGGCGCGCGTATTCGAGCAGCATCCGCCGCCGCGCGAGGCTCATCACCATCCCGAGCGGATACTGGTGCGACGGCGTGACGAGCATCAGCTTCGGCGGCTCGGCAAGATCGGCGGCCGACGGCGCGATGCCTTCGTCGTCGACCGGGATCGGTCGCGTGGTCAGCCCCGACACGTTCAGCACGCTGCGCACGCCCCAGTAGCACGGATCCTCGGTCCAGATCGCGTCGCCCGGATCGGTCAGCAGCCGCACCGCGAGGTCGATCGACTGGTGGATGCCGGTCGTGATCACGATCTGCTCGGGCGTGCAGCGCACCGAGCGCGACGTGCGCAGGTAGTCGGCCAGCGCCTCGCGCAGCAGCGCGAGCCCGCCGCCGGGTGCGTAGGTCAGCAGGTCCGGGCGCGGGCGCCGCCAGTACTTGTTGTGCAGCCGCGTCCAGACACGCGCCGGAAATCGCGACACATCGGGCACGCCCGGCATGAACGCGCCGCCCTGGCGCTTCGACACGCCGGCGCCCTCGACGAGCCGCGTGCCGCGCGTAGACAGCCGCCGCGTGGACGAAGGCACGACCGCCGGCCCGCCAGCCGGATCGGCCGGCGCGCCGACGATCTCGTCGGGCGCGCTGTCGGCGACGAACGTGCCGCGGCCCGTCGCCGAGTTCACGTAGCCTTCGAGCGCAAGCTGTTCGTAAACCTGCGTGACCGTGTTGCGCGCGATCCCGAGCTCGGCGGCCAGCAGCCGCGACGACGGCACGCGCGTGCCGGCCGGCAGTTCGCGCGACAGGATCGCCTGTTGCAGCAGCCGGTGAAGCTGCCGGTAGATCGGCTGTTCGCCGCCGCGCACGAGGCGCTGCGCCAGCCAGTCCGACAACACGCTCGCGCGCATGATTGGCTCCTGAATATTTATTGAAATGGCTCTGATTGCCAGAGCCAAATGTGATTATAGTCGCCTCCATGGGTCGCCAAGGCGGCCGATTTTCTACTCACCGGGAAGAACATCAAGGAGATGACCGTGAAGAATGCCGATCTGCAGGCCCGCAAGAACGCCGCCACCCCGCGCGGCGTCGGCGTGATGTGCGATTTCTACGCAGCCCGCGCCGAGAACGCGGAGCTGTGGGATGTCGAAGGCCGCCGCTTCATCGATTTCGCCGCCGGCATCGCGGTGCTGAACACGGGCCACCGCCACCCGAAGATCGTCAAGGCGATCGCGGATCAGTTGAACAACTTCACGCACACCGCTTACCAGATCGTCCCGTACGCGTCGTACGTCGAGCTGGCGGAGAAGATCAACGCACGCGCGCCGGGCGACTTCCCGAAGAAGACCGCGTTCTTCACGACTGGCGCCGAAGCCGTCGAGAACGCGATCAAGATCGCGCGTGCGGCGACCGGCCGTCCGGGCGTGATCGCATTCTCGGGCGGCTTCCACGGCCGCACGATGATGGGCATGGCGCTGACCGGCAAGGTCGCGCCGTACAAGCTGAACTTCGGCCCGTTCCCGGGCGACGTGTTCCACGCGCCGTACCCGAACGCCGTGCACGGCGTGACGACCGCCGACTCGATCAAGGCGATCGAGATGCTGTTCAAGGCCGACATCGATCCGAAGCGTGTCGCCGCGATCATCTTCGAACCGGTCCAGGGCGAAGGCGGCTTCAACCCGGCGCCGGCCGAATTCGTGCGCGCGCTGCGCAAGATCTGTAACGAACACGGCATCCTGCTGATCGCCGATGAAGTGCAGACGGGCTTCGCACGCACCGGCAAGCTGTTCGCGATGCAGCACTACGACGTGCTGGCCGATCTGATCACGATGGCGAAGAGCCTCGCCGGCGGCATGCCGCTGTCGGGCGTCGTCGGCCGTGCGGACGTGATGGACGCAGCGGCGCCCGGCGGCCTCGGCGGCACGTACGCGGGCAACCCGCTGGCCGTCGCATCGGCGCACGCGGTGCTCGAAATCATCGACGAAGAGAAGCTGTGCGAGCGCGCGACGCAGCTCGGCGACGTGCTGAAGGCGAAGCTGAATGCGCTGCAGGCCGACGTGCCGCAGATCGCCGACGTGCGCGGCCCGGGCGCGATGATCGCGGTCGAATTCCTGAAGCCGGGTTCGGGCGAGCCGGATGCCGAATTCACGAAGCGCGTGCAGACGCGTGCGCTCGAGCGCGGCCTGCTGCTGCTCGTGTGCGGCGTGTACTCGAACGTCGTGCGCTTCCTGTTCCCGCTGACGATCCCGCAAGCCGTGTTCGACGAAGCGCTCGCGATCCTCGAGGAAGTGCTGAAGGAAACGGTCGGCGTGCCGGCCTGAGTGCCCGTCCACGTCAACTGAATGCGCCGCCGCCGTCGTGAAGACGGCGGCGGCCGTTTTCATCGGTCCTTATCCGTCCTTTTTCGAAGCAGGCGATTCACATGAGCACCGTTCAGGAAACCCTGGCACTGAAAGATCCGTCGCTGTTCCGCCAGCAGGCGTACATCAATGGCGAATGGCAACACGCGGCGACCGGCGAGTCGTTCGACGTCCGCAATCCGGCGACGGGGGGCCTGCTCGGCACCGTGCCGGCGATGGGCACGGCCGAGACGCGTCACGCGATCGAGGCCGCGAACGCCGCATGGCCGGCGTGGCGCAAGAAGACCGCGAAGGAACGCGCGACGATCCTGCGCAAGTGGCACGACCTGATGATGGAAAACGCCGACGACCTCGCGCTGATCCTGACGACCGAGCAAGGCAAGTCGCTGGCCGAAGCGAAGGGCGAGATCGGCTACGCGGCGTCGTTCCTCGAGTGGTTCGCGGAAGAAGGCAAGCGCGTGTACGGCGACACGATCCCGACGCCGGCGAGCGACAAGCGCATCGTCGTGACGAAGGAAGCGATCGGCGTGTGCGCGGCGATCACGCCGTGGAACTTCCCGGCGGCGATGATCACGCGCAAGGTCGGCCCGGCGCTCGCCGCGGGCTGCCCGATCGTCGTGAAGCCGGCTGAAGCGACGCCGTTCTCCGCGCTCGCGATGGCCGTGCTGGCCGAACGCGCGGGCGTGCCGGCCGGCGTGTTCAGCGTCGTCACGGGCGATCCGAAGGCGATCGGCGGCGAGCTGACGTCGAACCCGATCGTGCGCAAGCTGTCGTTCACCGGCTCGACGCCGGTCGGCCGCCTGCTGATGTCGCAATGCGCGGCGACGGTCAAGAAGGTGTCGCTGGAACTCGGCGGCAACGCGCCGTTCATCGTGTTCGACGACGCCGATCTCGATGCGGCCGTGCAGGGCGCGATCGCGTCGAAGTACCGCAACAGCGGCCAGACGTGCGTGTGCACGAACCGCTTCTACGTACACGAAGCCGTGTACGACCAGTTCGCGCAGAAACTCGCGGCGGCCGTCGGCCAGCTGAAGGTCGGCCGCGGCACGGAGCCGGGCGTCACGCAGGGCCCGCTGATCAACGAAGCCGCCGTGCTGAAGGTCGAGGCGCACATCGAGGACGCGCTCGCGAAGGGCGCGACTGTCGTGACGGGCGGCAAGCGTCACGCGCTCGGCCACGGCTTCTTCGAGCCGACCGTGCTGACGGGCGTCACGCCGGCGATGAAGGTCGCGAAGGAAGAGACGTTCGGGCCGCTCGCGCCGCTGTTCAAGTTCGGCAGCGACGACGAGGTGATCCGTCTCGCGAACGACACCGAGTTCGGCCTCGCCGCCTACTTCTACAGCCGCGACATCGGCCGCGTGTGGAAGGTGGCCGAGGCGCTCGAATACGGGATGGTCGGCGTGAACACGGGCCTGATCTCGAACGAAGTCGCGCCGTTCGGCGGCGTCAAGCAATCGGGCCTCGGCCGCGAAGGCTCGCACTACGGCATCGACGACTACGTCGTGATCAAGTACCTCTGCCTCGCCGTCTGACGGTTCGGGGCCTGCCGCTTTCGGCGCCAGGCCCTCGCCGCCCGGCCGGAACCGGGCGGCCCGACGCGGGCCGGTACCCCTCTCCGTCGCGCCCGCGTCACCCTTCCTGTCGTTCCGCGATCAGCGGAATACGTTCACCGCCTCCACCAAACGCGTCGCCTGCTGCTTCAGGCTTTCCGACGCCGCCGTGCTCTGTTCGACGAGCGCCGCGTTCTGCTGCGTGATGTTGTCCAGGTGCACGACCGCCTGGTCGACCTGCGCGACGCCCGTGCTCTGCTCGGCCGTCGACGAACTGATCTCCGCGATCAGATCCGACACGCGCTTCACCTGCGTGACGATGTCCTCCATCGTCTTGCCCGCGCCGTCGACGATCCGCGCGCCCGATTCGACACGCTCGACGCTCGCACCGATCAGCGTCTTGATCTCCTTCGCCGCGTTCGCGCTGCGCTGCGCGAGCGCCCGTACTTCGCCCGCCACCACCGCGAAGCCGCGCCCCTGATCGCCCGCCCGTGCGGCCTCGACGGCTGCGTTCAGCGCGAGAATGTTGGTCTGGAACGCGATTCCGTCGATCACGCCAATGATGTCCGCGATCTTGCGCGAGCTCGCGGTGATGTCGTTCATCGTCGCGACGACTTCGCTCACCGCCTGCCCGCCGCGCCCGGCCGCCTCGCTCGCGGAAACCGACAACTGATTCGCCTGCAGCGCCGTCTCCGCATTGCTCGACACGGTGGCCGTCATCTCGGCCATCGACGCGGCCGTCTGCTGCACGCTCGTCGACGCCTGCTCGGTACGTGCGCTCAGGTCGTTGTTGCCCTGCGCGATCTCGTTGCTCGCGCGCTGCACGTTCAGCACCTGCTCGCTGACGTCGTCGACGAGCCAGCGGAACATCAGCCCGAGCTGATTGATCGTGCGCAGCGTCATGCCGATCTCGTCGACACGGTTCATTCGCACGCCGCTGCGGCTTTCGCCGGTCGCCACGCGCAACGCCTCGTCGCGCAGTTCCCGCAGCGGCCGCACGATCTGTGCGTCGAGCCACAGCCCGGCCGCCGCCGTCACGCCGACCGCCGCACCGGCAAATGCCGCGAGCGCCCCGCCGGTCAACCCGCCCGCCCAGCCGGCGCCGATGACGGCCGGCGCCAGCACGCACAGCGTCGATACCAGCCGGGCTCGCACCGACATCGTCTGGAACAGCGACGCCACACGCAGTGCGCCCGTGCGGACGATCAATCCCTTGTGGAACCGGCGGCTGCCGGCCTTGCCTTCGCGGAAATCGCGATACAGCGCCTCGGCGGCCGCGATCTCGTCGCGCGTCGCCTTCGTGCGCACCGACATGTAGCCCTTCGGCTGCCCGTTGCGCATCACCGGAATCGCGTTCGCGCGCACCCAGTAGTGATCGCCGTTCTTGCGGCGGTTCTTCACGAGCGCGGTCCACGGCTCGCCGCCCTGGAGCGTCGCCCACATGTCGGCGAACGCCTCTTTCGGCATGTCCGGATGCCGCACCACGTTGTGCGGCTGACCTTCGATCTCCTCGGGAGAAAAGCCGCTGACCTGAATGAATGCCGCGTTCGCGTACGTGACGTAGCTGTCGGCATCGGTCGTCGACATCAGCGTCGCGTCGTCGGCAAATTCGAATTCGCGTTGCGTGACGGGCTGGTTGTTGCGCATGGTGTGGAGCTCCGGGTGGCGGATCTTGCGTCCGCTCGTCGATTGATTCGAGACCCCGCGCATGACGATCGAGTCGCATGCGTGTAAGTCGACTCCTGCGCTTTCGGCAAATTCGGCGAAAACATTATGCCGAATCCGGATAAATATGCATTAAACAGGCATCATCGTGTTTTTGCCGAACAATATGTTCATGGATAAACGAATTGCCTTGTCGGGCAAGGGTTTGCCGGCGATTCGTCTGATCATTCGACCTCGTGCATCCGGCCTGATTCAACGTGCGCCGGTAAAATCGGAAATACGAATATTTCTCGTTTTCCGCCATTCGATTCAATCCAAAAATCCGAATGAACGCTGTGCGCGACACGCCGGATTCATCGATCGAACCCGCACGTCGCGCACGCTTTTACGCCGTCACCTGAACACGTTCACCGCATCCACGAGCCGCGTCGCCTGCTGCTTCAGGCTCTCCGACGCCGCCGTGCTCTGCTCGACCAACGCCGCGTTCTGCTGCGTGATGTTGTCCAGATGCACGACCGCCTGGTCGACCTGCGCGACGCCCGTGCTCTGCTCGGCCGTCGACGAACTGATCTCCGCGATCAGATCCGACACGCGCTTCACCTGCGTGACGATGTCCTCCATCGTCTTGCCCGCGCCGTCGACGATCCGCGCGCCCGATTCAACGCGCTCGACGCTCGCGCCGATCAGCGTCTTGATCTCCTTCGCCGCGTTCGCGCTGCGCTGCGCGAGCGCGCGCACCTCGCCCGCCACCACCGCGAAGCCGCGCCCCTGTTCGCCTGCGCGTGCGGCCTCGACCGCCGCGTTCAGCGCGAGAATGTTGGTCTGGAACGCGATGCCGTCGATCACGCCGATGATGTCCGCGATCTTGCGCGAGCTGGCCGTGATGTCGTTCATCGTCGCGACGACTTCGCTCACCGCCTGCCCGCCGCGCCCGGCCGCCTCGCTCGCGGAAACCGACAACTGATTCGCCTGCAGCGCCGTCTCCGCGTTGCTCGACACGGTGGCCGTCATCTCGGCCATCGACGCGGCCGTCTGCTGCACGCTCGTCGACGCCTGCTCGGTACGCGAGCTCAGGTCGCTGTTGCCCTGCGCGATCTCGTTGCTCGCGCGCTGGACGTTGTGCACCTGCTCGCTGACGTCGTCGACGAGCCAGCGAAACATCAGCCCGAGCTGGTTGATCGTGCGCAGCGTCATGCCGATCTCGTCGACACGGTTCATTCGCACGCCGCGCCGGCTTTCACCGGTCGCGACGTTCAGCGCCTGCTCGTGCAGCCGCTTCAGCGGTTGCACGATCTGCGCGTCGAGCCACCAGCCGGCCGCGGCCGCCACGCCGGCCGTCACGACGGCGAACGCCGCGAGCCCGCCGCCGGTCAATCCGCCCGCCCAGCCGGCGCCGACGACCGTCGGCGCCAGCACGCACAGTGCCGAATGAACGCGCGCACGCACCGACATCGTCTGCGCCAGCGACGCGACACGCAGCAGCCCGGTGCGGATCACGAGCCCCTTGTGGAACCGGCGCCGGCCGGCCTTGCCTTCACGAAACGCGCGATACAGCGCGTCCGCGGCTTCGCGCTCGTCGTGCGGCGCCTTCGTGCGCACCGACATGTAGCCGTGCGGCGCGCCGTCGCGCATCACCGGAATCGCGTTCGCGCGCACCCAGTAGTGGTCGCCGTTCTTGCGGCGGTTCTTCACGAGCGCAGTCCACGGCTCGCCGGCCTGAAGCGTCGCCCACATGTCGGCGAACGCCTCCTTCGGCATGTCCGGGTGACGCACCACGTTGTGCGGCTGGCCGACGAGTTCCTCGTTCGAGAAACCGCTTACCTGCGCGAACGTCGTGTTCGCGTAAGTGATGATGCTATCGGCATCGGTCGTCGACATCAGCGTGACGTCGTCGGGAAAATCGAATTCCTGTTGGGTAACGGGCTGGTTGTTGCGCATGCAAGGCTCCGAAAGGCGGATCTGTCGTCCGCGCCGCGCTGAATTCGCGCTCAGTAGCCGAAAAACGGTTGTTCGCTTTACGACACTCTCGTCCTTACTGTCGGCAATTCACCGGAAAACCTTAATCCCGATGCGCATAAAATAGCCAATTGGGCGATTGCCATGATTTCGATCAAATAATCCGGCGATAATCGCCACGCTCGTTTATTTGTCTGTCTCGGAGCGCCGTACGGTTTGACAATGCGCGCGTCCGTTGCAAATGGCGAAACGATCGGCCTATCCTGCTCCATTCCACCTGAATTCGAATTCTGATGAAAAAGGCATTGCATGAAGTGAATCGGCTGTCCTCGAATACGACGACGGTCGAGCATGACAGCCATACCGGCGATCAGGCCGCGTTTCTCCGCAACGGCGACGCCGCGCGGTTTCCGCAAGAACACGAACCGGACAGCCACCGGATGCTGCCGCCCGAAGGCATGCCGCGCCTGCCGGTGATGTACGCAATCGCCGCGCACCGGGTGGCCGCATGACGCGCCGCACTACCGCCGAACGCGACGCGCTGTCGGCCCGCCCGCTTGCGCGCGACGACGTGCCGCTCGTGTGGACCATCGACCGGCGCGAAATCATCGAACACTTGTACGTGCTGCGCGGCGGCGCGCTGCATCTCGTGCCCGAGTTCTACGACGTGGCCGGCTGGCCCGACGGCGAAGCCGACCACTACACGCCGATCCTGCTCGACTGCCACGACCGCGGCGGCTGGTTTCTCGGCAGCTTCGACGGCGCGCGGCTCGTCGCGGCGGCGATCGTCGACAGCCGGCCGCTCGGCCCGCAACGCGACATGCTTCAGTTGAAGTTCCTGCACGTGAGCCACGACTGGCGCGGTTGCGGGCTCGGCGAACAGCTCTACCGCGCGGCCCGCGCGCAGGCGCGCGCGATGGGCGCCAAGCGCCTGTACGTGTCGGCCACGCCGTCGCGGCGCACGATCGATTTCTATCTGCGGCTCGGCTTCACGGTCAGCACGGCGCCCGATCCCGAGCTTTACGCGCTCGAGCCCGAGGACATTCACCTGGAAGGGCCGACGGCCTGACGGCCCGGTACGCGGATAGCGGCGCGTCTGCCGCGACTGTCGCAGGCCGATTAACGCGCAAGCGACGACGGGCGGCACGAGACAACTCGTGCCGCCCGTCATGGCGGAAACAGCGCGTCGGTGGAGCGGCGCGTATGCGGCCGCTTCACCGCATCGCGCCGGTCAGACGCGTTCGATCGCGATCGCGATGCCCTGGCCGACGCCGATGCACATCGTGCACAGCGCGAAGCGGCCGTTCGTGCGATGCAGCTGGTACATCGCGGTCGTCACGAGGCGCGCGCCCGACGCGCCGAGCGGATGGCCGAGCGCGATCGCGCCGCCGTTCGGGTTCACGCGCGGATCGTCGTCGGCGACGCCGAGCATGCGCAGCACCGCGAGGCCCTGCGACGCGAACGCTTCGTTCAGTTCGATCACGTCGAACTGGTCGATCGTCATCCCGAGCCGCGCGAGCAGCTTCTGCGTGGCCGGCGCGGGGCCGATGCCCATCACGCGCGGCGCGACGCCGGCAGTCGCGATCCCCAGCACGCGGGCGCGCGGCGTCAGGCCGAAGCGCTTCGCGGTTGCCTCGTTCGCCAGCAGCAGCGCGGCGGCGCCGTCGTTGACGCCCGATGCGTTGCCGGCCGTGACCGAGCCGTCCGGGCGCACGACGCCCTTCAGCTTCGCGAGCGCTTCGAGCGACGTTTCGCGCGGATGCTCGTCGCGCGACACGACCACCGGATCGCCCTTCTTCTGCGCAATCGTGACCGACACGATTTCTTCGGCCAGCGTGCCGTCCTGCTGCGCGCGTGCCGCCTTCTGCTGGCTGCGCAGCGCGAACAGGTCCTGATCCGCGCGGCTGACGTTGTAGTCGACCGCGACGTTCTCGGCGGTTTCCGGCATCGAATCGACACCGTGCAGCTGTTTCATCAACGGATTGACGAAGCGCCAGCCGATCGTCGTGTCGTGGATGTCGGCCTGCCGCGCGAACGCGCTCGCGGCCTTGCCCATCACGAACGGCGCGCGCGTCATGCTCTCGACGCCGCCCGCGACCATCAGCGCGGCTTCGCCCGACTTGATCGCACGCGCGGCCACGCCGACCGCATCCATCCCCGAACCGCACAGGCGGTTGATCGTCGAACCCGGCACGCCCTGCGGCAGGCCCGCGAGCAGCAGCGACATGCGCGCGACGTTGCGGTTGTCCTCGCCGGCCTGGTTCGCGCAGCCGTAGATCACGTCGTCGATCGCCGTCCAGTCGACGTCGCGATTGCGCTCGACGAGCGCCTTGAGCGGCACCGCGCCCAGATCGTCGGCGCGCACGCCCGACAGTGCACCGCCGTAACGCCCGATCGGCGTACGGATCGCATCACACAGAAAAGCTTCGGTCATCAGTGTCTCCGGTCCCGTGAAAGGCTGGGAAATGAACAGGGCGCGCCCCTTGCATTGCCCGCCGGGATGCGCTTAAATGTTCTATATACGAACATAAGATCGTGTATCGAACGTTCAACGCATCATAGGGAGTGCGGGGATGCCCTGTCAAGCGCGCGGCGCGCCGGGCGGTTGGCGTGTCGGGCCCCATGCGCTATCTTCTCGGCTGCACGACATTCCAGGCCCTCATGACAACCGACGATATTCAGACGAAACCCGGCGATTCCTATGTACAGTCGTTCGCGCGCGGCCTCGCGGTGATCCGCGCGTTCGACGCGGCGCGCCCGGAGCAGACGCTCACCGAGGTCGCGTCGGCCACCGGCCTCACGCGCGCGGGCGCGCGCCGGATCCTGCTCACGCTGCAGACGCTCGGCTACGTCGAGGCCGACGGCCGGCTGTTCCGGCTCACGCCGAAGATCCTCGAGCTCGGCTTCGCGTACCTGACGTCGATGCCGTTCTGGAATCTCGCCGATCCGGTGATGGAGCAACTGTCGGAACAGATCCACGAAAGCTGTTCGGCCGCGGTGCTCGACCGCACCGAGATCGTCTACGTGCTGCGCGTGCCGACCCGCAAGATCATGACGATCAACCTGTCGATCGGCAGCCGGCTGCCCGCGTACTGCACGTCGATGGGTCGCGTGCTGCTGTCCGCGCTCGACGACGCGGCGCTCGACGAAACGCTCGCGCAGAGCGGCATCCGCGCGCACACGCCGCGCACGATCACCGACATCGGCGAACTGAAGGCGACGATCGCGCAGGTGCGCCAGCAGGGCTGGGCCGTGGTCGATCAGGAACTCGAGGTGGGGCTGATGTCGCTGTCCGCGCCGATCCGCAACCGGCGCGGGCAGATCATCGCCGCGATGAACATCAGCGGCAACGCGCAGCGGCATACCGCGAAGCAGATGGTGAAGGAGTTTCTCGGCCCGCTGCAGCAGGCCGCGCAGACGGTATCGGAACTAGTGGCGCGGCGGGGGTGAGCGCGGGCCGTCACGCTCGCGTCGGTGGCGTGACACTTCCGGCCGGTATCGCCTTCAACACCGCGCCGATAAAGACGTCGGTCCAATAAGAAGCGCCTGCCTCCGTCAGGCGGACACGGCCGCACGCACCGGCACGCGCGTTATCTCCGCGGCGGCCTGACGCGAGATTCCAGCAGGCGCCGCGTGTTCTCCAACTCTCGTTGCAGCAACTCGGCGTCCGGCAGCATGGTTCGATAGTTTGCCGCCATGACCTTGGTTGGCAAGCCCTCCAGCGCATACCGGGCAAGCGCGTGGCCCTTGTCGGCACAGAGAATCAGACCGACGGGCGGGTTCTCGTCGGGAAGCGTCCAGTGCGCCTTGGCGTAGTTGCAATACAAGTGCATCTGGCCCACATCCGCATGGGTCAGGCCGCCGAGTTTCAAGTCGACGATGACAAGACAGCGCAGCCGGCGATGGAAGAACAGCAAGTCCACGCGATACCAGGTCTGGTCGATACGCAGCCGGCGCTGCCGCCCAACAAAGGCAAACCCGTCGCCGAGCTCGATCAGGAGATCTTCCAGTCTCTCGATCAGGGCCGCTTCAAGGTCGGACTCCGAATACTCGTCCTTCAGATTCAGAAACTCCAGCACATACGGGTCTTTGATCGCATCGTCGGGTGTGATGTCGTCCGCCGGCTTGCGTGCGTTGCCCTTGACCAGCATCGACGCCTTGTCCCTGGACAGCGCCGTGCGTTCGTAGAACTGGCTGCCGATCTGTCTGTCGAGTTGCCGCACGCTCCATCCGCCACGCAGCGCTTCCGCCTCGTAGAACCGGCGCGCCTGGTCGTCCTTGACCGACAGCAGCCGCACGTAGGCCGACCACGGTAGCGTGAACAACTGCGCCAGTTCGTCGAGCCTTCTCGGCTGTACCTGTGCCGGGGAAGAATCGCCAGACACTGTCTGGCGAATTGGCCAAGTCAGAAAGAACGACCGCATCTGCTGCAAGTTCTGACGACTGAACCCACGACCGAACCGTTCGGTGAGATCGTTCGCCAGCCGCTCGATCAACTGCTCGCCGTATCCTGCACGCCGCCGCCCTTGTTGTTCGGCCTCGACGATGCGGCGACCAATTTCCCAATAGCTCGCCGTCATCAGCGCATTAACCTTGCGGGCGGCCGCATGGCGGGCGGCCTCGAGCAATTCGACAATGCTGCCATGGACGCCGGCATAGCCGGCCGGCACGACAGCTCTTTTTGCAGTTGTCATGGAAAGCGTCCCGTTGAGGTAACGTTCGGTCTATCCGACACAAACGAAATCGCGGTCCGCGCGTAGAGCACCGCATTGCCCGCATGCAGAGCACCATGCTTGTTCGCATCGACACCGTGCCCGTCGCGCGGTCGAGCGCCGTGATGAAGCGTCAGTAAGAACTGCAACGCGCGCATAAAAAAACGGGCGACACAGGCCGCCCGCGAAAACTCCAATCGCTCTGCAACATCCTTCTTGCAAAACACGGAGCGAACTCCGCGTCGCTCAATTTACGGGCGCGCGCACGTCCGATCAATTTGACTGGAACGAAATTGCGCTCCGAATCCGTCGGACACGGCGTCGTCACGCCCCCAGCAGCATCCCCTTTCGCACCGGCACCGTGCCCGTCACGCGCCCGAGCGGCGCCCCGGCCGTCACGAAGCGGATCGCGCGCCGCATGTAGAACACGCCGTCGGTCGCGCTCGAGATCGTCGTGACCGCATCCGTCAGCGGATCGACGATGTCGAACAGCGGATCGCCGGCGCGGATCATCGCGCCGATTGGCGCACGGTGCACGAGAATCCCGCTCGCCGGCGCGTAAAACTGCTCGCTGCCCGCGAGCGGCGTGGCCGGCGTGGCCAGCGGCGGCAGCGGCGCGCGTTCGCCGCGCACCGCGCCGCACCAGACGAGATAGTCGACGAGCGCGCCGGCGTCGCGGCGCGCGTAGTCGTACGTCACGTCGCGCTGGCCGCGACACTCGACCGTCACGGCCACGGTACCCGACGCCATCGGCGTGCCGGACGGCAAATGCGCGCGCAACCGTGACCACAGCAGGTGATGCGCGTCGTCGAACGCATTCCCGCCCGAATCCTCCGCGAGCAGCGACACCTCCGCGCCGAGATAACGCGCGAGCGGCTCGACGTCCGGCCACGCGGTGTCGCTCGTGTACACGTGCATCACCGCTTCGAGCGAGCAATGCAGGTCGATCACGACGTCGGCGTCGTGCGACAGCGTCAGCAGCGCAAGCTGCAGCGCATCGAATTCGGTGCGCGGCGCGATTTCATCGAGCGCCGCGCCGACGCATTCGCGCACGATCGCCCGATTGCGCACGCCGTCGTCGCCCAGCCGGTCGCGCGCACGTGCGGCGATCTCCGCGAGCGGCAGGAAGCCGCGATTGAAGTTGCGGCCGCTCGCGAGATCGAACCGGCCGATGAACTGCCCGAGCAGATGATGATTGAGGCCGACCGGGTTGGCCACCGGCACGAGCACGATTTCGGCCGCGAGCCGGCCTTCGGCGTCGAGTTGCGCGAGGCGCTGCTTGAGCATGACCGCGGCAAGCATCGCGGGCGTCTCGTCCGCGTGCAGCGCAGCCTGCAGGTAGATCTTGCGGCCGCAGTCGGCCGGCCCGAAATGAAAGCTCGTCAGCGTGCGCTGCGTGCCGATCGACGGCGACAGGAGCGGCGTGGTGCGAATCTGCATCGATGATCCTGAACCGATGAAAAGGGGAATCGGGGAAACGAGCCAGCGCGGCGCTCAGTCGCCGTACGGGTTGAAATCGAAATGCTGCCGCGCGATCCAGCGGTGCGCGGGCGGTAGGCGCGCATGGCCGCGCCGCCACCCGCATCGCGCGTCAGTCCAGCGATTCGCGCGCCGTCTCGCGCAGCATCGCGACCGCGATCAGCGACAGCACCACGCATGCGGCCACGTAGCCGGCCGGCGCGAGCTTGCTGCCGGTCGTCTTCACGAGCCACGTCGCGACCAGTTGCGCGGTGCCGCCGAAGATCGTCACCGCGAGCGCATACGCGATCGAGATGCCCGTCGCGCGCACGTGGCGCGGCAGCGACTCGCACATCAGCGCCATTTCCGACGCCGAGCCGAGCGAATAGAACAACAGCATCAGCGCGGTCAGCGGCAGGATCACCGACAGCGTCGGATGATGGTTCATCAGCCAGAACGCCGGGAACAGCAGCGCGACCAGCACGCCGCGGCCGACGAAGATCGGCAGGCGCCGACTGCCGAGCTTGTCCGACAGCCAGCCGAACAGCGGGCACGTGACCAGCATCACGCAGCCCGACGCGACGCCGACGAACATCGACAGCTTCATCGGCAGACCGAGCGTATGAATCGCGTAGGTCGGCATGTAGAAGGTCAGGATGTAGGTCGACACCGTGCCGCCCATTACCGTGAGCATCAGCAGCACCACCGTGCGCGTGTGCTTCGAGAACAGTTCGTGCAGCACGCCGCGCTCGATGCCGTGATGACGGTCGCCGGGCGCGTCGTCCGCGAGCCGGCGACGCAAGAACATCCCGACCGGCGCGATCAGCACGCCGACGAGGAACGGCAGCCGCCAGCCCCAGCTTTCCAGCGCATCCTTCGTCATCGTGTTCGACAGCAGCGCCGCGAACCCGGAGCCCATCAGCGCGGCACCGCCCTGCGTCGCGAGCTGCCAGCTCGCGCGGAACCCGCGGCGCGACGTGCCGCCCTGTTCGAGCAGCGTCGACGTCGCCGCGCCAAATTCGCCGCCCTGCGAGAAGCCCTGCAACAGCCGCGCGAACACGACGAGCAGCGGTGCGGCCACGCCCACTTGCGCATGGGTCGGCGCGATCGCGATCAGGCCGGTGCCGAGCGCCATCAGCATGATCGTCAGGTTCAGCGCGGCCTTGCGCCCCTTGCGGTCCGCGTAGACGCCGAGCACGACGCTGCCGAGCGGCCGCGTGAAGAAGCCGGCGGCGAAGGTCGCGACCGACAGCAGCAGCGACGTGGTCGGGTCGCTCGACGGGAAGAACAGCTTGCCGATCAGCACCGCGAAGAAGCCGTACACGGTGAAGTCGAAGAATTCCAGCCAGTTGCCGATCACGGCCGCGGCGATCGCGCCGCGTCGCGTGACGGCAGGCGCGCCGCGCGCATCGCCTTCGACGGCGCCCGTCGACGCGGGGTGCAGCGCGAGATGGTCTTTCTGCATCGCTATCCTCTCCTGTCAAAGCAGCCGGAAGCGCCGGCCGCACGCCGCCGCCGCGATCACTGCCCGAGGTAACGCTCGACGAGGCGCGTCCAGAACGCCGCGCCGATCGGCAGGTTGCGATCGTTGAAGTCGTATTTCGGGTTGTGCACCATGCAGCCGTCCTCGCCTTCGCCGTTGCCGAGCCGCACGAACGAGCCCGGCCGCTGCTGCAGCATGAACGCGAAATCCTCGCTGCCCATCAGCAGGTCGGTCTGCTCGACCACGTGCGCATCGCCGACGAGTTCGCGTGCGACTTGAGCCGCGAAGTCGGTTTCGGCATCCGAATTAACGACGACCGGATAGCCTTCGATGTATTCGACGTTCGCGGTCGCGCCGTAACTCGCGGCCTGCGTTTCGGCCAGCTCGGTGATGCGGCGCTTGAGCAGCGCGCGCACTTCCGGGCTGAACGAACGCACGCTGAGTTCGAGGCGCGCGCCGTTCGGAATCACGTTGTTCGCGGTGCCCGCGTGCATCGAGCCGACCGTGACGACCGCCGGCTGCGACGGGTCGACGTTGCGCGCGACGATCGTCTGCAGCGCCATCACGATGCTCGCCGCGACGACGACCGGATCAACCGTCAGGTGCGGCCGCGCCGCATGGCCGCCGACGCCTTCGATCGTGATGATCGCCTTGTCGCCCGCCGACATGAACGGGCCGCGCCGCGTGAGAAACACGCCCGGCGCCGCGCCCGGATGGTTGTGCATGCCGAACACGGCGTCGCACGGGAAGCGCTCGAACAGGCCGTCGTCGATCATCTTCTTCGCGCCGCTGTCGACGCCGTGCTCCTCCGCCGGCTGGAAATACAGGTGTACGGTGCCGGAGAACTTGCGCGTCTTCGCGAGATGCTGCGCGGCGCCGAGCAGCATCGTCGTATGGCCGTCGTGGCCGCATGCGTGCATCTTGCCGTGCGTGCCACTCGCATACGGCAGGCCGGTCGCCTCGACGATCGGCAGCGCATCCATGTCCGCGCGAATGCCGATGCTGCGCGCGCCGTCGCCCACGCGCAGCGTGCCGACGACGCCCGTCTTGCCGACGCCGCGCGTCACCTGCCAGCCCCATTGCTCGAGCTTGTCCGCGACGAGCGCGGCCGTGTCGTGCTCTTCGTATGCGAGTTCCGGATGGTGATGGATGTGGTGACGGATCTCGCGCAGCCCGCCGGCGGCGGGCATCAGATCCTCGACTTCGGTGAATCGGGTATCGGTGGTCATCAAGGGGCTCCTGCCGTTCGTCTGCGCACGCCGGGCGAGGCGTGCGGGAAAGCGAGCCACTATATCGAGCCGATATCGGTTCAATAAGATGCGGAATTTTTCACCGTGATAACGTTTTTTAATCAGGGTTAACGCGGCCTGACGGGTCACAACCGTGGTTTTCGGTCAGATACGGGTACGACTTTCGTTTAGATCCGGCTATGGCTGCCTCAGGCATCACTGAAACGCCCGTAACCGAAATCCCGTCGGGACGAAGCTTGCCCAAGTCTCGTAGACATCAACGATTCTCTTCCGCTTCGTGGAGCGCCGACGCAAGGATCATCGCGTCGGCATTGAGCGGCCTTGGGCGGCCACGGGGCTGATAGACGGCGTCACCGGGCAGGACCGGCCGGCCGCTGATCGCACACACCGCGCTGGTGCGAGCGCGGGTTGCATGCCACGCCTGATCGCCATACGAACAATGCGTCGAATCGTGCCATGCCATCGTTACCGCTGTCGCGCTCACGCGGTCGACGAACCTCACCGAGACGGTCCGCCGCTCCGCGGCGGTCATCCGCAGGCGCAACCGACGTTCCGTCCGGCGTGCACACAACGACTCGCTCGAAGACGCGAACGATCGCGCATCGTCGCTTCGGCACAATTGGAGAAGCAGACCCAGCGTCTGCTTCCATGGATCCACCGCCATCACGTCAGTCGCGGAATTCATCGTTATCCTCGTTGCGTCGGTACGTTGACTTGTTTTTCTCCCGGCGCGCGCCGCACAAGGCGCGCGATTCGAGCAGCAGCAGCCGTGCACGCACGATGCGCCTACGCATCAGATATTCATGAGGCCGCGAGCCGTAGAACAAAAATGAAACTGTCACCGTTCGCGAGGTAAAGATGTCGTCTCGACGCTCGGCGCCGGCGGTAAGCAGCCATCTTTGTAGCTCGCCAATGCGGTGCAAGACTACTTGTTGATTGCGCTCAACTGCCGATCGAAGTCCGCAGGATCAAAGTAGTCTCGCCAAACCGTGATTCGATCATCGACGATGGTGAGGGTGCCCATCACGGGAAGCGTGATTTTTCCTCCTGATTCGTGTTGGAAGACGTCGATCCGCTCATTGAGGACAACGCTTCCCGCTGCGGCGATATGGGTCACCGTCCAGTCGACCTTGAACGTCGTGCCGACACCGAAATCACTGTGGAATTTGCGAACATTGTCCCGTCCGACGATGTCAGGGAAAGGCACGTTATCGTAGAGGACGTCATCAGAGAGCATCGACAGCGCGTCGTCGATGCGGTTCTCGGTCCAGAGCGAAAAGAATCGAAGCGCCACAGCCAAAACATCGGTAGTCATCTCGGCTCCGCAGAATGGGGGAACGCAGGCGCGGTACATGGAGCACAAACAGGTGCGCCACGTACCGCCAGTCTTAGCCTTGAACGAATGCCAGCAGTTCTGCGTTCAAAACACCGGCGTTGACGGTCAACATTCCGTGGGAGAAGCCCGGCAACGTTTTCAGCTTGCCGTTCTTCAACAGTTTGATTGCCTTGAGCGCCGCGTCCTTGTACGGGACGATCTGGTCATCCTCGCCGTGAAGGACCAGCGTCGGCACGCCGATCAACTGGAGATCTTCGGTCTGGTCCGTTTCCGAAAACGCCTTGATACCCTCGTAGTGGGCTTGCGCGCTACCCATCATTGCCTGGCGCCACCAGTTCTGAATCACGCCCTGATGAACCGTCGCGTCCGGACGGTTGAACCCGTAGAACGGGCCCGCGGGCACGTCTACGAAGAATTGCGCGCGATTTGCAGCGAGCCCCTTGCGTAGCCCGTCGAAGACATCCAGTGGCAGGCCTTCGGGATTCGACGGCGTCTTCAGCATCAGCGGCGTCACGGCGCTCACAAGAATTGCCTTGGCGACACGCCCCGTCGGCTCGCCATGCCTTGCAACATAGCGTGCAACTTCGCCCCCGCCGGTGGAATGGCCGATATGCACGGCATTCCTGAGGTCCAACGTCTCGACGAGAGCAAACGCGTCCGCCGCGTAATGATCCATGTCGTGACCTTCAGCGACCTGCGACGAGCGCCCGTGTCCGCGCCGGTCGTGAGCAATGACGCGATACCCGTTCGACAGGAAGAAGAGCATTTGGGCATCCCAGTCATCCGCGGAGAGCGGCCAGCCGTGATGGAACACGATCGGCTGAGCCTCCCTGGGCCCCCAGTCTTTGTAGAAAATGTCTACGCCGTCCCGCGTTGTAATGAATGACATGATCGTGTTCCTTTCGTACGGTTGCAGGGAAGTAACGGTTGCTGCGGAAGTCGTCGTCGCGGCCAACGCGATCACGAGTGGTTGTCGCCGGAATGCGGGCGGCAGGCGAAAAGAACGTCCGCTGGTGTCGTCCGATCTCGAGCCTGCTTCAGGAGCGGCAGGGTTACGTCGACGGCGCGAACGGGTAATCGATGTAGCCCTGCGCGTCTTGCGTGAACCATGTCGTCGGATCGTCCGACGCGAGAGGAATCGCTTCGGCCAGCCGCCGCGGGAAGTCCGGATTGGAGATGAACGGGCGCCCGAACGCAACGGCGTCGCCAACGCCTGCATCGAGTTCCGCCTGAGCTCGAGTGGCGTCGAAATCCGAGTTGAGCACCAGCGGCCCTTTGAAAGCCGGACGAATTTTCGCAGCGAGCGGATCGAGGTAGCCGACGCCGAAACTGCCGTTCAGTGGGGGCTCGCGCAGTTCCAGGAACCCGATCCCTACTGCGGATAGCGCTTCGGCGGCCGCGACAAACAACGGCAATGGATCGCCGTCACGCACGCCCTGGGTTTCGCCGTTCGGAGACAGGCGAACGCTGGTACGGCCGGGACCGACTACATCCGCGACGGCCCGGGTCGCCTCGATGAGAAGCCGGAGCCGATTCGAGATCGATCCGCCATACGCGTCGCCGCGGAAGTTGGCACTGTCTCGCAGGAATTGATCGATCAGGTAACCGTTCGACGCATGCAACTGTACGCCGTCGAAGCCGGCCTGCAGCGCATGACGTGCAGCGGCGGCGAACTGCTCGATAATCGCGGGCATTTCGTTGGTCTCGAGTGCGCGCGCCTGCGTGTAGGGTTGCTTGCCCGAGTACGTATGCGCATGGCCTGGCGCCGTAGTCTCGGACGCGGAGACAGGCGATGCACCGTCCAGAAAGCTCGGATGCACGACTCGCCCCATATGCCAAAGCTGAGCAATGATGCGACCGCCCGCTTTGTGCACGGCGTCGGTTACTTTGCACCAGCCGGCGATTTGCGCGGTTGTCCACAGGCCGGTGGCGTAAGGCCACCCCAGGCCCTGCCGGGAGATACCGATCGCCTCCGAGATGATGAGCCCCGCAGATGCTCGCTGACTGTAGTAGTCCGCCATCATCGCGGTCGGTACGTGTTCGCGCGTTCCCCGCGCACGCGTCATCGGTGCCATGAGGATACGGTTGGGCGCTTCAATCGCACCGAGTCGAACAGGATCAAACAGCGTAGGCACCCCAACCTCCTTCCGATTTTTGCCAGCGTGGAACGACCGACGACCCTTTAGTCGGCTCAGACAAGGCGGGCGCCGCCGTCGACATGAATCGTCTCGCCGTTCATTGATCCATTGCTCATGAGGAACACCACGGCGGCGCCCACTTCTTCAGCGGTTGCCAAACGATGCAGTGGCAATTTGTCTTTCAATGCGTTGACGTACGCGTCACGACCCTCGCCGAGCGTGCGCGCCAGCAACGGCGTGTCGGTGGTGCCGGGAGAAACGGTGTTGACACGGCGAGGCGCAAGTTCCAGAACCAGCCCCCTGGCGAGCGCCTCCATCGCGGCCGACGCGGATGCAAGAATGGCGGTGCCATAGGCGTTGGGCCGGTCGGCCAACACGCCGGAAATGAAGGTGATGGAGGCATCGGCGGCCAGGCGATCACCCAACGTTCGCAAGGTATGGATGGCTGCCCAAACGCGCTCGTCGAACGCCCGTCGTAGATAGTCGACATCCGCCTCCAGCACCTTGCCGGCCACGAAGGTTCCCGCGAGGAGAACGAGATGGTCGACGTGAGCAATGTCGGCGAGCGCCGAGACGATGGTTTCCGGCTTGGTCACGTCGGCGCTGCGCCAACCCGCAAATCCATTTTCGGTGGCGACCTGTTCGGCCCCCTTCGAGTCGAACCCGACAACCGTGACGCTCGCACCCGCGGCCTTGGCCTGTTTGGCCGCCGCAAGGCCGATTCCGGACGTGCCGCCGAAGATGAGGACGGACTTGCTCTTGAGTGAATGGGAATCGAAATCAGCGTTCATGAAGTGGGCCCTGTCAGCCGGCGCAACTCAAAACGGCGCCGTGCAGAGCACTCTATACTTCACACACGACATTGAAAATTAGCGCTCGATTCGCTTCTATATTTCCGCCATGGAACAAATCAGCCTGGACCGCCTCACCGGTCTTATCGCATTCAGCCGCGCGGCATCGTTAGGAAGCTATTCGGCCGCGGCGCGCGCACTTGGCGTAACGCCTTCCGCGATAAGCAAAAGTATCCAGCGTCTGGAGCGCCACTTCGAGATCAAACTGTTCAACCGCACGACACGGTCATTGACGCTGACTCAGGAGGGGCGCGACTTGCATGAACGCACGCTGCGCCTGCTGTCGGAAATGGAAGCGATCGAACAGGTTGCTGCCTCGGCACGATCCGAGCCTGCGGGCATCCTGAAAGTGACCGCGCCGCTCCCAATCGGTGTTCATCTGATCGCGCCTGCCCTACCCGCATTTCGCAAGCGCTTTCCCAAGCTGTCGATCGACCTGCGCTTGGGTGATCATCTCGTCGACCTCGTCAGTGAAGGTTTCGACGTGGCTGTTCGCGTTGGGGATCTCGTGGGCTCTCGTCTGGTCTCGCGAGCGCTTTCGCCTCACTACATCGGAGCCTATGCGTCTCCTGACTACCTCGCCAGACGCGGTATTCCCAGACATCCTGACGACCTCGTGGATCATGATTGCGTGAACTTTCGCTTTCAAAGCTCGGGACAAGTTCTTCGCTGGACTTTTGCCACGGACGAAGGGTCGCTCAGCCTCACGCCGAATGCGGGTATCGTTGTCGATACCAGCGACGCAGTGGCTGCCGTCATGGCGGCCGGCGGAGGCGTGGGCATTTCACCGACGTATGTCGCTGCATCGTACGTTCGGCGCGGGGAACTCGTGCCGGTCCTCAGCGAGTTCGTCGAACCGCGCTCCACTATCACTGCCCTTTGGCCGGAGAGCCGTCGCAGTAACCCGAACGTCAAAGTATTCTTGGCATACCTGAAAAAGGTTTTCGCTTCGTATGCGGCAGATCAATGACGAGCAGCCCGCGGTTTTCGGAATACGAGCGGAGCGGCCGAAGGTAAGCTGCGCCGAGGTGGCGTCACCTCGCAACGCTCGTCTTCGTTCAGCACGAGTTCCGCCTTCGGCCGTCCAGTCGCCATGTTGACGTCCCACGTTCCGTTGACGTCAACATACAGCGTCAACACGGACCAGTTACCGACGGAACGGGACGCTGGCATTGGACGACCGTGGCGCCGGCCCTTCCACCGCGTGCCACAGCGCAGAACGTATCGCAATCGCTTCAAGCCTCGCCCGTCGACGCAACCAACATGTCGATCAAGGTGCGGGACGCGGCCGACAGGCGGCGATGCGGTGCGTAGACGACCGAAAACGGCCGTGTGCGCCCGCGCAGATGGGGCAATACCTCGACGAGATTTCCGGCCCGGATCCGATCCTGGACGATGAAGTCATAGGTCTGGCAGATACCGGCGCCACTCTGCGCCATCGACACGACACCGAGCACGTCGTCGGACACCGCGACGTTCGAAGCCGGCAGCCAATCGATGTCGCGATCGCCGTCACGGAATACCCAGGGCGCGATACGGCCGCTGCTGGGCAGCATGAACGGCAAACAAAGATGGTGCTCCAGGTCGGCCACGTTTCCGGGCGTGCCGGCGTGGGCGACGTACTCGGGCGACGCGACAAGGCACAGCGCCGCATCCTCGAGCTTGCGCGCGACCAGACCGCTGTCCGGCAATTCGCCCAGACGGATCGCCAGGTCGAAACCTTCGGCCACGAGATCCACGTTCCGGTTCGCGATGTTCAACTCCACGCGAACGTGCGGGTGTTCCCGCGTGAAGCGTCGAAGCAGCGGCGGCAGACGATAGTGCCCGTACGTCGTCGGTACGCTCAGCCGGACATGGCCGGTCAACGTACCGCCGTGCCCCTGAATGGCCCGCTCGGCGTCATCGATCAGCAAAAACGCCGCGCGCGATTGCTCCAGATAGAGCCTGCCGTGCTCCGTCAGGCTCAACCGCCGCGTGGAACGACGCAGCAACTGCGTGCCCAGCCGGGCCTCCAGACGTGTGATGGCCCGGCTCAACACGGAAGGCGTGCTCCCCAATGCGACCGCACCGGCAGTCATCGAGCCTTTTTCGACCACCGTCACGAACGCTTCCACGTCACCGAGATGGTCGAATTTACGCGCCATCTTGTCCTCCAAAGAACAAAAGCTTTACTTCTGCGCCAGTTTATCTTCATCGATGAGCCAAATAAAGTGCGTGCGTCGTGACTGCATCGTCGAGTCACCCGTTGAAACCCAGGAGCACAGCATGAATGGCGAACATCGCGACCGGCAGCATCTGCAGGTTCTATTCGTACTCACGAGCCACGCGAAGAAAGGCTCAACCGGCGAGCCGACCGGTTTCTATCTCGGCGAAGTGACGCATCCGCTGGCTGAACTGGACGCGGCCGGCATTCCCGTCGAATTCGCATCGATTCAGGGCGGCGAACCGCCGGTCGACGGGCTCGACCTGACCGATGAAATCAATGCGCGCTATTGGAACGACCGTGATTTCCGCGACGCGCTCCGCCACACGCAGCGGCTGGGCGACGTCGATGCGTCGAAGTATGCCGCTGTCTTCTTTGCCGGCGGCCACGGCGCGATGTGGGACTTTCCGGGCAATCCCGACGTGCAGAAAGTGACCCGCGACATCCATGACGCGGGTGGCGTGGTCGGCGCGGTGTGTCATGGGCCGGCCGCACTGGTCGACGTGAAGCTCGGCGACGGTACATATCTCGTCGCCGGTAAGAATCTGAGCGCCTTCACGGACGAGGAAGAACGGGAGGTCCAGCTCGATCGCGTCGTCCCGTTCCTGCTCGCGAGCACCTTGAAGCAGCGCGGCGCACTTCACCATCCCGTGCCGAACTGGACCGCCAAGGTCGTCGTCGACGGACGGCTCGTGACTGGCCAGAACCCGCAGTCGGCCGCCGGCGTGGGCGCCGCGATGCGTCATCTGTTGCTCGCCCGTTCACGACAAGCTTGAACCTTCCCGATGGAGAAAACGATGTATTCGATGCGCAAGCTCGCCGTTGCGGCAATGCTCGGCATTGCCGCGTGCGGCGCTCATGCGGCCAACGTGCTCGTGGTGTTGTCGGATTCCGATCACCTCGACCTGAAGGATGACAAGGTCTTCGCGACGGGCTTCTACCTGAACGAGCTGATGCAGCCCGTGAAGGCGCTGCTCAATGCCGGCCATCAGGTGACCTTCGCCACGCCGGAGGGCAAGGCGCCGACGCTGGACGTCACGTCGGCCGACAAGATGTACTTCAACGGCGACGAGAACGCGATGCGCGACTATCGGGCCTTACTGGACCGGCTACAAATCACGTCGCGCACGCATTCTCCGGTGATCAGCCTGTCGCGGGTGGAGCAGATCGGTTACGCGCACTTCGATGCCGTCTACGTTCCCGGCGGCCATGCGCCGATGCAGGACCTGTCGACCAGTGCCGCCGTGGGCAGATTGCTGGCCGACTTTCACGCGCGCGGCAAGACCACGGCGCTCGTTTGCCACGGCCCGATTGCGCTGCTGTCGACGTTGCCGGATGCGCCGGGCTTTGCACGAAAGCTCGCGGCGGGAAACGCAGGCGACGGCGACACGAAATGGATCTACGCCGGCTACCGGATGACGGTGATCAGCAACGCGGAAGAAGAGCAAGCCAAAGGGTTGCTCGGCGGCGGCGCGATGAAGTTCTATCCGCAGACTGCATTGCAGCGCGCGGGTGGAATCTACAGCAGCAACGCGGTGCCGTTTACCGCGCACATGGTCACCGACCGTGAATTGATCACCGGACAGAATCCGGCGTCGGCGCTGGACGTCGCCGGCGAAATGCTGAAGCGGCTCAAGTAGTCATGCCGTGCAATCGACCGGCAATGCCGGTTACTCGATGAGTAAAGGAGAAGCAAACCGTGGATCTGCAACTTGAAGGAAAAACTGCGATCGTCACCGGCGCCACTGCCGGCATCGGCATGGCGATCGCGCGAACGTTGGCCGCGGAAGGCGTCGCGGTCACGATCACGGGGCGGCAACGAGACAAGCTCGATGCCGCCGTCGCGGAGCTCTGCGCTGCCGCGCCGCGCGGCAGCGTACGCGGCGTCGTCGCCGACGTGAGCGGCGACCGAGGCGTCGCGGAGCTGATCGAGGCACAACCGGACACGGACATTCTCGTGAACAATCTCGGCTACTACGAAGCCAAGCCGTTCGCGGAGATCACCGATGACGACTGGCTGCGAATGATCGACGTTAACGTGATGTCGGGTGTCAGGCTGTCGCGTCATTACTTTCCGCGCATGCTCGCGAAGAACTGGGGGCGAGTGATTTTCATGTCCAGTGAAGTCGGCGCCTTCACGCCGCCGGACATGGTGCACTACGGTGTCAGCAAATCGGCTCAACTCGCGGTTTCGCGCGGAATGGCCGAACTGACGAAGGGAACCAGCGTGACCGTCAACAGCGTACTGCCGTCCGCCACGCGATCCGAAGGCATCGTCGCATATCTTCGGCAAACCGCACCACGGCCCGATATGACCGATGCGGAAATCGAATCGCACTTCTTCGACACGTATCGTCCGAGCTCGCTGATTGCCCGCATGATCGAGGCCGACGAGATTGCCGCGATGGTGGCGTTGCTCGCCAGTCCTCTGGGTGCGGCATCCAATGGCGCCGCGGTGCGCGTCGAGGGCGGCACCTACCGGTCGATTCTCTGAGATGGCACGCGAAGTGCATCGACGCCAGGCGATACCATCGAAGAACAGGCCGATCGGATAAGCGATACGCGGTTTTGGGTTGCCGTCTTTTTCGATGGCGAGCGAAGTCGCCGTCGCAACCCGTACCAGATCGTCGAAGCGGGTATCAGGTCGAATGAGCCTTGCGTTATGAGCACGACCGCGCGGGCGCTTGCGCCAGCCGCCTTCAAACGTATCCCCCGATTGCGGGGGACATCGTTTTGTTGGCGGCGTCAAGTTTCGCGACATCCTCCCCGCGCTATGCAAATCCGTACAACTTCGCGGGATTGGTGACGAATATCCGTTGCTGCCAGTCCGCACGCCCGATCCAGCCCGCGATCACGTCCAGCATGCTTGCATCGTCGGGCTTGTCCGTCTTCTGCGTGGGGTGCGGCCAGTCGGTGCCCCAGAGCATGCGCTCCGGCGCCATGTCGATCAGCGCCTTCGCGACCGGCGCGACGTCGTCGTAAGCAGGCGCCCCCGTCTTGCTGTCGACGTACGGCCCCGACAACGTGATCCACGTATGGCCCTTTTCAACGAGGCGCTGCGCGGTACGAAACGCGGCCGACGACAGCCCGCCGGGCTGCGGCACATGCGCGATATGGTCGATGACGAGCGGACAAGGCAGCGCCGCAAGATGACGCTCGAGCTCCGGCAGCCGCGCGCCCTGAACCACCAGCTCGATATGCCATCCGAGGTTCGCGATACGGGCGGCGAGCGGCGCCAGCATGTCGAGCGTCGTCGCGCCCGGATAGCTCAGGTTGAACCGGATCGCACGGATACCACCGCGATCGAGCATCCGAAGTTCGTCGTCGCTCACGGTGCCGTCGACGACGGCCACGCCGCGTGCGTCGTCGCCGAACTGCGCGATCGCCGCCAGCGTGCAGCGATTGTCCGTGCCGTACGTCGACGGCGTCACGACCACGTTGCGCTTCACGCCGATGCGCGTCTGCACGCGCCGGTATTGCGCGACGGTCGCATTCGGCGGTCGCAGCGTCGTGCCCGGCGCAACCGGGAACCGGTCGTCGTAGATGTGCATGTGACAGTCGATCGTCCCTTCGGGCAGTTGGAACGCCGGCTGCTCGATGCCGCTCGACCACGTCTCGTCAGCAGCAGCCAGCCTCGGCAATACGGCCGAAGCCAGCGTCGCGCCGGCGATCCTGAGGAATCCGCGTCTCGCGATGCGCGCCATGATCAGATGGTCCCCGTCTTGCCGACCAGCTTGCCGGACGCATGATTGCGCGTGAGCAGCAGCAGCGTCGCGACGCTCACGAGCGTGAGGATCGCGAGCGGCATCAACGCGAGCGCGTAGCTGCCCGTCGCCGCCTTCACCCACCCGTACACGTTCACCATCAGCCCGCCGCCGAGCAGGTTCGCGATCGCATTGACCGTCGCGAGCCCGGCCGCCACGGTGCTGTTGGACAGCATGTCGGTCGCGAGCGCCCAGAACGGGCCCTTGAACGAATACGCGCCGACCAGCACCGCGCAGAGCATGCAGACCGTCGGCAGCAGCGATCCGCTCAGCGACGTCGCGAACAGGCCCACGCCGATCAGCAGCATCGGCACGACGGTGTGCCAGCGGCGTTCGCCGACACGGTCCGAGCGCCGGCCCCAGTACACCATCAGGACGGAAGCCACCGCGTACGGCACCGAATTCAGCAGGCCCGTCTCCATGACGGTCAAGCCGAACGACTTGAGCAGTTGCGGCTGCCACACGGACAGCGTGCTGCCTGCCGCGGAAGCACACGTGTCGACGAGCGCGAGGCACAGCACGTAGCGGTTGCGGAACAGCTGCGTGAGCGGCAGCGACGGCACCTTCTTGCGCGTCTTGTGGCCGGCAGCCAGCGCGGTCGTGAGCCAGGCGCGCTCGTCGTCGTCGAGCCACCTCGCGTCGTCCGGCTTGTTCGTCAGCACGAACAGGCACGCGATGCCGAGCAGCACGGTCGGAATGCCTTCGAGGATGAACAGCCAGTGCCATCCGCGCAGGCCCCAGACGCCATCCATCTGCAACAGCAGCGCGGAGATCGGCGAGCCGATGAAGCTCGCGGCCGGAATCGCGACCATGAACGTCGCGACGATCCGCGCACGATACTGCGCGGGAATCCAGTACGACAGATAAAGCAGCACGCCCGGGAAGAAGCCGGCCTCGGCCGCACCCAGCAGGAAACGCAGCACGTAGAACATCGTCGCGTTGTGCACGAGCGCGGTCGCCGCCGACACGATGCCCCACGTGATCATGATCCGCGCGATCCAGATCCGCGCGCCGTATTTCTGCAGCGCGAGGTTGCTCGGCACTTCGCAAAAGAAGTACGAAATGAAGAACAGGCTGCTGCCGAAACCGAAGACCTGCGCCGACATCCCGAGGTCATGATTCATCTGCAGCGACGCCATCCCCACGTTGCCGCGATCGATGAAGGCAAGCAGGTAGCAGATCATCAAAAAGGGAATGAGTCGCCAGACGACCTTGCGTATGGTCCGGCGCTCGATCGCGGACGCGTCCATGAAACCGGTTTGCATGTTGTCTCCGTTTATTGTGCGCCTACGCGCGTATTGGTGAACCGTTGCCACGCGACGACCGCAACGACGCCGCATGCGAGCACGGCAGCCATCGCGGCGAAGGTGTGTCGCACGCCGAGCGCCTCGGACGCGCTGCCGACGAGCAGGTAACCGAACGGCATCGTGCCGTTGTAGGCCATGCCGTACATCCCGACGAGCCCGCCACGCACGTGCTCCGGACACTGGCGCTGAATGGTCGCGTTCGTCGACGTGGCCGCGAACGTGAGGCTGAAGCCGAGTGCATAGAACGCGGGGATCGATCCGGCCGCGTCGGTCGTCGCGGCCAGCACGGCCAGCGCGCCGACCGCCGTCCACGGCGCATACGCGATGAACCGGTGCGACGCGCGCGGCCCGAGCGCCGACGACAGCAGCACCGCCGCGCTCAACGAGCCGGCGCCGGCACAGGCGAAGAACACGCCGGTAAAGCGCGCCGCATCGTGAAAGCCTTGGTCCGCGAGCAGCGGCACGAGCGTCTGGTAGCTGCCGGCGAACAGGCCGATGCACGCGAGAATCGGCAGATAGCGGGCCGAAAACGCATCGGACAGCACATAGCCGACCGCATCGCGCAGGCCGCTTTCCGCGCGGGACGGGCGGTCCACCGACCCGGCCCTGATCGACCGCACGCACGCCGCCATGAAGCACAGCGCGAGTGCATAGATCGCAAACGACGTCCGGGGCCCGAGCGTCGGATAGACGAATCCGGCGATGGTCGGGCCGACCATGCGCCCGACGTTGTAGACCATCGTGTTCATCGCGACCGCGTTGGACGTGTGCGTCGCATCCTGCAGACTCGTCAGCAGCAGCACCTGCCGCGCCGGCGTTTCCACCGCGCTCGACACGCCGATCGCGAGCGCATGCGCGAGGATCAGCTTCACGCCGAGCAGGCCGAGCAGCGACCACGTGAAGAGGCTGCCCGTCAGCAGCAGCGACGCCGTCAGCACGCCTAGCGTCACGCGGCGCGCGTTGGCCGAGCCGATGCGGGAGCCCGCCACCGGCGCGACGATCAGCTGCGGCCCGTACAGCAGGAAGTTGAGCAGCGCGAGGATCGCCGCCGAGCCCGACAGGTGATAGATCAGCAGATTCAGCGTGACGTTCTGCGTCCAGCTGCCGAGCACCGATGCGACCTGCCCGCTCAGATAGCGCCGCAGCGATGCCTCCGACAGCGCGGGAAACAGTCTGCTCACCCACCCCGCTTGCGTTGCCACGTTCATGACAGCGCCTTCCCGCGCGTTTCCGGCGCGAACAGCACGACCGCGGCCGCGGCGACGAATGCGACGATCGTCGTCGCGAGCCCGAGCACGAACCCGCCCGACGTCGACGCCAGCGAACCGATGACCAACGGCGCGATGAAACCGCCGAGCCGGCCGCCGTTGTACGCGAGACCCATGAAGAAGCCGCGCGATGCCGTGTTGCCGATGATCTCCGCGAGGAACGGGCCGGCGCCCGCGAAGATGCCGTTCACGCTGAAGCCGGTCAGGAAGATCGCGGTCATCAGCAGCAACGGATTCGCCGACACGATGTACACGCCGACGGCCATCGCACCGACCAGCAGGTAGGCCAGGAACATCGGACGCCGGCCGATCCGGTCGACCCATGCCGAGAACAGCAGGAACCCGGTGATCGCACCGAACTGCAGCGCCAGCACGAACTTCAGGCTATGCACGAAGTCGAGGTGCTTCACCATGACGAGGAACGTCGGCGTCCACGTGAATACGCCCCAGTACAGGTACTGCAGAAAGAAGATGAAGCAGAACGCGATGAACAGGCCGCGCACGTTCAGCTTCTCGTGACCGGCCGCGTCGGACTTGCGGGCCTGCGACTTCGCGTGCCGGCGTTCGAGCCAGATCGGTGATTCCGGCGTCTTGCGCGCGACCCAGAACAGGATGAAGAACGGCGATGCACCGATCAGGAACAGCAGACGCCAGCTGTCGCCGCCCAATCCGCCATGCACGGCGCCGACGATGCCCGAGATCGCGATCGCGAGAATCGCGCCGATCGGCAAGCCCATCTGCATCAGCGCACCGCCCTTGCCGCGCCGGCTCGGGTGCCAGGTCTCCGCGATGAGCGCCGCGCCGGCGGTCCAGGTTCCGCCCATGCCGAGCGCGCCGAAAAAGCGCAACGCGGCGAACGCGTGCGCGTCGGGCGCGAACGCGATCAGGCCGGAAAACAGCGAGTAGATGCCGACGCAGAGCAGCGCAGTGCGCACGCGCCCGATCCGGTCCGACACGAAGCCGAACAGAATGCCGCCGACGATCTGTCCGGCCGCCGTGACGCTCGTGAAGATGCCGAGCTGCGCCTTGCTCAGTCCGAACTGCAGCGCGAGCGTCGGCAGCAGCAGCGACAGCAGGAACGAGTCGTAGCTCTCGAACGTCCAGCCGAGCCCCGCGAGCGACAGCGAACGCCACTCGATACCGGTCACGCGCGTGAACCCTTTCTCCGCGGCTGCGGATGCCATTTCCTGCGTCGCCACGGTTGCACTCGTCTTCATCAGTTGTCTCCGGGAATCGCTATGCGATACGTCGATGCGGCCGTCCGGCTGAACAGCGCGGCCTTTTCATCGGCTGACATCGCCGACGCGAGTCGTTTGAAGGCGTTCCACAGCACGCGATAGCCGAACATCCCCTTGTCGACGGGGAAGTTGCTTTCGAACATGCAGCGATTGACGCCAAAGCATTCGACGCAGGTGTCGAAGTACGGCTGCCATGCCGCGGCCAGTTCCTGCGACGACGGCGGCAGCGCGCGCGCGGCGAAGTCGAAACCGAACACGGTCATGCCCGCGCCGCCGAGCTTCATGCGCGTGTTCGGCAGCGCGGCGAGGCGCGCGAGTTGCCGTTTCCAGTGCGCATGAACTTCCGCGCGCCGACCAGCATGCGGGCCCACGCCGAGCGGACCGCCGAAATGGTCGATGACGACGGTGACGTCCTCGCATGCGCGCGCGAGTTCGTACAGGTCGTCGAGCTGCGTGTGATAGACCCACGCGTCCAGCGACAGCCCGTAGCGGCCAAGCGTCGTCACGCCCTGTCGGAAAGCCGGATCCGACATCCGGTCGCGCGGCGGCATCACCGGGCTGGATCGCACGTCGGGGCTCGCATGCCACGCGAGCGGATTGCGGATCCCGCGCAGCCTCCCTCCGGACACCTGCAGCATCGTGTCGAGCACCGCATCGAGTTCCGCGCCGAGCGACAGATCGGCGCCACCGACGATGGCCTCGCAGCACCGCGCGGGACCGTATGCGCCGCTGTCGAACATCGCGGCGATGCCGCTCGCGAATTCCACTTCGCCCACCGGCCTGAATGCGTCCGGCCCGCTTGCACGCAACATCGATCGGCACTGCACGTAGACCGTCGACACGACCCGATGCCCGCTGCGCACGTCGGCACCGAACTCGTCCGCGAGATAGCGACCGGTCTGTCGGTCCCACAGGTGGTGATGGGCGTCGACGATGGCAAGCTCGGGTTCGAGTACCGGCTCGTCGCGCAAGGCGAGCCACTCAGGCCGGATGGGAAGGTGGGGCGCATGAACGGTCTGCATCGCGCTCGCCTCAGAACTTCTGGCGCATGCCGATCACCACGCCCGTCTGGTTGTGATCGGGCGCGACCGTGCCATAGCCGTTCACGCCGAGCGCGGAGCCGCCCTTGTTGCGCGCGAAACCGGCCGTCGCATAGATATCGGTACGCTTCGACAGCAGATAATCCGCACAGAGCACGGCGAGCCACGGATCGGCACGGGTCGAATGCACGTCCTGGTAATAGGCCGTTGCCGTGACCACGAACGCCGGCGACACCGTGTATTGCGCGCCGGCCCAGTACAGGTTCGCGGCGCTCGCTTCGGAACCGTTCGCGATACGGATCGGGTTCGCAGGGAGGAACGCGTTCGACGCATGAAGATAGCGATAACCGGCGAACCCCTTCACCGGTCCGATCGCATACGACGCGGCGGCCGTCGCGCGACGCTCGGTGCCGGTGTTGGTCGCGACGGTGTTGCTGTTGCGCTGCTCGTACGACACGCTCGCGGCGAGCGGTCCTTGCGAGAAAGTCAGCGCCCCGCTGAAGAAGCGGCCGGTGAGTTGCGCGCCCGGCACCTCGGCGCCATACCCGGTGTCGTAGCGGGTGCTATACATGGCCTGCGCCGTCAGCGGACCGAACACGCCGGTGTACTTCGCTGAATTGTCGATACGCGCGGCCGCCGCGTAGTCGAGCGACAGCAACGAATACCGTGACGACGCACCCATCGGGTCGAAGGCCACGGCCTGTTCATAGAAGAGCGAGTTCTGGCGGCCGAACGTCAGCTGCTGACCTCGGTACGACAGCCCGACCCACGCCTGCCGGCCGAAAATCCGCGACGTCGTGGCGGCATTCGAGCCGAGGCCTTTCGTCGACTGCGCGGTCGTGCCGTCATTGATGTTGAAGCCGTCTTCCAGCTGGAAAATGGCCTTCATGCCGCCACCGAGATCCTCGACGCCCTTCAGTCCCCAGCGCGATCCGGACAGATTGCCCGACGCTTCGCGCGTCTGCGCGCCGCCGGTACTCGTATTGTTGATGTGCTCGATACCGACGTCGGCAATGCCGTACAGCGTGACGCTGCTTTCTGCATGCGCGGCGCCGCACCACGAGGTCGCGCTCGCGACGGTGAGGGCGCCGAGCACGAAGCGGGAGGTCGGGCGGGTATTCCGGCTGGCCTGATTCGACAACATGAAGTCTCCAAACTTGTTTTATGGGTGGGGCCGACGAAGAAAAATTCACGGCTCGCGGGCGACAGGCGCTTCGCCGGCGCCCGAGCCCGGATCGCCGAGCCACGCGATGGTCAACGCGCCGAGCAGCAGCACGCCCGACACGGCGATGAGCGGCGCGGTGAAGCCGCCGGAAAATTGCTTGAGCGCGCCGATCAGCGACGGCCCGACGAAGCCGCCGAGATTGCCGACCGACACGATCAGCGCCAGTCCGCCCGCGGCGGCCCGGCCGGTGAGGAATCCCGACGGGATGGCCCAGTAGGTCGCCTGGAACGCGAGGATCCCGCTCACCGTAGCGCACAGTGCGATCAGCTTGAAAACCGGCGCATGAATGAAGGCGCTCGCACACAACGCCACGGCGGCGATTGCCAGTGCACCGGCGACATACGGAATGCGGTTGGCAGCGCGATTGGCGAGACGCGCCCACCAGAGCATCACACCGGCGCCGATCGCATACGGAATGGCCGTCAGCCAGCCGACCACCGCGTGTTCGACGCCGAACTGCTTGATGATCTGCGGCATCCACAAGCCGACGCCGAGCGAGCCGACGATCCCGCAAAAGTTGACGAACGCGAGCACGAACACGCGCCAGTTCGTCATCGCGTCGCGCAGTTTGCTGCCGTGCTTCGCGCCGATGTCGCGCTGCTCGAACGCGAGGCGCTTCGCGAGCGACGCCTTCTCTTCGTCACTGAGCCACGCGGCTTTCTCGGGACGGTCGGCCAGCACGAACAGGCACGCGATGCCGAGTATCACGGCCGGGACGCCTTCGATCAGCAACAGCCACTGCCAGCTGCGCAGCCCGTGCAGGCCGCCGAGTTCGAGCAGCGCACCGGAAATCGGCGAACCGATCATGTTCGCGACGGGGATGCCGACGAGGAATGCGGCCGTCACCTTCGCGCGCCACTTGCCGGGAAACCAGTGCGTGAAATACAGATAGATGCCGGGCGTGAACCCCGCCTCGGCGAGCCCGAGCAGAAAACGCGCCGCCGCAAAGCTCTTCGGTCCGACGACGAACGCCGTCGCCATCGAGAACAGGCCCCACGTGATCATGATTCTCGCGATCCACACGCGCGCACCGACCTTCTGCATGATCAGGTTGCTCGGAATCTCGAACAGGAAATAGCCGATGAAGAACAGGCCGGCACCGACACCGAACTGCTCGGCCGTGAGACCGAGATCCTTGTTCATCGTGAGCGCGGCAAAACCGACGTTGGTCCTGTCGAGATAGCTGATCACGTAGCAGACGAAGATGAACGGCAGAATGCGCCGGAACGCCTTCGCGAGCGTGCGCTCGCTGGCCGCGTAATCGTCGCCGGCCAGACGCTCCGCGAATGGCGCGTCGGCGCGCGGTGCGTCGGCGTCGGCATGCAGCGCGTGCGAAACGGTCATGCTTGTCTCCTTCGTCGCGCGGCTGGCGGCGCGATCTTTCGGCATGCGGGCGGGAAGCCGACGAGCGGCTTCCCGGCTCGGCTCGTGGGTCTCAGTCCTGCTTCGCTGCCTGTTTCGGCAGCGGGCCGGCAATGCTCATGTCCGCTTTCAGGATGGAACCGGACGTCGATTCGGTGATGAAGAGCGTCTTCATGTCCGGGCCGCCGAAGCACACGCTCGTGAGCGACGCGCCTTTCGTCCCGGTCAGGATCTCGACGGGCTCCGCGCAGTGGTTGAGCACCCACACGCGGCCGAGCCCCGGATTCGCGACGAACAGGCGGCCGTCGAGATCGACGGTGAGGCCGTCGGGGCCGCTCGGTCCGTAGGACGTGAAGAACGGGCTGACCTTGGTGACCGATCCGTCGGCCTGCAGCGGCATGCGCCACACGGCATTGCCGCGCGTCATCGCGACGAACAGCACCTTCTCGTCGCGCGACAGGACGAGCCCGTTCGGGCTCGGGCAGGTGCCGAGCAGCATGTCGAGCTTGCCGTCTGGCGACAGCCGATACACGCGGCCCGTCGGATCGTGCAGCCCGGTCTGCCCTTGATCGGTGAAATAGATGTTGCCGGCCGAGTCGAACGTCAGGTCATTCACGCCCTTGAAGCGCTCGGTGTTGCGGCGCTCGAGATACGGGCGCACTTCACCGCGCTCGATATCGAGCAGCATCAGACCGTTCCGGTAGTCGGTGATGATCAGGTGCGATGCGTCGAAGCGCTTCATCCCGTTGGGCTCGCCGTCGTATTCGACGACGAGATCCCAGTCGCCCGACGGCGAAATGCGGAAGATGCGCCCGTGTGGAATGTCGGTCACGAACAGATAGCCGTCCGGATCCCAGACCGGCCCTTCGAGAAAGGAATCCGTGACCATGCCGCCGCGATTCGCGCGCGCCCATTCCGTGCGGACGTCCGGCTTGCGGAACTTTTCCGGCATGCGCGTGAACACTTCGGCTTCGCGCACGTCGGGACTCGTCAGATAAAACATGCGTACCTCGATGTTCGGGGTTCAAGCCGCGCTGTGCGCGCGTTCGTCCAGCACCGCGAGAACGTTGGCGGCCGCGCCCTTGCCCATGTTCACGTACGCGGCATCGCTCACGCCGCCGATATGCGGAGACAGAATCACGTTGGGGATCTGCTGGAACGGATGCGGCACCGTCATCGGCTCGACGTCGAAACTGTCGAGCCCGGCCGCGCGCAAGTGGCCGCTCGCCAGCGCGTCGGCAAGCGCGGCTTCGTCGATCAAGCCGCCGCGCGCGGTATTGACGACAATCGCCCCGCGCTTGAAACGCGCGAGCGTGTCGCGGTCGAGCATCCGGCGGTTGTCGGCCGTCAACGGACAATGCAGCGACACGACGTCCGATTCCGCGTACAGCCTGTCGAGCGGTACGAGCTTCACACCGGCCGGCGCTTCCTTCGCGAACGGATCGAACGCGAGCACCTTCATGCCGAACGCCGCGCCGATCGCGGCCACGCGCCGGCCGATCGCGCCGAGTCCGACGAGGCCGAGCGTGCGCCCGTCGAGTTCGACGGACTTGTGCGTCGACTTGTCCCAATGACCTTCGCGCATGCGGATATCGAGCTGCGGAACCGACTTCGCGCATGCGAGCATCAGCGCCCAGGTGTGCTCGGCGACGGCGGCCGCATTCGCGCCGACCGCGGCGCGCACCGCGATGCCGCGTGCGGCGGCAGCGTCCTGATCGATCACGTCGATGCCGCTGCCGTGCTTCGAGATCACCTGCAGGTTTTCGGCCGCGTCCATGATGCGGGCGTTGACCTTGCCGTACCGGACGATGATCGCGACCGGCTTGTGCTGGGTGCAGAGCGCCACGATGTCGTCTTCGGTCGGTTGCTTGCCGGCGAACACGACGTCGAACTGCGCAAGCATCTCGAGCGCTTGCGGCGCCAGGTCGGCAGCGGTCACGAGGACTACGGGCTTGTGCGAAGCGGTCTGCATCACAGTGCCTCGCCTTCGGCCAGCATGCCGGCTGCGCGCAGTTCCTTCTCGATCCAGCCCGGACGAAGGTCGCCCTTGTGGATGGCCGCGATACGCGCGGTTTCGAAGTCGAGCTTTTTCTGCGCCAGATCGACGAGACGCGCGACGTCGGCGCGCGCAATGACGACGACGCCGTCGGCGTCGCCGACCACCAGGTCGCCCGGATTCACCGTCGTGCCGCCCAGCGAGATCGGCGCATTCACGCGCCCGGCGATGCTTTTGGTCGGGCCGCACGGATTGAGGCCGGCCGCGAAGATCGGGTAGTCGCCGTTGGCCAGTTCGTGCGCGTCGCGCACCGCGCCGTCGATGACGATGCCGGCGATGCCGCTCGCCTTCGCCTGCGCCGCCATGATTTCGCCGAGCAGCGCGCACGAGATGTCGCCCTTGCCGTCGACCACGACGACGTCGCCCGGCTTCGCAACGGCGAGCGCCGCATGGATCGCCAGGTTGTCGCCCGCGCGGACTTCGACCGTGACCGCCGGGCCGGCGACCTTCATCTTCGGCGACAACGGCCGCACGCGGCCATGCACCGTGCCGCGGCGGCCCGCGACGTCGGCCAGGATCGCGGCCTGGTAGTGCGCGGCCGCCTGAACGAGTTCAGGCGAGACGCGTTCGATGTCGCGATTGATCGAAGAAGTGCTGGCGGATGTCTTGCTCATGATTCGACCTCGGGTTGTGCGTTGTACTCTGTACAACGCTGGTGTACGTAGTGAAATCACTATAGCCAGAGGACGCGCGTCATGGCACTGGCGTTTACCCTTTTACGTGGTAAACCGGCGTTTTACTCTGTACAATTCCAAGTGAATGACGACGGGAGAGAATGAATGGGAAACGATGGGGTCGTTGCCGTGGAAAAGGCACTTTCGCTGCTGGACTGCTTCAAGCCCGGCGCCGAATCGCAATCGCTCGCGATGCTGTCGCAGGCATCCGGCATGCACAAGACGACGGTCTATCGGCTCATGAATTCGCTGGAGCGAATGGGCTATGTCGTGCGCGCGCAATCCGGCAACTATTCGCTCGGACATCGCGTGCTGTACCTCGGCAAGCTGTACGAGCAGTCCTTCCACCTGTCCACGGTGGTCGAACCGGCGCTGCATGCGCTGGCCGCGCTGACGAAAGAAAGCGCATCGTACTACGTGCACGACAGCGGGCAGCGGCTCTGCCTGTTTCGGGTCGAACCGTCCGAAGGCCTGCGTGAAACGCGGCTCGCGGGGACGATGCTGCCGCTCGACGACACGGCCATCAGCCAGGTGATCCGTTTCTGGGGGCTCGGCGAACCGATCTATGACAAGCCGCCCGCACTGCCCCTCTTCACCGCCGGTGCGCGCGATGTGCACACGGCAGCGTTCGCGGTGCCGATCTTCGGCGCCGGCGACAAGTTCATGGCGGCGCTGACGCTTTCCGGTCCTGCATCCCGCCTCAGCGTCGCGCACGAGTCGGGCGAGCTGGATCGACCGCAACTGGATGCGGCCGCCGATCTCTCCCGGAAGCTGGGGGCGAGTGTCGCGCTCTGCGAGAACGTCTACGGCACCTGATCGCCGCTTCGACACAGGCAGGGCTCAGGTCGACGAGCCGTTCGTCGCCTGACTGCGCACACGCTCGCACGACGCCATGCTCGCGCGCTGCGGCATGACGAATGCATCGCCGCACCGACGCGACGGCCCGTCCGACCGGCTCCGCTGAGGAAACCGGTCGCGACGGCAGTCGACTCGGCTCGCGCCAGCGACGCGGTCGAGGCGCTCGACGCGCCGCCCGCGACGACGCCCCCCCTTACTCGACCGCCTTCAACGCCTCCAGCCCATCCGGCAGCTTCGCGTCCGGAAACTGCGTGGACAGCGTGGCGTCCCGCCACCGCGCGGCCTCTTCCGCGCGCTGCCGCTCCGCCTGCTCGCAGACGAACAGTGCATCGCCGCCGAGCAGCAGGCGCAGCGGCACGTCGTCGCGGCGCGACAGGTCGACGATCAGCGCCGCGATCCGGGCGGGATCGCCGATCTCGTGGCCGCCATACGCGCCGAGCAGGTCGAGGATCTTCCCGACCGACGGTTGATAGTCGGGCAGCAGATCGTCGATGTCGCGCTTCGCCTGCGCGGCCCAGTCGGTGCGCATGCCGCCCGGTTCGAGCGTGCACACGCGCACGCCGAATGGCGCGGCTTCCTTCGCGAGCACGTCGCTGAATCCGCCGACCGCCCACTTCGCGGCCTGATATGCGGACAGTCCGGGCGTCGCCGTACGCCCGCCGACCGACGACACCTGGAAGATGTGCCCCGCGCGCTGCGCACGCATCGTCGGCAGCACCGCGCGCGTGAGGTTGACCACGCCGAACAGGTTCGTTTCGATCTGGTCGCGGAAGGCTTCGGCGCTCATCTGCTCGAACGGCGCCGTGTGGCCGTAGCCCGCGTTGTTCACCAGCACGTCGATACGGCCGAACGCCGCGCGCGCCGCCGCGACGGCTTGCGCGGCCGCCGCTTCGTCGGTGACGTCGAGTTCGACCGGCAGCAGCCGGTCGCCATACCGTTCGGCCAGATCGGCCAGTCGCGCGGGATCGCGCGCGCCGGCCACCAGCCGGTCCCCCGCTGCCAGCACCGCTTCCGAAATGGCGCGCCCGAGGCCGCGTGCGGCCCCCGTTACCAACCAGACTTTCGACATTTTCCACTCCTTGATCGTGATGAAACCATCAAAATGAATGATTACTCACTCATTAATATGGGCGACGCGTCGATCGTTCGTGACCTGCGCCGTCCTGCCTGCCCCACCCCGCCGTCGCCGCGGCACATACCGCCACGACGCCATTCCTCGACTCACACCGCGTGCAACACCGCCCACAACGCGCGAAACCCGGCTTCCCGGTATGCATCGGCGCGCGCCGGATCGCGGGCGATCGACTCCATCGCCGTTTCCGCGATCGACGTAAACAACGCCGAGCAGAACGCATGCGCTTCGTCGCGGCTCAACGCGCCCGACGCGGCGACCTGTTCGCGCAGCAGCGCGCCGATCCCGCCGAAGCCTTCCGAGCCCGCGGCCCGATGCGCATCGTCGATGCGCCCGCTCACGCCCAACTGCCGCAGCGCGCGCCGGCCGTCCGGATTCGCGACGCCCCACGACACATAGCCGTTCCACGCATGCCGCACCGCCTGCTCGGCCGGCGCATGATCGGGAAACCCGGTCATCATCGCTTCGCGCATGTCGGCCTTCAGGCTCACGTACAGCGAGTTCAACAACGCATCCTTGGTCTCGAAGTACGTGAACACCGTGCCTTCCGCCACGCCGGCAAGCCGTGCGATGCGCGCGGTGGTCGCGCTCGCGCCGTCCTCGGCGAGCGCGCGCGCGGCCGCCGCGAGGATGGCTTCGTGCTTGTCGGGACTGCGCGGTCGGGCCACGGTCGATTCCTTTAATGAGTGAGTGCTCAATCATAATCGACCCATCATCGAAAATGCAAGCCCCGTTACATCGCGCGAACACAGACGCAAACCATCAAAACGGTGCACTATTAGCGTTTTGCCGTACCGGCGCCGGCCAACCGGCGCCCGATGCCCTCGACGTTCGTTTCACGTTCACCGTTTCAAACCGCGAACCTCCCATGACGAATCAGCCTTCCCAGACCGCGGCCGACCGGCCCGTCGACATGATCATTTTCGGCGGCGGCGGCGACCTGGCCGCCCGCAAGCTGTTGCCCGCGCTGTACATGGCGCACCTGCACTGCAATCTTCCGCCCGAGACGCGCATTATCGCCGTCGGCCGCCGCGACTGGGGCATCGACGGCTATCGCAAGTTCATGGACGAGCAGTCGCGCCCGTTCATCGACGCGAAGGCGTTCGACGCCGACGCGTGGGCCCGCTTCCTCGACCTGTTCAAGTACGTGCTGATCGACGTGAACGCGCCGGACGACTATCAGCGGCTCGCGGAAGCGGCGCGCGGCGAGGCCGTGCGCGTGTTCTACCTGTCGACGTCGCCGGAACTGTTCACGACGATCTGCGACTACCTGTCGGCCGCGCACCTCGTCGACGCGCATTCGCGCGTCGTCCTCGAAAAGCCGCTCGGCCACGATCTCGCTTCCGCGAAGGCGATCAACGACGCGGTCGGCAAGCACTTCGAGGAATCGCAGATCTACCGGATCGACCACTATCTCGGCAAGGAAACCGTGCAGAACCTGATGGTGCTGCGCTTCGGCAACCCGATCTTCGGGCCGCTGTGGCAGGCGCCGAACATCCGCAGCGTGCAGATCACGGTCGCGGAGACGGTCGGCGTCGGCAGCCGCGCGGGCTTCTACGACCATACCGGCGCGCTGCGCGACATGGTGCAGAACCACCTGCTGCAGCTGCTGTGCATCGTCGCGATGGAGCCGCCCGTGTCGCTCGACCCGGACGCGGTGCGCGACGAGAAGCTGAAGGTGCTGCGCTCCCTGCGACCGATGTCGCTGTCGGACGTCGCGCGCGACACGGTGCGCGGCCAGTACACGGCCGGCGCGGTCGACGGCCAGCCGGTCAAGGGCTATCTCGAGGAAGACAACGTGCCGGCGGACAGCCGCGCGGAAACCTTCGTCGCGCTGCGCGCGCACATCAACAACTGGCGCTGGGCGAACGTGCCGTTCTTCCTGCGCACCGGCAAGCGGCTGCAGCGCCGCCAGTCGGAAATCGTGATCGAGTTCGCGGACATGCCGTTCTCGATCATCCCGACCGGCCCGCGCAATTACGGGAACCGCCTCGTGATCCAGCTCCAGCCGGAAGAGTCGATCCAGTTGCAGATGCTCGCGAAGGAACCGGGCAGCGGCATGAACATGGTGCCGGTGAGCCTGAATCTCGACCTGCAGCAGGCGATTCCGGAACGGCGCGCGGAAGCGTACGAACGGCTGCTGATCGACGTGATCCGCGGCCGCCTCACGCATTTCATGCGCCGCGACGAGCTCGAAGCCGCGTGGTCGTGGGTCGAGCCGATCCTCGACGGCTGGAAGCAGCTCGGCGACCGGCCGCGCCTGTACACGGCCGGCACGTTCGGGCCCGCGGCCTCGTCGGCGCTGCTCGCGCGCGACGGGATGTCGTGGGCCGAAGAGGCGTAATCGCAGCACGACGGCGTGCCGACGCGCGGCACGCCGGCTCCCGAAGGGCAGCGCCGCCTGCCCTGCGTCGCTACTGCGGCTCCATCCACGCGGCCTTGCGCCGCGCCCGCCCGTCACCGCCGCTGCCGCCGCCCAGCACCTCGATCAGATAGTCGACGAACGACGCGATCCGCGACGAGATCGCGGTATTGCGGTAGTACACCGCGTGAATCGGCTGCTGGACGTCGAGCGTCTGGCGCGCGAGCACCTGCACCAGCCGCCCCGCATCGCGATCCTGCGCGGTCACGAAATCGGACAGGCAGACGACGCCCGTGCCCTCCAGCGCAAGCTGCCGCAGCGTTTCGCCGCTCGACGAATACACGTCCGGCTCGATGCGGTACGCTTCGCCGTCCGCGCCGAGGATCGGCCATACGTTCAACGATTCGGGCTGCGTGAAGCCGAGCAGCGTGTGCCTGTCGAGATCCTCGACCTTGCGCGGCTGGCCGTGCGCTTCGATATACGCGGGGCTCGCGAGGATGCGCAGCCGGCTGTTGCCGATGCGCCGGCTGTGCAGCGTCGAATCCTTCAGCCGGCCGATCCGGACCGCGACGTCGGTGCGCCGCTCCAGCAGATCGGTGATGCCCTCGTTGCTGTTCAGTTCCAGCTCGACCTTCGGGAAGCGCTCGCGGTAGCCGCGCACGAGCGGCACGATCACGTGCAGCATGAACGGCGTCGCGGCGTCGACGCGCAGGCGCCCGGACGGCATCTCGCGCCGCGCGAGCATCTGCTCCTCCGCGTTCTCGACCGATTCGATGATCGCGCGCGCGTTCTGCAGGAACGCGCGCCCTTCCTCGGTCAGTTCGAGCCGGCGCGTGGTCCGGCGCAGCAGCGTGGTCTTCAGCTTTTCCTCGAGCCGCGCGAGCGTGCGGCTCGTCGCCGACACGGTGAGATCGAGCTGCTGGGCGGCCGCCGTGATCGAACCGGTATCGACCACGGCGGTAAAGGCCTGGAGTTCGTCGAGGGTGGTCTTCATTGTTGAGTTGAAATCAAAACAATTTGGTTTATAGACGAGTTTTTCAGCAAAAGTAAAGCCGGCACACTGCGATCCATTCCTACTGAAACCCGGATCCCGTCATGCCACTCGCGTTGCTTGCGCTGACCATCAGCGCCTTTGCCATCGGCACCACCGAATTCGTGATCGTCGGGCTGATCCCGACGATCGGCGCCGACCTCGGCGTCAGCCTGCCGTCCGCCGGCCTGCTCGTCAGCCTGTACGCGCTGGCCGTCGCCATCGGCGCGCCGCTGCTCACCGCGCTCACCGGCCGCGTGCCGCGCAAGGCGCTGCTCGCCGGGCTGATGGCGCTCTTCACCGTCGGCAACCTCGTCGCGTGGCAGGCGCCGGGCTACGAATCGCTGATCGTCGCACGCGTGCTCACCGGCCTCGCGCACGGCGTGTTCTTCTCGGTCGGCTCGATCATCGCGACCACGCTCGTGCCGAAGGAGAAGGCCGCCAGCGCGATCGCGACGATGTTCAGCGGCATGACCGTCGCGTTCGTCGCCGGCATTCCGCTCGGCACCTTCATCGGCCAGCACTTCGGCTGGCGCGCGACGTTCCTGATCGTCGCGCTGTTCGGCCTCGTCGCATTCGTCGGCGCAGTCGCCTTCGTGCCGCGCGCGCTGCCGCAGACGCCGCCGGCCCCCCTCGCCCGCCAGTTGCGCGTGCTGGCCCAGCCGCGCTTGCTGCTCGTCTATGCGATGACGGCGGTCGGTTACGGCGGCTCGCTGATCGCGTTCACGTACATGGCGCCGCTGCTCGAACGGATCGCCGGCTTCACGCCGTCGCAGGTCAGCCTCGTGCTGGTCGGCTACGGCGTATCGGTCGCGGTCGGCAACGTGTGGGGCGGCAAGCTCGCGGACGCCGTCGGCCCCGTGAAGGCGCTCAAGCGGATCTTCCTGCTGCTCGCGATCGTGCTGCTCGCGCTGACCTTCACGATCCACGTGAAATGGCTCGCGGTGCTGACGATGCTCGCGTGGGGCGCCGTGGCGTTCGGCAACGTGCCGGGGCTGCAGGTGTACGTCGTCAAGCAGGCGCGCCACTTCGCGCCGGACGCCGCCGACGTCGCATCGGGCTTCAACATCGCCGCCTTCAACCTCGGCGTGGCCGGCGGCTCGTCGCTCGGCGGCCTGATCGTCGCGAACGTCGGCCTCGGCCACACCCCGTGGATCGCCGCCGTCGTCACGCTCGGCGCGTTTGCACTCACCGCGTTGAGCGGCCGTCTCGACCGCCGCCACGGGTTGCCGGAACGCACGGCCGAACCCGTCGAACTCGCGCATTGAACGTCACTTTTTTGCAGGAGCAACCCAGCATGAACGCATCGACCCAACGTCCGCCGTTCGCCGGCAAGACATTCGAAGTCCGCTACGACGGCCTCACCGCGCTCAACGCGTACGACGAGGACGGCCTTCATATGCGCTACGAGATCACCGAAGGCCCGTATGCGGGCGCGAAAGGTGAAGTCGAATACACGTGGCAGCGCGTGGCCGGCGAGACCTACGCGATCTCGTGGCAGGAAGCCGATCGCGCCACCGTCGTGCATGTCGACGACTTCGCCGCCGGCACGTCGCGCTCGTTCTTCACCGCGGCGTCGCTCGACTTCTACCGGCTCGACGGCAGCCTGCGCGCGGTCTGAACGGAGCAACCCGATCATGTCCCCCTCTCTCGACAAGCTCGCCGCCGGCGGCTTCAGCATCGGCGTCGAACTGCCGCTCGACAACGACTGGACCGCGTCCGGCAACGCGAAACGCCGGCATGACGGCCGCCACCCCGGCGTGCCCGACCTGGAAATCCACGCGGAGCTCGCGCAACTGGCCGACACGCTCGGCTTTCGCGCGCTCTGGGTGCGCGACGTGCCGCTGTACGACCCGTCGTTCGGCGACGCCGCGCAGGTGTTCGAAACGTTCTCGTATCTCGGCTACCTCGCCGGCATCACGCGCGACATCCTGCTCGGCACGGCCGCCGTCGTGCTGCCGCTGCGCGAACCGCTGCTGACGCTGAAATCGGCCGCGACGATCCAGGAACTGAGCCGCGGGCGCCTGCTGCTCGGCGTCGCGAGCGGCGACCGGCCGGTCGAATATCCGCTGTTCGGCCGCGACTTCGCGTCGCGCGGCGCGAACTTCCGCGACCAGATCGCGTTGCTGCGCGACGGCGCACGCGGGCATCTGCCGCCCGGCCTGGAAGTGCTGCCGGCCGCGCGCTCGCCGGTGCCGCTGCTCGTCGCCGGCCTCGCTCAGCAGACGCCCGCGTGGATCGGCGAGCACATGGACGGCTGCCTCGCGTATCCGGGCACGCCGGCCGACCACGCGCAGCGCGCCGCGAACTGGCGTGCGGTGGCCGGCGACAAGCCGTACGTGAGCTTCATCCACCTCGACCTCGCGGAAGATCCGCACGAACCGCTGCAGCGGCACCGCTTCGGCGCGCGCGCGGGACGCATCGCGCTGACGGAAGAACTCGCGGCGATGCGCGACGCGGGCGTGCGGCACATCGGCCTGCATTTCCGCCGCAACCGGCGGCCGCTCGACGAGACGATGGCCGAGATCGCATCGGACGTGCTGCCGGCGTTCCATTCGATCACGGATCCGCAGGCGCGCGTCGCATAAGGCCGCCACGGCCCGCACGCGCCCGCGACACGCCCGATATTTGATTTGAAGTCAAATATTTTTGACCTCTAAAGGCGTTTATTTCATCAGTCTCAAGCGCCAGAATGATTCGCATACCGCAACCGTTCCCCTCTTCCAGGAGCACACGATGAGCAAGATTCCGGCCTTCGGCCTCGGTACGTTCCGCCTGCAAGGCCAGGTCGTCGTCGACTCGGTCCGCAACGGCCTCGAAGTCGGCTACCGCGCGATCGACACCGCGCAGATCTACGGCAACGAAGCCGAAGTCGGCGAAGCGATCGCCGCGTCGGGCGTGCGCCGCGACGACCTGTTCCTCACGACGAAGATCTGGGTCGACAACTACGCGCCGGACAAGCTGGCGGCCAGCCTCGAGGAAAGCCTGCGCAAGCTGCGCACCGACTATGTCGACCTGACGCTGATCCACTGGCCGGCCCCCGGCAACGGCGTGTCGATCGACGCGTTCATGACCGCGCTGGCGGACGCGAAGGCGAAGGGCCTCACGCGCCAGATCGGCATCTCGAACTTCAACATCGCGCTGACGAAGGAAGCGATCGCGGCCGTCGGCAAGGACGCGATCGCGACGAACCAGATCGAACTGAGCCCGTACCTGCAGAACCGCAAGCTGGTCGAGTTCCTGAACGCCGAAGGCATTCACGTGACGTCGTACATGACGCTCGCGTACGGCAAGGTGCTCGGCGATCCGGTGATCGGCGCGATCGCGCAGCGTCACGACGCGACGCCGGCGCAAGTCGCGCTCGCATGGGCGCTGCAGCTCGGCTACTCGGTGATTCCGTCGTCCACCAAGCGCGAGAACCTCGCGAGCAACCTGCTCGCGCAGACGCTGCGCCTGACCGACGAAGACATGGCGCAGATCGCCGCGCTCGAGCGCAACGGCCGCGAAGTCGACCCGGCCGGCCTCGCGCCGCAGTGGGACTGAGCGCGCCGCACCTTCATCCGACATGACCCGTCCGCAGCCCGCCGGCCGCGGCACCGACAGGAATTCACCATGACCCAGGACCCGCTTTTCCAACCGCTGCGACTCGGCGCGCTGACGCTGCCGAACCGCATCGTGATGCCGCCGATGACGCGTTCGCGCGCGAGCCAGCCCGGCGACGAAGCCAACGAACTGATGGCCGCGTACTACGCGCAGCGCGCGAGTGCGGGCCTGATCGTCAGCGAAGGCACCTATATCGCGCCGCTCGGCAAGGGCTACGCGTGGACGCCCGGCATTCACACGCCGTCGCAGGTCGCCGGCTGGCGCAAGGTGACGGACGCCGTGCATGCCGCGCACGGCCGCATCTTCGCGCAGCTGTGGCACGTCGGCCGGCTGAGCCACACGAGCCTGCTCGGCGGCGCGCAACCCGTGTCGTCGTCGCCGCTCCAGGCGAAGGGCGTAAACGTGTTCATCGCCGGCGAAGACGGCAGCACGCCGGGCTTCGTGCAGGCCTCCGAGCCGCGCGCGCTGTCGGTCGACGAGATCCGCGAGATCGTCGGTCAATATCGGACCGCCGCCCGCCATGCGATCGAGGCCGGCTTCGACGGCGTCGAGCTGCATGGCGCGAACGGCTACCTCGTGAACCAGTTCATCGACTCGAACGCGAACACGCGCACCGATCAGTACGGCGGCTCGCTCGAGAACCGGCTGCGCTTCCTGCGCGAAGTCACGCAGGCGCTGATCGAAGGGACCGGCGACGCGTCGCGCGTCGGCATCCGCCTCGCGCCGCTGACCACGCTGAACGGCTGCGTCGACGACGACCCGGAAACGACCTATCTCGCCGCCGCGAAGCTGCTCGGCGAACTCGGCGTCGGCTACCTGCACATCGCGGAAGCCGACTGGGACGACGCGCCGCTGATGCCGGTCGCCTTCAAGCAGCAATTGCGCGCCGCGTTCCCGGGCGTGCTGATCTATGCCGGCGCGTACACCGCCGAGCGCGCACGCGAAGCGATCGCCGCCGGCTGGGCCGACCTCGTCGCATTCGGCCGCCCGTTCGTCGCGAACCCCGACCTGCCCGAACGGCTGCGCACCGGCGCCGCGCTCGCGCCGCACGATCGCAACACGCTGTTCGGCGGCGGCGCCCACGGCCTGACCGACTACCCGACGCTCGCGCAAGCCGCGGCGTAACGCGCGACAGGAGCCCCGAATGAAAGCAACGCTCGCCCGGCTCGCGCTCGCCGCGATCCTGCCGTTCGCGGCCGCGCACGCTGCCCACGCCGCCACGTCGGCCGCGGCGGCCGACTGGTATCCGTCCGTCTATGGCGCCGATGACGAAATCGGCGCGGCCAACCTGCTGACGCCCGACGTCGTCAAGCAGGCGGTCGGCCTCGTGAAGGCCGGCAAGACCTATCCGCTGGCCGTGCCGGTGGACAAGCACCTGCCGGCGTTCCGCCATCGCAGCTTCCGGCTGTACAACGTGCAGGTCGGCCAGCAGGCCGGCGAGAGCCTCGGCCCGAACAAGTTCACGTTCAACGACGAACTCGTCAACGCGTGGACCGGCGTCGGCACGCAGCTCAACGGCATCGGCCACATCGGCATCGACAACGTGTACTACAACGGCAACCGGGCGGCCGATTTCGTGACCGTCGACGGCGTGAAGAAGCTCGGCGTCGAGAAGGTGCCGCCGATCGTCACGCGCGGCGTCGTGCTCGACATGACCGCCCGCTACGGCAAGCCGATCGTGCCGGGCGGCACCGAATTCACGGTCGCCGACATCCAGGCCGTGCTGAAGCAGCAGGGGCTGACGCTGCGCAAGGGCGACGTCGTGCTGTTCAACACCGGCTGGCTCGAGCTGATCGGCAAGGACGACAAGCAGTTCCTCGACGTCGAGCCCGGCATCGGCATGGAAGCGGCGAAGTGGCTGGCCGATCAGGGAATCGTCGCGTTCGGCGGCGACACGTGGGCGTCGGAGGTCTATCCGAATCCGCACACGCGGGACGAATTCCCGGTCAACCAGTACATGCTCGCGAAGCGCGGCATCTACAACCTGGAGTTGATCGACAGCCGCGCGCTGGTGCGCGACAAGGCATGGGAATTCCTGTTCGTGCTCGGCCAGCCGCTGTACGTCGGCTCGACGCAGGTCAACATCAACCCGGTCGCGATCCGCTGATCGCGGGTCCGCTCCTTCGGCAATCGCGGCGACTATCGCCGCGATTGTCATTTCCGCATTGCAGCCTGTGCGATCGGCGTCTAACGTTGACGGGATCGACGTCGTACGACCGTCACCCGACCTGAAAGGACGCCCCGTCATGCCAAACCGATCCCCGACACGCGACATGCTGCTGGCCCTTGCGGCCGGTCTTTCCCTGGCGGCTTTTACCGCGCCCGCACACGCCGACGAGGCTGCCGGCCTCGCGCCGTCGGCGCCGGCCACGCCGGTGCTGGCGACCACCGCGACCGGCGTGCAGATCTATTCGTGCGAATACGATGCCGACCACCGGCTCGCGTGGGCCTTCAAGCGCCCGGAGGCGACGTTGTTCGATGAAAACGGCACGCTCGTCGTGCGGCACGGCGCGGGGCCGTCGTGGGAAGCGCTCGATGGCAGCCGTATTACCGGCAAGAAGCTCGCGGAAATGCCGAGCGCAAGCGCGGCCAGCATTCCGCAACTGCTGCTCGCGGCGACGCCGGCCGCAACCGGCACGCTCGCCGGCGTGCGCTTCGTGCAGCGGCTCGACACGGCGGGCGGCACGCCGCCGGCCGCGACGTGCACGACCGAGCATGCGGTCGGCCGCTTCCCGTACTTCGCGCGCTACGTGTTCCTGAAGTGACGCGCAAGGCGGCGCAAGCAACCGGCATCATCCCGTCGCCTTTCGCTGCGCTTCCATTTAATCAGGGTTCCTATATTTGATACGGGGAAGCGTGAAATCGTCCACGCCCTCGTTCCGCCTGGTCAGCGTGTCCGCATCGACAATTCGACGTCGCCGCCGAACGGCACCGACAGATAGCCGTTTTCCGGCGCGCGCACGTAGGCAAGATAGTCGGGGCTGTATTCCGCGTTGTCGGCCACGACGAATGCCCCCGCCCTGAGCCGTGGCTCGACCCGCGCGAGAATCTCCGGATACAGCGCCTTCGCCCCGTCGAGCAACAACAGGTCGACCGAATCCGGCAGATCGGCGGCCAGCGTGTGGAGCGCATCGCCTTCGCGAATCTCCACGAGATCGGCCAGTCCGGCTGCCGCCAGGTTGGCCTGCGCGCGTACGACCTTCGACGGCTCGAATTCGCTCGTGATCAGCCGCCCACCGCCGTTGTCGCGCAGCGCGGCCGCCAGATGCAGCGTCGAAATGCCGAACGACGTGCCGAATTCGACGATTGCCTTGGCATTGCCGCTGCGCGCGAGCATGTACAGCAGCATGCCCGTCTCGCGCGACACGGGAAGCGGGTAATCCTTCAGGCGCGCATACAGATCGGCGTAGTCGGTCTTGCTGCGCATCAGCCGCGCCTGCTCGTCGCGCGACACGTTGGCGAAGGCCGGGCTCGTCGCGGGCGACGACGCGTCGGCTTCGTCGAACAGGCGCGCCAGCAGCGAAGCCAGCGGGTCGAGCATCAGGGTGGTCATGCGAATCTCCGGTATCGGGTTGAGTGCGTCGTTGCACCCGACTAGAATATGACGAATCATTCAGGTTTTACTATTCGCATTGGCAAACCGCTCATGACCCACCGCCGAAACGCCCCGATCGCCACGCGCAAGCTGCCTCGGCAGGCGCGCTCGACCCGTCTCGTCGAGGACGTCCTGCAGGCGGCTATTCAGGTTTTGGCGAGCGAGGGCGCGCAGCGCTTCACGATGGCGCGCGTCGCGGAGCGGGCCGGCGTGAGCGTCGGCTCGCTGTACCAGTACTTCCCGAACAAGGCGTCCGTGCTGTTCCGGCTCCAGCACGACGAGTGGCGGCAAACGCACGACATGCTGTGCGGGATCCTGCAGGACACTCGGAAGACGCCGCCCGAGCGCGTGCGCGCCGCCGTCCACGCGTTCATCCGTTCGGAATGCGACGAGGCGCCGATGCGGATCGCTCTCGACGACGCCGCCCCGCTCTATCGCGACGCCCCCGAGGCGCAGGCAGTGAAGGCCGAGGGCAACCGGGTGTTCACCGCGTTCATGCGCGAAGCGCTGCCCGACGTGCCCGACGCCACGCATGCGCTCGCGTGCGAACTGATCCTGACGACGCTCACGACGGGCGGCAAGGCGTTCTCCGAAACCGCGCGCACCTCGGCGGAAATCGACGCGTACTCGGACGCGATGGCCGACATGTTCTGCGCGTATCTCGCCCATCTCGCGCGCAGTTGAGGCCCGCGCCGGGACGGAGACCGCGCATGCGCGCTGGCCTTCCGGGCCGCGCTGAAAGTCATTCGTAATACCCAACGCCCCGCCCGCCGCCCCCGCATTCAAATAGTCGCCTTAACGGATTCGAACTAGGCGTATACACGCGTGTCGGCGCGGCGGAGCCCCGTCGCACGCCGATATAAGCGCTGCGACATGCGCTGCATGCTCGTCCCCCGATGGGACGTGATGGGCGGCTCGCCTAACCTTCGCTACGGCAAGGCACACGCGACGGGGTCGACCACGGCACGCGTCGTCCGACGCGACACCCTCGCGATCGTTTCGATTCGAGCGTAACGACACGCATCGCGCGTCGTTCGTCCCCACGACGTTGCCGAACAATCCCAACCAGATACGAGACACCCTGACGACGGTTCGCAACGGGCCGTTTCAGCATGCTGATAAAGGAGCAAGCTCATGAGTGATACCCCGGTGCAGCCGACGGTCGGCGTCGGCGCGGAAGAAACTGACTTCGGCGCCCAGGGAGTCATCGACCGCTATTTCGGCATTTCGTCGCGCGGCAGCACGCAGCGCCGCGAGATCATTGCCGGCGTGACCACGTTCCTCGCGATGGTCTATTCCGTGTTCGTCGTGCCCGGCATGTTCGGCAAGGCCGGTTTCGACACGAGCGCCGTGTTCGTCGCAGTGTGCGTCACCACCGCGTTCGGCTCGCTGCTGATGGGCCTGTGGGCGAAGCTGCCGATCGCGATCGGCTGCGCGATCTCGCTGACCGCGTTCACCGCGTTCGGCCTCGTGCTCGGCAAGGGGCTGCCTCCGACGGTCGCGCTCGGCGCCGTGTTCCTGATGGGCCTCGTGTTCACCGGCATCTCGATCACCGGCGTGCGTTCGTGGATCCTGCGCAACCTGCCCGCGGGCGTCGCGCACGGCACGGGCATCGGCATCGGCCTGTTCCTGCTGCTGATCGCGTCGAACGACGTCGGCCTCGTGATCAGGAACCCGGGCGCCGGCCTGCCGGTCTCGCTCGGCCAGATCACCGCGTTCCCGGTCATCATGTCGGTCATCGGGCTCGCCGCGATCTTCGGCCTCGAAAAGCGCCGCGTGCCGGGCGGCATCCTGCTCGTCGTGATCGCGATCTCGGTGTTCGGCCTGATCTTCGATCCGGGCGTGAAGTACCGCGGCATCTTCGCGCTGCCGTCGCTGAGCGCGCCGGGCCACGCATCGCTGATCGGCGCGATGGACATCAAGGGCGCGCTGTCGATGGCCGTGCTGCCGAGCGTGCTCGCGCTGGTGATGACCGCCGTGTTCGACGCGACCGGCACGATCCGCGCGGTCGCGGGCCAGGCCGGCCAGCTCGACGAGAACGGCCGCATCATCAACGGCGGCCGTGCGCTGACCGCCGATTCGGTCAGCTCGATCTTCTCCGGCTTCCTCGGCGGCGCGCCGGCGGCCGCCTACATCGAGTCCAGCGTCGGCGTGGCCGCCGGCGCCAAGACGGGGCTCGCGGCCGCCGTGGTCGGCTTGCTGTTTCTCGTCGTGATGTTCTTCTCGCCGCTCGCGGGCCTCGTGCCGTCGTATGCGACGGCACCCGCGCTGATGTACGTCGGCCTGCTGATGCTCGGCAGCGTGAGCAAGCTGCACATGGACGACATGGTCGACGCGATGTCGGGCCTCGTGTGCGCGGTGTTCATCGTGCTGACCGCGAACATCGTGACGGGCATCATGCTCGGCTTCTCGACGCTCGTGATCGGCCGCCTCGCCAGCGGCGAATTCCGCAAGCTCAACGTCGGCACCGTGCTGATCGCGGCCGTGCTCGTCACGTTCTATCTCGGCGGCTGGGCCATCTGAGCGCACGCCATGCGCGACGTCGCCGGCACGAAGGCGGCGCGCATCGGGACGAGATCGTCTCCTCCACCATCGGCGTCGATGGTCTGCCGGCCTGGGAACGCGAGTTTCCAGGCTTTTTTTGCCGGTGCGGCGCGGCATGACGCCCGTCGCGAAAACGGCGCGCTCCCCCGCCCCGTCAGAACGGCTTGATCACGGCCAGCCCGACGACGAGCGCCATCGCGACGATCACCGCGCCCGCCGTCCGCCCGAGCCACGGCGCCGGCACGGCGACGAGATCGTCGCGCTCCATGCGCCGCAGCGTGCCGGCCAGGATTCCGTGCAGCACCGACAGCGCGACGACGAGCGCGAGCTTCGCCGACAGCCACGCGGCGCCGAACCAGTGGCCGCTCAACGCGAGCGCGATGCCGGCGATCCAGACGATCGCGAGCGCGGGCGCCGTCACCGTGCGATCCCAGCGCCGCACCGCGCGATGCACGGCGAGGTTCGCGATACGGACCGCGACGGACGACAGCAGCAGCCCGCCGACGAACGTGACGACGGCGACCAGATGCACGGCCTTCAGCACCAGGTAAATCATCGCGCGTGCCGCCTGCGCGCGATCCAGCCGGCGCTCGCCAGACCCGCGAACGGCACCACGGCCGACAGCACGAGCCGCGCGACCTCGCCCTTGCTCCACAACCCGCTCGACGCGGTGCCGACCACCGCCCACACGTACATCGCGAACGCGATGCCGTGAACCGGGCCCATGATCGATACCGCGACCGGATACCCGGCCAGGTGCTTGAGCGGCACGGCGACGCACACCAGCACGACGAGCGTGGCCGCTTCCAGCAGCGACAGGTATTGCAGGTTCCGCAACGCGTTGCGATCGTCTTGGTTCATCGGCAGGCCTCCAGGTGGGTCCGCCGCGATTGTCGCGTGTGGTGCCGGGTCGAGCCATTGGCTAGAATGACATCTTTCAACGGATTCTGGCCACGGCCGCGAACGCCATGCATACGGTCGCCGTTCTTGCCTTGCCCGATGTCGTCCCGTTCGATCTCGGCGTCGCCTGCGACACGTTCGCGCGCGTGCGGGCGCCGAACGCCGCGCAGGCGTACCGTGTACGCGTATGCAGCGAGCAGCCGCGCGTCGGCGGCGACCTGTTCGAGTTGCGCCCGCCGTTTCGCCTCGATGCGCTGGCCGACGCCGACACGATCATGGTCCCCGGCACGTCGGTGCCGCTCGCGCCCACGTCGCGCCGCGTGCTCGATGCGCTGCGCGCGGCGGCCGCGCGCGGGCGCCGGATCGCGTCGATCTGCAGCGGCGCGTTCGTGCTCGCGGAGGCCGGGCTGCTCGACGGCCTGCGCGCGACGACGCACTGGCTCGCGGCCGCCGAACTCGCGCGCCGCTACCCGAACGTCGACGTCGATGCGAACGTGCTGTTCGTCGACAACGGCCGGATCCTGACCTCGGCCGGCGCGGCGGCCGGTCTCGATCTGTGCCTGCACATGATCCAGGCCGACTATGGCGCGGCCGTCGCCGTCGACGCGGCCCGCAGCGCGGTGGCGCCGCGCGTGCGCGAAGGCGGGCAGGCGCAGTTCATCGCGCCCGAATGGCCGGCCGGCGGCGACGGGTTGCACGACCTGATGGACTGGCTGCACGCGAACCTGCGCCAGCCGCTGACGCTCGACGCGATCGCGCGCAAGGCGTCGACCAGCGTGCGCACGCTGACGCGGCGCTTCCAGGAGCAGACAGGCACGTCGCCCGGGCAATGGCTGCAGACCGCGCGCGTCAGGCATGCGCAGCAGTTGCTGGAGGTGACCGAACTGTCGATCGAACATGTGGCGACGGAAGCCGGGTTCGGTTCGGTCACCGCGTTTCGCGAGCGCTTCTCACGCATCGTCGGCACGTCGCCGCAACGCTATCGGCAGGCGTTCCGCGCACGCGCCGACGCGTGACGTGCATCCGGATCGCCGCCTGAATCCGAACCCGCCGCCCCCTTTCGCGCCAACCGGACCCGACCGATGACCCGCATCCGCAATCCCCTGAACATCGCGCAGCTCCAGGCGTTCGTCTCCGCCGCGCACCTGAAGAGCCTGCGCGCCGCCGCGCGCGAGCTCGGCGTCACGCAGCCGGCGATCACGCACACGATCCGCGAGCTCGAAACGGCGCTCAACGCGGAATTGCTCGCGCGCAGCGTGCGCGGCGTCGAGCTGACCGCGTGCGGCGAGGCGCTGCTGCCGCGCGCCGAGCAGTTGCTCGGCGACGTCCGCCGCACGGTCGAGGCCGTCGAGCAGGTGAAAGGCGAGATGTCGGGCCGCGTCGCGGTCGGCACGATGCCGTCGATCGCGCTGACGGCGTTGCCGCACGCGGTGACGGCGTTCCGCGAGTCGATGCCGAACGTCAGCCTGCATCTGGAGGAAGTGACGGTGCCCGATGCGCTCGCGCAGTTGCGCAACGGCACGCTCGACATCGCTGCAATGCACCATGTGCCCGCGCTCGACCGCGATTTCACGCAACTGCCGCTGCTGTCGACCGAATTCACGATCGTGATGCGCGACGGCCACCCGCTCGCGCAGGCGCGCCGGTTAGAGGAATTGCTCGATGCCGAGTGGATCGTCACGGTCGGCGCCGAGCAGTTTCCGCACAGCGTGATGGTCGGGATGTTCGAGGCGCACGGGCTGCCGCTGCCCAAACGCCTGCTGCGCTCGCCGATGTCGTTCGCGGTGACGCTCGGGCTCGTCGCGCGCTCGGACGTGATCGGCTGCTTCACGCGCCCGCTCGCCGCGATGGTCGCGCCGCTCGGCATCCGCACGGCCGAACTCGACGAAAGCATGCCGCGCTTCGACCTGTCGATCATCGCGCGGCGCGACCTGCTGCCCACGCCCGCCGTGTCGCACTTCGTCACGTGCCTGCAGCGCGCGGTCAACGAAACGCTCGGCTGAATCGTTCCTGTGTGTGAAACGGCGGTGCGTCCGACGCGCCGCCGCCGGGCCCGGTATCGGGGCTTGTCCTAGGCGCCCCGCCGGTATTTTGTCTTGATAATCTTGCGCACGTCGCGCGCCCCCATCGGGCGGGCGAAACGGACTGTCCGACGCGAAGCCGCGGCGGGCCGAAGGCTTACGGCGCGGCACAACCGCGCACCCATCGAACAAAACGAGGAGTCACCGAGTGAAAAAGATTCTTGCGGCTGTGACCGTGGCCCTGCTCGCCGTATCGGCCGGCAGTGCATACGCGAAGGACTGGTCGACCGTGCGGTTCGGCGTCGACGCAAGCTACCCGCCTTTCGAATCGAAAGGCGCCGACGGCAAGGTGGTCGGCTTCGACGTGGATCTCGGCAACGAGATCTGCCGCCGCATCAACGCGAAGTGCGTGTGGATCGAAAACGACTTCGACGGGATGATCCCGGCGCTGAAGGCCCGCAAGTTCGACGGCGTGCTGTCGTCGATGTCGATGACGCCGGCGCGCGCCGAACAGATCGCGTTCTCGTCGAAACTGTTCAACACGCCGACGCGCCTCGTCACGAAGAAGGGCGCGAACCTGCTGCCGACGGCCGAATCGCTGAAGGGCAAGTCGGTCGGCGTCGAGCAGGGCACGATCCAGGAAACCTATGCGAAGACGTACTGGGCGTCGAAGGGCGTGAACGTCGTGCCTTACCAGAACCAGGACCAGGTCTACGCCGACCTGATCTCCGGCCGCCTGGACGGCGCGCTGCAGGACGCGGTGCAAGCCGAGATCGGCTTCCTGAAGACGCCGCGCGGCGCGAACTTCGACTTCGCCGGCAAGGATCTCGACGATCCGAAGACGCTCGGCAACGGCGCCGGCATTGGCCTGCGCAAGGAAGACACCGACCTGAAGGCGAAGATCGACGGCGCGATCGCCGGCATGCGCAAGGACGGCACGTACGACAAGATCGCGAAGAAGTACTTCGATTTCGACGTCTACGGCAAGTAATCCGGCCGACCGACGCGCGATTCGGCGCGACACCGACGGGCTCCGCAAGGAGCCCGTTTTTTTTGCGCGCGGCGCGGACGACGTTATTTTTTCCGCGCCAACCCGATGATTTTCAACGGGAAACCGGATGTTCCGGCGCCGGTTTGGTGGGGGCGAGGAAGGCAACGTACAATCGATCTTCCACGCACACGGATCATTCGCGGCTGCGCCGCACTCCCCTCATCATGCAAACGCAGACCCATCCGCTGATTTCCCCCGCCGTCGGCACCGAACGCCAGATCACCAGCTTCCACTACGGCCCGCGCGGCGGCAAGAAGGTCTACATCCAGTCGTCGCTGCACGCGGACGAACTGCCCGGCATGCTGGTCGCCACGCTGCTGCGCCGCAAGATCGCCGCGCTCGAGACGGCCGGCAAGCTGCGCGGCGAAATCGTCATCGTGCCCGTGCCCAATCCGATCGGCCTGTCGCAACACGTGTTCGGCGATCATCTCGGCCGCTTCGAGCTCGGCTCGATGCAGAACTTCAACCGCAATTTCTACGATCTCGCGGCGCTCGTGCTGCCGCGCGTGGAAGACCGCCTCACGAACGACGCGCAGCGCAATCTCGCCGTCGTGCGCACCGCGATGCGCGAAGCGCTCGACGAGCAGAAGCCGCGCACCGAACTCGACTCGCAGCGCCTCGCGCTGCAGAAGCTGTCGTTCGACGCCGATATCGTGCTCGACCTGCACTGCGACAGCGATGCGGTGATGCACCTCTACACGAATCCCGATCTCTGGCCGGACGTCGAGCCGCTGGCGCGCTATCTCGATGCCAAGGCGTCGCTGCTCGCGCTGAATTCGGTCGGCAACCCGTTCGACGAAATCCACAGCTTCTGCTGGTCGGATCTGCGCAACCGCTTCGGCGACCGCTTCCCGATCCCGAACGGCGCGATTTCCGTCACGGTGGAACTGCGCAGCGAACGCGACGTGTCGTACGAGTTCGCCGAAAAGGATGCCCAGGCGATCGTCGAATACCTGACCGAGCGCGGCGTCGTCGAAGGCACGCCGGCACCGCTGCCGCCGCTCGCGCATCCGGCCACGCCGCTCGCGGGCACCGATCCGCTCGTCGCGCCCGTGTCGGGCGTGATCGTGTTCCGTACGCCGGTCGGCGTGATGATCGAGGCCGGCCAGGCCGTGGCCGACATCGTCGATCCGCTGACCGATCGCGTCGTCACGCTGAAGAGCAGCGTGTCGGGCGTGCTGTACGCGCGCCAGGTCGTGCGCTTCGCGACGGCCGGCATGGAAGTCGCGCGCATCGCCGGCGCGACCGCGATCCGCACCGGCTCGCTGCTGTCGGCCTGAGCCCGAGTGTCCGGCCCGCGCGCCGGGCCGGGCAGGGCCGCGGCGCGCATGCGCACCATCCGCATCCACCAATGAAATCGCCCGCTTGCGCGGGCGATTTGCTTTCCGGAGCGCGGTTGGCGGCCGATACTGCATCGCCGGCCGCCAGGCGCGAAGGCCGCTCAGAACGCCGGCACGATCGCGCCGCCGAACTTCTGGTCGATGAACTTGCGCACGTCGTTCGATTCATAGGCCGCGACGAGCTTCTTCACCCACGGCTTGTCCTTGTCCTGCGCGCGCACCGCGATCAGGTTCGCGTACGGCCCGCGCAGATCCTCGATCGCGATCGCGTCCTTCACCGGCGTGAGCCCCGCCTTCACCGCGTAGTCGGTGTTGATCGACGCGGCGTCGAGATCGGGCAGTGCGCGCGGCAGTTGCGCGGCGTCGAGTTCGACGATCCTGATCTTCTTCGGATTCTCGGCGACGTCGAGCGGCGTCGCGTTCACGCCGTTCGTGCCGGCGCCGGCCTTCAGCTTGATCACGCCGTACTTCTGCAGCAGCAACAGCGCGCGGTTGCCGTTCGACGGATCGTTCTGGATTCCGACCTTCGCGCCGACGGGCAGATCCTTCAGCGACTTGAGCTTCTTCGAATAGAAGCCCATCGGCGCGGTGTAGGTCAGCCCGACGTTGACGATCTTGTAGCCGCGCTGCTTGATCTGGCTGTCGAGGAACGGCTGGTGCTGGAAGCCGTTCGCATCGAGATCGCCGGCATCGAGCGCCGCGTTCGGCTGCACGTAGTCGTTGAATTCGATCACCTTGATCGCAAGGCCTTCGCGCGCGGCGACCTTCGTCACCTCGGTCCAGATTTGCGCGTCGGGGCCGCTCATCGTGCCGATCTTCAGCGTTTGCGGGTCGGCGTGCGCGCCGGGCGCGGCGAATGCCAGCGCGGCGGCGAGTGCGCCGAGGCCGGTCAGGATCGAACGTCGCATGGGTGTCCTCTTTGTCCCGTGTCGTGTGTTGGAGGACGGATCGTGGCACGGGGCGCGAACGCCGCAAACCAAGCTTATTTCATGTGCATATTCCGGATCGGGATCGAATCTCAGCCGAAATCGGTATAACCCGCGCGAGGCAACCCGGGCAGAATTCCGTGTCGCATCGGCACCACACATTCGTCATATGACAGTCGCTGTCATATTCATTACGTGGCCCGCCGATAAAGTTGCGCCGGTCCGTGAGAGCGCCCGCAGAGAGCGCCGGAACCGCAACTGGACACGCCATTCATTCGCTCGGAGAATCCTTTGAACAAGAAACTGTTGACCATCGCCGCCCTCGCAGCAACGGCCGGCACGGCGCACGCACAAAGCAGCGTGACCCTGTACGGCGTCATCGATGCCGGTATCAGCTACGTGAACCACAGCAAGACCGCTACCGGCAGCGGCAAGCTGTTCAAGTACGACGACGGCGTGGCCCAGGGCAGCCGTTGGGGCCTGCGCGGCACCGAGGACCTCGGTGGCGGCCTGAAGGCGATCTTCGTGCTCGAAAACGGCTTCAACAGCGGCAACGGCACGATCGGCCAGGGCGGCGCGATCTTCGGCCGTCAAGCGTACGTCGGCCTGAGCCAGGCGCAATACGGCACGGTCACGTTCGGCCGCCAGTACTCGTTCTCGACCGACATCCTCGGTTCGAACTACTCGACGGGCGGCAACACGGTCGCGGGCAACTACGCGTACCACGTGAACGACATCGACCAGCTCACGTCGAGCCGCATCAACAACGCGGTGAAGTTCCAGAGCGCGAACTACGCCGGCTTCACGTTCGGCGCGTTGTACGGCTTCTCGAACTCGACCGACTTCGCCGGCGCACCGTCGACGACGACGGGCACCACGACGACGCCCGGTTCGTCGCGCGCATACAGCTTCGGCCTGAACTACGCGAACGGCCCGTTCGCGCTCGGCGCGGCATACACGGACATCCGCTTCCCGAGCCAGTCGACGCCGGCCTTCTCGACGTCGATCGCGAACATCGCGCTGACGAACATCCGCGACCTGCGCACGTACGGCGTCGGCGGCCGCTACGTCTTCGGCCCGGCAACGGCATGGCTGCTCTGGACGCGCACACAGTTCACCCCGATCGCGGCCGGCGCATCGGGCACGTTCTACAACGCATACGAAGCAGGCGTGAAGTATGCGTTCACGCCGGCGCTGTCGGCGGCAGCGGGCTACACGTACACGAACGCGACGCAAAGCGGCAGCTCGGCGCACTGGAACCAGGGCAACGTGGGCCTCGACTACGCGCTGAGCAAGCGCACGGACGTGTATGGCCTGGTGATCTACCAGAAGGCGTCGGGCAACAACGTGCAGGCGCAGATCGGTTCGAGCACGAGCTACTTCAACACGTCGGGCACGGGTTCGTCGAACCAGCTGGCCGCTCGCGTCGGTATCCGTCACAAGTTCTAAAGCATCCGCTTAACTCGCGGATCACGACGGCAAGAAGCGCCCCGCTCCACGCGGGGCGCTTTTTTATGGGCTTTTAAGTTTCGCTTAATTCTGGGCTGAGACGATGCTCTCACCCCCCCTGTTGGCCGCCTGAGCATCGGCGGCTTTTTTTTTAAACGCCGACGGCGCCGCCATCGATTGCCCACAAGACAGGATCGGAGGCCATGATGATCGAAGATACCGTTTTCAGCCATCTGCACGCGATTCTCACGTGCCAACACTCGCTGCCGGTCCAGAGCTGCCGCGTCTCGGTTGAAATGCAGCGCCCCTGGGGCCGCCCGTATCGCCTCGTCGAATGGACGATGCATCTCGACGCGCCCGCGCGGCGCCAGATCGTGCCGGCCGAATCGACCGACGAAGAAATCGCCGAGGTCGTCGCGTCGCACGTGCCGGGCCGGCTTTACGGCGACGGCCGGCTACAGTTCTGAGCACGTTTCCGTTCCCCCGCCCCCCTTCTGTCGGCCGCGCCGCGCGCATCGTGCGGCAGTCGGTCTCGTTTGACGCGGCAACGAAACCTGCTACGCTGCGCGTTTTCGTCCACGCAACACATGATGGAAAACGCATTCAACGAACGTGGCGTCATGGTCACGCGCAACGGCCTGTCGGCCGCCGGGCAGGTATTCGCACTGCGTGACATCCGCCACGTCGACGTCGTCAAGATTCCGAAGAACCGTCTCGTGCCGTCGCTGATCTCGCTGATCGGCGCGGCCATCGCCATCGCGGGCGGCATCGGCGCATCGAGCGCCGCGCTCGTGGTCGGCGTGATGCTCGCCGTCGTCGGCTATCTCGCCTGGACCACGCAGGACGTCACCTATCGCCTGATGGTCGAGATGCCCGACGGCAAGCGCGAAGCGCTGTCGAGCGTCGACGCCGAGTTCGTCGAACGTGTCGCGCAGGTCGTGCGCGATGCGCGGTCCGCCACCGCGGCCGGCTGATTTTCCTCGCATTCGCTTGCGTGCCGGTTCCCGCCGGCCGCACGCACGCGGCGAATGTCGGCTCGCGCGGCGTTCGCGCGGAATCGCGTGCCGGCCGCCGGCACGCACGCACCTCGCCTCCACCTCCGCCGCCGAGCGCCTAGTATGGAAAGAGCGGCTCGCCGCCGCATCGTCCGAGGAGGCACCAGCATGAACGCTCAATCGCTGTCCGGCATGCTTCGCGCGCAGGAACTGCTGATCGTGTCGATGATCCGTGCGCTTCCCCCTGACGCACGCCGTACGCTCGTCGAGCTCTACACCGACCAGATCGCGTTCGCCGAACAGGCCGGTATCGAAAGCCACGGCGATCGCGCAACGCACGACGCGTTCGTCGCGCACGCGCGCAACCTGCTGATTCGCGTCGAAGCGCTGGCTTAGAGCGCGTTCGCGCCCCAGTTTCTCCCGAATTTCCGACCCGAGCTCGGCCGAGCCGCGCAGGCGAGCGCTCACTCGCGTGAGCCGCTTTGCGTCCTTGTATTGATAATAATTCTCATTTACACTGTTAAGGTTGTCAGTTGCCTTTCAAATCGCCGTTTGCCGCATGCCGCGCGCAAACGGGCCAGCCAGGTGAACGCGTCACCCAGCCAGCCTTCGGGCTTGTTATCGTCAATGGGAGACCACCTGTGCATTGCTCCATGCTGGCGCGGCGGCCGATCCGTGCCGCGCTGTTCGGCGCGTTCGGCCTGTCCGCCGCCACGGCTTACGCCGATTCGTCGCCGCAAGGCGTCACGCCGCCTTCCGCCGTCCTGACCGCCGCTGCCGCATCCGCGCGCGGCAATGCGGCGCTGCTCGACCCCGTCACCGTCACGGCCACCCGCACCGCCACCGCGGCGAGCCGCACGGCGGCGTCCGTGTCGGTGATCACCGACGACGATCTCGAAGAGCAGCAGGCCACCAACATCAAGGACGCGCTGCGCTACGAGCCCGGCATCACGGTGCGCCGCACCGCGTACCGGCCCGGCAGCGCCGCGCTCGGCGGCGGCCGCGACGGCGATTCGAGCATCAACATCCGCGGCCTCGAAGGCAATCGCGTGCTGTTGATGGAAGACGGCATCCGCCTGCCGAACGCGTTCTCGTTCGGCCCGCTCGAAGCCGGCCGCGGCGACTACGCCGATCTCGACACGCTCAAGCGCATCGAGATCCTGCGCGGGCCGGCGTCGGCGCTCTACGGCAGCGACGGCCTGACCGGCGCGGTGAACTTCATCACGAAGGACCCGCGCGACCTGCTGTCGGTCTACAACAAGCCTTACTACTTCTCGTTCCGGCCGAGCTACGACTCGACCGACCGCAGCATCGGCGCGACCGTGTCGGCCGCGGGCGGCAACGACCGCATCCAGGGGATGATCATCGCCGACGGCCGGCGCGGTCACGAGGTCGACACGCGCGGCGGCAACAACTCGGCGAGCACGCTGCGCACGACGTCGAACCCGCAGGACGTGTATTCGGAATCGCTGCTCGGCAAGCTCGTGCTGACGCCCACCGCGCGCGACACGATCAAGTTCACCGCCGAAACGGTGCAGCGGCGCGTGAGCACCGACGTGCTGTCGGCGATCAATGCGCCGGCCACGCTCGGCCTGACGACGCACGACCGGCTCGAGCGCAATCGCTTCAGCGTCGATTACGACTTCCGCGACGATGCATTCCGCTGGTTCCAGACCGCGCACGTGCAGTTCTACTACCAGGACGCGAAGCAGGATCAGTACGCGTTCGAGACGCGCGGCAGGCAGCCCTCGCGTTCGCGCGACAACCAGTACAAGGAGCGTACGTTCGGCGGCTCCGCGTTCGCCGAAAGCGGCTTCGCGACCGGCCCGCTCGCGCACAAGCTGCTCTACGGCGTGGACGGCAGCCTGTCGCGCGTGACGAACCTGCGCGACGGCACGGTGCCGGGCGTCGGCGAAGCGTTCCCGAACAAGGCGTTTCCCGACACCGACTACACGCTGTTCGGCGCGTTCGTGCAGGACCAGATCGGCTACGGCCGCCTGCTCGTCACGCCGGGCCTGCGCTTCGACACGTACCGGTTGAGCCCCACCGAAAACGATCCGCTGTTCACCGGCAAGGCCGTGTCGACGAGCGCGAACGAACTGTCGCCGCGCGTCGCCGTGCTCTACGAGATCACGCCCGCGGTCATTCCGTACGTGCAGTACGCGCACGGCTTCCGCGCGCCGACGCCCGACCAGGTGAACAGCAGCTTCTCGAACCCCGTGTACGGCTACACGTCGATCGGCAATCCGAACCTGAAGCCCGAGACCAGCGACACGTTCGAAGCCGGCCTGCGCGGCAAGGCCGGCACCGGCTACGGCGTCGTGCGCTACAGCGCGGCCGCGTTCACCGGCCGCTACCGCAACTTCATCTCGCGCACGACGATCGCCGGCAGCGGCCGGCCGGTCGACCCGTTCGTGTTCCAGTACGTGAACTTCGCCGATGCGCGCATCCACGGCCTCGAAGGCCGCGCCGAATGGGCGATGCCGAACGGCATCACGCTGAAGACGGCGATGGCCTTCACGAAGGGCTCGACGCAGAACGACGGCGCCGCCAGCCAGCCGCTGAACACCGTGAACCCGTTCTCGGCCGTGTTCGGCGTGCGGTATGAACCGGGCGAACGCTGGTTCGTGCAGACCGACCTGCTGTTCCAGGCCGCCAAACGCGACAAGGACGTCGACAAGTCCGACTGTTCGAACAAGACGTGCTTCACGCCGCCGTCGTCGTTCGTCGTCGACCTGCGCGGCGGCTACCGCTTCAACAAGCACGTGAGCGCGACGATCGGCATCCGCAACCTGTTCGACCGCAAGTACTGGAACTGGTCGGACGTGCGCGGCATCGCGGCCGATTCGCAAGTGCTCGACGCGTATTCGTCGCCCGGCCGCACGGTCGCCATCAGCATGAAAGTGGATTTCTGATGCGCGTTGCCCGCGCACCCACCCCAACCGTTACTCGAAGGAGTCCGACATGATGCATTCCGCCCTTCCCGGTCAGCCGGCCACGTCGGCCCGCGCGGTCGCCGCGCTGCGCGATGCGTTCATCAAGCTCAAGACCGAGCGCCAGTTGCGCAACCGCGACGTCGCGCAGGCGCTCGGCGTCAGCGAAGGCGAGGCGCTCGGCGCGTTCGTCGGCGAGCACGTCGTGCGGCTCGACGCGCGCTTCCCGGCGATGTTCGAGGAAATGCCACGCCTCGGCCGCGTGATGGCGCTCACGCGCAACGACACGGCCGTGCATGAAAAGGATGGCGAATATGCGCAGATGAGCCACGACGGCCCGGTCGGCCTCGCGCTCGGCGACATCGACCTGCGCATCTTCTATCGTCACTGGGTGTCGGCATTCGCGGTGCGCGACGAGACCGCGCACGGCCCGCTGAAAAGCCTGCAGTTCTTCGATGCGCAGGGCCATGCGATCCACAAGGTCTATCTGCGCGCGCACAGCGATCACGCGGCGTACGACGCATTCGTCGAACGCTGGCGCGCACCGTCGCAGAAGCCGGGCCTCGAGGTCACGCCCGCCGCGCCGAAAACGCCCGAGCGCGCCGATAGCGAGATCGACGTCGCAGGCTTTCGCGCCGCGTGGGATGCGATGACCGACACGCACCAGTTCTTCGGCCTCACGCAGCGCTTCGGCGTGAGCCGCCTGCAGGCCCTGCGTCTCGCCGATCCGCAATACGCGTATCCGGTCGAAACCGCGCATGCGTTGCGCCACGTGCTCGAACAGGCCGCGACAAGCGGCCAGCCGATCATGGTGTTCGTCGGCAATGCGGGAATGATCCAGATCCATACGGGCCCCGTCGCGAACGTGCGCGAGGTCGGCGCGTGGATCAACGTCCTCGATCCGGGCTTCAACCTGCATGTACGCGAGGACCTGATCGCCGCCGCATGGGTCGTGAAGAAGCCGACGAGCGACGGCATCGTCACGTCGCTCGAGCTGTTCGACCGGCAGGGCGAGCACGTCGCGCTGCTGTTCGGCGAGCGCAAGCCCGGCAAGGTCGAGCGCGACGACTGGCGCTCGCTCGTCGCGACGCTACCGGCGGCCGCACGCGGGGCCGCGCGGTGAGCGCGCGGCCGTTCGATCCGCGCCGCCGGTCGCTGCTGGCCGGCGCGGCGGCCGGTGCGCTCGCCGGCGCGCTGCCCGGCGGCGTGCTCGCCCAGGTCGCGGCCGCCACCCCGAAGCGCGTGATCGTGATCGGCGGCGCGCTCGCGGAAACCGCATTCGCGCTCGGCGGCGCCGAGACGCCGCGTTACCGGCTCGTCGGCGCCGACACGACCTGCACGTATCCCGACGCCGCGAAGCGCCTGCCGAAGGTCGGCTACCAGCGCGCGCTGTCGGCCGAGGGGCTGCTGTCGCTGCGGCCCGATCTCGTGCTGGCCTCGGCGGAAGCCGGCCCGCCGACGGCGATCGCGCAGGTGAAAGGCGCGGGTGTCGCGGTGACGACGTTCGACGAGCGCCACGACGTCGAATCGGTGCGTGCGAAGATCACCGGCGTCTCGCAGGCGCTTGAGGTGCGCGACGCCGGCACCGTGCTGCTGCAGCGTTTCGATCGCGACTGGCAGGCCGCGCGCGACGCGGTCGCCGCGCGCGTGCCCGGCGGCGCGCAGCCGCCGCGTGTGCTGTTCGTGCTGAACCATACCGGCGCGCAAGCGCTCGTCGCGGGCCAGCGCACGGCCGCCGACGCGATGATCCGCTATGCGGGCGCGCGCAACGCGATGCAGCGCTTCGATCACTACAAGCCGCTGACCACCGAGGCGCTCGCGGCGGCCGCGCCCGACGTCGTGCTGATCACCGACGAAGGACTGGCGGCCGTCGGCGGTCACGCCGCGTTGCTCGCGACGCCCGGGTTCGGCGCGACGCCGGCCGGCCGCGCGCGGCGCGTCGTGTCGCTCGACGCGCTGTTCCTGCTCGGCTTCGGCCCGCGCCTGCCGCTCGCCGTCACGACCCTGCATCGACGCCTGTCCGATGCGCTCGCCTGATTCCGGATCGACCCGATGCCCGCTCACGCTTCGCCGTTCAACGCACCGCGGCGCGCCGCGCGCACCGGCGCCGCGCGCCTCGGCACGTCGCGCCGCTTCGCGCCGTTCGTCCTGGCCGCGCTCGCCGTTCTGGTGGCCGCGATGTCCGTCGTCGCGCTGTGCGTCGGCGCGTACCGCATTCCGCTGGCGCAAGCCTGGGCCGCGCTGAGCGGCGACGCGGCCGCACAGCAGGCGCGCGCGGTGCTGCTCGACATCCGCGCGCCGCGCGTCGCGCTCGCGCTGCTGGTCGGCGGCGGCTTCGGCGCGACCGGCGCCGCGATGCAGGCGCTGTTCCGTAATCCGCTCGCCGATCCGGGGCTCGTCGGCGTGTCGAGCGGCGCCGCGCTCGGCGCGACCACGCTGATCGTGCTCGGGCCCGCGCTCTTCGCCGCGCACGCGAGCGCGGCCGCGCTGCCGGTCGCCGCGTTCGCGGGCGGGCTCGCGGTCGCGGCGCTCGTCTACCGGCTGGCCGCGTCGCGCGGCCGGCTCGCACTGCCGCTGCTGCTGCTCGCCGGCATCGCGATCAATGCGCTGGCCGGCGCGGCGATCGGGCTGCTCACGTTCGTCGCCGACGACGCCCAGCTGCGTTCGCTGACCTTCTGGAGCCTCGGCAGCCTCGGCGGCGCGCAATGGACGACGCTGGCGGCCGTCGCGCCATGCGTCGCGCTCGGCTGCGGGCTGCTCGTGCGCGAACGCGACGCGCTGAACGCGCTGCAGCTCGGCGAAACCGAAGCGCTGCATCTCGGCGTGCCGGTGCAGCGGCTGAAGCGGCGTGTGCTCGTCGCGGTCGCGCTGGCGGTCGGCGCGCTCGTGTCTTGCGCGGGCGTCATCGGCTTCATCGGACTCGTCGCGCCGCATTGCGTGCGCCTCGCGTGCGGCCCCGACCAGCGCATCGTGCTGCCCGGCGCCGCGTTGCTCGGCGCGTTGCTGACGCTCGCGGCAGATCTCGCCGCGCGCACCGTCGCCGCGCCCGCCGACATTCCGCTCGGCGTGCTGACCGCGCTGCTCGGCGCGCCGTTCTTCCTCGTGCTGCTGTGGAAGAACCGCGGCGCGCTCGGCGGGTAATCCCTTCATCACGACGACCATGCTGACTGCCCACCACCTCGACGTCGCCCGCCGGCACGATACGATCCTGCGCGACCTGTCGCTGTCGATCGAACCCGGCCGCGTGACCGCGCTGCTCGGGCGCAACGGCGCCGGCAAGAGCACGCTGCTGAAAACCTTCGCCGGCGAGCTGACCGGCGGCATCGCGCCGAACGGCGTGCGCGTGACGGGCGACGTCACGCTGAACGGCGAACCGCTCGCGCGCATCGACGCGCCGCGGCTCGCGTGCCTGCGCGCGGTGCTGCCGCAGGCCGCGCAGCCGGCGTTCCCGTTCAGCGTCGACGAAATCGTGCTGCTCGGCCGCTATCCGCATGCGCGGCGCGGCGGCGCGCGCCACGTGATCGCGCATCGCGATCGCGACATCGCGTGGCGCGCGCTCGAACGCGCGGGCGCCGACGCGCTCGTCGGCCGCGACGTCACGACGCTGTCGGGCGGTGAACTCGCGCGCGTGCAGTTCGCCCGCGTCCTCGCGCAGCTGTGGCCGGACCACGACGCGATGGAAACCGGCCCGCGTTACCTGCTGCTCGACGAACCGACCGCCGCGCTCGATCTCGCGCACCAGCACCGCCTGCTCGATACCGTGCGCGCCGTCGCGCGCGAATGGCGGCTCGGCGTGCTCGCGATCGTCCACGATCCGAACCTCGCCGCGCGGCATGCGGATACGATCGCGATGCTCGCCGACGGCACGATCGTCGCGCATGGCGCACCGCGCGACGTGATGACGCCGGCCCATATCGCGCGGTGCTACGGCTTCGCGGTGAAGATGGTGGAAACTGGCGACGGAACGCCGCCGGTGATGGTGCCCGCGTAGGAAGGGAACGTCTTTCAGGTGATGCAGCCGGACTGAATGCCGGCGCGGCAGGCACCGGCGCGTGCGCTCAATGCTCGACGTCCGCCGCGCCGAAGGTCCGCATCTTCCAGCCGAGTCGCACCGCGAGCGTCCGCATCGAGAAGCCGGCCGCCAGCGCGACGAGCGTCGCGAACCCCGCGTCGATGCCGACATGCTGCATCCCGACATACAGCGTGCCCGTGACGAACGCGACGCTCGCATACAGCTCCTCGCGCAGGATCAGCGGCATCTCGTTGCAGAGCAAATCGCGCAGCATCCCGCCGCACACGCCCGTGATCGCGCCGGCCAGCACGACGATGATCGGCGCCGTGCCGGCCGACGCGCCGACGTCGCAGCCGATGATCGTGAACGCCGCGAGGCCGATCGCATCGACGGTGACGAACAGCGTCTTCATCCGCGCGACATGGCGTGCCGCCCACGACGCGACGGTCGCCGCGACGAGCGTGATCACCAGGTATTCGGGATGCGCGATCCAGCCGAGCGGATAGTGGCCGAGCAGCACGTCGCGCACCGTGCCGCCGCCGAGCGCCGTCACCGCGCCGACGAGCGCGAGCCCGAAGCGGTCCATTCCGCGGCGCATGCCCATCAGCGCGCCCGACATCGCTTCCGCGACGATCGCAATCAGGTAGAGCGTATGCATCGCGCGCGTCAGTCGTCGGTCCGGAACAGGTCGAGCACGCGTTCGCGCTCGGCCGCATCGACCGCGGCGGGCATCGGTTCGTCGCGCTTGCCGTGGTCGGCCCGCGCATCCGGCGCATCGACGGCCGCCGCGCCGCCGCATGCGAAGCGGCTGCGGATATACGCCGGCACGTCGGCCGTGCACGTACCGCGCGTGTATTCGGCGTAGACGAAATCGCCGTCGACGAGCACGATGTCCTGCGGCGGCGTCGCATCGACCGGCGTGCGCCCGTCGACGGCCGTCTTCATGTAGTCGAGCCAGACCGGCAGCGCGAGCGTCGCGCCGGTCGCGCGCCCCATCGGGCGCGGCGTGTCGTAGCCGAGCCATGCGACCGCGACGATGCCCGACGAGTAGCCCGCGAACCATACGTCCTTCGACCCGTTCGACGTGCCCGTCTTGCCGGCCGCGTCGTCGCGCCGTAGCGCGAGCGCGCCGCGCGCGGTGCCGGCCCGCACGACGTCGCGCAGCATGCTGTCCATCACGAACGCATTGCGCGCCGACACGACCCGCTCGCCCGCCGGCACGGCCGCCTCGTACATCGCGCCGCCGTGACGCTGCTTCACCGACAGGATCAGGCGCGGCTCCATCCGCGTGCCGCCGTTCGCGAACACGCTGTACGCGCTCGCGAGTTCGAGCGGCGTCACGGCGCCCGCGCCGAGCGCGAGCGGCAGCGACGCCGGATTGCGCTGCGCGTCGAAGCCGAACCGCACCGCGTGCTGCTGCACGTAGCGCGCGTCGGTGGCCTGCATCAGGCTGACCGCGACGAGGTTCTTCGAGCGCACGAGCCCGCGCCGCACCGGGATGAAGCCCTCGTAGTGGTTGGCGAAATTACGCGGACGCCACGGCCGCGCGCCGGTTTCCGCATGCGTGAGCGTGCGCTGCGTATCGTCGACGAGCACGCCGGGGAAGTAGCCTTTCTCCAGCGCCGCCGAATAGACGAACGGCTTGAAGCTCGAACCCGGCTGGCGATACGCCTGCAACGCGTGGTCGAACACGTTGCGATTGAAATCCGCGCCGCCCACCAGCGCGAGCATGTCGCCGGTAGCCGCATCGAGCGACACGAGCGCGCCTTCGAGCCCGTTGCGCGTATCGCGCTTCGCGCGCGCCTGACGGCTCAGCGTGCGCTCGAGCGCGGCTTCGGCCGCGCGCTGGTCGCGCATCGAGATCGTCGTCGTCACGTCGAGGCCCAGCGTGTACGCATCGTCATGAAACCGCTCGACCATCATCCGGCGCGCCCGCTCCGCGACGTACGGCGCGGCGACGATGCCGGGCGGCGGCGTGGTCGCGAGCGCGATCGGCGCGTCGACGGCCGCGCGATACGCCGCATCGTCGAGCTGGCCGAGCGCATGCATGCGGCCGAGCACGTAATTGCGCCGCGCGGTCGCGCGCACCGGGTTGACGACCGGGTTGAACGCGGAGGGCGCCTTCGGCAGCCCGGCGAGCACGGCCGCCTCGCCGGCGCTCAGCGCGTCGAGCGGCTTGCCGAAGTACACGTGCGCGGCGGCCGCGAAGCCATACGCGCGCTCGCCCAGATAGATCTCGTTCATGTACAGCTCGAGCAGCTTGTCCTTGCTGTATTCGCGTTCGAGCTTGGCGGCCATCAGGATCTCGGCGAGCTTGCGGCTCAGCACCTTGTCGCGCGTCAGGTAGAAGTTGCGCGCGACCTGCATCGTGATCGTGCTGCCGCCCTGCCCCGGCTGCCCCGTGACGACGTTCGCGAACGTCGCGCGCGCGAGGCCGCCGATATCGACGGGGCCGTGCTCGTAGAACTTCGCGTCCTCGGCCGCGAGCAGCGCATGGCGCATCAGCGGCGGGATGCGTTCGAGCGGCACGAACTCGCGCCGCTCGACGCCGTATTCGGCCAGCAGGTCGCCGTCGCGCGAGAAGATCCGCAGCGGCAGCGCGGGACGATAGACGGCCAGGTGTTCGACGGACGGCAACTGCGTCCAGATGCGATCGATCGTCCACGCGCCGATGCCCGCGCACGCGAGCGTCAGGCCGAGCAGCGCGCCCGCGAGCGTGCGCCATACACGGCGGCGGCGCGGCGCTGCGGATGGCGGCGCGGGCGGTGGCGGCGGGTGGGCGGTGGGATCGGTCATGTCGGGCTCCTTCTTCAATGCCGCGACGGCCGGCGCGCGGGCGGCGCGCCGATCGGTCACGAAAGGCGCGCATTGTCGAAGGGATGCCGCGAAACCGGAACATTCTTTAGCCAAAGTTTGGCTGGCTAAATTTTATTTAGGAAAGCGCTTTGGAGGCCGCTCGGATCGTGCATGCGGGTTTGCGGCATGCCGTTGCGGTCACGTGTGCCGGGCGCGCGAGCCGGTTCGCTTGTACCATCGTCGGATGTTCGATCGATACCTCGACCTGTGGGGCCTCGTTCCCGACGGCGGCCCGATCCTGACCGCGAGCGGCGGCCTGCTGCCGGTCGTGTGGCACGCGCGGCCCGCGATGCTGAAAGTCGCGACGTGCGACGAAGAGCGGCGCGGCAATGCGCTGATGGCCTGGTGGAACGGGCAAGGCGCCGCGCAGGTGTGGCAGCACGACGGCGACGCGATCCTGCTCGAGCGCGCGCAGCCGACGCCGACGCTCGCCGCGTTGTCGGCCGCGGGCCACGATGACGACACGATGCGCATCGCGTGCGACGTCGTCGCGCGGCTGCATGCGCATCGTGCGCCGCAGGTACCGCCGGTGGTGCCGCTGCATGACTGGTTTTACGCGCTGCTGTCGAACGATGTCGATAACGACGCGCTGCGCGGCTCGGCGGCGGTCGCTCGCCAGTTGTTCGCCGAGCCTTCCGTCGACGAAGTCGTGCTGCACGGCGACATTCACCACGACAACATTCTTCATTTCGGCGATCGCGGCTGGCGCGCGATCGACCCGAAAGGGCTGCGCGGCGAGCGCACGTTCGATTACGCGAACCTGTTCTGTAATCCTGCGCATGACATCGCCGTCGATCCGGTGCGTTTCGAGCGGCGTATCGTGGTCGTGGCGGATGCCGCGCAGCTTGACTCGCGTCGGCTGCTGCAATGGATTCTCGCGTGGGCCGGGCTGTCGGCCGTGTGGTTGACGGAAGACGGCCAGCCGGCCGACACGCGGCTGCAGGTTGCGATGCTCGCGACGAGAGCGCTCGGGCTGTAGCGATACGCATCGGCGATGAAAACAGCTCATCGCGGATTTCCGCAGGAAAGCTGCGAAGACCACCGGTATTCGGCCAGGACGGCTACTCGACCTCAGCGCCTGAATCGTCGACAATCGGCGTCAGGCTGATAAAGGCGTGAATCGGGTTGCATTGCCACTTCACCGGGGGCGCATGTCGTAAGCTTGCGGGTCGCATGATGTCTCGTGCATACGGCGGCTCGTGGCTCGCCGTTCGCGACAATCGTTGCATCAGAAGTGGCAAGAGATAGGCAAGACGCAACGATTTCTGCTTTCAATGCGGAGGCGGGCTCTGGTTGGCGCGCGGCAACGTTCCGCTCAAATGCTTGGCGCCGGCGACCGGTGAAACAATGGAGCAACCGACGTGATAGAGCAAGGTAAGCGGGTGGCCGTCGTGGCGCCGGCGGGCATTCCTGACCGGGATAACCTCGCGCGCGCCATGTCGCTGCTGGAAAGTTGGGGATTTTCCGTCTCTGTGGGCGCGCACGTAGCTGACCGGTTCCGGTATCTCGCGGGATCTCATCAGGATCGTATCGACGATCTGCTTGCGGCGTTGTCAGACCCGGCAGTCGATATCGTCTGGATCGCACGCGGCGGCTATGGCTCTACGCATGTGCTGCCCGCGCTGCCCACTACCGTGCCCCGAAAGAAAACCGTGATCGGCTTCTCCGACGCGACCGCGCTTTTCTGCGCGCTGCAGCAGATTCCCGGCATCGACGTAATTCACGGGCCGACGCTCAACGGCCTCGCGACGAAAGTTGACGAGGAGTCGCGCCTCAGCGTTCTGGGTGCGCTCACCGGGGTCCCGCCGACGCCACTGCCACTCGAACGTCTGCATGGGTCGGCTGATTCGATCGAAGGGCCGCTTGTGGGCGGCAATCTCACGGTACTCGCGAGCATGGCCGGCAGCCGTTGGCAACCGAGATTTCGCGACTCGATTGTCGTTCTGGAGGACGTTACTGAACTTGCATACCGCATTGACCGCAGCATCATGACGATGCGTCACGCCGGTATCCTCGATGGCGCACGCGCGATCGTGCTCGGCGACTTCATCCGCTGCCCGGTGCCGGCCGGGGCCGACTACTTACTTACGGACGTTCTGCTGGACGCACTGGCGCCGCTCGGCGCCCCAATCTACGGGGGCCTTCCCGTGGGTCATGGTCAGCGCAATCTGTCGTGGGTGGTTGGACGGCCTGCCGAGATCCGCGGAGACATATTGCTGCGATAGCTTTGCCCTTCGCACATGCTGTCCGATCGTCGATTGTCGGGCGGTGGACGGGATTCGGCGCGGGCAGACGCTTGGTATCTCGCCTGATTCGTCGATAAAGAAGCGGCGGTGACGTTTGTTCAGCCTGCTTTGAGGAAGATCTGCTTTACCCCTCGTTTTGCAATGATGTCGAGAAGATGCATCAGGGCTGTCGTCGGCGCGGTCCCGAAGTCAACTGTGAAGAACGACCAGTGATCGTTAGATTCGACTTGGCTCGCACCGTGGATCGCACCGGCTAATCCATCGACGCTATTGCCACCGCATTCACCTACGTCTAGCCATGTGGTAATCCAGTTGTCCAACGCAAAGGTCTCTGGCGGCTGCCGATCGAAGACCACCTGCAATCTATTCCACGTGAATGGATGGAGATTCAGGTCGAACGCACGGAAACGGAAAATTTCTGCAACGAATGCTGGGTCCGGATCGATAGCGAATTCGTACGGTTTGATTTGATCTCCTTCATCCTTTGCCAAGGCATCGACGCGAAGGTAGCGGTACGGATACGGTATCCGATCGTTGTTTATGGAGATTAGGACTTCCGTCGCAACGTTGCGCACGGAGGTTTGAAGTTGGCTGACCGTCGAACGGAAGAATTGCAGGTATCGATCACGCTCTGCCTCGAGTATGGACTCGACTGCCACCTTAACCGTTCTCCGCGAGTGCTGTTCGTGCAACCATTTTACATTGCTCGGGTGGCCGCTGTTGCTGTGGATTGGCGTCTGCTCCGGGTCCGATTCCAGCCGTCGACCTCGCGCGCAAGCGCATCGTTCGACGCACGTCACGGACGGTGCCGCACCGATAGACTCGAGCGTTGAATTCCGGGCACGCTCGAAACAGCGGTCGTCTGATCGTGGAGTAGTATTCCCGCATGTCCAGGTGATTGCCCGACCCCTACCGCGCACAGCCGCTCCGTCTATGTGTGGCGGCGCCGGCCGTGGCGACGACATCGACGGAAACGCATCATGTCAACCGAGTGGAAGCACCGCGTCAGACTCTTCGTCCAGCGTTTCTGGCAGCCGACCAGTGCGTGCATGACCTGCATGCCCGGGAGCTGGGGAAACGTCATGAGCCTTGCCCACTGGACCATCGCCTTTCATACGGGTCTGCTGACAGGACTCCTGGCTGTACTTCTGACTTTCACGCCTGTGGCGAAACTCTACGCGCATCGATACGGCAACGCGCTGGTCGTCGGCGTCCTGACGACGTTGGGCGACGCCTACTCGCACACGAGTCACTACCGTATTCCCTATGTCGAGCACATCGTGACGGGTGCGATTTCAGGTCTCCTGGCGCTTGCGGCCTCATATCTCTTCGAAGACCGCGCGCGACGCCTTCGGGCGATGTGGGCTCGCGTTGTCGGACAGCTTGTCCGCTGACTTTCTAACCCACGAAGCCCCCGAAAAAAACCCGTCGGCACAACACCGGCGGCCTTTCATGTCCGACGTACGCGGCGCTTCAGCGCGCCGGGTTCAGCGTCAGATTCATGTGACGGTTCACGTCCTTGTACAGCAGATAACGGAACCGCCCAGGCCCGCCCGAATAGCACGCCTGCGGGCAGAACGCGCGCAGCCACATGAAGTCGCCCGCTTCCACCTCGACCCAGTCCTGGTTCAGCCGATAGACGGCCTTGCCTTCCAGCACGTACAGGCCATGCTCCATCACGTGCGTTTCGGCGAACGGGATCACGCCGCCCGGCTCGAACGTCACGATGTTCACGTGCATGTCGTGACGCATGTCGCTCATGTCGACGAAGCGCGTCGTCACCCATGCGCCGTTGGTGCCCGGCATCGGAATCGGCTCGACGTCCTGCTCGTTCGTCACGAACGCTTCCGGCAGCGGAATGCCGTCGACGGCCTGGTAGTGCTTGCGGATCCAGTGGAAACGCACAGCGGCATCGCTGACGTTGTGCAGCGTCCAGTCCGCGCCCGGCGGAATGAACGCATAGCCGCCCGGCTTCAGCGTGTGCTGCTTGCCTTGCAGCGTCAGCTCGGCTTCGCCTTCGACGACGAACAGCACGGCTTCGGCGTGCTTGTCCTGCTCGGGCTTGTCGCTGCCGCCGCCCGGATTCACTTCGACGATGTACTGCGAGAAGGTCTCCGCGAAACCCGACAGCGGGCGCGCGATCACCCACAGGCGCGTGTGGGTCCAGAACGGCAGCCAGCTCGTGACGATGTCGCGCATCACTCCCTTCGGGATCACCGCGTACGCCTCGGTGAACATCGCGCGATCGGTCAGCAGATCCGTCTGCGGCGGGTGGCCGCCATGCGGCGCGTAATACGTTGTCTTAGACATAGTGCATCCAGGCAATGGGTTGGTCCGGCCCCAGGCGCAAACGGCATCGGGCGGTTCGCATGCGCGTGGAGTACGCATGCGGCGGCGGGACATCGTTGCCGGGGTGGCTTGAAAGCGCATGCGCCTTCGATCGGTCGGCCAGGCTTCGCGGCGGGTCGTCCGGTTCAGCGCCGCGGCGCTCGCGATCAGGCGAGGCGCGGACGGCCGCACGGTTCGACTCCGTACGCGAGCATCGCCGACGATAGCGAAGTCGATCCCGATCGACCAATTAAATGTTGCGATGCCATCCATTCGATTTCCCACTACCCGCCGGCGCCCGCGATGCACGGCGGGGACGCGTCGCGCGAGGTGCCGACCATCAGGGAAATCCTGACGGTCGCGATGTTCGCGCGATGCGCCGGTGCGGCAACGCGGGGAGACACGCGCTGGTCTCGATGCATCCCGTTACGCAGGGCGAGGCGAAGGAGGTCATTACGTGCGCGGCAGCGGATCACGGCGCGAGGGCCGCACGGAGGCCATCACGTCAGGCTGGAGCGAGCCGACGTGTCGAAGGAAAAGGAGATGTCATTCGGCCGACCCTGTCCGAGCACATTCGGATGCGGCAACGGGTGCCGTCGAGAAACGGAGAAAAACGGCGGAAGGAGCATTGCCGGCCCGTCGATCGGGCACATGGCAGCGGCTGATGAAGCCGGAGGAGGATCGCCGGTCTGGCCGGCGAAGCGGCCCGGCGGCTTGCCGGGCCGAGGCCCGCGTCGGGGTGCCGACGCCGGCGGCGCGCCGGTGCGCGGCTCGCGCACCGTGCCGCGCCAGCGGCGATCAGTCCCAGTCGCGGTGGTGACGATGCTTGCGGTGATGACGGTAGCCGCGGTCGCCGTGATCGCGATCGTACGAGCTGCGCGACAGGTTGCCGCCGAGCGCCGCGCCGGCGCCGCCGCCGACCGCCGCGCCCAGCAGGCCGCCCGTGCGGCCGCCCATCGCGTTGCCTGCCGCGGTACCCGCGCCGCCGCCGAGTGCGCCGCCGATGATCGCGCCGGTGCGCTCACGACGGTTCGACGTCACCGCGCCGCCCGCGCCGCCGCCGATCGCGCCGCCGATGACGGAGCCCGTGCTGCCGCCAACCGCGCCGCCGACCGCTGCGCCGGCAACCCCGCCGAGCGCGCCGCCGAGCGCGTTGTTCAAGTCACCGGCCACGGCCGGCAGTGCAGTCGCGCCGGTCAGCACGGCGACGACGAGAGTGGGGGCGATTTTCTTCCACATTCCCGTATTCTTCCTTGTTCGCAATTCTGGTTATCGAGGTCCGCTCGGTACGACGACCTGAATCGATCGACATCGGGCCAGGCATTGTGCCGAACCGTGGACCAATTCATTTCAATGAGCTTGCGGCGAAGAATAGCACCGGTCCCGCATCCTTGCCGTGGACATTCTGGTAACAAGTTGTTGTCGAATAACGGACGTTGAACGCGCCCGCCGAATCCGGCTGAAACCCTTGCCGGTATTGACTCTGGCAAGGGTCCGGCCCCGCGTTGCGACACGTCGGTCACGCACGCGCTCGTCCGTTCGAGACACACGTGGCAACACATCGGCACCTGCCGCAAACGGGCATCCGAACGATGGTCAGGGGGAAGATGGCGGGGTCAGTACACGCCGGGCAGCAATCGCCACGTCCGCGCGCAATACGCGTCGTATTCCGCGCCGAATTGCGACCGCAGCAACGCCTCTTCCGAGCGGATTCGCGCGACGAGCGGCACGAGCGTCAGCACGACCAGCAGCACGCCGACACCCGAGCGAAACGCCAGCGCCCAGCCGAGCGAATTGACGACGAGGCCGAGATAGCTCGGATTGCGGATGCGGCTGTAGATGCCGCCGGTCACGAGCGTATGGCCCGGCTGGATCGCGACGAGCCCGCTGAAGCGCTTGCCGAGCACGAACACGGGCCACATGCGCAGCCCGCCGCCCACGAGGTACAGCGCGACGCCGATCCAGCGCACCGTCTCCCCGCCGAAGGTCCAGACGTCGAGCCGGTCGGTCAGCGCCGGCAGGTACGCGAGCAGGAAGCCGCTTACCGCGAAGGCCGCGAGCACCCAGCGGTTGTCGCGATTTTCGCGCTCGCCGCTGCTCAGATTGCCTTCGCTGAACAGCGCGGCGACGGCCATCGCGAACGTCGCGACGACGATGACGATCAGCTGCGGGTGCGAGAAGAACGCAGCGAACCCGCCGCTGCCGAGCACGGCGAGCCCGAGATAGACGAGCGTGGATACGCCCGACAGGACGACGACCTTCGGGGTGACTGTCATGACGGCCTCGCGGGGATGCGCTTTCCTGTGAAGTATAGGAACTGCGCGCCCCGCGCGCCGGGCGGCACCGTCATGCGGCGCGCGAACTCGCGTGCATCGGCCGGCCGACCGCAGCCGGCCGAGCCGGTATAGCTCGGGCCGGCGCGCCGCAACGGATCAGCGGATGTGGAAGTGGCCGCCGATGCCGACGGTGACGGGCGGCGCGTAGTACGCGGGCGCATAACCGTAATAGGCCGGCGCGGGCGCGTAGCCGTACGGCGGCGCGACGTAGCAGCCGGACAGGCCGCCGATCAGGGCAAGCGTGATGAGAAGTCTGGACATGGCTCGATTCCCGGCGCGAAAGACGAACGACACCTCGCGAAGGCCCCACCGCAGCACAACGCGGCGGCCGGCACGAAGAGGCGATCCGCCCTTCCTGTCGCTCGATGAAACAATGCGCGCAGTCTAGCGCCGGGCCTGGCCGCGCGAGTTTCCCGGGCGGTTACACGTGTTACGTGGTGTGACCGCTGAAACAGGCTCGGGAGGCGCAACGGCCGGCCGGTGGGCGGGCGCCGCGCCGACGGTGGCCGGGCTGTTACACGAAGCGCGCGCGAATGCGCTGCGCGAGCGCTTCCAGCGTCGCCGCGTCGGCGATCTCGCGCGCATGCATCCGCAGTTCGACGCCTTCCCAGCGCGGAATCACGTGAAAGTGCACGTGCGGGACCGTCTGGCCGGCTGCCGCACCGTTGAACTGGCCGATGAACACGCCGTCCGGCTCGAGCGCCGCGCGCGCCGCCGCAGCGACGCGCTGCGTCATGCGGATGCCGGCCGCGGCCGCGTCGCCGGACAACTCGAAGATCTGCGCGGCCGGCTCCTTCGGGATCACGAGCACGTGACCGTCGGCCTGCGGCATCAGGTCCATGATCGCGAGCGTCGCGTCGTCTTCGGCGACCTTCACGCACGGCAGTTCGCCGCGCAGGATTTTGGCGAACGGGTTGTTGTTGTCGTAGGACATGGCGTTTCCGATCTCGGTTGGTCAGTGGGACGGGCAGAGCAAAGCGCAATGCCGGACGATTATCGGCCGACGGCCGACCCGATATCAACTCGCCCGATGCGCGACGCCGGCCGCGCCGTCGGGCACGCGGCGGTCATCATGCGTCACACGGCAGCGATTGCACCGCATCGCCCGAACCTGCGACACTGCCGCATCGATGCCGGCCGGCACGCCACCGAGGACGCTCGCGCATGACGATCCCCCTCAAGAAGCCGATACTGCGCGGTGTCGCGCTCGTGTTCGTGGCCGCGATCGGCTATACGGGCTACACGCTGTCCCGGCTCGCGCCGATCGCGACCGGCTATGCGGCCAAGGCGCTGTGTTCCGGCGTGTTCGTATCGGGCCGTCCGGCCGCATCCGTGATCGACGTCGACATCATGGCCGGCGTCCATCCGCTGCTGAAACTGGTGCGCCCGTCGCTCGATCCCGACCATCGTCGCGCCGTGGCGACCTTCGCCGGCTTCGCCGAACGCGAAGCCGACTTCCGGCCCGGGCTCGGCTGCACGCTCGCGCTCGGGGCCACGGCCGGTGCGGCGGCGGCCACCTTGCCCGCCGCGCTGCCGGCCCTACCCGATCCGCCGCCCGCGCAACCCGACCCGCCCGCACCGGCCACGCCGCCCGCCGGCATCGACACGCACATGCTGCAGACCGCGCTCGACGGCGCGTTCGACGAACCCGATCCGGCGCGGCCGCGGCGCACGCGCGCGGTCGTCGTGATGTGGCGCGGCCAGGTGATCGCCGAACGCTATGCGCCCGGCTTCACGGCCGCCACGCCGCTACCCGGCTGGTCGATGACGAAGACCGTCACGGCCGCGCTGGTCGGCACGCTGGTCGCGCGGCACAGGCTGTCGCCCGACGCGTCGGCACTGCTGCCCGAATGGCGCGGCAGCGGCGATCCGCGCGCGGCCATCACGCTCGACGAGCTGCTGCGGATGACGAGCGGCCTGCAATTCAACGAGGACTACGACGATCCGCTCTCCGACGTCGCGGTGATGCTGTTCACGCAGCCCGATACCGCGCGGTTCGCGTCGGCGAAGCCGCTTGCCGCGGCGCCCGGCACGCAGTGGTCGTACTCGAGCGGCACGAGCGCGATCGTCGCGCGCGTGATGCGCGAAGCGCTGGGCGGCAACGACGCCGACTACCTCGCGTTTCCGCGCCGCGCGCTGTTCGCGCCGCTCGGGATGCGCAGCGCGGTGTTCGAGCCCGATGCGTCCGGCACGCTCGTCAGCGCGTCGTACATGTATGCGAGCGCCCGCGACTGGGCGCGCTTCGGGCAGCTTCTGCTGCAGGACGGCGTGTGGAACGGGCAGCGGCTGCTGCCCGAAGGCTGGGTGCGCTATCTGACGCGCGCGACGCCACAGTCACCGCGGCAGGAATTCGGCGCGCAGCTGTGGGTCAAGGTGCCGGAGCCGTTCAACGATCGCGATCCGCATGCGCGGGCGATGCCGGCCGACGCGTTTCATGCGGTCGGCCATGAAGGCCAGTTCGTGAGCGTGGTGCCGAGCCGCGAGCTGGTGGTCGTGCGGCTCGGGCTGTCGCGGCCGGAAGCCGCGTGGAATCACGAGGCGTTTCTCGCGCGCGTGCTCGACGCGGTGCCGGCGCCCGGTGCGTGACGACGGGCAGGTGCGTCGGTGAATCGGTCGTGAAGCGGCGACGAAGGCAATACCACCGCTTCAAGCGCTGCCTGCGCCGCATTACGGATTCGCGCTGCCCGCGTACTGCTTGAACCCTTCGCGGGTCGCGAGCCGTTCGATGTAGCGCGACACCGCCGGCAGGTCCGGATGCTCGAACGGCGTGCCGAACCACCGGTTCACCGACAGGCCGATCGGGATATCCGCGAGCGTGAACGTGTTGCCGGCCACGTACGCGCCGGTCTTTTCAAGCTGCGCATTCAGCACGCGCATGTGCGTCGTCCAGCCCGCGATCGACTGAGCGATGCCGTCCGGATCCTGGTGATCGGGCGACTTGCGCACGAGGCCGAGGAAGGCGCCGACCCACGAGCGGTTCAGGTCCGAGCCCTGCCAGTCGATCCACTGGTCGACCCGCGCACGCGCCTGCGGCTCGGCCGGATACAGCGCGTCGCCGCCGTAGCGGTTCGCGAGGTAGCGGATGATCGTGTTCGATTCCCAGAGCACGAAGTCGTCGTCCTTGATGACGGGCACGAGCGCGTTCGGATTCAGCGCGAGATAGGCCGGGTCGTGGGTCGTGCGAAAGCCCGCGCCCCAGTCTTCCTGTTCGAACGGCAGGTTCAGTTCGGTGCACAGCCACAGCACCTTGCGGACGTTGATGGACGGAATCTTGCCGAGGACGTGCAGCATGCAGTCTCCTTGTGAGGTCGGGTGCGAACGTTCGGCGCGCGCGGCACGCGCCGAACGCGTTCACGCCGAAGTTATACACGACCTCGCGGGAAACGGCAGGCCGCGGGCGCGAAACCGGTGTGCGGCCGATTCGTCAGGTCGCGCAGCGCGTGCTCGGCCGTCGGGAAGCGGAACATGAATCCGTCCTGATGCAGCCGTGCCGGCACCACGCGCTGCCCGTCCAGCAGCAGCTCGGCCATCTCGCCCATCGCGGCGCGCAGCGGTGCCGCCGGCACGTGCACAAACGCGGGGCGGCGCAGCACCTTCGTCACGATCTGCACGAACGCGCGCTGGGTCAGCGGCACCGGGGCGACCGCGTTGTAGACGCCGCGCATGCCCGTGTTCGACATCGCGCGCGCGACGATCCGCAACACGTCGTCGCGGTGAATCCAGCTCATCACCTGCGCGCCGTCGCCGAATCGTCCGCCGAGCCCGAAGTAATGCGGCAGCAGCATCGGGCGCAACGCGCCGCCCGGGCCGAACACGATGCCCAGCCGCAGCACCACCGCGCGCACGCCGTGGCGCTCGAGCGGTTGCACGGACTGCTCCCACTGCCGGCACAGCTCGGACATGAAGCCGGTGCCGGTACTGCTGCCCTCGTCGAGCCGTTCGTCGCCCGGCCGCACGCCGTAGTAGCCGATCGCCGACGCCTGGATCCACGTACGCGGCTTGACTTCGGCGGTCTCGACCCAGCGCATCAGCGCCTGCGTGACGCCGACGCGGCTGGCGAGCAGCAGCGCCTGCCGGCGCTTGCTCCAGCGTGCGCCCAGCACCGGCGCGCCAGCGAGATTGATCACCGTGTCGAAACGCTCGTGCGGCTGCAACTGGTCGACGGACGTCACGCTGCGCACGCGGCCTTGAAACAAGTAAGCCGCACGCAACGGATCGCGCGCCAGCAGCGTGACCGTATGTCCTGCATCGAGCAACTGGTTCACGAGCGTTTCGCCGATGAAGCCGGTCCCGCCAGTGACCAGCACATTGCAGGGCCGCTGCCCCGCGAACGGGTTGGCGGCCGGCGCGCGTGGCGCGATGCGGCACGCGGCAATCCCGTCGCGCACGCCCGACACCGTCACGCCGACCGCGAACAGGCTGAGCAACCCGCCGCGCCAGCCGGGGTCGATCGGCTGCAGCGCGGTCGGCTCGTGCGCCCACACGGCGAGTTGCATCGCGATCATCCCGAACAACGCGCCGCCGTTGACGGCCAGCAGCGTATGCAGCACGCGCTCGGTCGCGGGCAGCTTGCGGCTTTGGTCTTCGATGACGAAATCCCACAACGTCAGCCCCACTTCGACAAGCACGACCATCGCGAGCGCCGCGACCCACGCGCCGTGAAACGCGACGTTCGCGATCGACGCGAACACGAGGCCGTACAGCACGGACCGCACCGCATGAATCGCCAGTTCGAGCCGCGCGCGCGGGCTGTGCGGCAGGTCTTGCGTGAGTTCGTGGTGGTAAAGCGTATCGAATGCGCCCATCGCGCCCTGCACGATCAGCAGGTTGAGCGCCCAGTCGAAAGCAGGCAACGTGTTCATGCGGTATCCCTCCTCCACAACCAGACCAGCGGCGGCACCATCGCGACGAGCGCGGCCACGTCGATCGCCACGTGCCCCCACACCTGCGCCTGCCACGACAACAGCATGTCCTGCGGCGCCCAGATCAACAGGCCGGCCAGCAGCCAGCCCCACACTTCCCGTTTCCTCGACCGGTTGCCGAGATGGACGAGCGCGAGCATCCAGACCGCCGCGCACTGTACCGTCGCGCCGAGCAGCGACATCCACCAGACCTGCTGGGCGCGCGCGGCTTCGGGCGCCGCTGTCGACCAGAAATGCCACTCGATGCCGCGGTGATAGGCGTCGAGCCACGATGCGTCGGCAATCCACGGAATGGCCGCGCCGACGAGCAGGTGCGCGATCGCGGCTGCGTACATCCAGCGCACGACGGCGCAGCGCGGAGTGTCGCGCGGCGGGCGATTCGCCGCCGCGCTTTCGGCGTTGCTGCCGGTGCTGCACGCGCCGCCTTCGCAGCAGGCTTGCGCGCGATACCCGAGCCAGCGCGATACGGCATACCGGTTGCGTGCGAGGCGGCGATACAGCGGCGCGAACACGGCACGCATCGCCGGCACGCGAAGCAGCCAGGCGAACCAGCGACGCCCAACCAGCGCATGGGCGGCCGCGATGCCGTCGATGCCGGTCAGCATGCGTCCGTTGGGCAAGCGCGCATGCAGCTCGCGATTCAGCGCGGGCAAGTCGACATCCAGCGGCGCCGGATCGAAGCCCGGCTCCGCGATGTCGACGAACGCCAGCCGGTGTCGCGCATCGCGCTCGCCGAGACGCCGGATTTCCGCGACACATAACGGACATCGCCCGTCGAAGTACAGCACCAGCTCATTGGCATTCATGCTTCGCACTCCTTCTTGTTATCGCAAGCATCATGAATCGATCGACTGCTTTCCCGCGTACGCCGCCGCTTCCGCGCGACGGCGACGGGCTCACATCGGCTTGACCACCATCAGGAAGTACACGGTCAGCATCGCGAAGAACGCCGGATAACCGAGCCGTTCCCAGCGCTTCGCATAGCGCCAGTAGCGCTCGGGCAACGCGGCGTCGCCGTTGGCGTGCGCGAGCTTCGCCATCGCCGCCAGTTCGAGCTGCAGCCACACGACCGGCAGCCAGCACGCGCCGGCGACCGCGTACAGCACGACCGACGCGAGCAGCCATGGCGTATGCCACGGCCACCCGGCCGTATGCGCGAGCCACAACCCGGACGCCGGCTGGAAGATCACGGCCGGCGTCGTGAACCACCAGTCCGCGCGCACCACGAGCCGCGACACGGCCGCGATCGCGGGCACCGATCGCGTGCGGTTCGCGAAGAACAGGTAGAACGCGGTGCCGAACCCCGTGCCGACCAGCAGCACCGAAGACAGGATGTGAAGCGCCTTGATGACGAGATAGGTATTCATGCGCGTTCTTCTTCTGAAAAGAGGATCAACAGGATGGCGAGAATCGGCACGTTCTTGAGCACGGGGCCGAACGGTTCGGCCAGCAGGCCGGGCATCGTGACCGCGATGACCGCCGAGTACGCGACGATCAGCGCCGCCTGCACGGCCCACAGGCGCCGCGACGGCGCGACGACGGTCGCGATGCCGAGCGCGAAGTCCAGCGCGCTGGCGGTGTAAAGCGCGATCAGCGCGGGCAGCCCCGTCAGGTGCGCGGGCGCCAGCAGCGCGAGGCTTGCGTGCAACGGATGGATGAAGGCGCTCGCGATCGCCGTCCAGATCCACACGATCGCGAGCGCGCCCAGCAGCAACGGACGCCGCCACATCGCGAGCGCGTCGCGGCGCAGCGCGGCGGCTTCCGCGCCGATGAACCCGCCGATGCGGCGCGGCGGCCGGCCCAGCACGGCCGCGGTGGCCGCCGGATCGCCCGTGTTGCCGCCGCGCAGCATCGTCCACGTGTCGCGCGTCAGCATCGCCCCCGGCAACGCGCCGAGCAGTGCGGCCGCCGCGCCGACCAGCGGGCCCGGCAGCGTCACGCGGGCCGCTGGCGGAAAACCGAGTGCGGCGCGGTAGCCGGCCAGCATCTCGCGGTATTCGACTTCGTCGCTGCCGACCACGTCGATCACGCGGCGGCCCGCCGCCGACGGCGAATCGGCCGGCTCCATCACGAGCCGCGCCACGACTTCGGCGAGATCGTCGACATGCACCGGGCGCAGCCGCTGACGGCCCCCCGCCGGCAGGACGTGCACGGGCAAGCTCGCGAGCATCCGGAAAAACCGCGCCGATGCGCCGGCCGCCCCGTAGACGAGCGCCGGGCGCACGATGCGGAAGTCGATCGGCAACGTCTGCAGGAAGCGGTCGGCCGCCTGCTTGCTCGCGAAGTACCGCGTATCGCCGCGCTCGACGCCGAGCGCCGAGATCTGGATCACGCGCCGCACGCCGGCGCGGCAGCATGCGGTAAAGAGCGCGCACGGCGCGGCGCGATGCACGGCGTCGAGCGTCGCGCCGCGTCGATCGGCCAGCATGCCGACCGCGTTGATCACCACGTCCACGCCCTTCAGCCGCGCAAGCCATGCTTGCGGATCGACGTCCCGCACGAAGTCCATCGCGACGTCGTGCGGGCCGGCCGCGTGACGCACGCCGCGCAGCACGCGAAGCCCGCCCGCTTCGAGCTGCGCGCACAGCGCCCGCCCGATGAAGCCGTTCGCGCCGCACACGAGCACAGTCATGCCGCGTGCGCCGGAACGCTCGGGCGGGCAGGTCGACGGCAAGACGGCGTTCATGTTCATCCTTTACCTACAGTTATTTCTGTAATGACAGAAACAATAGCCCCGAAAAAAGCGGGCTGCGTGCCCGCTCTCCGTTACCGCTTACTTCGACGGCTTGCGCCGAACCGTCTGGCTGATCTTCGCGCCGATGCCGAGCGCCTTCATCAGCGTATCGGGCTTGAGCCTCAGCATCTCGTCCGACCAGGTCGTCAGCGTCTCGACGAACTGCAGCGTGTCGCGGATGCGCTGTTCGGTCTCGCGGCTTTCGTTCGCGATCTCCGGGCTCGTGAGGCAATCGCGCAGCACCGTGAGCGTCGGCTCGATCTCGCGCTGCCGCCGCCCTTCGACGATCAGCTTGAACAACTCCCAGATGTCGGTCGACGTCTCGAAGTGGTCGCGGCGGTCGCCGAGCACGTGCACGACCTTCGCGAGCCGCCACGCCTGCAACTCCTTCAGGCTCGTGCTGACGTTGGAGCGCGCGACGTTCAGCGTCTCGGCGATTTCGTCCGCTGCCACCGGCCGTCCGGCCAGGTAGAGCAGCGCGTGAATCTGCGAGACAGTACGGTTGACGCCCCACCGCGAGCCCATTTCGCCCCAGTGGAGAATGAATCGTTCGGCAATCGGTGTGAGTTCCATGGTGGGGAATTTAGTTTTTTCAGTTATTTCTGTTAAGAGAGAAATAACCGGGCGATCGCGCGCCTTCCGGCCGCGCCCGCCCGCGATCGGCCGCTTCCTTTACAATGCGCGGGATTTTTCCGATTTCAGGCCGTCCCCGCCTTTCTGACTAGAGGTTCTCCCATGATCATCAAACCGCGCGTGCGTGGCTTCATCTGCGTGACGACTCATCCGGTCGGCTGCGAAGCCAACGTCAAGGAACAGATCGATTACGTGACTTCGCACGGCCCGATCGCCAATGGCCCGAAAAAGGTGCTCGTGATCGGCGCGTCGACCGGCTACGGCCTCGCCGCCCGGATCTCCGCCGCATTCGGCTCGGGCGCGGACACGCTCGGCGTGTTCTTCGAGCGCGCAGGCAGCGAGACGAAGCCGGGCACGGCCGGCTGGTACAACAGCGCCGCGTTCGAGAAATTCGCCGCCGAAAAGGGGCTGTATGCGCGCAGCATCAACGGCGACGCATTCTCCGACAAGGTCAAGCAGGTCACGATCGACACCATCAAGCAGGATCTCGGCAAGGTCGATCTGGTCGTCTACAGCCTTGCGGCCCCGCGCCGCACGCATCCGAAGACGGGCGAAACGATCAGCTCGACGCTCAAGCCGGTCGGCAAGGCCGTCACGTTCCGCGGCCTCGACACCGACAAGGAAGTGATCCGCGAAGTGTCGCTCGAGCCGGCGACGCAGGAAGAGATCGACGGCACCGTCGCGGTGATGGGCGGCGAGGACTGGCAGATGTGGATCGACGCGCTGGCCGAAGCCGGCGTGTTGGCTGACGGCGCGAAGACCACGGCGTTCACGTACCTCGGCGAGCAGATCACGCACGACATCTACTGGAACGGCTCGATCGGCGAAGCGAAGAAGGATCTCGACAAGAAGGTGCTGTCGATCCGCGACAAGCTGGCCGCGCACGGCGGCGACGCCCGCGTGTCGGTGCTGAAGGCGGTCGTCACGCAGGCCAGCTCGGCGATCCCGATGATGCCGCTGTACCTGTCGCTGCTGTTCAAGGTGATGAAGGAGAAGGGCACGCACGAAGGCTGCATCGAGCAGGTGTACGGGCTCCTGAAGGACAGCCTGTACGGCGCGACGCCGCATGTCGACGAGGAAGGCCGCCTGCGCGCGGACTACAAGGAACTCGATCCGCAGGTGCAGCAGAAGGTCGTCGCGATGTGGGACACGGTCACGAACGAGAACCTGTACGAGACGACGGACTTCGCAGGCTACAAGACCGAGTTCCTGCGCCTGTTCGGCTTCGAGATCGCCGGCGTCGACTACGACGCGGACGTGAACCCGGACGTGAAGATCCCGGGCATCATCGACACCACGGTCTGACGGCACGACCCGCCGCCGCGCTCACGGCGCGGGCGGCGGGTTCGCACGACCGGGCGGCGTCAACGCGGCGCCGGTTCTTCCAGATAGACGCCCGACGACAGCGTGGCCTTCACCTGCCGCGTGAATTCGTCGGTCGACACTTCCTCCGCCCCCGCTTCGATCGCGTCGTACGCCTGGTGCACGACGTCGGACGGCGTGGCTTTCGGCACGTCGAGGCCGGCCGTCAGGTCGGTATCGATGAAGCCGGCATGCAGCCCGACGACCTGCGTGCGCTGCTCGCGCAGCGAATGGCGCAGCCCGTTGGTCAACGCCCATGCGGCCGATTTCGACACGCCGTAGCTCGACAGGATCGGCCGGTTCACCCAGCTCGCGACCGACAGGATGTTCAGGATCGCGCCGCCGCCGTGGGCCGCCAGGGTGCCCGCGAATGCGCGCGACATCGCCAGCATCCCGAACACGTTGGTCTCCAGGTGAGCGCGCAATGCGTCGGGCGCGCCCTCGTCGGTCAGGCTGCCGAGCCGCGCGATGCCGGCGTTGTTGATCAGCAGCGTGACGTCGCGCGCCGCCTCGGCCGCTGCCGCGACCGCCGCGGGGTCGGTCACGTCGAGCTTCACGGGCACGACGCCCGGCAGCGTCACGCTGGCCGGATCGCGCGCGCCCGCATAGACCTTCCGCGCGCCCCGTTCGAGCGCCTGCTTCGCGAACTCGAGCCCCAGCCCGCGGTTCGCGCCCGTGATGAACACCACTGCACCTTCGATTTTCATGATGCGTCCTTTCGCGTGATGAATCGCCCGCGCGCCGGCTCGCCGCGCGTGAGATCCAGGTAAAAACGAGACTGTCGTTGCCTGTCGAACCGTGGCGCCGCGGCCTGCCGCCGAGGCAAGCCGCCCGCGACCCACAACCCACGGCGCCAAAGACGCTGACCCGTTGCCATCCGGTGTACCCGCCGTGGCTTTGCCACGATCCGCCCAGTCGGCTACACTCAATGTCAATGTTGATCACCATTGTCTTTGCGGTGCATTGTGTTCTCGCCGCATGGTCGTGTCAATGGCGATCACCATTGTGTTTTTCAATCGACGCGATCGAACAGGAAATCAGGGAGAGATCGATGGGCGTGTCCAGACAACAGGCTGCCGAGAACCGAAGCGCGATCGTCGCGGCCGCCGAGCGGCTGTTCCGCGTACGCGGCGTCGACGCCGTGGGGCTGACGGAACTGATGAAGGAAGCCGGCTTCACGCAGGGCGGCTTTTACAACCACTTCAAGTCGAAGGACGCGCTGGTCGCCGAAGTGATGGAAAAGGCGATGCACGACCGCGCGGATTCACCGAATGCCGGCAGTCTCGACGCGCAGGTGGCCGCGTATCTGTCGCCCGCGCATCGCGACAACGTCGAGGCCGGTTGCCCGCTGTCTGGCTTCGCGGGCGATGCGCCGCGGCTGACCGATGCGGCGCGCGCGTGCTATGCGCACGGCCTCGCCGCGTATCTCGATCGGCTGGAACGGATGGTGGCGACCGAAGGCGCGACGCCCGCGCAGACGCGTCGCGACGCGCTCGCGGTCTTCAGCCAGATGGTCGGCGCGCTCGTGCTGTCGCGCGCGATCGCCGGCACCGATCCGGCGCTGGCCGACGAGATTCTCGACGCGGGACGGGACACGCTGGCCGGCCGACGCGGCGAATCGGCCGCGTCGAATTGAGCGCTGGCCGCGCGCGCCGCGGCGCGGCGTTCTTATCTCGCTATTCGATCGCCCGCGCGGCGTCCCACAGCGGCTGCGCGCCGCGCGCCGAATTCCACGCGGCGAACCGCGTGCGCCACGATTCGAACGGCTCGGCCAGCGGATGGCGCGGATCGTCGCTGAGCGAATACGCCATCCCTTCGATCAGCCAGCGCGGTTTGGTCAGAACGGCCAGGTTGCCGAGTACTTCAGCCTGCCGGTGGTGGATCAGCTCGTGCGCGAGAAAGTACGTCTGCCAGCCGCGCGGCGCGATCACCACGCCGAAATCGCCGAGCGTCAGCGCCGCGCGTGTGCCGAGGCCGAACGCATCGGCGCACGTGCGGGTCGCGCAGAACACGACGCGCGGTGCGGCGCGGAACGCGCCGACGGTCGCCGCCGCGCGCGCGTAGCCGTCGTGATAGAGCTGCCGCGCCTCGCCGAGCCTCGCGACATCGTCCGTGCAGATGTCGGTGCTCGGGCACGACACGCCGGGGATCAGCGCGGGCGCGACGACGCGCAGCGGCTTGACGAGCGCATACGCGGCAATCGGCAGCGCGACGAGCAGGCCCGTGAGGGCGAAAGCGGCGTGGGAGCGTTTCATCGAGGCGGCGGTTTCGTGACGTATGGTGGGCGTCTTGCTGCGTGCACGCGACTATATCGGACGCGGGGCCGCGCGCGGTGGCGCTTTTTTCACAGGCCACGCCCGTCACGCGACGCGCGCCCGCATCGTCGACACCGGCTCCGCCACGGCACCGGCGTGCAGCGGCGCCACCCGGCAGCGAGCCACGCGGGCGCGATCGGCGCAACGACACCGGCCGCACGCGTGGCGAACAACGGCGCCGGCGCGACCGGCTGCATGGCGACGGCCGTCACGCGAGCTGCTTGTGGAAATACGTCGTCGCGCACGGCGCGCCGTCGGGCATCAACGCATAGTTCGGCACGACGCCGACGCGCTGCCAGCCGGCCCGCTCGTACAGCCGCTCGGCGTCGCCGCCCGTCACCGTGTCGAGCACGAGCACGGTCTTGCCGGCGTCGCGCGCGGCCGCGTCGGCCGCCGCCATCAGTCGTGCGGCGACGCCCTGCCGGCGCGCATGCCGCGACACGAGCATCTTCGCGATGTCCGCGCGATGCGGCTGGTTCTCGGGCTGCGCGGTCACGATCTGCACGGTGCCGACGATCCGGCCGGACGCATCCTCGGCGACGAGCAGGATGCGCTCGTCGTTCGCGACGCCCTCGGCCACACGCGTCCAGAACGCGACGGCGGTCGCCCGCTCGATCGGCAACATGAAGCTGACGGATGCGCCGCCTTCGACGCAATCGATCAGCACGTCGGCCAGCGCATCGACACAGGCCATCGCTTCGCTTGCGCCGACGCGGCGGACGGTAACAGGTTCGGTCATGCCCTCTCCGGTAGTCAGGTGGGCCGCACGCGCGGGTTCGGCATGGGCCGGAATCGGAACGGACGCCGGCCGGGCGTCGCCGCACGCGCGACGACGGCAGGCGTCCGGCAACACGGCGCCCGACCGGCGCGCGTTACCGCCCCATCATCGTACGCGACGAAAATTGTCGTTGCACCGATGACCACATCGCCTACACTTAGCCAAATGGATAACTTTCAACCCGGCATCAGCGACGTCTTCCACGCCCTCGCCGATCCGACGCGCTGCGCGATCGTCGGCGCGCTCGGCCAGGGGGAGCGGACCGTCTCCGCGCTGGCCGCGCCGTTCGACATGGCCCTGCCGTCGTTCATGAAGCACCTCGCCGTGCTCGAGCGCAGCGGCCTCGTGGCGACCCGGAAGGCCGGCCGTTCGCGCACCTGCGCGCTGGTCGGCAGCCGGCTGACCGAGGCCGAGGCATGGCTCGCCGCGCAGCGCGCGCAGTGGGAAGCGCGATCCGATCGTCTCGTCGAATTCGTCGAACGCCGTCACCAGGAGGAGCACGATGTCAGCCAGCCACGTCGAACCCGCTGAAGCCCACGATCTCGTCATCACGCGCACGCTGCGCGCGCCGCGCCGCGCGCTGTGGCGTGCATGGACCGACCCTGAATTGCTGAAGGAATGGTGGTGCCCGAAACCGTGGACCACCGAAGTGCGTGCGTTCGACCTGCGGCCGGGCGGCGCCTTCCATACGTTCATGCGCGGCCCCGATGGCGGCACGAGCGACAACCCCGGCTGCTTCCTCGACATCGTGCCGGAATCGCGCATCGCGTTCACGTCGATGCTCGCGGGCGGCTGGCGGCCGCAGACGCCGTGGCTCGGCTTCACGGCGATCGTCACGATGGCCGACGACGACGCGGGCAGCCGCTACGAAGCGCGCGTGATGCACCCCGACGCCGCGACGCGCGAGCGCCACGAAGCGCTCGGCTTTTTCGAGGGCTGGAACACCTGCATCACGCAGCTCGACGCCTTTGCCGCCACGCTGCGCTGAACGCCGCTTCGCGTGCGGTCATTGCATGCCGCCGCGCCCGCGCCTAGGATTCCTGAAGGAAGCATGACGACACGCCGGGCGCCGGCGTGCACCGTCTCGCTCGCTTCGCGGGAGGCGACATGTTGCACACGCACACGCATTCGACCCGGGTCAGCCGGCACCTGAACGCGCCGCGCGGGCGCGTCTATCGCGCGCTGCTCGACCCGCACGCGGTCGAGCAATGGAAAGTGCCCGACGGCATGACGTGCCGCGTACACGCGTACGACACACGGGAAGGCGGCGCGCTGCGGGTGTCGCTGAGCTACGACGCGCCGTCGGCCGGCACCGGCAAGACCACCGCGCGCACCGACACCTATCACGGCCGCTTCGTCACGCTGGTGCCCGACCAGCAGATCGTCGAGATCGACGTATTCGAAACCGACGACCCGATGCTGCGCGGCGCGATGACGATCACGATCACGCTGTCCGACGAAGCGGGCGGCACGCGCGTGGACGCCGTGCACGACGGCATACCGCCCGGCGTGCCGGCCGCCGACAACGAGACCGGCTGGCAGATGGCGCTGGCGAAGCTCGCGGCGCTGGTGGAAGCCGGGTGACGCCGCGCGCGCGTCAGCCGAGCCGGTAAGCGTGCGTGACCGTGCCGCGGAACAGCGCGTCGCGCTCGTCCGCGCTGGCTTGCGCGGTCAGCCGCTTGAACGCGTTCCACCCGTTCACGAACGAATACGAGCCCTTGTCGACCGGGAAATTGCTCTCGAACATGCAGCGCCCGGGGCCGAACGCGTCGATGCAGGTCATCATCCACGGCTTCCACGCGTCGGCAAGCTGCGCCGAAGACGGCGGCTTCTCGCCCTTCTCGAAATCGAACCCGTTGATGCGCATCCCGAGGCCGCCGACTTTCACGTACACGTTCGGCAGTTGCGCGAGCGTGCGCATCGACGCCGACCAGCGCGCGAACACCTCCGGCCGCTTGTCGGCATAGCTGCCGATCCGCACGACGCCGCCGCAGTGATTGACGATGATCCGCGTGTCGGGGTTCGCTTTCGCGAGATCGAATAATTCGGATAACTGCGGAAAGAACAGCCACGCGTCGTACGACAGCCCGAGCGGCGCAAGTTGCGCGACGCCGGCCCGGTACGCAGGATCGAGCAGCAGCCCGCGCGGCACCGCCGACAGCGGATTGGCGAGCGTCGGATCGGCATCCCACGTGCTCAGGTGCCGCACGCCGCGAAACCGTCCGCGCCCCGCTTCGAGATGCGCTTCCAGCACGTCGCGCACGCGTTCGCCGAGCCGCAGGTCCGCATGGCCGACGATGCCTTTCGCGACGGCCACGGGACCGTGCTGCAGCGGCTCGGTCACACCGGCGACGTAAGCCGTCTCGCCCACCGGCTTCAGTTCGGCCGGGCCCGAATCGCGATAACGCGTCTGCGCCTGCATGTAGACGGACGCCTGGATGTTGTGGCCCGAGCGCGCATCCTGCAGATAGTCGTCGAGCAGGTAGATCCAGCCCGGCCGTTCGTAGAAGTGATGATGCGCGTCGACGATCGGCAGGTCGGGCTCGAGCGCGGGTTCGAGCGCCGACGCGAGCCAGTCGGGGCGGACCGCGAGGTAGTTGCTTTGCGTCATGCGGGAAGCTCCATCGTGGGCCGGCGTGTCGGCGAACGCGGGCAGCGCGAGCGAGGCGGCGGCCGCGCCGATCAACCGGCGCCGTTTGATCGAAAAGGTCATGTCATTCGCTCCGGTCGAACGCGACCAGCGACAGCGTGAGCAGCGTCGTGATCGCCAGCACGATCGCGAGCCCGAGCATCCCGGCCGTGAAGGTACCGAAGCTGTCCTTCAGGTATCCGACGAGATAGGGGCCCGCGAAGCCGCCGAGCGCGCCGATCGAATTGATCAGCGCCAGCCCGCCGGCCGCGGCCTGGCCGGACAGGAAGCGCGACGGCAGCGTGTAGAAGATCGTGCGGCCGGCAATCGTGCCGATCAGCGCGAGCGTGATGCCGACGAGCGCCGGCCCGAGCGTCAGGAAATGGGTCGACACGCCGAGCGCCACCGCGCCGATGAACAAGCCGATCGCCAGGTTCGCGACCGGGCCGCCGCGACGGTCCACCCGTTTCGCCCACCACAGCAGCGCGATCGTGGCGAAGAAGTAAGGCACCGCGGAAAGCCAGCCGGTCTGCATCGTCGACATGCCGTGCGCCTTCAGCATTTGCGGCAACCAGATGCCGATGCCGTACGAGCCCATCGTGAAGCCGAACGAAATCAGCGCGAGCACGTAGACGCGCACGTCGCGCAGCGCGACGCCGAAGCGCTTCTTGCGGCCGGCGGCCGCGCCGTCGCGCTCGAACGCGCGCTGCAGCGCGGCACGCTCGTCGTCCGACAGCCACGCGGCATTCGCCGGCGAATCCGACAGCAGCTTCAGTACGAGGAAGCCGAGCGCGCACGCGGGCAGCCCTTCGACGATGAACATCCACTTCCAGCCGGCGAGCCCGAGCGCGCCGTCGAGCTGCAGCAGCCACGTCGACAGCGGGCCGCCGATCAGCGACGACAGCGGCGTCGACACCGTGAACCACGCCAGCACGCGCGTGCGGTAGCTCGCCGGAAACCACACCGCAAGAAAGAAGATCACGCCCGGAAAGAAACCGGCTTCCCCGATGCCGAGCAGCAGCCGGATCGCGTAGAAACTGGTCGGCCCAGTCGCAAGCGCGGTCGCGGCCGCCATCAGCCCCCACGTGATCATGATGCGGGCGAGCCAGCGGCGCGCGCCGAAGCGGTACAGCGCGAGATTGCTCGGCACCTCGAACACGCAGTAGCCGGCAAACATGATCCCCGCGCCCCAGCCGAACTGCGTCGCGGTCAGCCCGAGATCGCGGTTCATCGTGAGCGCCGCGAATCCGACGCTCGTGCGATCCAGGTAGTTGAAGAAATACGCGAGCGCGAGCAGCGGGATGAAGCGCCACGCGGCCTTGCGCACGGCCCGTTGCTCGATCGACGTGTCGGTCTCGTGATCGGCGGGCAGCGCCGGGGAAGCGGATGTCATGGTTGTCTCCGTGGATGCGGCGATCCTCTGCCGCGTGGTGCGCGGCCGGGACGCCTTTGTTCGTTCGATGAATCGCGGCGGCGCTACGCGCTCGCCACTTCGTTCGCCGACGGCGCGCCGCCCGGCGCGTCGCCCGGCGCGGCGGCGTCCGCGCCGTACCGCCCCGCGACGACGCCGGCCTCGATCAGCGCACGCGCGTCGTCCGGCGTGTAGCCGAGTTCGCCGAGCAGCGCGCACGTGTCCTGGCCGAGCGCGGGCGGCGCCGAGCGCAGCCGCAGGCGTTCGCCCGCGAGCGTCAGCGGCAGCAGCGCGGTGCGCGTGTCGACCGGCCGCCCGGCGCTGCTCGCGTCGGCCGGCAGCGTCACGGCTTCGAGGCCGCCCGTGGCGAGCAGATGCGGATCGTCGAACAGGTCCTGCGGCTTCGTGATCGGTGCGTACGGCAGGCCGGTCGATTCGAAGATCGCGCCGATCTCCGCGGCCGAATACGGCGCAAGCCGCGAACGCAGCTCGGGCAGCAGCCATTCGCGCGCCTGCACGCGCAGGTTGTTGGTCGCGAGGCGCGGATCGTCCTTCAGCGCGTCCATGCCGAACGCGTCGCAGAACAGCGCCCACTGCGTGTCCGACACGACCGCGAGAAAAATCTGTTCGTCGTCCTTGACGGAGAACACGTCGTAGACGGCCCACGCGGAAATCCGGCTCGGCATCGGCGCCGCTGCCTGCCCCGTCACCGCGAACTGCATCATGTGCTGCGCGACGAGGAACACGTTGTTCTCGAACAGCGAACTCTGCACCTGCTGGCCGCGGCCCGTGCGCTCGCGCTGCGCGAGCGCGGCCATCGCGCCGATCGCGCCGAACATGCCGCCCATGATGTCGTTGACGCTCGCGCCCGCACGCAGCGGCCGCCCTTCGGGGCCCGTCATGTAGGCCAGGCCGCCCATCATCTGCACGACCTCGTCGAGCGCGGTGCGATGCTCGTACGGCCCCGGCAGGAAGCCCTTGTGCGACACGTAGACGAGGCGCGGATTCAGCGAGTCCAGCGCCGGATAACCGAGGCCGATGCGGTCCATCGTGCCGCTCTTGAAGTTCTCGCTGAACACGTCCGCCGTCGCGACGAGCCGCAGCACGATCTCGAGCCCGCGCGGATCCTTCACGTCGACCGCGAGGCTCTTCTTGTTGCGGTTGAACATCCCGAAGAAGCCCGCGCCGGAACCGCGCAGCGCCCGCGTGCTGTCGCCCGCGATCGGTTCGATCTTGATCACTTCCGCACCGAGATCCGCGAGCAGCATGCCGCACGTCGGGCCCATCACCATGTGCGTCATCTCGATCACGCGCACGCCTGCGTATGGCAGCGCCGAAGTGGGTTGGCGATCGTTCATTGTGCGACTCCCGCTACACATCCTTCCGGTTGCGCCGCCGTCGCCGCGCGGCCGTCCGCATAGCGGAACCCCTTCGGCAACCCGGCATCGGGCACGTGGCCGTACAGCGCCTCGGACGGCAGCGCCGCGTGCAGGATCGCGCGCGCGGCGAGCAGCGCGTCGACGTCGACGCCCGTGTCGACTCCCATCGCCTCGAGCAGGAACACGAGATCCTCGGTGACGATGTTGCCAGTGGCGCCGGGCGCATACGGGCAGCCGCCGAGGCCGCCCTGGCTCGCGTCGATCGTCGTCACGCCGGCGTCGAGCGCCGCGACGACGTTCGCGAGCCCTTGCCCGCGCGTGTTGTGGAAATGGCCGCCGCCAGCCTTCTCGCCGACTTCGCGCTGCAGCCGCGTGAACAGCCGGCGCACCTGCGCGGGATTCGCATAACCACTGGTGTCGGACAGGCCGATTTCGTCGACCCCGCATTCGGCCATCGCGACGGCCATCGCGATCGTCTCGTCGTCGCCGACCGCGCCGGCAATCGTGCAGCCGAACGCAACCGACACGCCGGCCTCGATCTGCACCGACGGAAATCGCGCGTCGCGCAGCGCGACGATCGCACGCACCTCGTCGATCATCTGCGCGGGCGTCTTGCGGATGTTGGCCAGCGAGTGCGCCTCGGTCACCGAGACCGGCAGCGTCAGCTTGTGCACGCCCGCGTCGAACGCACCCTCGGCGCCGCGCAGGTTCGGCGCGAGCGCGGCGACGTGCAGCCCGGGAATCGCTAGCGCGTGCGCGACCACTTCGCGCACGTCGGCCATCTGCGGCAACAGCGTAGCCGGCACGAACGACCCGACCTCGATCTCGCGCAGGCCGGCCGCGGCCAGCGCGGTGATCCAGCGCAGCTTGGCGGCCGTCGGCATCACGGTCTTGATGCTCTGCAGCCCGTCGCGCGGGCCGACCTCGCTGACCAGCACCTTCGGGTTTTCTGAAACCTTCATTCGACACCTCATCGTTCTATCTGAAAGAACATAGTTCTGTTTGACAGAACTTTAAGCATGCGTCGAATGCGCGATAAGCGGGGTATACCCGTGAAATCGCGTTTTTCTGGAACTTGTGTTCTGCCAGATAGAACGATATAGTCCGCCGACCATCATTCGAAGGAAGCAGGTCGTGCCCAGGAACCCAGCAGATCACGTCGGCGACGCAGCCGATCCGATGACGGAAGACGCGTCAAGCGGCGTCGCCGTGCTCGACCGCGCGTTCGCGATTCTCCGTGCGTTCGGCCAGACCGACGACCGGCTGTCGCTCGCCGAATTGTCGCGCCGCACCGGGCTGTACAAGAGCACGATCCTGCGTCTGCTCGCCGCGCTCGAGCATGGCGGATTCATGCGCAAGCTCGACGATGGCCAGTACGCGGTCGGGCACGAGCCGTTGCGGCTCGCCGCGCTGTACCAGCGTTCGTTCCGCGTCGGCCCGGTGGTCGAGCCGCTCCTCGAGACACTGAGCCGCGAACTCGGAGAAACGGCATCGTTCTATGTGCGCCAGGGCGACGTGCGCTCCGTACTCTATCGCGTCGAGCCCGCGCGGGCGGTGCGCGTGTCGATCCGCGTCGGCGAGGAGTTTCCGGTCGGCCAGGGCGCATCCGGAAAGGTGCTGCTAGCCTTCACCGACACGCAGGACGCCCGCTGGAACGACGTGCGCGAACAGCTGTGGGCCGCGTCGTACGGCGAGCGCGACCCGGAAACGGCATCGGCTTCCGTGCCCGTGTTCGGCGCGGCCGGCGAATGCGTCGGTGCGCTGACGGTGTCGGGCCCGAAATCGCGGCTCGCCGCCGCGCCGGCGATGACGGCGGCAGTCGCGATGCTGCTGCCGCTCGCGCAGAAGGCGACCGTCGCCCTCGGCGGCGCGGGCGCACGCTACGACGCGGCGGCCGTGCGCGACAGTCTCGCGCGGCTCGCATCGTCGGCGGACGACGCCGCCCGGTCGTAGGGAGCCGATGGCGCGCGGCACGCGATACGGCAGCGCGAAAGGCGGCCGCATGCGACACTGCCCCTGCAGCCGACAACCGGATCCGCCCGAGGAGACTCCCGCGATGAACGCCCCGCGCACCGCCAGCTGGTATTTCGATTTCGTTTCGCCGTTCGCCTACCTGCAACAGGAACAGTTCGACCGGTTGCCGCCCGCCGCCGCGTTCGAGCCGCGGCCGATCGTGCTCGGTGCGCTGCTCACGCACTGGGGCCAGAAAGCGCCGGCGGAGATCGCGGCCAAACGCGTGTTCACCTATCGGCATGCGCAATACCGCGCGGACAAGCTCGGCATTGCGTTCCGGATGCCGCCCGCGCACCCGTTCAATCCGATCAAGCCGCTGCGCCTCGCGATCGCGATGGGCGGCTCACGCGACGCGATCCAGCGGATCTTCCGGCATATCTGGCGCGACGGCGAGGACGTGTCGACGCCGGCAGGTTTCGCCGCGCTGTGCGAAGCCGTTGGCTTCCCGGAAGGCGTGACGGCCGTCGAAGCCCAGCCGGTCAAGGATGCGTTGCGCGCGAACACGGATCGCGCGATCGCCGACGGCGTGTTCGGCGTGCCGACCTTCGTGCTCGGCGGCGACCTGTTCTGGGGCGAGGACGCGACCGACATGTTCGTCGACTGCGCGACGTCGCGCGCGTGGCTCGATTCGCCCGAAGTGCGCCGCATCAGCGCGCTGCCCGAAGGGATCCGGCGGGGCTGACGGTGTACCGCCAGCCGGGCCGCGTTGCTTCAGCCGTCGCGCCCTTCGACGAGCGCCGGCACGGCGTCGCGCATCATCGCGGCGAACCGCACGAGCCGCGACGGATAGAACTGCGCATGCGGATAAGTCAGGTAGACGGGCAGCGACGCGGCCTCCCATTCGGGGGCGAGGTGCACGAGATCGCCGCGCGCGAGATCGTCGGCGAGCATCCACGATGATCCGACGCACGCGCCGACGCCCAGCAGCGCCGCGCTGCGCAGCGCATACAGGTTCGCGGTCGTGATGCGCGGGCGGATCGCGATGCGCCGCGTGTCGCCGGTGGCCGCATGCGTCAGCGCGAGCTCGTTGCGGTAGTACGTGCGCAACGCGAGCCATGGCAGCGCGGCGAGCGCGTCCGGATCGGCCGGCACGTCGGCGCCGTTCAGTATGGACGGCGCGGCGACCACGAAGCGCGGCACCTTCGTCAGCCGGATCGCGACCACGCCCGGATCGGTGGGCTCGCCGACCTGGATCGCGCAATCGATGCCGCTGCCGACGAAATCGCGCACCTCGTCCTGCAGCAGCCACTCGACCGACACGCGCGGATAGTCGCGCAGGAACTGCGCGAGCGGCGCAACGAAACGCTGCTGCCCGAACGCGTGCGGCACCGCGACGCGCAGCAGCCCGTCCGGCTCCTCCTGCGCGCCGCGCAAATCGGCCTCGAACGCCGCCCAGCTCGCCAGCAGCTCCTTCGCCTGCTTGAAGCACCGCTCGCCGTCGACGGTCAGCCGCATCGTATGGGTCGTGCGTTGCAGCAGCCGCATGCCGAGCGAACTTTCCAGCGCCTGCAGCCGGCGGCTGATCGTCGGCTGCGTGGTATGCAGCTGCACGGCGGCCGCCGACAGGCTGCCGGCCTCGACTATGCGCACGAAGGTTTCCATCAGCTCGAAGCGATAGCCCGCACCGTTCACCGGCACCGTCTGAACGCGCGGAGATCCGCCAACAGCGCGAGAGGGAGGAGATTTTTCGGTCATTCGTGGAGCGTATAACAAATGTGCGCAAGGCGGCACTACCGTCGTCCGCCGAGTACCGCCACACTCGCGTCCAATCCCTTCTTCAACCGAGGATGCACGCGATGTCCACCCCGACCCGTCTCGATGCCGCGCCCCGCGTGGCGCATGCCCCGGCCCGCCCGGCCGCCCATTCGATGCCCGATCGCCGGCTCGTGCTGCTGCTCGCGGCCGCCGCCGGCCTCGGCGTCGCCCCGATCTACTACGCGCAGCCGATGCTCGGCGCGCTCGCGCCCGATCTCGGCGCGTCGGCGCGGGCGATCGGCTTCGTGCCGACGCTCACGCAGCTCGGCTATGCGCTCGGCATCCTGCTGCTCGCGCCGCTCGGCGACCGCTTCGACCGGCGCCGCGTGATCGTGACCAAGGCCGCCGCGCTGGTCGTCGCGCTGCTGCTGGCCGCCGTCGCGCCGTCGCTCGGCCTGCTGCTCGCGGCGAGCTTCGCGATCGGCCTCGCCGCGACGATGGCGCAGGACGTCGTGCCGGCCGCCGCGACGCTCGCACACGACACGCATCGCGGCCGCATCGTCGGCACCGTGATGACGGGGTTGCTGCTCGGCATCCTGCTGTCGCGCGTCGTGGCCGGATTTATCGCCGAGACGGCCGGCTGGCGCGCGATGTTCGCGCTCGCGGCCGCCAGCGTCGCCGTGATCGGCGCGGTAGCCGCACGCGGGTTGCCGCGCTTCGAGCCGACCACGCGGCTGCCGTACCGTGCGCTGATCGGCTCGCTCGGCGCGCTGTGGCGCGAGCATTCGGCACTGCGCCGCGCCGCGCTCGCCCAGGGGCTGCTGGCCGTCGGGTTCAGCGCATTCTGGTCGACGCTCGCGGTGATGCTGCACGGCGCGCCGTTCCATCTCGGCAGCGCGGCAGCCGGCGCATTCGGCCTCGCGGGCGCCGCCGGCGCGCTGGCCGCGCCGATCGCCGGGCGTCTGGCCGACCATCACGGCCCCGAGCGCGTCACGCGTATCGGCATCGGCATCGCGACGGTGTCGTTCGCGTCGATGGCCGCCGCGCCGCTGATGTCGCCGCATGCGCAACTCGTGCTGCTCGCGGTCGCGACGATCGGCTTCGATCTCGGCGTGCAGGCCACGCTGATCGCGCACCAGTCGATCGTCTACCGGATCGATCCCGCGTCGCGCAGCCGTCTCAACGCGGTGCTGTTCGTCGGCATGTTCATCGGGATGGCGGCGGGCGCGGCAATCGGCAGTTCGTTGCTCGCGCAACTGGGCTGGAATGCGGTGACCGCGCTGGCCGTCGTGACGTCGCTGGCCGCGCTCGCCGTCCGGGTGTGGCGCAACTGAAGCCGCGCATCGCGTCACGCCGGCGGGCAGGCCGATGAGGCTTGCCCGCTTTTTTTATTTTTTGATCGGCACACGCATGACGCCGCGCCGGCCGGCAGATTCACGCCACTCCGGCACGGCAATCACTCATTCGGCGCAAGGTCCGCACCGTCCTGCCGAATTGTCCAGTTCAACAAAATATTTTTCCGGCGCGCGTGCATGGCCGCCCGCAAACGTCGGACGATTCGACCCTACCGCACCACACGGCGCTCGCCCATCCGGCCCCACCACACGGCCCCGGTTTATCAGGGGAATCCCGGTATTTTTTCGCATTTTCTTCGAAATAACGGGTGACATACTTGCCCCCCGTTGCGCTCCGTGCGAGCGCGCTTTCCGATCCAGCCGGCCGCCCGTCATGCGCTGCGCGTCCGCCCGGGTCGCACAGGACATGAACGATTTCGACACCACGATCCAGATCTTCCTCACCCACGTGACGTTCGGCCCGTTGATGAATCACGCGATCCGCGTGATCGCGGGCCTCTACACGTTCAAGGGCTTCGTGCTCGTTCCCGTGCTGTGCTGGCTGTGGTTCCAGCCCGGCCCGCATCGCGAACGGCAACGCGAACTGGTCGTCGCCACCGTCGCGAGCGGGCTCGTCGCGCTCGCCGTCGGCCGCGTGCTCGCGCAGGTGCTGCCGTTCCGCGTGCGGCCGATCTACAACCCCGACCTGCACCTGCACTTCCCGTCGGCCGGATTGCGCGCGGCGACCCTGCAGACATGGAGTTCGTTTCCGAGCGATCACGCGATGCTGTGGATGGCGATCGCCACCGGCATCTTCATCATCGCGCGCCGCGTCGGCGTCGTCGCACTGCTGTATTCGGTCGTGTTCATCTGCCTGCCGCGCGCGTATCTCGGCTTTCACTACCCGACCGACCTGATCGCGGGCGCCGCGATCGGCATCGCGATCGCGTGGCTGCTGACGCGCGACGCGATCCGCTCGCGCTTCGCGCCGCAGGTGCTGGAGACGATCCGGCGCTTCCCCGCGCCCGCCTATACGCTCGCGTTCCTGCTGTGCTTCGAGTTGATCACGCAGTTCGACGAACTGCTGACGCTCGCGCAGTCGGCCACCCGCACGATGTGACGGGCACGCGCGCGATGCTGCCGCTGCTGCTGTCGTTCCGTCGCCCCGGCGCGCGCTGCCGGCCATGCTCGGCGGCAGCACGCCGTGCAACGGCCGCGCCCGTCAGTCGCGATCGGGCGCGCCGAGCGGAAAGAACGAACGATACGGCCGCGCCTCGTCGACCGCGCGCGCAAACGAAGGCCGCGCGAGCAGGCGCTTGCGGTACGCGATCACGTTCGCGAACGCCGGATCGATCCGGTGCGTCCAGTCCGCGTAGAACAGGAACGGCGCCGCGCCGCAATCGGCGAGGCTGAAACGATCGCCGGCCGCCCATTCGCGATCGGCCATCGTCTCGTCGAGCCACGCGTACGACGTATCGAGCATCGCGCGCGCGTCGGCCACCCCGCGCGCATCGCGCTCGGCTTCCGGCCGCAGCGCGTCGAACACGACCTTCTGCTGCGGCGTCGCCACGTAGTTGTCGAAGAAGCGGTCCATCGTCCGCACCTCGAGCGCGGCGCGCGGATCGTCGGGCAGCAGGCGCACGGGGCCCGGATGGGCCAGGCCGAGATACTCGATGATGATCGACGCCTCGATCACCGTGCGGCCCGCGTCGACGAGCACCGGGAAGCGCTTCAGCGGCCACAGCGCGGCCAGTTCCTGCATCGGCTTCGGATCGTCGTGCGCAAGCACGCGATAGTCGAACGGCGTGCCGTTCTCGTACAGCGCGGTCAGCACCTTCTGGCAGTAGGACGAAAAGGGATGGGCGTAAAGCGTCGGCATCATCGCGGGTCTCTCAGGGTTTCGGCGCCGCGTCAGGCGGCGCCACATGATCGGATACCTGGACGACGAACGGCGCCGGGCCGTTTCGACACCGGTCCGGATTTTTTCGAGGGAGCCGGCCTCGGCCGCTACGACCGGCCGTCCATCACGACGCGCCCTTCGGCGCGCCAGCGCAGCATCCCACCGCCGAGATTCGCGACCGCATCGAAGCCGGCCTGCTTCAGGATCACCGTCGCCTGCGCGGAGCGCCCGCCGGCCCGGCACACGGTCACGACCGGCCGGTCCCGCGCGATTTCGCCGGCGCGCGCGGCCAGTTCGCCGAGCGGAATCGGCGTCGCGCCGGGCAGATGACCGAGCGGGCCCGTGAATTCGTCCGGCTCGCGCACGTCGACGACCTGCACGGCCGGCAGATGATCCTCGAGCCATTGCGGATCGATTTCCCAGAAGCCGGCGAACGTGTAGACGAGCGGCGCCCAGCCGGGGGCGGCCTGCGCATCGGGCGCGTTCGCGGCCACGCCGCACCGCAGGTTCGCCGGCACCGCGACGTCGATCTGGCGCGGATGCGCGAGCCCGAGATTGCGCATGTAGCCGGCGAAATCGTCTTCGCTGAGATCGCCGCCGAGGCGCGGGTTGAAGCGCCGCTCCTCGCCGACGCTCGTCACCGTGAGCCCGCGATAGTCGTGCGCCGGATACAGCAGGCACGCGGCCGGCAGCGTGAAGAGCCGGCCGTGCACCGCGCGATACAGCGCGCGCGGGTCGCCCTGCTGGAAGTCGGTGCGGCCGGTGCCGCGGATCAGCAGGCAATCGCCGGTGAACGCCATCGATTCGTCGTCGAGCACGAGGCTGATGCAGCCGTTCGTGTGGCCGGGCGTCGCGCGCACGGTCAGGTAGCGCGCGCCGAACGCGCAACGGTCGCCGTCGTTCAGGTAGCGGTCGGCGCCTTGCGCGCCGCTCGCCGCCGAGATCGCGATCGCGCTGCCCGTGTGCTGCTTCAGCAGCCACGCGCCCGTCACGTGATCGGCGTGCACGTGCGTGTCGACGGTCGCAACGAGCCGCAGCCCGAGTTCGTCGAGGAGCGCCGCGTCGCGGCGCACCTGCTCGAACACGGGGTCGATCAGCAGCGCCTCGCGCGATGCGCCGTCGGCGAGCAGATACGTGTACGTCGACGACTGCGGGTCGAAAAGTTGCCGGAAGATCATTGCTTTATTGCTCCGTCGCGTGTTCTTCAGTGAGGTGTAGTCGGATCGGCACACTGCATGGCGTCGTCAGGGGCCTGCGCCGCACGACGACATCGCCGCCGCGCGAGCGGCATCGCGCATATTCATACAGCGTAGATCAAAATGCCCGCGCCGCCGCGCCCCATGCGCGGCAACCGATTCCGACGACGAATCGCGCACCGCCGAACGACGTGCCGCGCCGGGACGGCAACGCACGCTGCCTTACACTACGGCCTGTTCTCGTCCCCGATCACAGGAATTGCTCCCGACATGTCGATGACGATCGATCCGAAGCAGGCCGCCGCGCTGCTGGCCGTCGCCGACACCGGCAGCTTCGAGCAGGCGGCCGTGCGCCTGCACGTGACGGCGTCCGCCGTCACGCAGCGGGTCCGCGCGCTGGAAGCGAGCCTCGGCACGCCGCTCGTGCTGCGCACGCGGCCGTGCCGCCCGACGGTGGCCGGGCAGCGCGTGCTGCAGCATCTGCGCCGCGTCGCGCTGCTGCAGGCCGACCTCCAGAGCACGCTCGCGGCCGAGCGCGAATCGCCGATCTCCGTGACGATCGCGCTGAACGCCGACAGCCTCGGCACGTGGTTCCTGCCCGCGCTGACGTCGGTACTCGCGGGCGAGCGGATCCTGTTCGAGCTGATCGTCGAGGACCAGGACCACACGTTCGCGCTGCTCGAAAGCGGGATGGCGGTCGGCTGCGTGACGACCGAGCCGAAGCCGATGCGCGGCTGCCTCGCGACGCCGCTCGGCACGATGCGCTACCGGCTGCTCGCAGCCGCCGCGTTCGCGGTGCGCTGGTTTCCACGCGGGCTGAACCGCACGAGTGCGCGCCACGCGCCCGTCGTCGCGTATTCGCGGCGCGACACGCTGCAATCGTCGTTTCTGAAGGAGAAGTTCGGGTTGCCCGAAGGCGCGTATCCATGCCACTACGTGCCGGGCACCCATTCGCACTTCGCGGCGGTACGGCACGGGCTCGGCTACGCGATGGTGCCGGAGCCGCTGATCGGCGCCGCGCCGCTCGATGCGCAAGGGCTCGTCGATCTCGCGCCCGCGCATCCGACCGACGTCACGCTGTACTGGCACGCGTGGACCGTGCAGTCGCCGACGATGGCGTCGCTGTCCGAGCGGGTGGTCGAAGCGGCGCGCCGGCTGCTCGCGCCGTTGCCGTGACGCGCCGGCCGGCGCGCGGGCGATCGACACGGCCGGCGCGGTGCGCACTGCGACGAGAAAAGTCGGCCGCGCCGCCTATACTTTTTCCATCGGCCTCGCGAACGCGCCGCGCGGCCGATCATCCAGGTCCGGCCGTTCCCTTTCATGTGAGGAGAACATCATGTCCCGCCGCTATATCGATTGCCGCGAGTTTCCCAGCGCGATGCATTGCTCGGTCGCCATTTCCGCCGACTCCGACAACGAACTGCTCGAGGCCGCCGTGCAACATGCGGTCTCGGTACATCAGCACACCGACAGCGCCGAACTGCGCACGCAACTGAAATCGCTGTTCCACGACGGCACGCCGCCCGTCGACACGCCGTCGCAAGCGTAATCCGCCCGCGCGGCAACGATCGACCGCCTACATGCCGCGTCGTCCCTCGGGATTTTGCGTCATGCCACGTCGCGCCGGCCCGTCGCCGGCCGGCGCATTCCGCCTCACGCGCGACGCTGCGCGAAATACGCACCGACCGCGTCGAGGAACGTGTCGATGTCCCCGCGCGACACGTCGCAGTGCGTGACGAAGCGGGACGCGTACAGCATCTGCGTGAGGATGCCGCGTTCCTTGAGCCACGCCTCGAGCGGCGCGCAATCGGCTTCGGGGAATTGCGCGAACACCATGTTCGTCGCATGCGACAGCACCTTCACCGAATCGATGCGCGCGAGGCCGGCCGCGAGATGCGCGGCATTCGCGTGATCGTCCGCGAGCCGCTCGACGTTGTGATCGAGCGCATACAGGCACGCCGCCGCGAGAATGCCCGACTGCCGCATCCCGCCGCCCAGCACCTTGCGCCAGCGCTGAGCGCGCTCGATCAGCGCATGGCTGCCGACCAGCACCGAGCCGACCGGCGCACCGAGCCCTTTCGAGAAGCAGATCGACACGGTGTCGAACGGCGCGCACAGCTCGGCGATCGGGCGCCCCGACGCGACGGCCGCGTTGCACACGCGCGCGCCGTCGAGGTGCGTCGACAAGCCCCGGCCGCGCGCGAACGCGACGGCTTCCTGCACATAGCCTTCCCGCAACACCTGGCCGCCGATCGTGTTTTCGAGCGCGAGCAGGCGCGTGCGGGCAAAGTGATTGTCGAGCGGCTTGATCGCCGCGGCGATCTTCGCGAGCGGCAGCGTGCCGTCCGGCGCGTTCTCGATCGGTTGCGGCTGGATGCTCCCGAGCACGGCCGCGCCGCCGCCTTCGTACTTGTAGGTGTGCGCGAGCTGGCCGACGATGTATTCGTCGCCGCGCTCGCAATGCGACATCAGCGCGGCCAGGTTGCTCTGCGTGCCGCTCGGGAAGAACAGGCCGGCTTCCTTGCCGGCCCGCTCGGCCGTCACCGCCTGCAGGCGCAGGACGGTCGGGTCGTCGCCCCAGACGTCGTCGCCGGTTTCGGCGGCGGTCATTGCGGCCAGCATCGCCTGGCTCGGACGTGTCACGGTATCGCTGCGTAAATCGATCATCGCTGTGCCCTGGGTAAACGCGAGCCGGAACCGATGCGCCCGGCCCTGCCGAAACGAAGCTGAGAGTGTACGCAATTCGCGCGGCGCCTGCCGGCCGCCGCCGCGCGCGCCGATTCCGGACGCGCGACGTCGTTCCGATGACGCGACGCGCCATATTGCCGCACGTGCGGCAGACCGCCACGCCGCGGCCGCATGCGTCGCGAACGGCCTTCTTGATACGAATCAACGATTTATCCGGAAATGGCGTGCGACGGGCTGGACATCTGCGACGAGTTGGCGCATTTCGCGGTGCAACATCGCGGCCCATACTCCAGCCAACCCCGACGCCAGTCCGCCGGGGTCCGTCGGCACCCGCCGGCGGGTATCGTCAAGCCTCGGTCAACTGGTATGGACACCGCACTTTCGGCCCTCGATCTGGCCCGCCTGCAATTCGCGTTCACCGTCTCCTTTCACATCGTCTTCCCGGCACTGAGCATCGGCCTCGCCAGCTTCATCGCCGTGCTCGAATACCGCTGGCTCAAGACCGGCAAGCAGTACTACAAAACCCTCTGCCTGTTCTGGTCGAAGATCTTCGCGGTCGCGTTCGGGATGGGCGTCGTGTCCGGCGTCGTGATGAGCTATCAGTTCGGCACCAACTGGTCGGGCTTCTCGAGCTTCGCCGGCGCCGTCACCGGGCCGCTGCTGATGTACGAGGTCATGACCGCGTTCTTCCTCGAGGCCGGCTTCCTCGGCATCATGCTGTTCGGCTGGAACCGCGTGAGCCCGCGCGCGCACTTCGGCGCGACGCTGATGGTCGCGATCGGCACGCTGATCTCGACGTTCTGGATCCTCGCGTCGAACAGCTGGATGCAGACGCCGCAGGGCTTCGAGATCGTCGACGGCCGCGTCGTGCCGACCGACTGGTTCGCGATCATCTTCAACCCGTCGTTCCCGTACCGCCTGTTCCACATGGCGATCGCCGCGTTCATCGTCGCCGCGCTGGTGGTGGCCGCGACCGGTGCGTGGCACCTGCTGAAGGGCCGCCGCGACAAGGGCGTGAAGAAGATGTTCTCGATGGCGCTGTGGCTGCTGCTGGTGCTCGCGCCGCTGCAGGCCGTGATCGGCGACCAGCACGGCATCAACACGCTGAAGCATCAGCCCGCGAAGATCGCCGCGATCGAGGGGCTGTGGGAAACCGAAAAGGGCGGCACCGCGCTCAACCTGTTCGGCATTCCGGACATGAAGGCCGAAACGACCCGCTACGCGGTGAAGGTGCCGCACCTGGGCAGCCTGATCCTCACGCACAGCTGGGACGGCGAAATCCGCGGGCTGAAGGATTTCCCGCCGCAAGACCGCCCGAATTCGACGGTCGTGTTCTGGAGCTTCCGGATCATGGTCGGCCTCGGCTTCGCAATGATCGGCCTCGCCGCGCTCGCGTGGCTGCTGCGCCGCCGTGGCCGCCTGTATGAATCGAAGTGGTTCCAGCGCTTCGCGCTCGTGATGGGCCCGACCGGTTTCGTGTCGCTGCTCGCGGGCTGGGTGACGACCGAAGCCGGCCGCCAGCCGTGGGTCGTGTATGGCGTGATGCGCACCGCGCAGGCCGTGTCGCCGCTGTCGGTGCAGCAGGTGAGCCTGTCGATGATGACGTTCGTGATCGTCTACTTCCTCGTGTTCGGCACCGGCGTGTACTACATGCTGAAGCTGATGAAGGCCGGCCCGGCGCTGCCCGACGTCAAGCACGACGCGAAACACGACCTGCCCGATACGCGCCCCGATCACACCGCGCGCCGCCCGATGTCGGCCGTCGACGAGCTGATCGAGACCGTCTGAGCCCACCCCATTCGCATACGAGAAAACCTATGGACGTCACCGTAATCTGGGCCGCGATCATCGCATTGGGGCTCTTCATGTACGTCGTGCTCGACGGCTTCGACCTCGGCATCGGCATCGTCTTCCCGTTCTTCCCGGACGAGAAGGAACGCGACCTGATGATGAACACCGTCGCCCCCGTATGGGACGGCAACGAGACGTGGCTCGTGCTCGGCGGCGCCGGGCTGTTCGCGGTGTTTCCGATCGTCTATTCGACGGTGCTGTCGGCGCTGTATCTGCCGCTGATCTTCATGCTGGTGTGCCTGATCTTCCGCGGCGTGTCGTTCGAGATCCGCGCGAAGGCGCGACGCACGAAGCAGCTGTGGGATCTCGCGTTCATCGGCGGCTCGGCCGGCGCGACGCTGTTCCAGGGCATCGCGCTCGGCGCGTTCCTGCAGGGCATCGACGTGAAGGACGGCGTGTACGCCGGCGGCGCGTTCGACTGGCTCACGCCGTTCAGCCTGCTGACGGGCCTCGGCCTGATCGTCACGTACGCGCTGCTCGGCTGCTGCTGGCTCGTCGCGAAGACCGAAGGCGACCTGCAGCGCCGCCTGCATCGCGTCGTGTGGCCGCTGACCGTCGTGCTGCTCGGCTTCATCGCGGTCGTCAGCCTGTGGACGCCGCTGCAGGATCCGGCCATCGCGCAGCGCTGGTTCGATTCGGGGCTGTTCTGGCGTCTGCTGCCGGTGCCGTTCCTGGTGGCCGCGTGCGCGGTGTGGATGCGCCGCGCGGTGCGCGGCCGGCACGACATGACGCCGTTCGTGCTCGCGCTGGCGCTGGTGCTGCTCGGCTACGTCGGCCTGCTCGTCACGCTGTTCCCATACGCGATTCCGCAGACGATGACGATCTGGGAAGCGGCGGCGCCGCGTTCGAGCCAGACCTTCACGCTGGTCGGCGCAGCGGTTATCCTCCCGATCATCATCGCCTACACGACGATGGGTTACTGGGTATTCCGAGGCAAGGTGCGCCATGAAGACCAGCATTACTACCACCACTGATTCCACCGCCGGCCAGCCCGGCGCGCCGCGGCCGCGGATGCGCGGCTGGATGTGGTTCGTCGTTCTGTGGGCGGGCGGCGTGATCGGCGCCGTCACGCTCGGCTATGCGTTCAAGATCTTCATGAACCTGACGCTGTTTGCGGTGAAGTAGGCCGGAGCGGCCGCCCGGTCGAACGATGGTCGGGGCGGCCGTTTTGTCGTTGACGGCCGATTCCGGCAGGCTCGCAACCACGGATCCCGCCAGCCAGCCGGTGACGCGACGCCGCTTCCCTCCCCCTCCTACGGCCGCCCGCGCAACGCCGCCTCGATCTTGCGATCGGTCTTGTACTGGCTCAGCGCATACACGGACCAGATCGCGGCCGGCAGCCAGCCGATGATCGTGATTTGAAGGATGAGACAGATGATCCCCGCGATCGGGCGACCGATCGTGAAGAACTGGAACCACGGGAGCAGCAGGGCAAGCAGAAGGCGCATGAACGATCCTCTCGGTACGTCGTTGAACGGGCGATACCCGGCCAATATGGCCGGTTGCGCGCACCGTTTCAAGCCCGGGCACGACGCGCGCCGGGCGAAGCACCGGGCGAAGCGCCGGGCCGATGCCCTCGCCCACGCCGAACCGGCCAGCCCCTGCGCGACACCGCGACGAGCGCGATGCCCGTCGCCGCCCATGAAGGCGTCGCAATCCACGGCCCTCGCATGCGCCGGCCCCGCGCGGACGGATTTTTTTTCGGCTTGGCCCGCGACTATTGGCGTGTAATAAAGGGTTTTCCCTGACCCGGAGCACGAGTATGTCGACCCTGGAAGCCCTCCGGTTCGTGCTGGACGATGCACGTACCCCCGAAATCATTCGCCATCACGTCGTCGACGCGCTGCAGTACGCGCTGCGCAACTACGGACAGGTGTTCACCGCGAAGGAAGTCGAATGGCTGACGCAGTGGGACGACGCACGTCTGCCGCTGGCCGCGAGGAAGGAGCTGGACAAGCGCGAACCGGCGATCGCCGGGCGCTGAAAAAAAGCCGCCGCGCCCGACGGGTGCGGGCACGGCGGCGGATGACGGTTGGCGATAACGCTTACTGCAGCCCGAAGTCGACGCGGGTCGTCGCGCCCTTGTCCGAGATGCCCTTCGCGTCGAGCTTCGGCGCGACGACGAACATGCGGCTCGAATCGATCTTGCCGTCGAGATACTGGCGCACGGCCTGCGCGCGCTGCTGCGCGAGCGCACGCAGCGCGTTGTCGTCGGCGGGCGCGTGATCGGCGAGCGCCTGCTTCATGTCCGCATCGGGCAGCGTCTTCTGCAGGCCGACGAGGTTGCGCGGCTTCTTGAAGTCAGCGGCCTTGTACGCGCGCGTCAGGTATTTCGAGTATTCGGCCTTGTCGACCTTCACCGACATCGGGTCGATGCTTTCGCCCTGGCCGATCACGTCCTTCAGCTTCTGCTGACGCACCAGCCGCTCGACGTACGCGTCGCGCAGCCCCGGCGTGTCCTGCGCCGGATCGACGCGGCCGATCAGGTCGAGGCGGATCGACGGCTTCTCGGTCAGCATCTTCACGACCGTGTCCAGCTTCTTCTCCTGCGCGTCGGTCAGCACGTACGAACCCGGCGCGAACTCGACGTAGCCGAGATCCTCGCCGCCGCCCCCGCCGAACGCATTCGCGAGCAGCGTGAACGGCGACGTGACGGCCTTCGCGATCAGGTTCAGCACCGCGCGCCAGATCAGCCCGCCGACGCTGAATTCCGGATTCGACAGCGAACCCGACACCGGCAGGTTCACGTCGATCTGGCCGCGCGTGTTCTTCAAGAGCGAGATCGCGAGCTTCACCGGCAGCTTCGTCGCCGTGTCGTTCTCGATGTGGTCGCCGAACGTCAACTGGTCGATGAAGATGTGGTTGTTCGCCGACAGCTGATCGTTCGCGAGCTGGTAGTGCAGATCGACGTTGAGCTTGCCCTTCGTGATCGGATAGCCCGCGTACTTCGCCGAATACGGCGTCAGATTGGTCAGCTCGATGTCGTGCGCGGTCGCCGTGAGGTCGAGCGCCGGCTTCTCGATCAGCGGGTTCACCGAGCCCTTGATCGAGATGGGCCCGTTGCCCGCGAGGTTCGCGGCGACGTCGACCGGCGCGGACGTCGTCGAATCCGTGCCGAACGCGCCGACCGTGCCCTTGATCGCGACGAGGTTCGCCGTGTAGTTCGGCTTGATGAAGTTGTCCGTATACGTGACGCGGCCGTTCTGCAGCAGCAGTTCGCCGAAATGCATCCGCACCGGGTTCCGCGGCTGCGGCGCGGCCTTCACGACCACCGTCGCCGACGCGGCGGCCGGCACGGACGCCTGCTGCGCGGCCGCGGCCGATGCGGCCTGCGCGGCGGCCGGCGGCGTCACCCCCGGCGACAGCGGCACCGGTTCGCCCTTGCTCGCGTCGCGCGTGAGCGACTGCGCGGGGCCCGTCTCCTTCGCCACCACGTCCTTCAGGTTCAGCCGCCCCTGCGCGTCCAGCAGCACGCGGCCGTAGAAGTTCGAGAACGTCACGCGCGCGGCGTCGACGTCGGTGCCCTTCTCGTCGTAGTTCGCCTTCAGGTTCGACAGCGCGAGCGAGCGCCAGCCGGCGAACGGGTCGGAGGTCGCCTTGTCGAGCATCCGCACGTCGACCAGCGCGACGTCGCCGCGATAGGTGGCGCGCGGCGTGTCCTTCACCTGCGCGAACGTCAGGTTGCCCTGCGCGTTGAGCAGCGCGCTGGCAATCGTCGCGTTCAGCGCGCTGCCGAAATACGGCTCGAACGCGGCCGCGTCGAGGCGGTTGCCGTTGATCTTCAGGCCCAGCTTCAGCGGCTGCGCGGTCACGTCGCCCGTTACGTTCAGCGCGCCCTTGCGGTTCAGCGTCGCCTTCAGTTGCACGGGCAACGGCTTCGTCAGGTCGTCGCTGATCTTCTGCACCGACAGGTCGAGCGGCTTGATCGCGAGCTTCACCGGGCGCGGCGTCGACAGGTCGGTGAAGTTCGCCGCAGCGTCCTTCACGTTCAGCGCATCGATCCGGTAGTGCCACGACGGCGCGGCGGCCTGCGCCTTGCGCGCGACCGTGCGCGGCGGCACCGCCGCCTGCGCGGGTTCGGCCAGCGCCGCGAGGTCGATCTTGCCGTCCTTCAGGCGCTTCACGTCGAGCGCGAGCCCGCTCGCGTCGACGCTGGCGATCTCCGCGGTGCGCGCGGCGACGTCGACCTTCGCGATCTTCGCGGTTGCGTCGGGCAGGACGATGGCCGGCGCCTTGTTGTCCGGCGCGGCGATCTTCAGCGATTTCAGGCTGACCGGGCTGTCGGCGACTTCCGCGGCGAGCGGCGTCTTGCCCCAGTCGGTCTTCGCGTTGACGGTCGCGCCGAGCGTGCCGTCGAGCACGCGCGCACGCGTCGCCTCGCCGAGGTACGGCTGCAGCGCGGGCAGCGCGAGCGCGGCCACCGTCAGCTTCGTGTCGGCCTGCTTCGCCGCGAGGTTGAACGCGCCTTCGGCCTTCACGTCGCCGCCGCGCGACAGCGACGTCGACAGCGTGTATTTCGCGGGCGTCTTGCCCTGCAGCGAGAAGCCGTCGAGCGTCGCGGCGAGCTTCGTCAGCGAGATCGCGGTCGGCGTCGCCGGCACGCGGTCGTCGACGTTGATCGTGCCGCCGTCGATCGCGACATGGCGAATCGTCAGGTCGAGCGGCGGCGCTGCCTTCGCGGCGGCGCCGCCTTCGGCCTTCGCGCCGCTGGCGGCGGCGACGGCCGCACCGGACGCGGCGGACGCACCGGACGCACCGGAAACGGCGGCGGCCGACGCGGCCGGCTTGCCGGTTTCGGCCTTCGGCGCGGCGGCCGGCTGCACGACGAGCTTCTCGACGTTCAGCACGCCCTGCTTGTCGCGCGACAGGTCGACCACCGGCTGATCGAGCCGGATCTCGTCGAAGTGCATCGCGTTGCGCAGCGGCTCGAGGCCGGCCGCCGCGACGTGCACGCCGCGCGCGGCGAACAGCGGCGCCGACGCGCGGTCGGTCACCTTCGCGTCGTTCAGGTCGACGGTGCCCGACACGCGCAGCGCGGGCGTCTCGCCGCTCATCACGAAATTGACCGTGAGGTTGCTGCTCAGCAGGCCGCTCGTCACGGCCACCGGCAGCTTCGCCGGCACGTACGAGATCAGCTTCGGCACGTCGAGCCGGTCGAACTTCAGCGCGATCTCCGATTCGCGCGACTGCGCGAACGGCTTGGTCTTGCCGTCGATCGAGATCGGGCTGCCGTCGAAGCGCGCACGCAGCTTCGGCTCGACGAAGATGTCCGTCTTCGAGGCAAGCGTCGCGATGTACGGGATGCCGAGCGTCCAGTGGTCGACGACGTGCTTTTCGTTCAGCAGGCGATCGTCGAAATCGATCCGGCCGTCGTTGACCTGGATGTTCGACACCGAGAACTGCGTCGGCTTGCTGTCGGGCGTCGGCGACGGCGACGAGAACTTCTCGATCAGGTCGGTGAAGTTGAAGCGCTGCGCGTCGTAGCGGACGACGTGAAAGCGCGGCGAATCGAGCCGGATTTCGTTGACGATCGGCGCGCCGCGGAACAGCGACGACCACGACGGCCTCACGACGAGCTTGCCGATGTCGATGAAGTCGCCCTGGCCGCCGCGCTCGCCGAGGTGGATGCCTTCGGCTTCGAGGTTCAGCGTGTACGGGTTCAGTGCGATGCGCTGGATCGTGGCCGGCCGGTCGAGCTGCTTGCTCAACTGCTGTTCGGCGACATGGCGGATCAGCGGCGGCGCCGCGAAGAAGCCGAGCAGTCCGAATAAAACGAGGAAGATCAGCACGCCGATGCCGATACGCCGGGCCCGGCGCGAGCGTGCAACGCCGCCGAGGGCATGGAGGGTCGAGGGTAAGGTTTCTTTGTCTGCGCTTGCCATGCTTGAATGCCTCGGGAATGGATGCCGGGCCGCGCCGGAAAACCGGGCGGCCGCGCACGCTATCCCGAAAGTATAGGCTCAGGAGGTGGCGGTACGGCGGTCGGGCGCCGCCGCCGCGCCCGGCGGCCGGACAACGGCGGCGGTCAACCGGTCATTTCCGGACGATGGCGGGCGGCATCCACGACCCGTCGCTCGCTTGCGGCTTCGGCGCGTACAGGCGCAACGCGAGCGCGAAATCGGTACGCGGCGCCGGCAGCCAGTTCGCCGCATGCGTACCGCCCGGCGACGCCGACACGACGACGTCGATCGAACCGTCACGGTTGCGGCGCAGCCGGTCGCGATCGCCGAGCGAGCGGCGCGCCGACCCGACGTCGGGCAGCGCGCCGTTGGTCGTGTACGGCGTGAGCGTCCAGAACGCGCGCACCGGCGGCAGCGCGCCCGGCGCGAAATGCAGCACGTAGCGGTTCGCGCCGTTCAGCGCATGGCCGTCGCTGTCGACGCGGGTGATCGCGAGCGTTTCGTCGTCGCGCGTCGCGGTGCCGAATTGCGTGTAGGCCGCGTACGCGCGCAGCGCGTAGTCCTGGCCGTACTTGCCGGCCGTGTCGCCGATCCAGGTCCAGCCGTTCGCGTTCAGCAGGTTCGACGGCGGCGTCGCGAGCCGCGCGCGCGCCTCGGCGACGCCGGCCGTCGCGGCCGTGAGACGGTCGCCCGTCCACAGCACCGGGTAGCCGGCCGTCACGCCGATGTCGGCGAGCGATTCCTGCGCGTGCGCGTCGTCGGCCGGCGGCGGATTGTCCTGCAGCGCCCGCGCGAAGCGCGTGAAGAACGCCTTCGGATCGAGCGCGGCCACCTGCTCGGCCGGCGTGCCGCCGCCCACCGCTTCGGACGGCGCGCTGCCCGCATGGACCGCCACCGACGCGCCGCGCTCGGCGCCGGTGTAGACGGACAGCGGCACCACGCGGATCGCGCGCTGCAGCTTCTTCACGTTGGTCAGGTCGCGCCCGCCGCTCGTCTGCAGCCGCACTTCGAGCCACGCATTGGCGGACGGCACGTCGACGCGCAGCACGCCCTTCGGCAGCGTGCCCTGCCAGTCCTTCGCGGCGAAGGCAATCGTTTGCGATCGCCCGGCGCCACGGGGGCCGCGCGCCGCGACGCTCGACGACGACCACAGCACGTTGGTCCACATGTCGAGCGCGCGTGCGTCCCAGTAGCGGCCGCGCGTGTCGGGCAGCGTGACGATCACGGGTTCGGCGGCGACGTCGAGCCAGCCGGTGGAGTCGAGCGTGTCGACGCCCGGCAGCGGCGGGTTGACCGCACCGACCGGCGGCAGCGCCTGCGCGTGGCGCAGCGTGTTGAGCGGCGCCTGCCCCGGTTGCGCACCGTCGCCGCCCGTCGCCGCTTCCTTCGCGACGTCCATCAGCACGAGCGGATACGCATAGATATAGGAGTCGGCGACTTCCGCGCGCATCCAGCCGGTTTTCCGCTGGATCGCGTCCGGTTGCGACGCGCATCCTGCAAGCAATGCCGCCATCGCCAGCGACGCGCACGCGCGTCGCAGGGAAACTGATTCTCGCTGGTTTTCAATCATCGATTACTGGCCGAATATCGTTCTTTTCAGTCAACGCCTTGTTCGTCTCGCGAACGCGAACAAGGCACCCCAGCGTGCCCGGATGACCGTCTCGCAACGTTTCGTCACGGTGGGCGCTGATGTCAGGCCGGTATCATAGCGCCTAAGGGCATCCCCCAATATGCCGAATAACGGGTGAAACGCTAGTTGAACCGTCAAAAAATCTGAAATAGTTCGCCGGATTCAGCAAAAATCCGGAATAGCGCCGGCACCCTCAGCCAGTTGCCCGTAAACGCCTCGCGAGCGCCAAGCTTGGTCCTCAGCGCGCACCGGCTTTCCGTCTGGAAGCCGGGCGATCGCTTTTTCCGTGTTGTGACACCCTGTGTGCATCGACTTGCGCCGCATCGTCGCCGGTACTTGACCTTACCATCATGGGAATGTTGATACTGGAACCATCCGCGGCACGAACCGCGCTTTTGGGGAATCCGACATGACTGAACCACTCGCCTCCGCGGCGCTGCAAACGATCGAGCTGAGCGTCGACGGCATGCATTGCGGCGGTTGCACGGGCCGCGTGCAGCGCGCGCTGGCCGCCGTGCCGGGCGTCGTCGATGCGGCGGTCGATCTCGACGCGCATGCGGCAACGGTTACCGCGCAGGAAGCGGTCGAGCCCGGCCGGCTCGTCGACGCGATCGGCGAGGCCGGCTACCGCGCAACCGTGCGCGAAGCGGTAACCGAAACGGTCGCGGCCACGCCTTCGTCGGAGAACGCGCCACACGCGGCGCCACCGCCTGCGCCGGTTGCCGCCGCGACGATCGAACTCGACATCGACGGCATGACCTGCGCGTCATGCGTGTCACGCGTCGAAAAGGCGCTCGCGAAGGTGCCGGGCGTCACGCGCGCATCGGTCAACCTCGCGACCGAACGCGCGACGGTCGACGCGTCGGCCGACGTATCCACCGCCCAGCTTGTCGAAGCGGTGAAACAGGCCGGCTACGGCGCGACGCCGGCTGCCGTCGCCACGCCCGTCGTCACCTCCGCTTCCGCCGACGTCGAACTCGACATCGGCGGCATGACCTGCGCGTCCTGCGCCGGCCGCGTCGAAAAAGCGCTCGCCGCCGTGCCGGGCGTCGCGCGCGCGACGGTCAATCTCGCGACCGAGCGCGCGTCGGTGCACGGCGCCGGCGCACTCGATGCCGCCACGTTGATCGCCGCAGTCACCACGGCCGGCTACCGTGCATCGCTTCCCGCCACCTCGCCCGCCGGCGCAACGATCGGCGCCGATGCACAACCGGCCGGCCCCGCGCAGGACCCCGACGCACGCAAGCGCCGCGAAGCGATCCGCGAACGCAACCTCGTGATCGCGGCCGCCGTGCTGAGCGCGCCGCTCGTCGCGCCGATGCTCGCCGCGCCGTTCGGCATCGACCTGATGCTGCCCGGCTGGCTCCAGCTCGTGCTCGCATCGATCGTGCAGTTCGGATTCGGCGCGCGCTTCTACCGCGCGGCCTGGCATGCGGTGAAGGCGCGCACCGGCAACATGGACCTGCTGGTCGCGCTCGGCACGTCCGCCGCGTACGGGCTGAGCCTGTGGATGCTGCTGCGCGATCCCGCGCATCCCGGCCATCTGTATTTCGAGGCGTCGGCCGTCATCGTCACGCTCGTGCGCTTCGGCAAGTGGCTCGAATCGCGCGCGAAGCGCCAGACCACCGAGGCGATCCGCGCGCTGAACGCGCTGCGCCCCGACCGCGCGCGCGTCGTCGAGGATGGCGTCGAACGCGACGTGCCGCTGTCGCAGGTGCGCGTCGGCACGCACGTCGGCATCCGGCCCGGCGAGCGCGTGCCCGTCGACGGGCGGATCGTGTCGGGCCGCTCGCACATCGACGAATCGCTGATCACCGGCGAAAGCCTGCCCGTGCCGAAGGACGACGGCGATGCCGTCACGGCCGGCTCGATCAACGGCGAAGGCGCGCTCGTCGTCGAAACCACCGCGATCGGTGCTGAAACGACGCTCGCGCGCATCATCCGCCTCGTCGAATCCGCGCAGGCCGAGAAGGCGCCGATCCAGCGGCTCGTCGATCGCGTCAGCGAGGTCTTCGTGCCTGCGATCCTCGGCATCGCGGTGCTGACGCTCATCGGCTGGCTGCTCGCGGGCGCCGGGATGGAAACCGCGATCCTCAACGCGGTCGCGGTGCTCGTGATCGCGTGTCCGTGCGCGCTCGGTCTCGCGACGCCCGCCGCCATCATGGCCGGCACGGGCGTCGCGGCCCGGCACGGCGTGCTGATCAAGGACGCGCAGGCGCTCGAGCTCGCGCAGCGCACGACCGTGATCGCGTTCGACAAGACCGGCACGCTGACCGAAGGCAAACCGTCCGTGACGGCGTTCGACGCCGTCGACGTGCCGCGCGACGAAGCGCTCGCGCTCGCCGCGGCCGTGCAGCGGCAGAGCGACCATCCGCTCGCGCGAGCCGTGGTTTCCGCGCATGAGGCGGAGGTGGCCACACATGGCGGTGCGGCTGCGTCGGTCGTCGCGACCGACGCGCGCGCAGTGGCCGGGCGCGGCGTGGAAGCGCACGTCGGCGGGCAGCGGCTCGCGCTCGGCAGCACGCGCTGGCGCGACGAACTCGGCATCGCGGTGCCGCCGGCGCTCGACGCGCGCGCGGCGGAACTCGAACGCGCCGGCAACACGATCTCGTGGCTGATGCGTGCCGATGCGCCGCGCGCGGTGCTCGCGCTGATCGCCTTCGGCGACACCGTGAAGCCGGGCGCCCGGGACGCGATTGCAGCGCTGGCGGCGCGCGGCGTCGCGAGCGCCCTCGTGACGGGCGACAACCGCGGCAGCGCGGCGGCCGTCGCGGCGGCGCTCGGCATCGGCGAAGTGCACGCGCAGGTGCTGCCCGACGACAAGGCGCGCGTCGTCGCGGAACTGAAGCGCACGCACGGCGGGATCGTCGCGATGGTCGGCGACGGGATCAACGACGCGCCCGCGCTCGCCGCGGCCGATGTCGGCATCGCGATGGCGACCGGCACCGACGTCGCGATGCACACGGCCGGCATCACGCTGATGCGCGGCGACCCGGCGCTCGTCGCCGACGCAATCGACATCTCCAAACGCACGTATCGCAAGATCCAGCAGAACCTGTTCTGGGCGTTCGTCTACAACCTGGTCGGCGTGCCGCTCGCCGCGCTCGGGTTGCTGAACCCGGTGATCGCGGGTGCGGCGATGGCGTTTTCCAGCGTCAGCGTCGTAACCAACGCGTTGCTGTTGCGGAGATGGAAAGGCCGCGCGCGTTGAGGCGGCAGGCGGTGATTGCCGGATGGCCGAACGGGGCGGTCGGCCAACAGGAAGGATAAGGAAGCGGGCCGGTGTTGGCCGGCTATGCGGCGCGCCGAACCGGCAGCATGTGAGGACGCACCCGGGCCGACGGATTCAGCCCGACACGACCGGCTTGATCAACGTCGTGGTGATCGGCACGAACCCACACGCGCGATACAGCGCACGCGCCGCCGCGTTGTGATTGAACACCGACAGCCCGATCTCGGTGACGCCGTACCGGCGCGCCTCGGCGTCGAGCGTGTCGAGCGCGCGCGTGGCCCAGCCCTCGCGGCGCCGGGACGGAACGATGTCGAGGTCGTAGATGAACAGCGTGCGGTTCGGCCCTTCGGGCACGATCGCGTACCAGAGGTCGCCCACCGTGTCGCCGGTGGCGGCGTCGATGAGCGTGACGAGGGTCTGGCCGGCGGTCAACAGGCCGTCCGGCAGCAGCGTGTCCAAACAGGCGCGCGCACGGTCGGCCGCGTCTTCGACAGCATTTTGCCCGGAAGAAACGAGATCGCGCGCGTAGCCGTCGATGGCTCGCGTGCGGTACGCGTGGAATTCGCCGGCCGTCATCGGCCGCATCTGCAGCATGGCCCGGTCGCCGTGAACGGAATCGGACTTCCAGTGTAGCGGGACAGTCGCACCGGCGCGCGACGCGGCGGTGGAAACGGGCAGGCAGGGACGCAGCGCCGAATCAGCGAATCAGCGAATCAGCGAATCAGCGAATCAGCGAATCAGCGAATCAGCGAATCAGCGAATCAGCGAATCAGCGAATCAGCGAATCAGCGACGGTACACGACGATCGGCACGAGGTGCGCACGGCGCACGCGCTCGGCTTCCGCGTGACGCGCGGCGTACGAGTAGTCGGCGTCGAGCGGCAGGTGCGGGGACACGAACAGGTCGTCGATCTTTTGCAGCAGGGCGAGGATGAAGCTCATGTGAGACTCCTGACAGATGTGGCTAGGGTTTTCCCTTAGATGAGCTCCATTCTAAGGGTTTTCCCTGGACTCTGCCAGCGAGTGCATCGGTTTGCCGCACGTGGACGACAGCCGATTGCCGTCGCGGAATGGCGACCCTTGCTCCGTCGGGGTTACAGGATAGGGTCGGAAGGATTAACGCGTGCGGCGAATCCGTTTCGCCACGGCCGCCTCGCGGTTTGCGTTGCGCTGAAGCCGGTCGACTTGCGACAGGAGCGCTTCGTGATGCTCCTCGAGCGTCATCAGCGTGGCCTGCTGCGTCGACAGATCCGCCGCGAGGCGATCGATCCGCTGCTGCTTGGTGGCCGCGTCCTGCTTCAGGTGCGCGATCTGCCGCGTTTGCAGCACCAGCGCGACGAGCGCGGCCAGCACGACGACGGCCAGCGCGAGCAGCAGCCGGTTGACGCGGCGCATCTCGCGGTCGGCCGCGCCCGTCAGGCCATCCACGTCGGATTGCAGCGCGGCGAGCCGGTCGGTCAGCGGGCGCAGGTGCGTGTCCGGGTCGAAGGCCGGCGCGGCCGGTTGTGCACGCTCCGACGATGGCTTGGTCACGAACGATGCGGCGGAGGCCACCGGCTGCGTGACCGGCGGCGACGAAGCGTCCGGCTGCGCGGCTGTGTCGCGGGGCTTCGGAGCATGCGCGGCGATGGCCGGTTCGGGCGGTCGTGCCGGTTGTGCCGGTGTCTGCGGCTCGACCGGCGCGGCGGCGAGCGGCGGCAGGTTCGATTCAAGCGCTTCCGGCTTCGAGCCGACGCTCGTTGCAACCGCTACGGTTTGCGTTGCCGCCGCTTCGTTGGCCCCGGTAGCCGCTCGGCGCTTGCCGCCCGACGACGCACGGCGTTCCTTCGCGGCATCACCGGAAGATTTCCCTTCGCGGGATTTGACGACTGCCGCCTCGACCGCAGGCTTCGCGACTTCGCCGTCTGTCGCCTGCGAGTCCGCCGCCTGCGCCGCCTCGCCATCGGCGGCTTGCAGTGTCGTCTCCGCCTTCGCGGCGCCATCGATCACCGGCACATCGACCTGCGTGACGACGCGATCGCCGGCAGGCAAATCCACTGCCTCCGTTGCACGATCCTCTGCAGATGTACCGTTGACGTTCGCGGCCAAACCGCCTTCAGGCGTCGAAACAACCGCGATCGCCACATCGGGCGCCGCCGCACTATCCGCTTCCCCGAGCCCCGCGGCAGCCGCATCCGCCGGCGGGTTGAATCCATCCAGCGTGGCCTGTCGCCCGTCGTCGGCGCTGGCCGACTCATCGGCTTCCACGATCGCTTCATCGCGCGCCGCAACCGGCATGCGCTCGCCGGGCTCGGGCACCGGATCGCCGAACAGGTCGAGCGTCCGTTCGTCGCGCGGCGCGTCGCCGGCCGCTGCGCTGCCGGATCGCGCCGTCGCCCCGGCGGACGTGCTGCCTGCGGCAGCGGCCGAGCGCGGGCGGGAACGGGCCGACGAACGGGCGGAACGGGAACGGGAGCGAGGCGTGGAAACGGATTCGGTCACGTCTGCCAGATTATCGTCCAGGGACATCCAGTGAAATCCTATTGTTCTTCAACAAATCAATAACTTGCGTCTTCAACCCATCCAATTTGCTCTGACTCCATCCAGCCTGTCCAGTCATCCCCGATGGGCTACGCGATGGGCCAAAAACCGATGCTAACCGACAAACAAGCCAAAGCGCTCAAACCAAGCGGCAAACCCGTCTTCGACGGCAAGGTGACTGGACTCTGCTCACTCCAACGAAATCGGGCTGCAAGTGGGCCTCGCCGTGTGACTGGCAAGCGACGCAGGCCTCGGCACGTACCCTGAAATCTCCATCGCTGAAGCGACGAACCTGCCGATCGGCAATCCCAGCTGGCAGGCAAAAAAGCATTCGGTTAGTCGCAAATATCGACGTATTTTCCATTACCGTTGTATCGACGATCACTCGTGGTCGCCGACCGCGAGCGCCGACGGTCCGTCGCGTGCGCACTTGCTTGACCGGCTCGCGGATCGCCAGCCCACACTAGCCCAACCTTGAAGCCTGCGGCCGGCGCGTTGCTGCGCTACCGCTCGACCAGCGGCGCCGGAACGTGTAAATACGGAAACGTCGCGGGGATCGTGTCGACCGCCGTCTCGCACAGCATCGGCAAGCTCATGATTCGACACGCATAATCGTGCGCCGGCAATGTAGTCACATCGCCGGGCGTTACGCAACGATCGACCCTGTCGACCGATGCAACAGGCGCGTCAGCGCAGCTGGGCACACTAACCGTCAGCGTCGCCAGCCCGCGCCGCTTCAGCATCGGCAGATACCGCGCGAACTGCACGACATCGCCGAGCCCCTGTCCCGGCCAGACGATGAGCGACTTCCCGTCGAGCGTCTCGCCCGCGCCGCGGCGCTGGCAGGTCTGGCGTAACTTGATTCGATGCATCAGCGCCCAATGCGACGAGAGTCGGTAGCGCGCCTCGTAAAGCCGCAGCCCTCCTCGTACTGCCCCATCGCGAGCAGGAGCAGGGTTCAGGTTGAATATCGTCGGCACACGGCCAGGATCGGGCGTCAACGCACGTCTCAGACACGCGACGGCCTCGCTCAGGCGGCCGGCGTCATGCAGCAAGCGACCCAGGTTGTTCCCGGCTTCTGGTCGACGTGGCGGGTGATGCTTCGCGAGTTCGATCGCCGGGACAGATGGGAAGCGATCTATCCGTCCCCGAAGATCAACGATCTACTGGATAAAATTCTGCTCTCTTCGCGGTACGTAGCCAGTCAAGTGCCAGCGGCCGTCGGGTTCGAGGCGGAAGCTCAGCTTCTCGAACATGGTGGCGCCGCTCGCCAGCGTCGTCGCGTAATCGACGTTCGCGTAGAGCCCGTCGGGCATCCCGCTTGCGTGCTCGTAGCGGATGCGCGTGACCTGCGCCCAGCCGCGATGGCTGACCGCGCCGACCGACTGGCGTGCTTGCTGCATCTGCGCCGTGAACTGGTCCTGCTTGATGCGCGCCTTGAGGAACGGTGCGGCGTCGGTCCATACCGCGCCGTACAGGCCGGAATCGAGTTGCTTGAATACCGCATCGGAATCGCGAAGCAGCGTGTCGGCCGATTCACCGGAAGATTGCGCGTGTGCGCCGATCGCGATCGATGCGGCGGCGCAGCCAATCAGCCATTTTGCGCGGGTGAGGGTCAGGCGTGCGTTCATTGTCGGGGTCCGGAAAGGTCGGCGCATTACGCGTCGCGATAGAGAACGGCGATTGCGTCCGTATAGGCCGCGACGTTCTCGGGGTTGTAGATGCTGACCGCGTCGAGCACGTATTTCGATTTTCCGCGGTACTCGTCGAGGTTCGCGTCGTGCTCTGAAAATGCCTGCAAGAGTGCCCATCCCCCCTCCTGACAATCGAAGTCCGGATAGAAATACCCGGCCTTGCCGAGGAACGGCGAGTTGTGGATCAGCGGATAGTCGCCGTACAGCAGCTCGTAGTACAGGTAGTTCTGCGCGTTCTCCCACGTGTGCGACACCACCGCATCGCCGTACGCGGCCATGAATTCGTACACCGCGTAGCGGCTTTCGAACGTCGTGATGCCGTGGTTCACGATGTCGAGGCTCTTCGCGAAGTGCACGAACGTCGGATGTTCCTTCAGGTGGATCGTGTTGCACACGCGCACGAACTCGAGGAACGCCGGATTCGCGCGGTAGGCTTCCTCCGTGATCAGCATCGGAATGATGCTGGTCTTCACCATGCAGATGTTCGGCTCGAACATCGTCACGCGCCAGCGCGGCTTGCCGGGCTGATAGCCGAACGTCAAACCGGCGCCGAGCGTCGCGCGCGCCTTGTCGAACAGCATCGGATGCCAGATGTGCGGGACGATCGAGACCGGCGCACGCAGGCCCGTCTGGTAATAGTGCAGGCACGAGCGCTCGAATTCGGGAATCGTCCACACCGCGTCGTACGGCGCACCCGAGAACAGGAAACCCGACGGCTTGTCGAACATCGCGCGTTCGATGTCGATCACGTAGTCGTTGCCGACCCGCATCGTGGCCACCTTGCCGCCGCGCTCGCGGAACGCGCGCAGGTAGTCCGCGCCGAACTGCGCGCTCATTTCGATCAGCACGTCGCAGCGCTCCAGCGCTTCGTCCATCGACAGCAGCGGCACGTTCCACTCGCCGAGCATCATCTGCGGATCGGCGACCTGTTCGCCGCCGTTCACCATCACGGCATCCGCGACGAGCGGCGACTGGCGCAGCAGCAGGATCAACAGCAGGCAGTTCTGGAAAATGCCGTTTTCCCACAGCGACTGGCCGGCGCCGCGCACGAACAGCGACACGCCGACGACGAGACGTCCGCGGGCGCTAGATACTGGTCTGGTGGTCGCCATTTCCGTTTAGCCCTCCAGGTTGAACTGCTGGGCGTTTGGCGCTTGAGAATTCCGATATCGACTATTCACAAGTCGACTCCCGATTTCATCGAGCGTGCCAATTCCTGGCCATTGATTCGACCAAGCATGGCAAAACACCGAAGCAGTCGCACTGATGATGTATTGTGTGTTTCCGCCTGTTTTTCCATCGCGTCCGTCAGGTAACTGCGTATACTCGTTGCGATAGCGGAACGCCTGCCATACAACGCGCTTGCAAGTCCGGCCGCAAAGGCACGCCTCGCATCGCCGTGTATCTTTCCGTCCATGTGCGGATCGATCACCGCATTGGCGATACGCTCGAATTGCTGCATCGAGCGCCCTACCGATCCACCTGCGGACTGCTCTGTCATTCTCAACCGGCTCGGCTTGCCAGTGTAGTAGCCTTGCACCCAGTGAGCCCCGGCCAGCGAGGCGGTGCGTAATGCGTCGGCGCTTTCTATTCCCTCCACCACCACCTGCGATGCCTGGTCTCGGGCACTTGTCACCAATTTCTTGAACTGCTCGAGATGTATCGCGTCGTATTCGCCCGTCGGTAACATTCGACCAGAAATCTTGATGATTTCGGGCGAAGAAATCACCGCGCGATTCTCCACGCTGAACCCGTCGCCAAAATCGTCCAGGGCGATACTGCAGCCGATACGCCGCAGGTGCTCGACAAATACTCGACCTGTTACGGGTGACAACTGCGTAGTTTCGGTAATCTCCACCACAAGACGAGACGCTATGTCCGGTCTGCCTTCAAGCAGCCGAAGAACCGATGCCCATCCTCCGATCTCATTCGCACTTTGCGCGGAAATATTGACGCCCAATCGAATGTTGAAGTTCGACTCCAGGAACTCGATGGCCATGCCAATGACATAGCGGTCCAGGAAGCGCATGAGTCCAAGCCGTTCCAGACTGGGAATAAACGCCGACGGATATGTGATCGGTTGATCGTCGGTGCCGCGAAGTCGCACCAGGCATTCGTGATACAAAACCCGTTCACCATCTTGTACGCTCAAGATCGGCTGAGCGCACAGCATCAATTGATCGCAAGCTGTCGCAGCCAGCACTACGGCGGCCGTTCTCAGGTCCGGCGTCCCGTAAGATCCTGTATCCCGTGCAAGGGCATATTGCACCATCGCCTTCGTGCAGTAGCTCATGTCGTCGTCATACACTCGGACGAAAAACGTGGCGTCCCGCGAACCTTGGCGAAAACCGGCACAGAAACCCGAGGCTCCGAAAAATCCTGTCGCCCCGCAGCCACGGGCCGGTGCGATGCATGAACGGCGATACACCGACGACGAAGCGCTCGCCCTCGCCGGGCGCTGGACGCACATGGGCGTCCGACACGCGTATGGGCCGGTTCATGCGGCCAGGCGCTCAACGAACGCGTCCAGGTTGGCGGGGTTGTCGATCGAGACCGATCGCAGCAACCGGTCAGCTTTCGCGCGATAGTCGTCAAGCCGCTCGTCGTGATGCAGCCACGCTTCGAGCAGCGCCTGGCTGCCCGCGACGGAATCGAAGTCGGGGTAGTAGTAGCCGGCATCTCCGAGCAGCGTCGAATTGTGGATCAGCGGATAGCCGCCATATAACACGTCGTAGTACAGGTAGTTCTGCGGATTTTCCCAATGGTGCGACACGACGGCATCCGCATGGCGCGCCATGAAGCCCGGCAGGTCGGTGCGCGGTTCGAACGTCGCCTTATGTCGGCGTACGAGATCTAGGCTGTTCGCGAAATGCACGAAGGTAGAATGTGCCTTCATGTGTATCGAATTGACGACGAACAGATGCTGCACGGCCTCGGGATGCGCGCGGTAGAACTCGTCGCAAACAAGCATCGGGTAATGGCAGGACTTCACAACTGAGATGTTTGGTTCGAGCGTCGCGAGACACCACGCGCGGCGACCAGGCCGATAGCCGAACGTCATTCCTTCGCTCGCCAGCGCGGCAATACGGCGATCGAGAAAGTACGGCGACCACAGATGCGGAATCGTATGGACCGGCGCGCGCGTAAGCGTGCGCAGCAGCGGCACGTCGATCTTTTGCGATTTTTCGAGCACCCACACTTCGTCGAACTGCGTGCCGTTGAAGATGTGTCCCGAAGGCTTCTCGAAGATCGGCGTTTCGGCGAGGCCACTGTACGTATGGCCGACGTAGCACGCGACGAGCTTCGTGCCGAGCGCCTTCACGTGCCTGAGCCATTCGGCCGGCAGTTGTGCACCCATCTCGATCACGACGTCGAGCTCATGCGCGACGTCGACGGGTTTCACGAGCGGGATGTCGAGGCCGTCGAGGTCGAGACCGGCCGGCAGCGCGTTCGCGTCCCCGCCGTTCAGGAAATAGACGGGGCCGATGCGGTCCGAGTGCTTGAGCATCATCGCAAGGAACGCGATGTTCTGGTGAATGCCGTTTTCCCACAACGACTGGCCGTCGCGCGCAAACAGCGAGATGCCCACACCTGGGCGCAGCCTTTTGCGATTGTGGTTGAGGGAACATCCGAGCGGAGAATGCCTCATGGTTCCACCCGGAATGCGTGGCGTAGTTGAAAGCTATCCATAAAACGCCCCACTTGACGAGGCAAAATTATTAGCGGTTGAGCAGGGAAATCTCCGGGCGGATGCCGACAGGATCGGCATCCGCCCGGAGCTCAAATCAACGCTTTACCATTGATATGAGACGCCAGCGCCATAAGTGCTGGCGCTCCCGCTGATCCCTACCCCGATCTTCGCTTTCAGGTTGTCGCTGAAGCGAACGGATACCCCGAGCGCAGTCGCTGCATACCCTTGGTAACTCCCCCCTCCGATCCCCACCGCAATCGTCTTCCCGGGGTCGACTTCGGGAATCATGGTCAACGCGGTTGCCGCGGCGATCCCGGAGTAGGCACGACGTGCTACCTCATTGACGGTCGACTGGACACCCCACAACTGGTTCATGTTCGCTGCATCCGTTCCGTTGATGCCAGGCGCCACGTTCGTCAACCGACGCTCATTGCCGGGCGATCCGAACGACACCGTGTTGGGCTGCGAAGCCACCGAACCCGCACCGATTGCCACGGCATTCGAAGCGCTCGCGACACTGCCCTGTCCTACCGCAGTCGTATTGGCTCCCGAAGCAGTCGATCCCTGGCCCAATGCAGTCGAGTTGTCTCCTGTCGCGGCTGCGGCCTGACCATCCGCCTTCGAGTTAGCGCCCGAGGCGATCGCGCCCTGCCCCTCTGCAGTCGAGTTTTGCCCGGATGCAACCGCGCCTTCACCCACCGCGGTCGAGTTCGCTCCGGACGCGGATGCGCCTTGACCGACGGCCGTCGAGTTCGGTGCCGCGGTGGCCCCGGTGCCGATGGCGGTGCTACCGTCCGTCGTCTGGGTCTTGATCGACGTGAGGGGCGCCACTGCGGTTGAAAGCGATGCCAGGCTGTCGTTGGTTGTGGACAGTCCGGTCGAGAGCGACGTCACGTTACTGTCGGTCGTGCTCAATCCCGTCGACAACGAGGTAATACTGCTGTTTGTCGAGCTGAGGCCGGTCGACGTTGACGTCGACAGCGACGCGACACTGCTGTTGGTCGTGCTCAGGCCCGTCGACAGTGAGCTGACGCCGGTGGATGCGGATGTCGAGAGTGACGCCACGTTGCTGTTCGTCGTGCTCAGCCCCGTCGACAGCGACGCGACGCTGCTCCCGGTTGCGCTAAGGCCGGTCGACAGCGAGCCAATGCCCGTCGACGTGGACGTCGACAACGATGCCAGGTTGCTGTTGGTCGCACTCAATCCCGTCGACAGCGAGTTGACGGTTGTCGACGTCGAGGTCGACAACGACGCCACCGTGCTGTTGGTCGTGCTCAGGCCAGTCGACAACGAGCTGATACCCGTCGAGGCCGAGGTCGACAGCGACGTCACCGTGCTGTCCGTCGTGCTCAGGCCAGTCGATAACGAGCTGATGCCCGTCGAGGCCGAGGTCGACAGCGACGTCACCGTGCTGTCCGTCGTGCTCAGGCCAGTCGACAACGAACTGATGCCCGTCGAGGTCGAGGTCGACAGCGACGTCACCGTGCTGTCCGTCGTGCTCAGGCCAGTCGACAACGAACTGATGCCCGTCGAGGTCGACGTCGACAGCGACGTCACCGTGCTGTCCGTCGTGCTCAGGCCAGTCGACAACGAACTGATGCCCGTCGAGGTCGACGTCGACAGCGACGTCACCGTGCTGTCCGTCGTGCTCAGGCCAGTTGACAACGAACTGATGCCCGTCGAGGTCGACGTCGACAGCGACGTCACCGTGCTATCCGTCGTGCTCAGGCCAGTCGACAACGAACTGATGCCCGTCGAGGCCGAGGTCGACAGCGACGTCACCGTGCTGTCCGTCGTGCTCAGGCCAGTTGACAACGAACTGATGCCCGTCGAGGCCGAGGTCGACAGCGACGTCACCGTGCTGTCCGTCGTGCTCAGGCTAGTCGACAACGAGCTGATGCCCGTCGAGGTCGACGTCGACAGCGACGTCACCGTGCTGTCGGTCGTGCTCAACCCGGTCGACAACGAGCTGATGCCCGTCGAGGTCGACGTCGACAACGACGTGATCGAGCTGGTCGCCGACGAAAGGCCCGTTGACGCTGATGTCGACAGTGAACTCAACTGACTGTAGTTCACCGCGTCGGTTGGATTCACGCCTGCGGCGACGTTAGTCAATGTGACCGGCGTAGTCGCGCCGACACTACCCAACGTCACCGACGTATGCGCTGCGTTGTCATACTGCACAGAATTTGCTACGCCCGTCGACAGCGACGCTACCGAGCTATTCGTCGCGCTCAGACCCGTCGACAGCGACGTCACCGAGCTATTGGTCGAGCTCAGACCCGTCGACAACGAGGTCACGCCGCTTTGAGCCGTGCTGATCCCCGTCGACGCCGACGTCGACAGCGAGGTCACCGTGCTATTCGTCGTGCTCAGACCCGTCGACAACGACGTCACTCCGCTTTGAGCCGTACTGATCCCCGTCGACGCCGACGTCGACAGCGACGTCACCGAGCTATTCGTCGAGCTTAGACCCGTCGACAACGAGGTCACGCCGCTTTGAGCCGTGCTGATCCCCGTCGAGGCCGACGTCGACAGCGAGGTTACCGAGCTATTCGTCGCGCTCAGGCCCGTCGACAACGACGTCACGCCGCTTTGAGCCGTGCTGATCCCCGTCGACGCCGACGTCGACAGCGAGGTCACCGTGCTATTCGTCGTGCTCAGACCCGTCGACAACGAGGTCACTCCGCTTTGAGCCGTACTGATCCCCGTCGACGCCGACGTCGACAGCGAGGTCACCGAGCTATTGGTCGAGCTCAGACCCGTCGACAACGAGGTCACGCCGCTTTGAGCCGTGCTGATCCCCGTCGACGCCGACGTCGACAGCGAGGTCACCGTGCTATTCGTCGCGCTCAGGCCCGTCGACAACGACGTCACTCCGCTTTGAGCCGTGCTGATCCCCGTCGACG